>NZ_JAAEAH010000009.1 GCF_010998615.1 Myxococcus sp. CA023 | reverse complement strand
GCCACCCCCACCCCGCCTGCGTTGCAAACGCCCACTGCCCAGCCCACCTTCCGGCGAAGGATGCCCGCGCGTGAACGTGACAAGACCGATGTGCTGGAGTCGCCCTGGCTCTCCCAGCAGGCCATGGCCCAGTTGTTCCGGGGGGAGCTGAGCCGCTCCGATACCTGGCGCACGCGCCTGGACACCACCACCAACTGGGCGCTCACGACGACGGCGGCGGTCATCTCCTTCGGCTTCGCGTCGACGCAGAGCTCACACGTCACCTTCCTGGTGGGCATCTGGATGGTGGTGTCGTTCCTCCTCATCGAGGCGCGGCGCTACCGCTACTACGACTTGTGGAACCGCCGGGTGCGCCTGCTGGAGGACGGCTGGTGGGCCCCCATGCTCCGGCACGAGCCGGTGGACCCGGACGCCCTGCGCGAGCTGGCCCTGGAGCTGGAACGGCCCCAAATCCAGCTTTCCCTCTTCTCCGCCATCTCCACCCGGCTCAACCGCGCCTACGGGCCCATCCTGATGGTCCTGATGATGACGTGGTTCGTGAAGGTCTACAGCCACCCGAAGCCGCCCGCGGACCTCGACGAGTTCCTGGCGCGGGCGGGGGTGGCCTGGATTCCCGGCGAGGCCGTGACGGCCACCCTGCTGCTGCTCACGCTGACCGCGTCCTACCTGTTCCTGTCGTCCTTCTTCATCCGGGCGCCCCTGGGTGAGCTGCGGACCCGGCCCCGGGGACGCCGGGCGGCCCTGTGGGAGTCCTTCTACCGGCCCTATGCCATCCACACCCGGCGCAAGCCCACCCGGCGCCCGCGACCGTCCTCCACGTCCGAGCACTGACTCTCGGAGCGGATGCCCTCCCGCCCGGAAACCGGCCGGGTGACCCGCCAGAGTGTGCCTACCTCATGGCCCCCATGCCTCCGGCTGAATCCCAGGCGTTTTCGTCCTTTCGACACCAGGGAAATTGTGCTGTGACTCCGCACCCATGGCGACCACACGAACTGTCACGATCATCAATGGCGATGGCATTGGCCCCGAAGTCATGGCGGCCACCGTTCGCGTCCTCGAGGCGCTCAAGGTCCCCCTTGATTTCGAGTACAAGGACGCAGGCACGGAGGTGGTGGCCAAGTACGGTACCAACCTGCCTCACGAGACGGTGGAGGCGGTGCTGCGCAGCGGCATCGCGCTCAAGGGCCCCACGGGCACAGTGGTGGGCGGTGGCCTCCCGTCGGCCAACGTGGGCCTGCGCAAGCGGCTGGACCTGTACTCGTCGCTACGGCCCGTGAAGAGCGTACCGAACGTGAAGACGCGCTACGAGGGCGTGGACCTCGTCGTGGTGCGTGAGAACACGGAGAGCCTCTACGCCGGCCTGGAGCACATCATCGTCCCGGGCGTGGTGGAGTCGCTGAAGATCATCACCGAGAAGGCCTCCACGCGGATTGCCCGCTTCGCCTTCGAGTACGCCCGCAAGCACGGCCGCAAGAAGGTCACCGCCGTGCACAAGGCGAACATCATGAAGCTGTCGGACGGCCTCTTCCTGGACTGCTGCCGCAAGGTCGGCCGTGAGTTCCCGGACGTCACCTACGAGGAAGTCATCATCGACAACCTCGCCATGCAGCTCGTGAAGGACCCGACGCGCTTCGACGTGCTGGTGGCGGAGAACTTCTACGGCGACGTGCTCAGCGACCTGTGCGCGGGCCTGGTCGGCGGCCTGGGCGTGGTGCCGGGCGCCAACATCGGCGAGCGCACCGCCGTCTTCGAGGCCGTGCACGGCACCGCCCCGGACATCGCGGGCAAGGGCATCGCGAACCCCACCGCCCTGATGATGTCCGCGGTGATGATGCTGGACCACCTGGAGATGGGCGAGGCGGCGCGCCGCATGGAGAACGCCATCTTCAAGGTGTACGGCTCGGGCGAGGTCCGCACCGGCGACCTCGGTGGCAAGGCCACCACCCGCGAGTTCACCGACGCCATCATCGCCGCGCTGTAGTTCGCACGGCGCAGACTGTGGATTCAGGCCCGGGACACCTTCACGGTGGCCCGGGCTTTTTCGTGTCCGGGTTACACCTTCGTGAACTTCACGCCGGTCCCTGACGCCCCTACCTCTCGGTATCCAGGTCCACACGAAGTGCGGGAGAGCCACCGAAGCGGGCCAAGCTCACTCCGTTTGAGAAGGCACTGACGTAGGGGGCACTTGCTCCGGGCCATCCTGTATCGGCGGCACAGAAGATGACTGAGCGTCGGGATTCGGTGGCTGAGCCGGGGCAGACGGGGACGTTCGTGCGGGCGAAGCAGTGCCTGTGTCCCGAGCAGGCTCGACGGGATGCGGCGGCATTTGAGGCGGTGACGCTGGAGGCTCCTCGCTCGTCGGAATCGGAGCCTTCGCGACCACCTCCCCCTGAGCCGTCACTGCATAGACCTCCCACCAGTCGAGGACACGTCCACTCGGACCGCCACAGCGGTCAAAGCGTTGGTCCACCGCCACGAAGTACAAGCCCGGCGTCGGCCCCGCGAAGACGGAGACGTCCAAGCCCTGCTCCGGACTCGAACACCCCCCGAAGAGGTTTGGAAATGGGTTGGTCCTCACCACCTCGCGAATTGCGCCCGAGGCAGCCAACGCGGCACCAGCCTCCATGGGTTCTACGACGGTTCTGGACGAATGCTCATCCGGCCACGGGACTTCACCCTTCCAAGCGGATGCAGGCGCGGCGCACCCTTGAAGCACCGCGACCAACCCTGTCACCGTCAGCGCCTTGCTCATTTTCCCGACCCTAATCACGGAGTAACTGCAAACCCCCGCTACGACATTGGGGGGCAACGTTCCGAAACGGAGGACGAGGAGGAGTGGGGGCACAGATGCCCAGCGTGACCCAACTGCCCCTGGCTTCGCTCCACTGCTGGACCTCGCCCGTGGGGAAGTAGCGAAGGAAGAGCCGAGTCCCATCCTGGCGCTCCGCCACCAGTGCGGATGCCATCTCGATGACGGAGCCCATGAAAGCTGCTGGAGCAGGGTTTCCAGGTATCAAGCGCACTTCCGCCATGGAAACGAAGGGCTTGAACGCGTCCGTAGGCCACACGCTCAAGTCCTGCGACGAAGGTGCTGCGGCACACGGATGGTTGTGGACGAAACCCACGACCCACACCTGCGAAGATGGATAGTCCTCATCCTTCACCGCGAAGAACGGACGGCAGGAAGCATGACTCCCCCGAACGGGCTCTGCCACCCGCCAGGACAAAGAGTCTCGACCGCCCGCTACGTACACCGTCGAGCAATACTCCGTGGAGAGCCCCACGACGGGACGCCGTGTTCCCGGGTCGCACGCAGTCGCCCCAGGGAGCTTCAGCAGCGCCTCCGCCACATCCCGAAGAAGGCTTATCGGGATGGAAGCATCTCCTGTGGGCATCTCGACAGCGGGGACTTCTGTCCACGGGCCTCTCGCAACCTCCGCGTCGGAAGCGGTCATTGGGGGTGGAGTGGAACCTGCGCATCCCGCCACGAGGTGGAAAAGCAAAGCGCCAAGCCTGATGGAGCCAGAGAAAGCCATCGGCACAAATTATAGACGCGGTTCAACACACAGAGCGAACATGCGCCAGACGCACAGCGAAAGCGACACACGCTTCGACCTTCGCCGTACCCGCTTTGTCACCTGACATGGCCGGAGCGTGGTGGGCCAGTTCCTGGTGGAGAACACCAGGCCTCGCCCTCCGCGAGCAAAGCCCGACGCCCAGCGCGTCAGCCGACCGTGACCTTCCGCACGCCCCGCGCCTCGAGCAGCGCGGGCAACCGCTCACGCTGGTCGCCCTGGAGCACCAGCGTGTCGTCCTCCACCACGCCGCCGCAGCCGAGCGAGTTCTTCAGCGCCTTGAGCCACACCTCGCGCTGAGCCACGGGCAGCTCCAGGTGCTCCACCACCGTGACTTCCTTGCCGCCACGGCCCTTGCGCTCCATGCGAACCACCGCGCGCGCGGGGCCCTTGGGTTCGGCCTTCACAGGCGCCTGAGCCACGGGCGCGGCGGGAGCCTGGGGCAAGGCCTCCCGCTGCACCGCGAGCGCGGCGAACGGATTGTTGAAAGGAGCCGCCGGTGCCACCGGCGGCTCACCCTTCTTGTCGCGCTTGCCCATGGTGCGGGTGCCGCGTCCTCAGTGGTTGTGGCCCGCGTGGTCGTCGTGGCCGTGGCCATGGCCACCGGCCGGGCGCGGGCGCGGCGGAGGCAGCACGTCGAAGCCAGGGGCGCTCGGGTTCCCGTCCGCCATCACCAGCGCGTAGAGGAACGGCGCGGAGGGCGCCGTCTCGCGGCCGTTCACCAGCACCAGCGGCGTGCCCTGGATGTGGTGGCGCATGGCGTAGCGGGAGTCCTCCTGAATCTTCGCCGCCGTGGCCGGGCTGTTCATGCACACCTCCAGCTGCGAGCGCGGCACCGAGCCGGAGGACGCGATCTCCACCGCCCGCTCCGTGTCCAACACGGCCTGCGCGGCAAACATCTTCTCACGCAGCTCCCAGTAGTCCGGCGCGCCCTCCAGGCAGATCTGCGCACGCGCCGCCACACAGCGCACGCTGGGCGCATCCGGGCCCCGGCGCGGAATCGCCGGGTTGCACGCGCCATCCAGCGGGAACTGGCGAGCCTCCAGCGACATCTTCCCTTCGGGAACCCGCTTCTTCAGCGCGGACAGCTCCTCCACCAGCATCTTGCAGTGGGGGCACTTGCTGTCCGTCCACTCGACAATCTTCACCGGCGCATCCACCGGACCGTAGCGGTGGCGCGCGGGCGACGCGGCGGGCTGCGGCGTCCCACTGCGGTACGCGGCCAGCGCGTCCGCGATGAACTGCTGGTGCTGCGGCGGCAGCGAGCGCAGGAACTCCTCCAGCGACGCGGGCGGAGGCGGCGGCGTCTGCGGCGTCACGCCCGACATCGGCGTGCTGGCCACCTGCGGCGCGGGCGGCAACAGCGCGGCACCGGACGCCTCAGACGCCTTGGGCGTTGCCCCGCCGGGCAGCAGCGTCGCCAGGAAGACCGCGACAGTGACACCCGCCGTCCACTTCAGCGTGGCGCCCCACTCGCCCGCGCCGGGCAGCAGCGGTCCGGGCAGGCCCTTCCAGGCCACACCCGCGAAGGCCACCACCAGCGCATAGGTCGCCAGACACGTGGGGCACAGCGCGCCCGACTGCGCGCTGGCCACGGCGAAGACAACCACGGACACCAGGCCCGCGGCGGCCACCAGCCGCAGCCCGTTGGCCGCCGGACGCACCGGACGGCCCGAGCGAGCCCACGCCAGGAACAGCGCGGACAGGCCCACCGCAACCAGACCCCACACGAGGCCCAGGGCCGCCACGGGCAGGCCCACCAGGTCATGCACGCGGCTGGCGAAGGCGGAGTTCCACACCGTCTCGCAGTTCACCGTGTCGGAGACGCCGCACACGGTGGAGCCGCCACCGCGCAGGGTGAGCAACTGCATCCACTGGAAGATGGACAGGCCACTCTCCGCGAGGCCCAGGACCAGCAGCGCCAGCGCGCCACGAGTCGCCACGGGAGTGGGCGAAGGGGAAGACGTCGAGCTCATGCATGCTCCGGGGGCGGGGACATCAGAACAAGGAGGCGGGCGGCATCGGGGCCGTCGTTGGCGACGCCGTGTTCGGCGCCCGCGGGGGCGAAAATGGCGGCGCCAGGGCCGTGGACTTCCTCTTCGGCGCCCACGCGAAAGCGGCAGCGCCCGTCGAGGACGACATACACCTTGTCCGACGTGGCATGGCGGTGGGGCTTCTGGGCCTGTCCCGGCAGGAGGCAGTACACGTCCAGGAAGAAACGGCCGGACTGGAAGACATTGTGCTTCAGGAGCTTCTCCGGTGAGAAGTCCTGGAAGGACGACAGGTGCTTCACATCCATCGTGGCATTCGCTCCTTCGCCTCTATATAGCGACGGACATGGAACCGCTGTCTCTGCATTTTCTTCACGAGAAGGCGGGCGCCCGCTTCGGCGCAGTGGGCGGCCGGGAAACCGTGGCCGGGTATGGAGACTCGGAGGGAGAGTACCGGGCGGCGAAGGCGTCCGTGGCCCTCCATGATGCCTCCTACCGCGAAACCCTCCGAATCACTGGGGAAGACCGGGCCTCTTACCTACACGGGATGGTCACCCAGGAGGTGAACAACCTGCCAGTGGGCACCGCGGCCTATGCCGCCATGGTTACCGTCAAGGGGGCCATGGTGGCGGATGCCCGCATCCTCAAGCGGGAGCCAGACCTCCTCCTGGATTTGGAGCCCGGCACCGGCACCAAGGTGCGGGAGTTCCTGGATAAATACCTCATTTCCGAGGACGCCGAGCTCCACGAGGCCACGGGGGAGCTGGCCCTGCTCCGGCTGCTCGGGCCCCTGACGGCAGACGTCCTGTCGGCCGCCCTGGGCAGCCCCCATGCGCCGCTGTCGCACCATGCCGCCCGCACGGCCACGCTGGCGGGCCATGAGGTGTGGCTGCTGGGGAGCACCGCCATCGAGCCCCATGGGGTCGACGTGTGGGTGCCGCGCGCCGGCCTGGAGGACGCCTGGCGGGCCCTGTCCGACGCGGGCGCCGCTCACGGACTGAAGCCCCTGGGCTTCGAAGCCCTGGAGCTGCTCCGAGTGGAGGCCGGCGTCCCCCGGTACGGCCAGGACATGGTGGACACCACCATTCCGCTGGAAGCCAACCTGGCGAACGCCATCTCCTACAACAAGGGTTGCTACATCGGGCAGGAGGTCATCGCCCGAGCCACCTTCCGCGGCCACATGAACCGCAAGCTGACGGGGCTGTTGCTGGGCGACGCGGACGTGGCCCCTGGCACCGAGCTGCGGCGCGGGGAGAAGAAGGTGGGCTGGCTGACCAGCGTGGTGCAGTCGCCTGTCGCTGGGCAGCGGGTGGCCCTGGGCTACGTGCACCGGGACTCGCTGGAGCCGGGCACCGAGCTGACGCTGGCGGCGGGCCCCGCCACGGTGAAGGTGGCGTCCCTCCCCTTCTCCGCGTGAAACAGTCCCAGCATACTGGTGAGCCATGTTCCCTGGCTCACCGAGCACCCTGCTTCGGCCCGCGCTACTGCTCACGGCGCTGTCCCTCTTCCTGACGGGCTGCTTCAACGTCGAGCAGGACCTCTGGATTGAGCCAGGAGGTTCGGCGCGCCTGGTCGTGGACATGGGGATGCCCAAGTCACTGACGGCGCTGGCGCGGCTGGGCGGCGCGACGGAGGCCAAGGAAGCGTTGCTCGCGAAGGCGCGCGAGGCGGAGCAGGCGCTGCGCCAGGACCCGGAAGTCTCCCAGGTGATGCTCCGGGACTACGAGAAGGACGGCCAGGTCCATCTCGTCTACGACGTGACGGTGAAGGACGTCACCCGGCTCCCGGAGCTCTACCGCCGCGCCGCCGAGCAGCACACCCAGGGCCAACCGTCGTCGCCGAAGGATGCGTGGGACTTCCGCATCGAGCGCCAGGGCGGGGACTACATCTACACCCAGCGCTTCAACCCGGAGAAGGCCTTCGCCACGCCGGTCGGCATCGGTGACGACGCCGCGGAACAGGCCGCTCAGGAGCTCGCGAAGGGCATGGTGAAGGCCATGCTCGTCAACAACCGCTTCACCCTCCGCATCCACGGCCCTGGCATCGGCGAGACGAACGGCACGGTGAACGAGCAGAAGGACACCGTGGAGTGGAAGCTCAACCTCGCGGAGCTGATGGATGCACCCGCCGAGGGCCGCGAGTTCCGCGCCGTCATCCACGGCGGCGAGCCGCTCTGGCTGTGGCCGCTGGTGCTGGGCGTCCCCCTGGTGGTGCTGCTGCTGACGGTCGTCGCCGCCCGGAAACGCCGGGGCGTCGCCGCCCGATAGCACGCCCCCCTGGCACGCCTGTCGCGGTGCCCCTGCCGTCGCTGTCCCTCCCCATCAATGATTTCGAGGACTTCGCGCTGGAACGGACCTTGCTGAAGCAAGCGTCCGAGCATGCGATCCACGTCTTCGCTGACATGGCTGTCCTTCATCACTGGCGCGACCGTCATGGCGTCGGAGATGGCGGCGTCACGACTGATGGCGCCCTATTTCGGCAGCAGCACGCCCGTCTGGGCCGCGCTCATCTCCCTGGTCCTGGGTGGGCTCGCGCTGGGCGCGCATCTGGGAGGCCGCGTGGCGGACCGCTCGGGGCGCCTGACACTGCTGCTGAGCGCGCTCTGCCTCTCCGCGCTCGCCCTGGCCATGTTGCCCTTCCTCGCGCGGGCGCTGCTGCCCGGCGCCACGGCCGCGGTGCTGGGGGGACGCCCCATGGAGGGGCTGGGCCGCGTGGCATTGCTGATGATGGTGGCGATGCCGCCCCTGCTGGTGCTGGGCGCGGTGGGGCCGTACGTGCTGCGCGTGGGACTGGTGGGAGTGGAGTCAGCGGGCACGCATGCCGGACGGCTGTCTTCCGCATCCACGGTGGGCAGCATCACCGGAACGCTGCTGGCGGCCTTCGTCGTGCTGCCGCTGCTGGGCACCGCGCGCACCATGGCGCTCTTCGCGGCGGTGCTGGGGCTCACGGCCTCCTGGCACCTGAGGTGGCGGTGGCGACTGCCCGCCGTGGGCGTGCCCGTGGTGGCGCTGGCCCTGGGTGTCCACGCCCTGCCCCGCGACCCCAAGGCCGTGGACGTGGCCGAGTCCCCCTATGCCTTCATCCAGGTGGTGAAGGACGAACACGGCACCCGCTCGCTCGTCTTCGATGAGGGCTACGCGGTGCAGAGCGTCCACCGGCCTGGCCTGCCTGTGCGCGGAGAAGTCTTCGGGCACTACCTGCTGGTCCCCGCCATGGCGCAGACAGCGCCACGAGCACCCCGGGTGCTCATCCTGGGCCTGGGCGCGGGCACGAGCGCCAGGGGCCTGCGGGAGACGTACCCCGGCGTGGAGGTGGTGGGCGTGGAGCTGGACGCGGAGGTGGTGCGGCTGGGCCGTGCGCACTTCGACCTGCCCTCCGAGGTGGAAGTCCACGTCGGAGACGCGCGCGCCTTCCTCGCGAGCGACACCCGCCAGTACGACGTCATCCTGGTCGACGCGTTCCGCTTCCCCTACGTCCCCTTCCACCTGACGACGCGTGAGTTCGCCGCCGCCGTGGCCACGCGCCTGAAGCCCGGTGGCGTGGCCTGCTTCAACGTGGGGCGCTACGCGCAGGAGCGCGCGGTGGTGGAGGCCGTGGGCGCCACGCTGGCCACCGTCTTCCCGGAGGTGAAGGCTGCCGACGCGCGCAACCACAGCAACACGCTGCTCTTCGCCGGAGCCCCAGGGCTCGCGGAGCGGCTCGCGGAACGCACGCCGTCCCTTCCCACCTCGCTGCGCCCGCTGGCGGAGCGCGTGGCCGGAGAGCTGAAGCCGGTGCCCGCGGGCGAGCCGCTGACGGACGACCAGGCCCCGGTGGAGCTGCTCACGGACGCCATCCTCCTGCGGGCCCTTTCGAGCGGGAAGAGGCTCCAATGAAGCGCCTGCCCGCGATGCCGGAGTTCCTCGCGCCGCTGCCCCTGTTCGCGGTGGCGCTGATGGCGGTGAATGACCGCTGGCTCAAGCCCGCCTTCCACAACGCCCTCACCGGCAAGCTGTCCGACGTCGCCATCTGCTTCTTCCTGCCGCTCTACGTGTCCGCGCTGCTGGCGCTGGTGACGCGCTGGCCCAGGGCCCGCAGGGTGGCCGTGGGCGCGGCCTTCACCGCATGCCTCTACACCGCGCTCAAAATCTCCCAGCCCGCCGCGGACCTCTTCTGTGAGCTGCTGCGGCCCCTGGGCGTGCCGCTCGGCATCCGGAGCTTCCGGGCCTGGGCCGACCCCACCGACCTCGTCACGTTGCCGCTTGTCTGGGCGGCGGTGCGCTACAGCCGCGCAGCCGCCCGCGAACCGTCGTCCCTCCCTGCCTCACCCTCCACTGGAGTCAACGCGTGAAAGTCATCCTGATGAACCTCGCGGCCACGGCCGCGCTCGCCACCACGGCGGTGCTGCTCGTCGCAGACTCGGGAGGGAAGGGCTGCCACCAGCCCGCCCAGAGCGTCACCTTCGACGTGGGCCACAACACCTGCGGAGCGCCGGGCATCCTCCAGGTGAGCACCCCCCAAGACACCTGTCGCCTCGACGTGGAGGTGGAGGAACGAACGGGCCTGCCCATGACGGGGGACGTCTACGACGGCACCGTGGACCTCCGCCAGGGCATCAACTGGTACCTGGCGGATATGAACGTCTTCATCCACTTGAACACCGACGGTGGAACCCCGCCAGCCGACACGGACAGCGGGACACCGGTCGAGGTCAACCGCGCGTGCGAAGTCCTGCTCGAGGGCGAGGTCCTTCGGCTGAAGTGCACCGCGCGCAATGCGAACCTCGCCAACGAGCAGGTGCACGCCTGCGAGGCCGTGCTCACCCCGCGCTAAGGCCCCCGGCGGCCAGAACCCCCACGCAGCCGCCGCCCAGCACCAACCACGCGGAATTGACGCGATAGCGGATGAGCAGCACGGCGGCCACGGCCGCCAGTGCCACCGGCAAGGGACTGACCAGCACGGCCCGCCCCAACTGCCACGTCACCACCGCCATCAGCGCGAGCGACGCCACGTTGACGCCGTCCAGGAAAGCGCCGGCCACCCACGAGCGGCGCAGCCGTGGCACCAGCGGGCCACTCAGCGCCACGAAGACGAAGGCGGGCAGGAAGATGCCCGCCGTGGCCACCACCGCGCCTGATGGGCCGCCCATCACGTAGCCGATGAAGGTGGCCGTGGTGAACACGGGCCCCGGCGTCACCTGCCCCACCGCAACCGCGTCCAGCAACTGGGCTTCGGTCAGCCAACCGTAGCGCTCCACCAGCCCGGTGCGGAGGAAGGCCAGCAGCACGTAACCGCTGCCGTACAGCACCGAACCCACCTTGACGAAGAAGAGGAAGAGGCCGTGCAGGGTGAAGGGGGCGGCGGCCGTGGCGGTGGCGGCACCCAAGGGCAGCAACGGCCACAGCGGCGCCACCCCCGCCCGAGGCGCGCCTTGCCGCTGTCGTTCCATGCCGCGCCACGCGAGCACGACGAGCCCCGACAGGAGCAGCAGGAGCAGCTCATTGACGCCCATGAAAGCCGCCGCCACTGCAGCCGCTCCCACGCTGGCGGCCAGCGGTGTCCGCACGACGGTGCGCAGCAGCCCCCAGAGCGCCTGGGCCACCACGGCGATGATGACGGCCTTTACGCCATGCAACACGGCGTCCACCTTCGGCAGCGTGCCGAATCGCGTGTACGCCCAGGCGATGGCCGCGACCATGAAGAAGGCGGGGAGGATGAAGCACGCGCCCGCCACCAGCAGGCCGGGCCAGCCCGCGCGCCGATGGCCGATGTGGATGGCCAGCTCCGTGGAGTTGGGCCCCGGAATCAGGTTCGTGGCGCCGAGCAGGTCCACGAACTCCTCGCGCGACAGCCAGCCGCGGCGGCGCACCACCTCGTCCTCCATCATCGCGATGTGGGCCGCCGGCCCGCCGAAGGCGAACGTCCCCAGCCGGAGGAACAACCCCGCCAGCTCCCGCAGCGCGGTGGCGCGGTCCACCGGCGAAGCGGGAGACGACGGAAGGCCACCCTGCGGGGACGAGGAGGGACGCATGGGAATCGAGTGTCCCGAGGCGCGCTGACGGCGACCGCGCCCATGACAGGCGCGGCCGCCACACCGGACTCAGGCGGGAACCGCGTCCGGCTGCCGGTCGGCCTGGGCGGCCTGGAAGGCGGGCAGCGCCTGGCACTCGGCTTCAATGCGCAGCAGCGTGGGGTACGGCGACAGGTCCACGCCGAAGCGGCGCGCACCGTAGAGCTGCGGCACCAGGCACACGTCCGCGAGCGACACCGCATCCCCGACGCAGAACCGCCCCACCGTGGACTGCACCGCCGCCTCCAACGCCTCCAGGCCCCGCGTGTTCCAGTAGGCCGACCACGCCTTGTCGTCCGCGTTCAGCGCCTGCTTGATGTGCTGCATCACGGACAGGTTCTGCAGGGGCTGGATGCCGGAGTTCACCATCTCCGCCAGCATCCGAGCCTTCGCCCGGAGGAACGCGTCAGCGGGCAGCAGCGCGGGCGCCGGGAAGCGCTCCTCCAGGTACTCCAGCACCGGCAGCGACTGGGACAACCGGCGCACCGAGCCATCCGCCTCCGTCCACTCCAGCGTGGGCAGCGTGCGCATGGGATTGACCGCCCGGTACGCGGGGCTGTTCTGCTCGCCGCCGTCCTTCACCAGGTGCACCGGCACGTAGTCGAACTTCAGCCCCTTCAGGTGCAGGCCGATGCGCACCCGCCAGGACGCGGACGAGCGCCAGTAGCTGTAGAGCCGAAGGCCCGTCATGGAACCTTCACCACCTTCTGCGAGATGCGGCCGAACACGCTGCGGCCCTCGGCGTCCGTCATCTCGATGTCGATGGTGTCACCCGGCTTCATGAAGGGCGTCTTGGGCGCGCCCTGCTCAATCGTCTCAATCATCCGGCGCTCGGCGAGGCAGGAGATGCCGCGCTCGCGGTCCGCGTTGGACACGGTGCCGCTGCCCAGGATGGTGCCCGCCGTGTAGCTGCGCGTCTTGCACAGGTGCTGGATGAGGTCGAAGAAGGAGAAGTGCATCTCCGGACCCGCGTCCGTGTCGCCCACCTGCTGCCCGTTGAGCACCGAGCGCAGCCGCAGGTGGATGCGCCCGTCGTGCCAGGCCGCGCCCAGCTCGTCCGGCGTCACCGCGAAGGGGCTGAAGGCCGTGGCCGGCTTGCTCTGGAAGAAGCCGAAGCCCTTGGCCAGCTCGTTGGGGATGAGGTTGCGCAGGGACACGTCATTGGCCAGCATCAGCAGCTTGATGTGCGGCGCCGCGTTCTCCGCCTTCGTGCCCTGGGGCGTGTCGCCCAGGATGGCGCAGACCTCGCCTTCGAAATCCAGGCCCCAGGCCTCGTCGGCCAGGGGGATGTCGGCGGTGGGCGCCAGGAAGTCCCCGGAGCCGCCCTGGTACACCAGCGGGTCCGTCTTCAACGTCTCCGGGGGCTCGGCGCCGCGCGCCTTGCGCACCAGGATGACGTGGTTGAGGTACGCGCTGCCGTCCACCCATTCGTAGGCGCGCGGCAGGGGCGCGTGCAGGGCGTTGACGTCCAGCGGGCGGCTCTGCACCGTGCCCGCCTCCAACTGGGCGTCCAGCGCGCGCAGTTGGGGTTCCTTCGTCTCCCAGTCGTCCAGCGCGGCTTGCAGCGTGAGCGCCACGTTGGTGGCCAGCGCATAGGCCGTGTTGTCCCGCTTGACGACAATGAGGCGGCCGTCACGGGTTCCGTCCTTGAGCGTCGCGAGCTTCAATGCCGGGCTCCCCGGCGGCCTCCGAGGAAAATAGCCGGGCCGCCTCGTGTGTCCGGGCTTTTCCGACGGAGATTCCGGGGTGTCAAGCAAGACGGACACGCACCGCCGGAGAAAAGCGAACGGCCGACACGTCGCGAAAAAAGAGCGCACGGGCGGAACCGGCCGCCCGTGCGCTCCTTGCTGCTTCAGTCACTCACGCCCGGAGCGGATTCACGACCTCGGGGCAGTGCCAGTACGTGTACTCGCAGGCCTCCTGCTCGGCATCGCAGGGCACCTGGATGATGGTGATGGCCTCGCACGGATGGCGTGGAGCCTTGCTCTGGCCTCCACCCCTCGTGCGGCCTTCGTCGGGGACCGCTCCCTGGGTCTCCAGCGCGTCCTTCGCGTCTGGAGGTGGCGTCACCCCCGCCGGATGGACGGGAGCGGATGCGCCCTTCGCCGGGCCTCCCCGGCCCTTTCGAGAAGTCCCGCGCGAGTCCTGACGCGACTCCTGCGTGGACGCCACCGGCGGCGCCGACACCACCGGCAGCAGGCCCGGGGCGGCGCCCAGCACCGCGCCCAGGACGTACAACTTCGTGTTCATGAAACCCCCTTGCCGGGTGCAGCCGCCGTCGCGCCCCTTCGGCGCGCCGGTACCGGAGCAGCGGCAAGGACGTCAGTACCAGGTGGGTCTGACATTCCCTGCCCTTCCGGACAGGGCCGGGAAGGTGCCGCCAGGGCGCCCCTTCCGCCCTCCCGCTCTAGACGTGTCACCGGCTGCGGCTAGGATGGCGCGCCCGCCCGGAGCCCGTCACCGTCATGCCATTCCAGATCACCGTTCACTCGCAGGACCGCATCCTCGAGGTTGTCTATCCCCCGCAAGTCACGACCGCGGACCTGGCCGAGTACCTGGCCGACGTGAAGAAGGCCATCAACGACCTGGCCGGTGAGTGGTCCGCCCTGGTGGACCAGTCCCAGCTCCGGGTGATGCCCAGCGACGTGGTGACGGCCATGGCCAGCCTCAACGCCTTCGCCCAGCTCCACGGCATGAAGCGCTCCGCCCGGGTCGTCAGTGACGCCCCCTCCGGACTCCAGGCCTGGCGGATGACGAAGCGCGCCATGCTGAGCATCCCCACCCGCACCTTCGAGACGCGGGGGGAAGCCCTCCAGTGGCTGCGCGACCCCGACGCGGACTGAGGCGCGCGCGGACTGTCCGCCAGCAGACAGCAGGAACGCCTTTTTTCACATATATTGCGGCGGCCCGCCCCCGACGGGGCTGGGCCTCACATCTCCCGTAGGAGTGGTTGTCTCATGCGTATCCCCCGGACCGACGCCCGCAGGAAGCTGCTCGGCGCGCTGTTGTGTACCTTCTCCGTCGCGGCCTGTGGACCGGCCCAGGAGGGCGAGCCCGCCGGCAGCGGCTCCACCGAGCAGCCCGTCGTCTATGGCAACGACGACCGGATGGACGTGTACGCGCACCCCGACGCCACCCTGCGGCAGTACGCCATGCAGGCCAGCGCCGTCATGGTCGATCCGTTCGAGATTGACGACTCGGACCCCAACAACGTCGTCTTCGACAGCCCCACCCTGGGCGAATACGTCAACCTCTGCGCGGGCCAGCGCTTCATCGACGACCCGTCGCCCGGCTACTGCTCGGGCACGCTCATCGACGATGACCTCCTGCTGACCGCCGGCCACTGCGTGGAAACCGCGGCCGACTGCAGGGACTTCAAGTGGGCCTTCAACTTCTACCGGCCTGACGCGAACTCGGTGCAGACCATGACCACGCAGGACATCTTCAGCTGTAAGGAGATTGTCGTGCGGCGGGACAACACCTCCAGCGGCCGTACGCTGGACTACGCCATCATCCGCCTGGACCGTTCGGCGGCGCCGCGCTTCACGCCCGCGCCCATCCGCCCGGGCAACGCCGCCTTGACGGTGGGCGCCAACGTGGCCGTCATCGGCTCTGGCAGCGGCATCCCGCTCAAGATTGACTCGGGCGGCAGCGTCCGCAACGGCCGCGCCAGCACGCTGGACTACTTCGTCGCCACCACCGACACCTTCGGCGGCAACTCCGGTTCGGCCGTCTACGACATGTCGAGCCACACCATCGCCGGCATCCTGGTGCGCGGCACGACGGACTACGTCTACCAGGGCAGCTGCCGCGTCGTGAACCAGTGCGCGGAGAACGGGTGCAGCGGCGAGGACATCACCTACGTCCGCCCGGCCATCGAGGCGTTCTGCGCCGCCAACACCAGCGCCCGGCTGTGCAACACCACGCCGCCGCCGCCGACGTCCTTCGACTTCACGGCCAGCGACACCCGCAACGCCACCGTGAACACCACCCGCCACACGGTGGAGCTCACCGCCGGCCAGAGCCTCACCGTGGGCACCTGCGGCCTGACGGGCGCCAGCGCCACCGGTGACACGTGGCTGCGCGTCAATGGCCCCAGCGGCATCGAGGTCGCCTCCAACGATGATGGCTGCGCCACGGGCCGCGGCTCCAAAGTGACTTTCACGGCCGGCGCGGCTGGGAACTACGAAATCATCGCGGGCTGCTACGACAACACCAGCTGCAGCGGAAAGGTGACGTGGACCATTGGCACGGCGACGCCGCCGGCCACCTCCGGCACGTTCAACTACAGCTCGGTCAACTCCGACAGCGCGCGGCAGAACACCACCAACGAGAACGTTACCCTCACGGCCGGCCAGAGCCTCTCCTTCGGCACCTGCAACGTGGCGGGCGCCTCCGGCACGGGTGACTCGTTCATCCGCCTGTACAACGCCGCCGGCACGCAGGTGAAGTTCAACGACGACGGCGCCGGTTGCGGCTCGCTGTCCCACGCCACCTACACGGTGCCGGCGGGCGCGGGCGGCACGTATCAGATTCGCGCGGGCTGCTACGGCAACACCAGCTGCAGCGGCACGGTGGGCTGGAGCGTCCAGTAGTCACGTTCCACCGACGAGGTGGGCACCGCGGGGCGCGTCACTCTTCACGGAGTGGCCGCCCCGCTGTCGCATCTGGCCACCCGCTCGCGGTTGAAGGTCCTCCCCGTAAAGCGTTAAAATTCACACATTCGGCCGTTCGGTCCCGGAGCGTGCGTGGTCCTGAGGATTCGACCCGAACAGATGGCGTGCCTCGACACCTCGGTACACGGCGCCTACGTGAGCAGCGTGGTGCGCTTCCTGAGGACGCAGCTTCCCCAGGAGAGCGCGGACCTGAAGGAGCAGGAACTGCGCGCGCGGGCCGAGCGCGGCATCAACGCCGCGGCCCAGCATGGCATCACCGCGCGCTGGGACGTGGCCCGCTTCATCGCCTGTCAGCTCTGCCTGGGCGAGCACTTCGACACGGACCCGGCCCATGCCTGGCCCCAGGCCGTGCTCGCGCGGCCGTACCTCACGCCTTCCCGGAAGATGGACTGGATTGAGCGCCACTACCTGCGGCCCCGCCGCGGGCGCTCCCCAACCGTGCCCTGACCATGCCCTACCTCCCCCTGCGCTGCGACTGGACGCACTTCGCTCCTTCCCAGGAGACGCTCGCCGTCACCTACGACCCGCCGGATGAAGGGCGGCTCGTCTCCGTCCAGTTGGAGGTGCGCGACCACGCGGACACCCTCGTGTACCGCTCGGACGCGCTCGACTGCCGCGGTGGCCCGGCGGCCATCACCTGGTCGGGCGCGCTGAACGTGGGCAATGACTCCGTCCAGGAACCCTTCGCCACTCCGCTGAGGGCGCCCTACACGCTCCGGGTCGAAGCCGTCATCGAAGCGGATGCGCGCGAGGACCTGCGCCAGCCCGAGGACATGCCCAACACCGAGCTGGGCAGCGTGGCGCCCTGCGAGGCCCGGCGCGACGAATCACTCCCGGAGGAAGAAGCGAGGGAGCTGCCGCCCCCACCACCCACCACCGCGCGAGTCAACGTCCTCTACCATTCGGTGGAGGTCGTCCGCGGACCCTGGCTGGCCACCGGCGAGGTCTTCGTCCGAGGCACCGCCGACAGCATCTGCCACAAGCTCAACCAGCTCGGGTACTACGCCGGCCCTCCGGCACGCGCGGCGGCCAACACGGACCTCCTGGACAAGGCCAAGGAGCGCTTCCGTCGCAACCACGGCACCTTGCGCCTCCAGGCCGCGCCCACGAACAACGACTTCGAGAACGCGCTGGACGGCGCGCTGGGGCACGCCCATGGCGCACGGCCAACGCTGGCCGATGACCAGAGCAACCCCGTCCCGGAAGGCACCGCGATTCCCGGAGGGAATGGAGCGCCGCTGCGGGTCTACGTGGAGGCCGTGGGCTTCGACGAAGACCTCGCCAACCAGACCGACGAGTTCATGCGGCAGATTCCTCCCAACCGGGGCAACGCCGCCATCGACTGGAGCACGCTGCACAACAAGACGAGGAGCGAGGCCGGCAAGCTCAACCGCCCGCTCGTGCCGCTCGAAGCGGTCATCTACCTCAAGGGCCATGATGGAAGCCGCGTCGCCGCCCCCCGGGCCGTGGGCGCGGTGCGGGTGGACTGGTCCGCGCTCGAGCCGGGCGAGGACGTGTCGCACCTGCCCTTGAATCACGGCCTGCACTTGGGAACCCGGGCCTACGTCAACCGCGTCTTCGGCAGCGACTTCGTCGACCTCGCGGGCGACGGTGGCACGAACTGCCCCGTGGCCTACGGCGGCATCCGCACCAAGGACGGCAACTTCCGCAACCCCTTCTGGCGGGAGCCCCAACCCTATGCCCCCTACGCAACGCCCACGGAGGACGCCAGGGCCAGGAAGCTCTGGGTCCCTGCATTCACGGATGGCGCCGCGCATCCGAACCGCGTGGGCCGCTCGGGCATCTACCTCCAGCCGTCACTGATTGCCGGCGACCGTTACCAGGTGCGAGCGCGGCTCAGCTACGCGGGCCGCGGCAATGCCATGCAGCTCGAAGCCGCCAACCCCGTCTGCCAGTACGAGACGAAGCCCATCGTCGTCTGGCGCCGGGTGGAGGTCTTCGGCATCGTGGGCTGGCCGCTGCGCAACCACGGGAACCTGCCGCAGAAGTGCCGGGACCGCTACGCGGAGGCCTACCTGGAGGTCGACTTCTCCCACACGCTGTACCGGCGCATCTCCCAGGTCATCAACGACACGGACTACTCGGACTGGTTCACCCACATCCGGACGCACGTCAAGCCGACCGTCGCCAACGTCGTCGGCCTGCTGGACACCACGCATGTGCATGACGCCAGCCCCGTCGTGCGGCTCAACCCTCACGCGAAACTCAGCGACACTCAGAAGAACAACATCTGGTTTTTCGTCAGCGACATGTTCAACGAACTGGTCAGCACGGCGAACGTCCGCAGCGCCGGCGGCTTCCTGCTCTCGCGCATCTCCGACAGACTCCGCACCGGGCATGCGCCCTGCGGCGGCATCGTCATGCTCGAATACAAGCTGTCGGACGACATCGTGGACGCGCTCGAGACGTCGGACGCCGGAGAGGTGCCCACGACCTCCAACGGCAACGGCGACCTGCTGGGCATCATCGACCAGAGCGCGGATGCGAACCCCGACTTCGTCTTCACCCACGAGGTGGGCCACTGCTTCTGGTTGACCCACCACGAAGCCTCCTCGGGCGTGGTTCCCCAGCACCACGACCCGCTCGACCACAACTGCATGATGAGCTACCCCGACTGGGAGCAGAAGCGGCCGCAATACCCGCATCATGCGCCGGCCCGCTTCGACCCGCACTTCTGCGGCAAGTGCAACCTCAAGCTGCGGGGCTGGGACATCACCCACGACGACATCCTGGCGCTCGACCCGCCCGCGCCGGTCGACAAGCTCAGCACCCTCTTCTATTACGACCGCGCGGACCCCGGGCTGCAGTGGAATGTCGAGCTGGGGCACGTGAGCGACGCCTTCGCCCTTGCCTCACGGGGTCCGTTCCGTGAGCGCTTCTTCGACCGGGACGCGAACTTCGACACCTGGGTGGACCAGCTCGGCGACTGCGACATCTACCACCACGTCACCCACGGGAACGTGCGCTGCTCGAAGCACGCCGTGCGCCTCGCGTCCATGGACATGGCTTATCCCCGCTACCCGACGTGGTGCAGGAATGACCAGTCCAAGGTGAAGGGGCTGGCGGCCAAGGAGGAGGAGATCTGCGTGGACACCCGCTTCGACCCGGTCGCGCTCACCCAGTGGGCCAAGGAGTCACTCATCATGCCGAAGCTGGGCTGGAGCCTCTTGAGCCCCGACCACACGCTGAGAAGCGTCATCCAGTGGACCGTGGACGACAACGACAGCAGCCGCGACGTCGAGTTCACCTACGAGGCCATCGAGCGGGCCTTCAAGCGCGGCAAGAAGCCGCCCCGGCTGCTCGCCTTCTTCAGCTCGTGCCTGATTGGCTGGGAGCACCACTTCGCCCGGCTCTTCATCGACCATGGCACGCCCTATGTCATCGCGTTCCGCAGTCGCTACCAGACCTCCCAGGCCCTGCCCTTCAGCCAGGAGTTCTACCGCATCCTGGCCCTGGGCAAGCTCGAGCCCCAATTCATCCACCGCGCGTTCCAGACCGCGGCGACGGGCCACCCCCACGCCGAGCCCTGCCTGTTCACGAAGGACAACATCGTCCGCTGCGTCGCGAAGACCAAGGCGGGCGAGGCGGAGTTCCATGACGTCAAGTGGGACTCCAAGGAGTTCTACGAGCCGCGCTTCCCCACGCAATGACGCATGGCCCTCAAGCAGGCCACACCCCACCCTTGACAGTCCCGAGTCCCAGGTCTAACGCAAGGCGCCATGAGCACTCCCCAGTTCCCGCCCTCTCCGACGCGCGCCATCAGCAGTGACGGCCCCTTCCGAGCCCTGCTGCTGGAGAACATCCACCCGTCCGCGGGGGAGATGCTGGCCGCCGAGGGCTTCCAGGTGGAGCGCGTCTCGTCCGCCCTCAAGCCGGACGAGCTGGCGGAGCGGCTGAAGGGGGTGCACCTGCTGGGCATCCGCAGCAAGACGACGGTGCCGCTCGCCGCGCTGGAGCACGCGGAGAACCTGCTAGCCATTGGTGCCTTCTGCATCGGCACCAACCAGGTGGACCTGACGTCCGCCAACACGCACGGCGTCCCCGTCTTCAACGCGCCCTTCAGCAACACGCGCAGCGTGGCGGAGATGGTGATTGCGGAAATCATCGTCCTGACGCGGCAGCTCTTCGACCGCAGCCGGGAGGTCCACGCGGGCCAGTGGCGCAAGGTGGCCACCGGCAGCCATGAGGTGCGCGGCAAGACGCTGGGCATCATCGGCTATGGCCACATCGGCTCGCAGCTGGGCGTCATCGCCGAGGCGCTGGGCATGCGCGTCCTCTACTTCGACGTGATGACCCGGCTGCCGCTGGGCAACGCGCAGCCGGCCATCACCCTGGAGGAGCTGCTCGGCGCTTCCGACTTCGTCACCCTCCACGTGCCCGCGCTGCCCACCACGCACATGATGATGGGCGCCGAGCAGATTGCCCAGATGAAGAAGGGCGCGTGCCTCATCAACGCCAGCCGCGGCACGGTGGTGGACATCGACGCGCTGGCGCGGGCGCTCCAGTCCAAGCACCTGGGCGGCGCCGCGGTGGACGTCTACCCGGAGGAGCCGGAGAGCAACTCGGACGGCTTCGTCACCGCGCTCCAGGGCCTGCCCAACGTGGTCCTCACGCCGCACATCGGCGGGTCCACGGAAGAGGCTCAGGCCTCCATCGGCAAGGAGGTGGCCACCAGCCTGCTGAAGTACTTCAAGGCGGGCGCCAGCACGGGCGCGGTCAACTTCCCGCACATCGAGGCGCCGCTCATCCCGGGCACGCACCGCATCCTCAACGTGCACCGCAACATCCCGGGCGTGCTGCGCGACATCAACCGCATCGTCTCCGACCTCAACGCCAACATCCACGCCCAGGTGCTCAGCACGGACGCCAACATCGGCTACCTGCTGATGGACCTGGACCAGGACGTGTCCACCCCGGTGTGCGAGGCCATCGCCGGGCTGGAGACGGACATCAAGACGCGCATCCTGTCCTGACGTCCGGCGCCCTCAGGCATCCACGACCTTGCCCGGGTTGAGGATGCCTCGAGGGTCCAGCGCCCGCTTGAGGGTGCGCAGCAGGGCCAGCTCCGCCGGCGCGCGTGAGTAGCCCAGGTAGTCCTTCTTCAGCAGGCCGACGCCGTGCTCGGCGGAGATGCTTCCGCCGTGCTTCTGCACCAGCGCGAACATGGTGGGGTCCGCCTGCTTCGTGTGGGCCAGAAACTCCGCCTTGTCCATGGCGTCTGGCTTCATCACGTTGACGTGCAGGTTGCCGTCGCCGATGTGGCCGAAGAGGCAGATTTCCCAGCCCGGGTAGCGCGCGCTGAAGATGGCCTCCAGCTCCGCGCAGAAGGCCTCCAGCCCCGCCACCGGCAGGGAGATGTCGTTCTTGTGCGGCAGGCCGGTGGCGGAGAGGCTCTCGCTGATGCCCTCGCGCAGCGCCCACAGCTCGGCCGCCTGCGCCGCGCCCTGGGCCTGGACGCCGTCCGTCACCAGCTCGCGCTCGAAGAGCGAGCCCAGCCAGCCCTCCACCGCCGCGGCGTCCTTCGCCTCCGCCTCCAGCAGCACGTAGCACTCGCTGGGCGTCTCGAAGGGCGGGCGCAGCTTGCGGTGGCGGCCCAGGCGCGCCATGCACCTGTCGGTGAAGAACTCGTAGGCGGAGATGCTGAAGGCGTTCTGCCGGCGCGCGTCGCGGAACAGCCGCAGCACGGCCGCCACGTCCGGCACCGCGAAGAGGAACACGTCCTGCTTGCCGGGGAGCTGGGTGAGCTTGAGGGTGGCCTCGGTGATGACGCCCAGGGTGCCCTCGCTGCCGATGAAGAGCTGGCGCAGGTCGGTGCCGGTGTTGTTCTTCTCCAGCGCGCCATTGAGCTCCAGCACTTCCCCCTGGGCGGTGACGACCTGGAGCCCCAGCACCCACTGGCGCGTGAGGCCGTAGCGGATGACCTTCACCCCGCCCGCGTTGGTGGCGATGTTGCCGCCCACCGTGCTGGAGCCCTTGGAGGCGAAGTCCACCGGCCAGGTGAGGCCGTGCTCCGCGCAGTGGTGGTGGACGGCCTCCGTCACCGCGCCCGCCTGCACGCGCACCGTGTTGCCGAGCAGGTCCACCGGCCCCATGCGCGTCATGCGCTGGAGGGACAGGACCAGCTCACCCCGGGCCGCCACCGCGCCGCCGGCCAGCCCGGTGCGGCCACCGGAGGGCACCACGGCGATGTGATGCTGGTGGCACAGGGCGAGCAGCCGGGAGACCTCGTCCGTCGTTCGAGGGAGCGCCACGGCGGCGGGGGCGGGCGTGTAGACGCGCGTCCAATCACGGCCGTACTCCTGGAGCTCCCCTGGCTCCCGAGTGAGGAAGTCTACGGGGAAGCCCTCGGTGATGGCCTGGAGGAAGTCGGCGGGGAGCGCGGCGGTGGACATGCCTCTAGGCGTATTGCAGCCGGACGGCTGTGACAAGGTGCAGCACGGGGCGCGTTGGCGCCGAATCCGCCAAGGAATCGAGCGTAGGGCGTATAGGGCGGAGTGGGCCCACGGCGGAATCCGCCCGTTTTTAGCCCCTCCGCGAGGAACCCCTTATGCCGAAGTCCCTGTCCCGGCGCATCCAGGCCCTTCCCTTGCTCGCGGCCCTGTTCGCGGCCTCCACCGCGGTGGCGGAGCGGGCTGAAAGCGGCCGGGAATACGTCTTCACGACCGTGGATAGCTACACCGTCCGGCTCGAAGGCAGCATCGAGATAACGGGTGTGCTCCAAGGCGAAGCATCTCCCCGAACGCTGACCTTCTCGGCGCCAAACAACACCCAGAACAGTGCGGTGGCATACCGCGACCGCTGCGACCGACTGGCCCTGCTCGCCATGACCAAACCTGGCGCCTACCTGTTCACCACGTCGTCGGGAGGCAGCATCAGTTACCACCAATTCGCCTGCAACCTGACCCGCGTCCCCTAGCACCGCACGTCGATGGCACGAACGGCGCCCATGGGGACGAACCGAAAGACGTGGCTGGCGTTGACGCTGACCGTGGTGGGACTCCTCGCGGGGTGTTCTCCGGAAGCAGGCCCCACGGAAGAGGACGCGGACGGGGACGGTGTCGCGGACGCGGCGGACTGCGCGCCCGGCGATGCGAGCCGGTGGCGGCTCCTGGAAGGCTCCGCGGACGATGACCGCGACGGCGTGGGCGCTGGCGCGATGCGCGAGGTCTGCGCCGGCGAGCGCCTCCCCGAAGGCTGGAGCCAGCAGAGCGGCGACTGCGCTCCGGGCGACGCGACCCGCTGGCGGGAGCGGGCCGGGCTCTATCCGGACCAGGATGGAGACGGAGCGACCGCGGAAGGCCCGGTGACGGGCTGTGTGGGAGAGCCGCTCGTGGGCTACCGCGAGCAACCCGGCGCGCCGGACTGCGACGACAACGCCCCTCGCTTCGCCGCCTCCACCCAGCTCTGGCCGGACGTGGACTTCGATGGCATCGGCAACGGCGAGCCCATCTTTCACTGCGCGGGCAGGGACCTGCCCCGGGGCTACGCGGTGGTCGACGGCGACTGCGCACCCGACGACCGCGCGCGCTCGACGTGGCGCGACTACACCCACCGGGACGCGGACGGCGACGGCTTCACCGTGCCCGAGGAAGGCCGGGTCTGCTCCGGCATGACACTGCCCGCCGGCTACGCCCTGGAGGCGCGCGGCCTGGACTGCGACGACACGAACGCCGCATGGTGGCAGGAGCGCACCGTCTACGCGGATGTGGACGGAGACGGCTTCGGCAGTGGTGGCCCCGTCATGCGGTGCACGGGCCGCACGGCGCCTCCCGGCTACGCGCTGGACTCCGTTGACTGCGCGCCGGAGGACGCCACGCGGTGGCAGTGGCGCTCCTATGCCCACCGGGACTCGGACGGTGACGGCGACACGGTGCCCGAACAGGGCGTAACCTGCAGCGGCGCGGCGCTTCCTCCGGGCTATGCCCAGTGGCCCACCGGTCATGACTGCAACGACCGCGATGCCACCGTCATGGTGACCTGGCACGTGTATTCCGACGATGACGGGGACGGCTTCGGCGCAGGCACGCGGCAGACCTTCTGTGCGGGCCGGCAGATTCCCGTTGGGTACTCGGCGGTGAACACCGACTGCGACGACACGGCCCCCCTCCTCTGGAGGCTCCTGGCCTACTCGCACCGGGATGCGGACGGTGACAGCTTCACCGCGCCGGAGGTGGGCACGGTGTGCTCGGGCATGGCGCTGCCGCCCGGCCATGCCACCACACCACGAGGGAACGACTGCGACGACGCGGACCAGAGCATCCACACTACCGTCCAGGCGTGGACGGATGCGGACGGGGACGGCGTAGGCGCGGGGGACGCCGTCGCGCTGTGCACGGATGGCACGGTGCCCGCGCCGTGGTCGGCTCAGGGGACAGACTGCGCGGCGGAAGACGCGGCGCGCTGGCGACAGGTGGCCTACGCGCATGTGGACCGGGACGCGGATGGGCACACCCACCCCGAAGCAGGGACCGTGTGCACCGGTGCATCACTTCCCGAGCCCTACTTCACCCAGGCCACGGGCAATGACTGCGATGACACGGACGCCGCGCGCTATCGTTGGACGGTTCTCTACCCTGACGTGGATGGTGACGGCGTAGGCACCTCGCCCCGCACGATTCCCTGCATCGGCGCACAGACGCCCCTGGGCTTCTCCCTCAAGGGATACGACGTAGACGACTCGGACGCCTCCATCCAGGAGGACCCCGAGGACGACCTGATGGTGGAGCTCATCCTCGACTAGACGCAGACGCTGGCAACGCCAGACGCAATTTGAATTACAATTCCCAGTCGGCGACAGGTGGCTGCCACAGGCACTCTTCCGCGTCGAAGGCCTCCACCTCCGGCCCGAGGAGTGCTTCCCCCGCACACACTGGAGTCCCGCCGATGCGTCTCGCAAGAACCTCATGGCTCTGGGCCCTCCTCCTGGCCCTTTCCGCCTGCACCCCTGACAGTCCCGCCCCCACTCCCGACGCCGGCACACAGCCACACGACTCAGGGACACAGCTCGGCCGCGTGACGGGGCAGGCCCTCCTCGAAGGGGAGAGCCACCATGAGGGCACCACCGTCATCCTCTCCGGCGTGAGCGACAGCGTGACCACGGACGCTCAAGGCCGCTTCACGTTCGACAACGTCCCCACGGGAACGCACACCGTGGCGGCCCATCGGAGCAACTACGAGCAGGCCGAGGACACGCTGGAGGTCCAACCGGGTCAGACGACGTCGGTCGACCTGTCGCTGAGCCGCCGCCAGGAAGCCCTGGTGCTCGAGGCGCCCGCCCTCACCGTGCAGCGGGGCCACCTGAAGCTCACCGGCTCCGGCTTCGGCGAGGCGCGCGACACCTCCCGCGTCTCCATCGGCGGCGTGGACGCCGAGGAGTACCTGTCCTGGTCGGACACGGAGGTGGTAGTGCGCGTGCCAGGGAGCCTCGTGCCCGGCGAGCAGGAGGTCGTCGTCACGCCTGGCGTGGATTGGAAGCCCACCGCCACCGCGTCGCTGCGAGTGCTCCGGCAGCGGACCCTCGCGTATGCGGCCAACTGGGGCATTGGCGTCCTGCCAAACAACACCGTCACCGTCTGGGGCTCGGCCGACTCCCCGAATGATGTCACTCCGACTCCAGCGGGACTTTCCGATGTCGTGAGCGTGGGCGCGGGGGCGACCTTCGCCGTGGCCCTGCAGGCGGATGGAACCGTGGTCAAGTGGGGCGGCCCCGACCCCGTCCCGGTGCCCGCGGGCCTGTCGGACGTCGTGGACATCAGCGCGAACGGAGTCCTGGTCCTCGCGCTCAAGCGGGATGGGACGGTCGTGGCCATCGGTTCGGAAATCGACCAGCAGACGCATGTCCCTGACGGGCTTCAGGACGTGGTCGCGGTATCCGCGGGGGCATACCACGGCATGGCGCTCAAAGCGGACGGCACCCTCACCGTCTGGGGGCAGGACGTGTTCGACCTCCTCGTCGTCCCGGCGGGCCTGGACGACGTAGTGGCCATCGCCAACACGAGCAGCAGCGCACTGGCGCTGCGGGCGGACGGGACCGCGGCCGTCTGGGGATTTGGCGCGGCGTACTACGACCTCGCGCTCACCCCGGACCTCAGCGATGTCGTGGATGTCGCGGGAGGCGAACACCACTACATGGCGCTCCGGTCCAACGGCACCGTCGTCGCCTGGGGGAACAGCGCCTATGGCCAGACGACGCTCCCCGCGGGATTGGCGGATGTCGCCGCCGTCGTGGGCCAGGCCTTCAACAAGAGCCTGGCGCTCCGGCGCGACGGCACCATCGCGGCCTGGGGAGACACCTCCTCTGCCTGGAACCTGCCTCCGCCGGGCCTGGTCCTCCGCGTCCCTGCCCGATAGCCCCACGCCGCTCCTCCGGCGCCTCACCTCGAGAGCCGGAGTGACAAGCATTCCGAGGAATACAGGTTGCACATGGAGTCATGCGGAGGAACACTCCGGCATGCTCGCAATCCAACGGAGAGACGCGGCGATGACAGCTCCCGTCCAGCTCGACGCGCCCGACATCCAGGATGTGGTGCGGAGCCGAACGTTGGGGCTGGCATATGTCGGCACGGTGCTGGTGGTGGCGCACAACGCGCAGCCACCGGCCCCCGACGACTGGGCGCGCTACTGCGAGCTCATCGCGCGTCACCAGGACACGGCCACCGGGCAGCTCGTCCTGGCCGAAGGGCCCGGGCCCAATGCCACCCAGCGACAACAGGCGCTCAACCAGGTGCCCAAGGACTACGTCATTCCGCCCACGGCGGTGTTCACCGAGTCCCCACTGGTCCGCGGCGTCGTGACGCTCTTCAACTGGTTCACTCCCCGGGCCATGCGCGCCTTCATTCCGGGGGACGTCCCGGGCGCCGCGCGGCACCTGGGCTTGAGCGAAGAACAGGTGCGGCGGCTGGTGGACATCGGCAAGACGGTGCGGCCGGCACTGCCGTGACACGCACCGGCTACGGCTGGATGCCCTGCTGGATGCGCAGCTCCCGGATGCCCTTGAGGATCCGGGGCGCCGTCAGCAGCATGTTCTGGTTGAGGAGCTTGCCGTCCACGGGGATGCAACTTCCCGACACACATGCGGTGTACGCGGGGCACGGTGACTCGCACTGGAAGGACTCCGTCGACACCTGGCAGGTCTCCGAGCAGTAACCGGAGAGGCAGGCCTCGTGCCGCATGCACGGCTGTCCATCTGGAAGCTGGCACAGCTTCGTCGCGCCACACTGCGTGGGCGAATGACATTCGGCGTTGCTGTCACAGCGTCCGTCATCGCGGTTGCATTTGCGCTCCGCGTTACAGAAGAAGCTGGCGCAGTCGCGGTCGTGCTCGCAGGACTCCTCCGGCTCGAGGAGACAGACGGACGAGCCCAGCACGTCGGCACACGTCAGCGCGCCCGGGCAGTCCTCCGGGGAGGTGCACTCCTTTCCCAGCGGCACCGTGCACCCCACGCCGGGCTCACAGAAGCCGGTGATGCACTGGGAGCCCGCCTCACAGGGCTGGCCTTGCGATGCCAGGCACACGCCCCCATCGAGCTGCTTCGCGCACGTCAGCCCCTTGCCACAATGCCCATCTGGACAGGGCGCCCCGGGGCTGGGCTGCCGCGCCCTGCCCGCGGCGAGCAGGGAGGCCACCGTCCCCAGCAGGATGAACGTCCCCACCGCCATGACAGCCCAGTTCATGGGGAACGCCCTCGCGGCGGGCGGCGAGGAGACCACCTCGACGGTGACGGCGGGCCCCTGTGCGAACCGCGCGTCGGGGCCGTCGCAGTCCTCCACTCGCAGGTGGAAGGTGAAGTGGCCCGGTAGCGTCCCCGCTGGCACGCGGAGCCGGATGAGGATTCGCTGCGCGCCCGTCGGAGGAAAGTCGCGCTGGGTATCGCCGTCGATGAAGAACCACTCGCGCCGGGCGCCTGCGTCAGGCACCACCGAGAGGCGCGCGCGCACAGGTGCACGCGAGGCGTTGATGACGTGGAAGACGGCCTCCCCCGTCCCGCTGGGGGACAGACGGAGGGTGTCCGTGACCGCGGAGATATCGAAGACGCGAGACATCGACCTGCTCTCTTGGAGGACCGTGCGGCATTGAGCGAGTCAGGCCAGCGCTCCCGCCTCAAGCCCGGCGGTTCCCCCATCGCCCGGCCTGTCGCGGAAGGCTGTCCGTTCCATCATTCGCCTCGACGTCGCGTCCCTGCGGTGGCCACGGGTGGAGGCTCGCTCCGTTCCCAGGCCTCCGACGTGGCCGCCCGAAGGCCCCGAGCCGCCGGGCTCAGTGCATACGCCGCGAGCAACTCTGGCCCCACGCCCCACGCATCGGAGACACCGGGAATGGAAGCCACAGGGCCCACGCTCCACGCATCGGGCGCACCGGAGACGGACGCCTTCAGCCGCGCGCTCCACGCATCGGGGAAGGACGCCTCGGGCGCCATGCCCCATTCATCAATCCAGGACGTCTCCAGCGTCCCGTGAGCAGGGTTCGGCGCGGTGGCACTCGGTGGCGTCTCCTCGGAGGTGACAGGCGACGGGTGGCTTTGCGGCATGTCACTCCTCCTTCAACGGCAGGCGGATGAGCAGGGGCTGGGGCTCGGCGGCAAGCACCTCCGGGTCCAGCTCGAGCAGCTCACCCTTGGCGCGCACTTCCAGCCGTCCCAGCGTGGCCACAGGGGGCACGCTGGGAAAACGGAAGCAGCCCTTGGCATCCGTGCGCGTGGTGAGCTTCAGCGTGGGCAGCTCGACGAGCGCGCCCGGAATCGGCACGTCCCCCGGGCCAACGACACAGCCCAGCAGCGCCTCCGCGGGTGTCGGCGTGGCCTGGGGCGTGGCGGGAAAGAGCACCCGGTGGATGACGGGCATCGCGCGCTCCCGCCGCACCGGGACGCGCAGGCGAAAGCAGGGACGCGGCGCGGTCCTCAGCCCGGCCCACACCGTGGTGGGCACCGGCGTGAGCTCCACCTCGAAGTCCGCCTCCTCCATGGCCGCGAAGACGAGTTCACCCAGCAGCCGGTGCGCTCGCTCCGGGGACTCCGCCCCCGCGGTGATGAGGTAGCAGACCGAAATCTGCAGCGACGCGCGCCCCCCGCCCCCGCTCCGGACCGGAGGCGCGGGCCCCAGCTCCAGCAGGTACAGACAGACGCCTCGCTCGAGCGATTCGCGGTCCGGCACGCCCAGGAACACCGGGACATCACCGGCAATGCGGCCCACCCACGCCTTCAAACGTTGATCGACTTCGTCGATCATCCGGACCCCCCGTCCTGGGCCGGTCGACCCGGGCCACTCGCAGCCCGGTGCTTTCCGGACTTGCAACGTGTCACCGGCTTCCAGGTGCAGGTATTGACCGGCGGGGCGGAGCGACGTCCGGCCTTCAACAACCCCCGGCAATCTCAGGGGAAAAGAAGGCGCACAACTTCCGGACGGCTGGGACGGATAATTCCAAGACGCGCCACCCCCACGCGCACCGGGATTCCTCTACCATGGCCACGAAAGTCAGCGACAGCCCGCGTCCTCTCCCCTCACTTCCGCCGCGCGCCGCCGTGGCGAAGGACGCCCGGGCCTCCGAGTCCCCGGCGAAGCCCGCCAGCGCGCCTCCCGGTTGGAACGCGGACCGCTTCGAGTCCTCGGCCCGCGCGCCCCGGCCGCTCGTGTGCACCGTGCCCACGCCGCCGCCCACCGCGCCGGTGGAGCCGGCACCCGCGCCGGAGCCGGAGGTGGACAGCGTCGCGGTGGACTCGGACCCGATGACGCACATCGCGCACCTGTCCTCGGACGAGCTCCAGGGCCGCGACAGCCCGTCAGCCGGTCTGGATGCCGCGTCGCTGTACGTGCAGCAGCACGTGCAGAAGTACGGCCTCGTCGGCCCCAACACGAACAACCCGGACAACGCCTTCGAGCAGCGCTTCGACGTGTACTCGTTCGCGGGCCGGCCCGGGGTGCGCGGCGAGTCGGGCGAGCACGGCCACACGCCGAACACCTACGGACACGCGCTGTTCGAGGGCGGCTTCTACCTCGACGACAACATGCCCAAGGAGACGCTCGCGCTGCTCAACCAGCAGTACGAGAAGTCGATGAGCGCGCGCGGCCTGCCCCTGGCGCCACCGCGCGAGGGGGCGCAGCGAAGCGTGGAGGAGCTGCGCCAGCTGGCCTCCGCGTCCGGACAGGCGGTGAACACCATGGCGCTGCTGCCGGGCTCGGGGCCGAACAAGGACGAGGTCATCGTGGTGATGGCCCACCTGGACCACGACGGCGTGGACCGGCGCGGCAACGTCCTCAACGGTGCGGACGACAACGCCTCCGGCAGCGCGGTGCTGATGGCGGCGGTGCCGGAGCTGGCGGAGGCGGCCAGGCGCGGCGAGCTGGACCGCTCCGTGCTCTTCCTGTGGACGGGCGCCGAGGAGAAGGGCCTGGTGGGCTCGCAGTACTTCGTGGACCACCCGATTCCGGGGCTCGGCATGGAGGAGATTGCCGGCGTCATCAACGTGGACATGGTGGGCCGCTGGGATGACCAGCGCCTGTCGGTGGTGGACACCAACTCGCGCGGACAGCCCAACTACTTCCGGGACGTGCTGGACCAGGCGAACGCGAAGCTCGATGACCCGTTCGACCGAATCAACCGGGACATCAACGTGTTCCGCGACCGGCAGGACGGTGCGTCCTTCGGGCGCAAGGGCGAGGACGTCCTCTTCATGTTCGAGGGCCTGTCCAACCCCAACGGCGGCGGAGACCTCATCCCCGAGTACCACCGGGCCGACGACGACATCGACCTCATCCTCCGCGACAACGGCGGAGAGAAGCCGCGCCGCATCAAGGATTTGATGGTCAACGTCATCGGGCTCGCCGCCAATCGGACGACAGAGCCCTGAAATACCGGCGGCCCTGGCCGCCAATGTCGGATACCAGCGCCGAAGCGGCCTCTTCCCGTCGTCATTTTCCCTGACGCCGCTTCTTTTTCCGCCCGGTCGCGCGAATGATGGCCACCGGGCCGGAACACGCTGGAACACGACATGACGATGGCGACATCCTCGACGAGACGACGAAGGACATTCCTGCTGGGGCGGCACGGCGCGGCGCTCACGTGCGCCCTGGGGCTGGGGGCCGCGACGCCGGCCCTGGCCGACGGGTCGGATACCCCTCACCGCTTTGGCCTCATGCTTGACGCGGGCGCGCCGCACGGAGTGGGCCTGTCCGCGGTGCTGCGGCCGCTGCCGTGGCTGCGCTTGCAAGCGGGCCCCACCACCAACACGCTCAGCTTCGGCTTGCGCGGCGGCTTGAGCATCCTGCCGATGCAGACCTTCCTGGCGCCGTCCTTCAACGTGGAGGCGGGGCACTACTTCGGCTCGAACTACAACGAGGTGGTGGACTGGCTGGGAGCGACGCCGAGCCGGGCCAGCGCGGCCATTCGCGACGTGACGTACAACTACGTCACCGGCAGCGTGGGCCTGGAGGTGGGCGCGGCCAGCCGCTTCAACTTCTTCCTGCACCTGGGCCTCAGCTACGTGGACCTGGGCGTGGACGACGCGAGCGCCCTGCTCCAGGACGCCACGGATGACCCGGACATCTCGGCGAGGAACCTGTCCGTGCGCGCCACCATGCCCTCCGTGAAGCTGGGCTTCATCCTCTACTTCTTCTGAGCCAGGAGCTTTTCAACCATGCGAACGACTTCCTTCCGCATCCTGTTGCTCTCCAGCCTCGCGCTGCTCACCACCGGCTGCAGGTCGCTCTTCTTCATCGAGGCCGAGGCCGAGGAGATCTGCAAGACGGAGCGCGACCTGGCATTCCCCGCGGCGCTGCCACTCACCGTCAACGTGGAGCGGAGCATCACCTTCCCGCTGGGCGACTTCGCCGACCCGCTGCCCGAGGACACGGACATCGAAACCGAGCTTCGGCTGCGCCTCTTCGAGGTGACGGCCGACACGGACCTGAGCGGCGTGGAGCGCGCCAACGTCTCCGTGCGCCAGCCGGGCTCCAACGACACCCACGTCATCGGTGAGTACACGCGCACCAGCACCGCGCCCACGCGCACCATCCAGCTCACCAGCACCGGCCCGGTGGACCTGCTGGACCTGGCCCGGCAGCCCGAGCTCGAGTTCATCTTCGACGCCCGGGGCACGCTGCCTTCCGAGGACTGGACCGCCTCGCTGCGCGCCTGTGCGGGCGTGAAGGCGCACGCCAACTACTTCGACCTGGTGTTCTAGGCCGCCCCGCGGTCAGCGGAGCCCGGAAGCCGCCGCCGCGCGCTTCCGGGCCTCCACGGGTGCGGGCACGGGCTGCTTGGACGCGGGAGGTTGCACGTTGAGGAACTCGCGCCGCGTGCCCATGACCAGGTCGAAGAACGGGTGCGTCACGCACCAGTTCGCGTTCTGGTCCTTGCCCATGTGGTGGTCGTAGTGCCACGGCAGGTGCTCACGCGCCCACTTCGGGTCCAGGTGCGCGCGCCGGTGGACGAAGTAGTAGTTCGCCGCGCAGGCCCACACCGTCCCCACGAAGAAGGGCGCCACCGGCAACAGCGGCGCGTGGGCCAGCGCCAGCACCGCCAGCCCCATCAGCTCCTTGGTCTGCGCCGACCAGCTCCACAGCGAGCGCATGTACTGGTCATCCACCATGTCGTGGCGCCGCGACTTCTGGTGGTGCTCGTGCCAGTGGAAGCTCCAGAAGCTCTTCCGGTTCTTCCCCAGGCCGTGCAGGACGGACCTGTGAAGGACCCATTCACCGAAATTGGAGTAAACCCAGCCCAGGGGGATGCCGATCATGGTCGCCTCCGGCGAAGCGCCCGGCCGGCGCTTCGCTGCCCATAAATGACTATTTGGTCACTCTTTTTCTACCGCGCAATGGACTGGAGCGCACGGCAATGGCGAGCCGGGATGGCACGCGGGCGGATGACGCCCAGGAGACGGGCAAGCCGCCCGCACGGCCCGGAGGCCGCCGCGAGGCCCACCGCCGAGAGCGCGAGCAGGCACTGGAGGACGCCGCGCTGAAGCTGTTCCTGGCGCGGGGCCTGGATGGCGTCACCATCGACGACATCACCCAGGCGGCCGGGGTGGCCAAGGGGACGTTCTACCGGTACTTCGACGACAAGGCGGCGCTGGTGGACGGCCTGCTGGAGCCGGTGCGCCGCGAGCTGCTGGCCGGGCTGGAGACGTGCGGCCACTCCCTGGCGGAGGCGCGCAACGTGGAGGCCATGTTCGACGCATACCGCGCGGTGGCGGCGGTGATTGCCAGTGCCCTCCTCCAGTACCCGGGCGTGGTGCGGCTGTACCTCCAGGAGTGCCGGGGGCCCGCCGTGGGGGCGCGGACGAAGGTGGCGGAGCTGGCGCGGCTGGTGGCGCGTCACGCCGTGGACATCACGCAGAAGGCGCACACCAGCGGGCTGCTGCGCCCCATCCGTCCGGCGGTGAGCGGACTGGCGGTGGTGGGCGCCGTGGAGCGGCTGCTGCTGGCGGTGCTGAGCGAGGAGGACATCGGCAACCCGCTGGAGCTTCCGGACGCGCTCACCACGCTGGTGCTGGACGGGCTGCGCCTGCCCCCGGAGGTCCGCCCTGGGCGCCGGAAGTTGGACGGAGGCCCCAAGCGCCCCTAAGGGTGGAGGGGTGGGACGCAAGCGGGCGGCACGGCGTGAGGGGATGACGGTGCCCGGGTGGGCGTGGTGGTTGCCGTGTGTGCTCGCGCCGGTGGTGCTGCTCAACGTCGCGGTGGCCTGGTTCGGCAACAGCTTCGTGTCACCGCTGTCCTTCTCGTTCCTGGAGGCCAAGGCGGGTGCCCTGCGCGCGTATCTGGCGCACCGGCCGTCGTGCCTGGTGGAGGGACACGCGCCCCTGGAGCCCGTCATCGACGCGGCCGAGCGCCGACACCGCCTTCCCGCGGGGCTGCTGCGCGCGCTGGTGCAGGTGGAGTCGGAGACGCGCGTGCACCGCATCTCCCCAGCAGGAGCCATGGGGCCCGGACAGCTGATGCCCGGCACCGCGGCCATGCTGGGTGTGAAGGACCCGTTCGACCCGGAGCCGGCGATTGATGGCAGCGCGCGCTATCTGGCCCAGCAACTGCGGCGCTTCGGTGACGTGCGGCTCGCGGTGGCCGCGTACAACGCGGGCCCAGGCTCCGTGAATGGCCGCGTGCCACGCAATGGCGAGACGGAGTTCTACGTGCCGAAGGTGCTCGCGGCGTGGGAGCTGACGCGCCCGCCTCCGCCCCGGAAGGCTCCGCCCGCGGTGAAGCCCGTGGCGAAGCCGAAGCCGGCGGCTCCGGCACGCTCGAGCGCACCGGCGTCCGCGGCGAAGGAGCCGAAGAAGCCCGCCGCGCCCGCGGGGAATGGCCGGAGCTGAGGCGGGCGCAGCGCCTTACAGCGCGCGAGCCGCCGCCGGGTCCAGCCACACCTCGACGTCCGGGTGGAGCTGGAGGAAGGAGGCGGGACACCGGGGGGACACGGGGCCCTCCACCATGCCGCGCACCGCCTCCGCCTTGGCCTCGCCGAAAGCCAGCAACAGCGCCTGCCGTGCCTGGAGGATGCTGGCCATGCCCAACGTGAGCGCCTCCATCGGCACGCGCGACGGGTCATCCCCGAAGAGCATGAGGTTGGCCTCGCGCGTCTGACGGCTCAGCCGCGTTCGGTGACACCGCGCGCGCAGTCCGTCCGCCGGCTCGTTGAAGGCCAGGTGCCCGTTCGAACCGAGCCCCAGCAGCACCAGGTCCAGTCCGCCCGCTTCGGCCAGCCGGGCCTCGTAGCGCGCACACTCCGCCTCCGCGTCCTCCACCGCGCCATCCAGGAACTGGATGTGCGCAGGCGACAGGTTGACGTGCTGGAAGAGGTGCCGCTCCATGTAGGCGCGGAAGCTGCCCGCGTCGCCCGCCGACACACCCAGAAACTCATCCAGGTTGAAGGTGCGGACCTGGGCCCAATCCAAACCGCCGCGTGTGAACAATTCCACCAGCTCCCGGTACACGTTGAGCGGCGTGCGCCCCGTGGGGAGCCCCAGCACCAGGGAGGGGTGTGTCGCCACCGCTCGGGCGATTCGCTGGGCGCACGTGGCGGCGGCCTCCCGCTCGGAATCGAAGACGCGGATGCGCATGGGACCGAAACATAGGCATGCACCGGGTGCGCTTCCAGGTCGCGTGAATCATGACAGAGTCGGGGACATGGACCCCTTTGTCAGTCTCGACGCGACGGCACAGGCGGAGCTCGTCCGGCGCCGAGAGGCCACGCCGCTCGAGCTCGTGGATGCGGCGATTGCCCGCATCGAACGCCACAACCCGACACTCAACGCGGTCGTCCAGACGCATTTCGACCAGGCGCGCGAGCGTGCCCGGGGAACACTCCCCGCGGGCCCCTTCACCGGCGTCCCCTTCCTGCTCCAGGACCTGCTCACGGCCCAGGAGGGCCACCCGCTCACTCACGGCTCGCGCTTCGGGAAGGACTACATTCCAGACCAGGACAGCGAGCTGGTGAAGCGCCACCGGCGCAGCGGCCTGGTGGTGCTGGGCAAGTCGAACACGCCGGAGATGGGGCTGCTCCCCACCACGGAGAGCGAGCTGCACGGGCCCTGCCGCAACCCCTGGGACACCTCGCGCTCTCCGGGCGGGGCCAGCGGCGGCGCGGCGGCGGCGGTGGCCAGCGGCATGGTGCCCTTTGCCCACGCGACGGACAGCGGCGGCTCCATCCGCATCCCCGCCGCCGCATGTGGCCTCTTCGGCCTCAAGCCCACCCGGGGCCGCAACCCCATGGGCGGCGACATCGCGGACGCCGTCCACTGGCTCGTCACCGAACACGCCCTCACCCGCTCCGTGCGAGACAGCGCGGCGCTGCTCGACGTCACCTGCGGCGCGGACGCGGGGACGCCATACCAGGCCCCAGCCAAGGCCCGGCCCTATACCCAGGAGGTCAACACGCCCCCGGGCCGCCTGCGCATCCGCGTGGCCATACGAAACCCCATGGGCGCCGCGATCCACCCCGAGTGCCTGGCCGCCATCCACTCCGCAGCCCGGCTGCTGGAGGACCTGGGCCACATCGTGGACGAGGGCAGCCTGGAGGTGCCCGGTGATGACGCGGTGGGCCAGCACTTCATCACCGTGTGGACCGCGGGCGTCGTCTTCAGCATCGACGCGATGGCCGAGCGCCTGGGACGCAGTCCGGAGGCTTCGCACTTCGAGCCCTTCACCTGGGCCCTCTACCAATATGGCCTGGACCAGGGCCTGTCCGCCTATCTGCGCGCCAGCGCGGAGCTGCAGCGCCACAGCCACGCCGCGCTCCGTCACTTCGACGACGTGGACGCATGGCTGATGCCCACCCTCAACGAGCTCGCGCCGCCGCTGGGCACGTTCTCCTCGCCACCGGGTGAGCCCTTGGCCCCGCTGCTCCGTGCGGCCGCATTCGCCTCCCACTGCCCGATGGCCAACACCGCGGGGCTGCCCGCCATGAGCATGCCGCTCCACTGGAGCCCGGACGGCCTGCCCGTGGGCGTTCAGTTCATGGGGCGCTTTGGAGACGAAGCCACCCTGTTCCGGCTCGCCGCCCAGTTGGAGGCTGCCCGCCCCTGGGCCCAGCGTCGTCCGGCGGTGTTCGGGTAGAGGGTTGGAAGGTCCCCGGGTGAGCGCTCGGGCGAACTTGGACATCGCGTCCGGCGCCGGGCGCGATAGAACGTTTCTCCATGAAAGTCGCCGTGCTCACCGGCGGGGGCGACTGCCCCGGCCTGAACGCCGTCATCCGCGCCGTCGTCCGCCGCGCCAACGCCCACGGCTTCGAGATGATGGGCCTCCGAGATGGTTGGAAGGGGTTGTTGGAGGACAACCACTTCCGCCTCACGCGTGAAACCACGTCCGGAATCCTCCACCGGGGCGGCACCATCCTCGGCACCTCGCGCGTCAACCCGTTCAAGGTCGAAAACGGACTGGAGCGCGTCAAGCGCGCCATCGAACGCAACGGCATCCACGCCGTCATCGCCATTGGTGGTGAAGGCACGCTGTCGGCCGCCACGCGCATGTCGCAGGAAGGGCTGCGCATCGTCGGTGTGCCCAAGACCATCGACAACGACATCAACGCCACGGACTTCACCTTCGGCTTCGACACGGCCGTCGCCATCGCCACCGAGGCCATTGACCGGCTGCACTCCACCGCGGAGTCGCACAAACGCGTCATCGTCTGCGAGGTGATGGGCCGTCACGTGGGCTGGATTGCCACCTACGCGGGCATCGCTGGCGGCGCGGACGTCATCCTGGTGCCGGAGATTCCCGCCGACCTGGCGAAGGTGGCCGAGCACATCCAGCGCCGCCACGCGGGCGGGCGCACCTTCTCCATCGTCGTGGTGGCGGAGGGTACGCGCATCAAGCTGTCCGCGGACCAGCAGGAGCAGCTCGTCACCAGCGGGGCGCTGGACGAGGCAGGCAGGCCGCGGCTCGGTGGCGTGGGCACCATCCTGGCGCACGAAATCGAGCGGCGCACCGGCTTCGAGACGCGCGTCTCCGTGCTGGGCCACATCCAGCGCGGCGGCGCCCCCACCGCGCATGACCGCGTGCTCGCCACCCGCTACGGCGTCCACGCCTGCGACATGGTGGCCCGCGGCGAATTCGGGAAGATGGCCGCGCTGCGAGGCAACGACATCATCAGCGTGGACCTGGCGGACGCCACCCGCGAGCTCAAGCGCGTCCCGCAGGAGTTCTTCGAAGTCGCCCAGGTCTTCTTCGGCTGACGCGACGCAGCATCGCGGAGCGTGGATGAAGCACGGGTCCGCGCTCCGTTAGCATCGGCACCTCCTCACGCCGTCACAAGGAAGGGTGCCGATGCTGCCAGGCCGCATGATGGATTTCCCGCTCACGCTGAGCCACTTGATGGAGCGTGCACGGACGTTCTACCCGCGCTCGGAAATCGTCAGCCGCAACCCGGACAAGTCGCTGCACCGCTACACGTACGCGGACTTCTACGCGCGCACGTGCCGGCTGGCCAACGCGCTGACGCGGCTGGGCGTGAAGGCGGGGGACCGGGTGGCCACGCTGAGCTGGAATCACTACCGGCACCTGGAGGTGTATTACGGCGTGCCGTGCATGGGCGCGGTGGTTCACACGCTCAACCTGCGCCTGCACCCCAATGACCTGGGCTACATCGCGCGGCACGCGGAAGACTCCGTGGTGGTGGTGGACCGCTCGCTGCTGCCGCTGTTCGAGAAGTTCAAGGACGCGGTGCCCAGCATCCGCCACGTCATCGTGGTGCCGGACGCGGGCCCCGCGCCAGAGGGGACGCTCGACTACGAAGCACTGCTGGCGGCCGAGTCCCCGGACTTCGACTTTCCCCAGCTCGATGAGAACTCCGCGTCGATGCTCTGCTACACGTCGGGCACCACAGGCAATCCGAAGGGCGTGCTCTACAGCCACCGCTCCACCGTGCTGCACGCCCTGGCGTGTTGCATGACGGACGTGACGGGCATGCGCGAGGCGGACGCGGTGATGCCGGTGGTGCCCATGTTCCACGCCGCCGCGTGGGGTCTGGCCTTCGACGCCGTCCTCACGGGCGCGAAGCTGGTGCTCCCCGGGCCGCACCTGGACCCGCCCTCCCTGCTGGACTTGATGGCGGCGGAGAAGGTCACCCTGGCGGGCGGCGTGCCCACCATCTGGATTGGAATCCTGGCGCTGCTGGACCAGTCGCCGAACAAGTGGGACCTGAGCAGCATGCGGTCGATGCTGATTGGTGGCTCGGCGGCGCCTCCGTCGCTGATTGAGGGCTTCCAGCAGCGGCATGGACTGGAAGTGGTCCACGCATGGGGCATGACGGAGATGAGCCCCGTGGGGACCATGGCGAAGGTCAAGGGACCGCTGCGGCAGGCGGCGCATGAGGCGAAGTCCTCGGCGAGGGCGTCCCAGGGGTTCGCGCTGCCGTTCGTGGAGACACGCGTCGCCAGCGACGACGGCACGCTGCTGCCCTGGGATGGGGAGACGATGGGCGAACTGGAGGTCCGTGGGCCCTGGGTCGCGTCTTCCTACTTCAGCGACGAGGGCGAGGACCGCTTCACGAAGGACGGCTGGTTCAAGACGGGCGATGTGGTGACCATCGACTCGCACGGTTATGTGCGCATCTGCGACCGCAGCAAGGACGTCATCAAGTCGGGCGGTGAGTGGATCTCCTCCGTGGCGCTGGAGAACGCGCTGATGGCGCACCCAGCCGTGCTTGAGGCGGCCGTCTTCGCTGGGAAACATCCGAAGTGGGATGAGCGCCCGCTGGCCGCGGTGGCACTGAAGGAGGGGCAGCAGGTCACGAAGGAGGAACTGACCGCGCACCTGGCGAGCCAGTTCGCGAAGATGTGGCTGCCGGATGACTATGTCTTCGTCCCGCAGGTGCCGCGCACGTCCACCGGCAAGTTCCTCAAGACGAAGCTGCGTGAGGACTACGGCGACCACCTGCTGAAGAATCCGAAGGCGGACGCGGCGACGTAGACCGCGACGAAGCAGTCACCTCCACGCGTCCGCCTCTGACGCGCGGAGGTGACTTCTGGCCCTGCGCTAGTTGCCACCAATGCAGATGCCGTCGCAGGTGACCTCCACCTGTCCGTTTGGCCGCAGGAACCGGTCCACCTGCGCCCGTCCGTCGTCGTCCCGGCGCACGCCTTCGTGAACGGCATTGTCGGCGGCCGGCAGGTCCGCAACGGTTCCGGGCAGCGGCGGCGGTAGCCCGAAGTCGAACTGCACCAGCGCCGAACCCGCCACCGTTCCCTCTGCCGCGGGCAGCATGGGCACGCGCCAAGTGGCGGGCAGTTGCTGCGTCAAGCCCATGGCGCGGGCATGCAGCTCGGTGGCCACGTTGGGAACCTGCGCATCCCCCAGGCCGTACTGCACCAGCACCCGGCGCGACGCGGGCGCTCCGGGATACAGGTCGCCGAGCACGTGCGGCGCATAGGTGAGCGGGTCGATGCGGTCGAAGGACGTCTGCGTCAGCGCCGCGAACTTCTGCTGGTCGAGCGCGTCCGGCACCGTCTGGGCAATCGCATCCAGGAACATGCCGAAGGGCCGGGCGCGGAACATCATCAGCGAGAAGTCCGCCCCGCCCACGCTGAACACGGCGCGCGAGACGTGCGGCGACAGCGCGACGTACGTTCCGCCCAGGATGTGACCCTGGCTGATGCCGTAGAAGTACGTCTGCTCCGGGTCAAAGACGCGCACGCCGTCGTCCTGCAGCTCGGCCAGCGCCCCCAGGGTCGTCCGAGCCGCGTACGTCACGGCGAGCTGATTCACCATGCCCTGGTGGACGCGGTCGGTGAAGCGCATCGTCTGGCCAGGGTTGCCCGCCATCGCCTGGAGCACGCCCGGCGCGTCCGTCTGCGACATGCCCCACCAGTCCACCGTCAGCACCACCATCCGCGTGGCCTGGATGAAGGGCCGGACGAAGGAGCCATCCGCCTCCGCCTGCCGGCCGAAGAAGCCGTGGCCGTACTGGAGGAAGCGCACCGGCGCCACCGACTGCCCCCAGACGCTGCGAGGAATCTGGAGCGTGAAGGGCACCTCCGCGTCGCCATTGCGGCGCACACGGCCGTCCTCGTCACGGGCGAGCAGCGCACCGGGCTGGTCGCTCTCCATGAAGAGCGGGACCCGCAGGGTGCCGGTGATGCGCCGGGCGACGTTGGCGTCCACGTCATCTCGCACTTCCGTCACCGTGACGGCGGGGGGCGTGGCCTCCAGCGCCTCCATCGCCAGGCGGCGGACCTGGAGCATGTCCTGCGTGACGCCCTCTTGCGACTCGGTGGTGAAATCCCACGCGAGCTGGAGTTCCGAGCGGGGAACGCCCGCGGCCTCCAGCGCCGGGAAGATGTCCGCTTCGTACCTGGCGGCCAGGGGCGCCAGCAGCGGGTCTCCCGCCGTCTGGCCATCCCGGATGCGTCGGAAGCCCTCGGGCACCGGCACGGGCGTGCCGTCCTTCGCCGTCAGCCCGCGCAGGGCGATGATGTAGCGGGCCGTGTTGCGCAGCCGCACCACGGGCCGCAGCAGCAAGGCGCGGCGCGCGTCGTCCGGAGCCCTGGGGTCCAGCTCCGCGAAGTGGAGCACGCCCTCGCCGCGCTCCGCGTCGAGGAACACCGTGTTCCCGTTCGTCGCGGCGGTGGGGCTCGTCACCGACGGCAGGCGCGCGTCATCCACACCGTCCGGAAAGAGCGCGAGCACCTGCGTGCCATGGGAGTAACCGTCCGCCGGATGGAGGTCCGTGAAGTCGAACGCGGCCCCGTCCGGAGCCTTCAGCTTCGCCGCCTCGGAGAGCCGAACCCGGTGGCCGGACGGCAGCGCCACATCCTCTTCAAGGAAGTAGTCGGAGGGGTATGGCAGGAGGCAGTCATGCTCGGAGGCCAGCGGGTTGCAGCCCGCGGGCACCAGCAGCGGAGGCAGCTCCTCACCCGCATCGGGCGTGCCGCTGTCTCCCCCATCCGGAATCCCACTGTCGCCCGCGTCGGGCAATCCCGCGTCCGGTGGCGCGCCTTCATCCGAGTCGCCACAGGCGGGAGCCACCGCCAGCAACCATGCCGTCAACAGTCCAGCGCCATACCGCTTCATCCGCATCATCATGTCGTCGCTCCTGGAGGGCTTCGCGGAAGGGGTTCAGCTGCCCCGGCGCGATGAAAGCGGACGCATTTCCCCCAAGAAAGGTCGCGCGCGTCATGGCGCGGAAGGACGGCGCGGCTCCCGACAGACGGTGGACACTCCGCGAGGGAGGGCGGCAGTCCCGCGCCAACTTCTCGCAACGCGGTTTAAGGTGCGGGCACCATGCCGTCCGTCAAGCAACTGCGCCCGTTCGCCCTGGCCACCCTGGAGGCCTTCCTCGAAGCATCCGGCCGCGTCGTGCTGGTCCAACAACCTCCCGAGCCCGTCTTCCAACAGGTGGCCATGCGGCTCGGCGAGGCACGCACCGTGGGCATGGCCCACCGGACACGGCTCGTGGACCGGCTGTTCGTCATGCTGCGCGGGTTCGATGCCCTGGAGGTCCACTTCCTCAGGCCGGAGGCGGAGGGAGAGGAGTTCTCCGTGGGGCGCATCGAAGGCTGCTCCCTGGTGGTACCCGACCCGTCCGTGTCCAAGCAGCACGCGACGCTGCGGTGGCACGCCCAGGCCGGTGATTGCTCGGTGCGTGACCTGGGTTCCATGAATGGCACCTGGGTCAACGCCTCCCCGCTGGGGCCGGACCAGGACCGGATGCTCAACGACGGCGACGCCCTGGCCTTTGGCGATGCCCAGTTCCTCTACCTGCGCACGGAGACGCTCCACGCCCACCTGCGGATGGCCAGTCCCAGCCGGGGCTGAGGGGCCCGGGGACGGAATATTCCTTCCAGCTCCAGCCACTTCCTGCGGCGCATGTCGCCCGCCCCGGCTATGACTGTTCCCCTTCACGCCAAGGGAGCACCGTCAATGGGCAGGCTGCTGTTCCTCCTCGTCTTCAACGTCGGCGCCTGGGCCGTGCTCCGGTCGCTGTGGCCCGGCCTGCTCCGAAAGTGGCGCCTGGGCGTCTTCGCGCTGGGGACCTTCCTGTCCCTGGTGGCGTGGCTCTACTCCGCGGTGGCCGGACGGCACGCGCAGCTTCCCGTGGGGGATGCGGCCCTGCGCGTCTTCTCCGTGGGCTGGTCCATCGCCATCATCATGATTGTCCTCACTGGCGCGCCCTTCCTCCTGCTGCGCAGGTGGCTGGACCGGCCCGCCCGTAAGGAGCCGCCCCTCACCGCGCCCGAGGCCAACCCCGCCCCGCCGGTGAACATGGCGCGCCGCAACCTGCTGACGAACGCCGGCCGCGCGGTGCCACTGCTGGCGGCCGGGACGAGTTCGGTGGGGCTCGCCAACGGCTACACGCAGTTCTCCGTCCGCGAGGTCGACATCCACCTCTCCGGCCTGCCTCCGGCAATGGACGGGTTCCGCATCGGCCAGATTACGGACGTCCACGTCGGCACGTTCATCGACACCCAGTACCTGCAAGACGCCGTGCGGGCGATGAACGACGCCAAGGTGGACCTCCAGGTGATGACGGGGGACCTCATCGACGACCTGGACCAACTCGACGGCACCATGGCGGCGCTGTCGGAGTGCAAGGCCCGCCACGGCATGCTCGCCATCCTGGGCAACCACGAGCACTGGCGCGGCCTGGAGGCCATCCTCCAGGCCTACGCAGACGTGGAGGCGCGCGGCGGCCCCGTGCGCCTGCTGGTGGACACGTCCCATGCCTTCGAGCACGCCGGCCAGCGCGTGCGCGTGGTCGGCGTGGACTACCCCATGTCCGGCCGTAGTCACCGCGTGAAGGCGGCGCGCATGCAGCAGTCCGCGGAAGCCGGCTTCCGCGACGTGGCGCCCGAAGAGGTGGTGCTCTGCCTGACGCACCATCCGGACTTCTTCCCGCTCGCGGCCGAGCGCGGCGCCCGGCTGACGCTGGCCGGCCACACGCACGGCGGACAGGTGGCCTTCCTGGGTGTCTCGGCCTTCTGGTTCGCCTTCAAGTACATGCTGGGCCGCTACCGCCAGGGCGACCACCAGCTCTATGTGTCCGGCGGAACGGGGCACTGGCTGCCCTTCCGCATCGGCGTGCCGACAGAGGTGACGGTCCTCACTCTTCGCGCGACGGGGGCGTCGGCTGCTGGCCGTACGTCTTGAACTTCTCCAGGACGCGCGCCATCTCCGCGCCGTCCAGCAGCACCGGTTCACCCACTTGGAGCGCCCGCCAGTACATGGCGGCCAGCGTCTCCACTTCGACGGCCAGCTTGAAGGCCGCCGGTAAATCCCTGCCCACCGCCACCATGCCGTGGTTCGCCATCAGGCAGGCCTTGCGCCCTTCCAGCGCGGCCAGCACGTGGGCCGCGAGCTCCGCCGTGCCGAACGTGGCGTAGGGCGCGCAGCGCACGTCCGTGCCACCCGCGGCGGACACCATGTAGTGGAAGGCGGGAATGTCCCGGTGCAGGCACGCCAGCGTGGTGCAGAACATGGAGTGCGCATGCAGCACCGCGCCCACCTCCGGCCTGGCAGCCAGGATGTCCCGGTGGAGCTGCCACTCCGAGGACGGACTCCGGCGACCCTCGTGGCTGCCGTCGAAGCGCATGAGGACCAGGTCCTCCGGCACCAGCGAGTCGTAGTCCATGCCGGTGGGCGTCAGCAGGAAGCCGGCCTCCACCCGCACGCTCAGGTTGCCGGAAGTTCCCTGGTTGAGCGCGGACGCATTCATCCGCCGCGCGGTGGCAATCATCGACTCGCGCAGGGCGAGGTGCTCGCACGCACCGCTCATTCCGCCCTCCCGCGCCGCTCCGGGAAGAGCGACAGCAGCCCGTCGTGCGAAGCCGGGCACACGCCGCGCTCGGTGATGAGCGCCGTCACCAGCCTCGCGGGCGTCACGTCGAAGGCGTAGTTCGCCGCGGGGCTCCCCTCCGGCGTAATCCGCACCGAGGCCACCTCGCCCGACGCCAACCGTCCGGTGACGTCGCTCAGCTCCGTGCCGTCGCGCTGCTCAATCGGAATCTCACGCACCCCATCCCGCAGCGTCCAGTCGATGGTGGGCGAGGGCAGCGCCACGTAGAAGGGCACGCCGTTGTCGTTCGCCGCCAGTGCCTTGAGGTAGGTGCCAATCTTGTTCGCCACGTCGCCCTGGGCCGTGGTGCGGTCCGTGCCGACGATGCACAGGTCCACCTGCCCGTGCTGCATCAGGTGGCCCCCCACGTTGTCCGCGATGACAGTGTGCGGGACGCCGTGCTGCCCCAGCTCCCAGGCCGTGAGCTGCGCGCCCTGGTTGCGAGGGCGCGTCTCGTCCACCCAGACGTGCACGGGGATGCCCGCGTCGTACGCCTGGTAGATGGGCGAAAGCGCGGTGCCGAAGTCCACCGTGGCCAACCAGCCGGCGTTGCAGTGCGTGAGCACCTCCAGGCGGCCCTGGCGCCCCTTGCGCGCCCAGGCGTCCTCCAGGAGCTTCAGGCCGTGCGCACCGATGGCGCGGTTGATGGCCACGTCCTCGTCGCTGATGGCCTCCGCGCGGCGAAGCGCGGCAGCCACCCGTTCAGCGGGAGGCAGCGGCGCCAGGAGCTGACGCATGTCATCCAGGGCCCAGTGCAGATTCACGGCGGTGGGGCGCGTGCCCCGCAGCACCGCGAGCGCGTGCTCCAACGCGCCGTCCGAGGCATCCGCGCGCAAAGCCAGCCAGACGCCATAGGCCGCGGTGGCACCGATGAGGGGCGCGCCGCGCACCTGCATGCTCCGAATGGCATGAGCGGCTTCATCCAGCGTCGCCAGCCGCACGGTGACGAGCGCATGCGGCAGCCCCGTCTGGTCAATGGCCTCCGCGGCCTGCGCGTCTAGCGCCAGCCAGATGGAGCGCATCGGCTTGCCATGGACCTTCATCGGCGCAGCACCCGGCCCGCCACCGCGGACAGCTTCTCCACCATGGCGGCGTCCCAGGCCGTGGGCGCGGTGATGACTGCGTGGTCCAGCGCCTTGTGGCAGCCCTGTGCACAGGAGCCGGTATGCGCCCCGAGCAGCGGCACCACGTTCTTCACCAGCCCCTTCGCCTTGCCCGCGTTGCCCAGCAGCACGGAGACAACCTGGTCCACCGTGACGGCGTCATGGTCCGGATGCCAGCAGTCGAAGTCGGTGACCATGGCCACCGTCGCGTAACAGAGCTCCGCCTCCCTCGCGAGCTTGGCCTCCGGCATGTTCGTCATGCCGATGACGTCACAACCCCAGCTCCGGTACACGTGGCTCTCCGCGATGGAGGAGAACTGCGGCCCCTCCATGGCCAGGTACGTGCCGCCCCGGCGCGCGACGACGCCCAGGCCCTCGCACGCGGAAATCACCGCGTCCCCCAGCCGCGAGCACACCGGCTTCGCCATGGAGACGTGCGCCACCAGCCCCGTGCCGAAGAAGCTCTTGTCCCGGGCGAAGGTCCGGTCGATGAACTGGTCCACGACGACGAAGGTGCCCGGTGGGTACTCCTCGCGCAGGCCCCCCACGGCGGACAACGACAGCAGGTCCGTCACCCCGCTGCGTTTGAGCGCGTCGATGTTCGCGCGGAAGTTGATGTCCGTCGGCGCCAGCCGGTGGCCTCGCCCGTGACGCGGCAGGAAGACGACGTGGTGCCCTCCGAGCGTGCCGAAGCACAGCTCGTCCGAAGGCTCACCGAAGGGGGACGTCACCTTCTTCCATTCGACGTCCGTCAGGCCATCCATCTGGTACAGGCCACTGCCACCAATGATGCCGATGACGGGCGAGGTAGGGCTGGACATGCGGCGGGCTCCCGGTGGACGCCGGCACAAGGACTGCACCGGCGGCAGGGAGCGTAGGAGTCGCGACGGCCTCGAGCAAGCCAGAGCGCGGTCCTGTCCAAGCGCTCATGGGGCCGTGCGCCCGGTCCCCGTCAGCGTCAAATCCACCCGGCTCCGCCGCTCAGGGTTCTCCCAGCGCGAATGACGCCATCCGATGTCTGTAGACCTTTCCGGGGTCTTCGAGGACATCGTTGTGCCCCGCCCCGGCCACTGTCTCCACGACGGCCTGGGGGAAGAGCGTGCCCAGCCGGCGCCCCATGTCCACGGGGATGAGGGTGTCCTCCTCGCCGTGGATGATGAGCACGGGGAGCTTCACGGCGGCGGCCTTGGACGCGGTGTCATACCGGTCCCGGGCCAACAGGCGGACGGGCAGGAAGGGAAAGGCCGTGGCCCCGATGTCCGGGATGGACGTGTACGGACTCACGAGCATGACCCGCGAACCGTGCCCGCGCCGCGCCATCTCCACCGCCACGCCCGTCCCCAGACTGCGGCCACTGAGCACCGTCTGCTCGGCGCTCACACCCTTCGCGCGCAGCCAGGCGAGCGCCGCTTCCGCTGCGGCGTAGATGCCTTCCTCCGTGGGACGCCCCGGTGATGCGCCATAGCCCGGGTACTCGACGGTGAGGAAGCCCAGCCCCCGCGCTTGCATCAAGTTGCCCAGGCCAATCTGCGTCAGCACCTCCTCCCCGTTGCCGTGGAAGTGCACCACCGTGGGCGCGCCCGGAGGCGCCGGCAGGTGGAACAGGTCCACGTACAAGCCTCCCTCCAACGGGAGGCGGCTGAAGCCGTCACCTTCCGCCAGCGGCGGCGTGCCCTTGGGAGCCGGGTAGAGCAAGGAGCGCTGCAGCGAGAACACCGCCACACACAACACGAGGTAGAGCGATCCGAAGGTGGCCAGGATGAGGATGAGCATGCGGCGCAGCCGAAGCATCGGCCCAGTGTGCCGCAGTTCGCAACGCAGTGCGACGGCGAGTGGCGTCACCTCCGTGGTGGGCAGAGCCTGTCATTCCCACCCCGTCCAGCCAGGCCCCCTGGCATCCGAACCTGCGGCAATGCAACGATAGCGATTGGAAGCCCTCTCACAGACACGCCGCAGGACGACTCGGACACCCCAGGCCGCTGCCTGGATTGGAGAAGGCGTGACGTCTCATTGGGTGCTGGGCCATGCCTTGGAAGAACGGCTGCCATCGCTCCGGATGCGCGGCACTCTGGGCGCGGTGGATGAGGCACGCGCGCGGCGCAGGCTGGAGCGTTGGCGCAAACAAGAACCGCTCACGCGGGACTCACTCTGGGCTGAGCGCCTGCGTGCCTCGGGGCTGACAGAAGCGGAACTGCACACCCTCCTGGGAGAACCGACGGAGGCGCTGCATGCACGCATGGGAGCGCCTCCGCCGTGGCAACGTGTCATCGAGCAGGCCTACACGTCAGAGGTATCGCCGCCCTTCTCCTGGCCGGAGCCCACGCCACCGGGAGCGGCCCTGCTCGGACTGGTCGAGCCACTTGTCCACAAAGCACACGCACGGCTCGTCTCCGCCCTGGACACATGCCTGCGTGACATGCCCGAAGCGCCGTTCGAGCCAGAGCACACGGCTCGCATGTTGCTCGCGCCGCTCCCGCGGATGTTGATGCCCTTGCTGGGACGGACACTCGCTGTGGAGCTGCGCATCGCTCAGCTCGAAGGGCGGCTCCAGGGAGACACGTCCGAAGCGCGCTTCCAGGACTTCGCCCAACACCTCCGGCGACGCGACGTGGCGCTCGACACCCTTGCCCGCTACCCGGTGCTCGCGCGGCAAGCCGTGGAGTACGTCACCGCGTGGGAAGCCACGGGCGTGGAACTGATGCAGCGGCTGGCCCGGGACGCCGCCGCGCTGTGGCACCGCTTCCACGGCGGCGTTTCTCCCGGCCCGCTGGTGGAGGCCCAAGGCGGTCTGTCAGACCCGCACCGAGGTGGACGCACCGTCTTCCTGCTCCGCTTCGCCTCGGGACTGAGGCTCGTGTACAAGCCGCGCCCGCTCACGACGGAAGCCGCCTTCCAGCAACTCCTCTCCTGGCTGAACGCGCGCGGCCTCACGCCTCCGCTGCGCACGGTGGAGGTCCTCTCCTCGGACGGCTACGGGTGGATGGAGTACGTGGAGGCCGCGCCCTGCCAATCGGCCGAGGAAGTGCGGCGCTTCCATCTGCGGCAAGGCGCCCTCGTCGCACTGCTCTACGCGCTGGACGTCACCGACATCCATTACGAGAACCTCATCGCGGTGGGCGAGCACCCCGTCCTGGTGGACCTGGAGACGCTCTTCCATCCACACACGCTCGCCGCCTCCATCCGAGACGTGGAGAAGCAACCCGGTGCGGTGCTGAACGGAACGGTGCTCAAGAGCGGGCTGCTACCCCAACCCGCCTGGCGCGCGAAAGACGGCACGGAGGTGGATTTCAGCGCCCTGGGCGCTGGCGAGGGACAGCTCACACCACTGGGCTACCTGGTGGCGACGGCGCACGGCACGGACCAGCTCCGCTTCGAGCGAATGCGGATGGAGATTCCAGGCGCGGCGAACCGTCCTCGCATGGAAGGACAGGACGACTCCGTGGCGGTGCAAGCGGACGCGCTCGCGCAGGGGTTCTCCACCCTGTACCGACTGCTCGCTGAGCACCGGGATGCGCTGCTCGCCCCTGAAGGGCCGCTTGCGGCTTTCGAGCACGCGCCCGTGCGAGTGCTCTTTCGCGGCACGGCCAGCTACGACGCCCTGCTGCACGAGAGCATGCATCCCCATGCGATGGGGGATGCGCTGGACCGGCAGCGCTTCTTCGACCACCTCTGGCTCGCCGTGAAGGAGCGCCCGTACCTGGCGGCCCTCATCCCTTTCGAGCAGGAGGAATTGCAGCGCGGCGACATCCCCCGCTTCACCGCCCTGCCCGGCTCGAAGGACCTGTGGTCAGGCGCGGGCCGCCACCTGCCCGACTTCTTCGACGACTCCGGCCTTGAGCGGGCGCGACGGCGCTTGGCGGGGCTGTCGCCGGATGACCACGAGCGGCAGCTCGGCTTGCTGCGAAGCGCGCTCGACCGGGTCCGGTTGGCGGCAAGCCCTGGCGACCGCCCCCGCTATCCGTTCCACGATCCACCCGAGCCCGCGCATCCAGACGTGCTGCTGGCGGCTGCACGACGCGTGGGAGAGCGATTGGTGGCCCTGTCGTTCTCCGGCGCGGGACATTCCCACTGGCTGTCACTCGAGATGTCCGACACGGAGGAGTGGCGGCTCGTCCAGGTAGGGGTGGACTTCTACCAGGGGCTCTCAGGCATCGCGCTGGTGCTGGCGCAGCTCGGTGCCCTGACGGGCGAAGCACGCTTCACGCAGGCGGCCCGAGGCGCATTGCGCCACCTGACCTGGCGCCTGGAGGCCGCGCCGACGCAGGTCCGTGGCGTGGGCCTCCTCAATGGCTGGGGCGGCATTCTCTACGCCCTGACCCACCTGGGGGCACTGTGGGGGGAACGCGCGCTGTTCGAGACCGCCGAGTCCTTCGTGGACGCCATGGCTTCCCGCGTGGAGCAGGACGAACACCTGGACCTGGGCAGCGGCTGCGCGGGCGCCCTGCTCGGCCTGCTGACGCTCGTGGGGCAGCATCCGTCCGAGCGAGCGTCACGACTCGCGCGCGTCTGTGGGGAGAAGCTGCTCCAGACGGCCACGCCCCAATCCCATGGCATGGGCTGGCTTTCACCCGCGACCGGCGGACAGGCGCTTTGCGGTCTGGCACATGGAGGAGCGGGCATCGCGCTGGCGCTGCTGCGGCTGGCCTCCGCCACGGGAGAGTCCCGCTTCCACACCACGGCGCTGGAGGCGCTGGCGTATGAGCGTGGCCGGTTCTCGCCCGAGGCCGGCGACTGGCCCGACCTCCGCGCCGACGCCGGGGTGCACGGCGGTGATGGACCCGCCTTCATGTGTGGCTGGTGCAATGGCGCACCCGGCATCGGGTTGGCGCGCATCTCCGGACTGCCGCTACTCGATGACCACCGAGTGCGTGAGGAAATCGCCGCGGCGGTCCGCGCCACGCTCGCGGGAGGCCTCGGCTACAACCATGGCCTGTGTCATGGCGACCTGGGCAACGTGCTCTTCCTGCTGGAGGCCGCGCGCGCACTGCACGATGACACGCTGCTGCGGCGCACCTATCAGCTCGCGGGCGGCATCCTCCAGGGCATCGAGTCGCACGGCTATCTGCATGGCCTGCCCGACAGCATCGAGACGCCAGGGCTGATGGTGGGGCTCGCGGGCATCGCCCACGGCCTGCTGCGGCTCGCGGCGCCGGAGCGGGTGACGGACGTGCTCTCCGTGGCCCCTCCCGTCTCGTGAAGCGGCTTCGTTCCCGACGAACTCCGGCACCGCGAGGGTTGGCGGTCCGTTGGCAGTCCCCAACAACCCAAGAGGAGCAGCACCATGAGCCACAACGACAAGAACCACATCCTCCGCGCCTGGCGTGACGCCGACTACTACGACAGCCTCTCCGACGCGGAGCGCGCCGCGCTTCCGGCCAGCCCCGCGTCCGTCATGGAGCTGGAGGATGCGACGCTGGCGTTCATCACCGGCGGCGATGCCGAGGCCACCTGCCCCGCCACCCCCACGCCCAACGAGCTCACCTGTCTCTATACGAACTGCGGGCGCATTGCCTGCTGCCGCTGAGCGGCAGGACGTGAGCTGACGCGGAAGGGCCGTGGCGGCTCGACGTGAGTACGGACGTGGTCTGCTCAGGGGAGCGGCGGAGGAAGGCCGCTCCCCTGTCTGTCCCAAACGGAGTTCCCCTGACGCACCGACCAGCGCCTATCCGAACAGGCCCAGTGACGGAGGCGGCGTGAAGCCAGGGAATACCCTCGCCAACTCCACGCCGGGCCGACAGGCACGCAGGACTTCCGCCAACGGCGCGCGTACGTCCGTCCATGCAGGCACATCCCGCCCGTCCTGCAAGTGGTCCGGCTCCAGCGAATCGAAGCGCCCGTACACCGTGCCGCCCTTCACGCCGCCGCCCAGCACCAGCATCGCGCTGCCCACACCGTGGTCCGTTCCGCGACTGCCGTTCTCCCGCACGGTACGGCCGAACTCCGTCAACACCACCACCGTCACCTGCTCCAGCCGAGGTCCCAGGTCCGCGGCGAAGGCAGACAGCGCGCTCCCCAACTCCTGGCAGCGGTTGGCGAACGCGCCCGTCGCGGCACCCTGGGCGGCATGCGTGTCCCAGCCGCCTGACTCCGTCGCCGCCACCTCCAGCCCCACTTCGCCGTGGATGAGCCGCGCGATGTCCCGCAGCCGCTGCCCGAGCGGCCCCTTCGGATACGCCACCGCCGCGCGCGAAGGCAGCTTCGCCAGCCGGTCCCCGTCCAGCAGGGACATCGCCTCGAATGCGCCCTGCCCTGTCGTCCGCAGCGCCTCGTCCACGGCGCCCGCGTAGAGCGCACTGAAGCCCCGGGTGGCTTCCTCCCCCCGGCGTCCGTCTCGCAACCGGAACTCCTCCAGCCGCCCCATGGCCACCGCCCCCGCGTCTCCGAACAACGCTCGGGGCAGCGTGGGTTGCAGCGCCACGGCGCGCAGCGCGGCGCCCTCCTCTTCCTCCAGCGCGCGGTTGAGCCAGCCATCCGGCGTCGACTTGCGCCCTGGCGTTCCAGACTCCACGAAGTCCTGCGCGTCGAAGTGGGAGCGGACCGGCTGCGGCAGCCCCACGCCATGCAGCACCGCCAGCCGGCCGTCGTGCCACAACGGCATCAGCGCATCGAGCCTCGGATGCAAACCGAACGGCCCTGACAGCTTCAGCGCGGCATCCGGCCCGCTTGCCCGCAGTGCCAGCGAAGGGCGCGCCCGGTGGTACGCCGCATCCTCGATGGGCGGCACCAGCGAGAGCCCGTCAACGCCTCCACGGAGGAAGACTGTCACCAGCGTGCGGCGAGCGGCTGACGCTGGACTGGCGGCAAGCGCCCGTCCCAGGAACCTCGGAGCACCCACAAGCCCCGCGCCCGTCACTCCCAGGGCGCGCAGCAGATGGCGGCGAGTCAGCGGTGCGGTCATGGCGTCTGGAGCTCCGAACGAGAGGTTAACTCGCTCAACACCGCCAGCGCCCTTCCCTCGCGGCGCGTCCGCGCGCCTTGACAGTCCAAGAACGCCGACAGTACATACCGCCCCATGTTGGTGCCTGGGCCTTGGCCCGGGCTTAAAAGGGAACCCGGTGTGAATCCGGGGCTGCCCCGCAGCGGTAAGTGAGAACGAACCTCGTCACACGCACTGGTTCCCCCTGGGAGCTGGGAAGCGACGAGCAGTAGGAGCCCGGCTCCAGCCGGAGTGCTCACGAGCCCGAAGACCTGCCTGCATCCGCTCGTGGGAGAAATCCACGGACGGTTTCGACCTGGAGCCGCGTGGGACGGCCGGAAGGTCCGAGCAGCGCTGGAGCCTCCAGCCAGTCTTCGCGTGCGCCTCGGCTTTTCCGACCCAACCCCGCTCGTGTGTCCAGTCGCCCGTTGGGGCGAAGGTCGGTCCGTGGGCTCCTCCAGGGCCTGGTGTGCGCTGGCACGCGCGCATCGTGACAACCCTTCTTCCACGCGGGAGCCCTGTCGGGCGACCTCGGTCGTCCGCGCTGCGTGGAGGACGGACGATGCGGGACGAAGGCAGGCAGGGCGTGCACTACCCGCAAGGGAATGTGCTGCTGCGCAACCTCGCGCGCGACTTCCCCGTGGTGACACACGGCCAGGGCGTCCATCCTTCTCTCTGAACCCCAGGACCCTGCATGACACCCGAGCCCACCCCCAAGCAGCGCATCGAAGCGGGACGCATCACCGAGGTCAGCCTCATCGAGATGGTCTTCCCGGAGCAGACGAACCACTACGGCACCCTCTTCGGCGGTCAGGCCCTGGCCCTCATGGACAAGGCCGCCTTCATCGGGGCCTCGCGCTACGCACGGCGCACCGTCGTCACCGCCAGCAGCGAGCGGGTCGACTTCCACGTCCCCGTGCGTCAGGGCCAGCTCGTGGAGCTGGAGACCCGCATCGTCGCCACCGGCCGCACGTCCATGACGGTGGAGGTGGACCTCTACGCGGAGGACCTCCTCACCGGGGACCGGCAGCTCGGGACACGGGGCCGCTTCGTGCTCGTCGCGCTCGACGCCCACGGCAAGCCCACGAGCGTGCCGCCGTTGCAGCCTCCGGCGCAGACGGAGCTGGAGCACACCGTGCCCGGCCCGTGACGCGGGGCCCTCCTCAGCGCAGCCCGTCCAGGAGCATGGCGAGCTTCTCCGGCTGCGACGCGAAGGGGGAATGCGACGCGTCCAGGGATTCAACGGTGAAGGCGTTGCCGGGCGTGAAGGCGTTGGCCTCGCGAATCATCAGGTCCTGGAGCGGGCGGGCCTGGGCGCAGCGGATGTAGCTGCGAGGAACGCGGCCACAGCGCGCCATAGCCGCTGGCGCTCCCCAGGCGTTGCGTCACCCGGCTCACCGACTCCGCGTCGAAGTCCCGGTACCCATTCGCGCGCCGACGCGACGCGAGGAGGCCCGCCTTCTCGTAGTGACGGATGGAGCGCGCACTGCAACCCGTGCGCAGGGCAAGTTCACCGATGTTCATCCCGCTCTCCTGAAAACGGACGCTAGCGCCTGACATCAGTGTCAAGGTCAAGGTCCGTGTCCAGGAACCTCTCCAATGGGTCGCTCACATTGGGGAGTTCACGCGCTCGCCAGGTATGCGAGCGCGCTCGAGGGGTGCTTCGTATCAGAGCGCGGGGCCGCCCGACTGAGCCTCCGACCGGCTCCGGCACTCGTCGAGCATCTTCTTCTTCTCCACCGCCGACGCGCGCTTCCACTCCTCCGTCCCGGAGAGGTTGCAATTGACGGCGGTGGGGGTGGGAGCTTCCTCCGGCGGCAGCCACGACACCCGCACCGCGTCCGCATCGAGCTGGTTCCAGGCCCCCGTGCCCGCGTCAACGATGACGGGGACGAGCCCGAAGAGGATGTCCAGGACCACCCAGCCCGCGCCGACCTTGTTCCGGACATCGAAGACCTTGTCCTCGAGCCCCTCCTTCTTGAAGACGATGGTGTACGAGCGCCGCGGATCGAGTTCCAGCGTCAGGGGCGTGGTGCCGCGCTTCACGCCGTCGATGTAAACCTCCGCCTGGTCCGGTGCGGAGCTGATGGGCAATTGCGTGGTCTTCGAAGCGAGCACCGTGGCGCAGCCCCACTGGAGTGAAACCACGCCAATCAAGGCCGCCGTGAGCATCCGATTCATCCCCTGAATCCTCCCTGAGCAATCGCTCATCATCTGCGTGCCGCCCACGCGCACCATGAATTCGGCGGCATCCGTTCCGTCAATAAAGCGGAGGGACTCCCGACAAAAGCGCGAGCAACCTTTTTCACGCGTGGGCAAGGCACGGACTGGAATTCGCACCAGACATTCAAAGCGTCTTTTCCGTTCCATTTTGACGTGCAGGGAAACGGGGTTAATAAGCACCCAGGGGCGGTTCCCAGCCCCAAGCGTGGCGACGTGTCAGTGCGCCCGCTTGGAATTGGCGAACTGGACGACCTGCGCGGAGGCGGACCCTGGCGCCGTCAGCCGCCGAGGTCGAACACCAGCTCAGTCTCGATGGCGTTTCCCTGGCAGGGCCCCTGGCTCGGGACGTCCGCCCGGAGCGAGAGACGCCCCTTCAGCTTCGGAGGGTCGTCGAGCACCAGCTCCCCACGCATCTGCTGAGGCGTCTGCTCGATGTAGCGCGGCAGCGCGTCACAGACCGTCCATGACCACGCCGAAGCGATTGCCGGAGCGTTTCCCTCCTGCGCGGTGAACTCAGCGGTCCTAAACGCCCGATCATGAATCTCGCACGCGCTCAGGCGGCGCGCCGCAGATGAACCTTGCGGAGGATAGGACTGGCACGCCGCTGGGCGTTGCGAGCGTGCATGTAGGCATGGACGCGCCGCATGAGCTTCTGGAGAGTGCGGCAGCGATGGTTGCGAGTGACGTTGGCGTGGAGGTCCAGCCAGACGCGCTCAATGCGATTGGCGTCCGGGCAGTAAGGCGGCAGGAAGTGGAGGACAATCCGGCCGCCGAGTTGCTCGAGCGCCTTTCTCGTCTGCTGGCTGCTGTGGATGGAGGCGTTGTCCAGGATGAGGTGGATTCGTGGGGCGCCAGAGTACTCACCGGCGATGCGCCAAAGCAGTTGGATGAAGAGTGAGCTGGCCTTCGACTTGCCTTCCACCCAGGTGAGGCGGCCCGTCTTCGAGTCCAGGGCGCCGGCCAGGTATCGCTTCTTGTTGTTGCCTGGCGTGAGCACCACCCGGCGCTGGCCGGGCAGGCACCAGTCGCGTCCCACCTTCGGATTGAGATGGATGTCCACCTCGTCCACATAGAGGACCGGCTCGTCGGACCGGGCACATGCTTCCAGGCACCGCAACTCGAAGATGCGCCGGCGCCGCTTCCAGCCCGGCCAAGGGCAGCCCACCACGGGTTTGGCCGCCTTCAGGCTCGCACCGAGGGTGGCAAGCGCACGGCCCATGGTGGCAACCGACACCCGCGCCAGGCCCCGGCGCTCCATCTCCAGCGCGAGCAACTCCCGTGTCCACGTCGGGCGGCACCAGCCCACCTCTTCGGGAGTACCCGCCAGCACGCGCGAGAGAATGGCGAGGAAGCGCTCATCCACCTTCGCCTCGCCATTGGCCGCCCTGCGGTCCAACAGGGCTTTACGCCGCCCCGTCCGGTAGCGATTGACCGCGGAGACAACCGTGGAGGTGGCGCACGCCAGAGCACGCGCTACCTGCCTGCACGATTCGCCGCGCGATACTCCCACCACCGCCATGCACCGCCGCAGGGTGAGCGGGCAGCCGCTCCTTTCACCCCAGCGGATGAGAGAGCGGCGCTGCAGCCGCGAAAGACGGGGACTACCTTTGTCCCTGGGCGGGGCCTTTCTGATTCCTGGTCTTCTGCGCACACAGAGCCGAACGGGATGTGCCCTTGCCTCTTCCTGTCGCCCCGCGCGCCCGCCCGCTCACCAACCGCGATCGAGAATCACGAGCGGTGGTTTAGAGGAACCGTACGCCAGGGGGGTAGCGGTGCCCGCGATGGTCAGCACGGAGGGGCCCGTGCCCAGGGCCGTAGGGTCGAGCCGCACTTCCATGCAGGACTGGTGGGTTCCGTCCGCGTCGGTGTCCGTCACGCCCTGGAATCCACACACGGTCATCTGCCGGAGCCCCGCGCTGCCCGCCCCGTCTCCCGTGACGAAATGCGAGCCGGGGTCCGCGATGAGCCCCATCCATGCCTCGCCGTGACGCGCGCGCATGGAGAGGTCCCAAACCGGGGCGTCCCCACCACAAGCGGAGAGCATGAACAGCAGCGCCAGCGAACGAGCCGACGTGAAGCGACGGGGCGACTGAGTGGATGAGGCCAATGTTGAACGGCATCACGTACCAGGCACGTTGCCCAGACACCCAACTTATCCGGCGATGTCAGAGGACTCCGATACGTTGGTTTCTCAACATCAGGAGAGCAGATGCACCTCGACAACACGGAAGTGAAGAGCGGCCTCAAGGCCATGATCGTCGATCGCCTGCGGCTGGACATCGACCCCGCGAGCATTCCGGACGGGGCACCGCTGTTCGGCGGTGACTCGCAGGAAGGTGAGGCGGGAGGCCTGGGACTCGACAGCGTCGAGGCGTTGGAGATCGTGGTCGGCATCGAAGAGAAGTGGGGCGTCGTCATCGCGGATGACAGCGTCGCCAAGGAGTTCCACTCCATCGACACGCTCGCGGCGCTGGTCAACCGGCTCATCGCGGAAGGCGGGAAGAAGGCCGCCTGTGCCTAGCCAGCAGGCAGCAACGCCCGCCGGGCTCGGCATCCAGGAGCTCCTCCAACTCCTGCCGCATCGCTATCCGATGCTCATGGTCGACCGGATTGACAGCTTGGAACCCGGCGTGTTCGCCGAGGGAATCAAGTGCGTCACGGCGAACGAGCCCTTCTTCCAGGGGCACTTTCCCGAGCACCCCATCATGCCCGGCGTGCTGATCGTCGAATCCATGGCCCAGGTGGCGGGCGTCATGCTCCGCACGAGGAGCCGCCCGGACCTCGCGCCCGTGGAGCCGGCGACACAAAAGCCAGCGCGGCCGGGCGTGATGGCCAACATCCACCGGATGCGCTTCCGCCGCCCTGTCGTTCCGGGCGATCAGCTCCGCGTCCGAGCCACGCACCTCAAGAGCCTTGGCACCATCCATCACGTGAAGGTCGAAGCACGGGTGGGTGGAGAGCTGGTCGCCGACGGCGAACTGATGCTGGGCGCCTAGCCCCAAGGAACCACATCACCATGTTCTTGAATGTGCTGCTCCAGGGGAGCGGCTTTCCACGGCTGCGCTCCACTGTCACCCTCGTACAATCCCAACAGCGAAACATCCTGGTGGACAGCGGTCTGTGCGACGACGCGGGACGCCTGGTGCTAGCACTCAAGGAACGCGGCCTGACACCAGATGACGTGGACGTGGTTGTCGCCACCCACCTCCACTACGACCACTGCGGCAATCACTTGCTGTTCCGCAACGCGCAATACGTCGTGGGCGCCAAGGACTTCGTCGAAAACGCGCACTTCATCGAGGCGTATCACCAGGACCACACCCCAGGGAAAGCCGCGACCTCGGAGCTGCTGCGCGAGCATTACCAGACGGTGAAGGAGTTCTATGTCCGGTCCATCGTGCGCGAGGTGACTCGGAACATCGGGTTCTACAACCGCGTGCTCGAACGTGACTCGCGCTTCGTCCCTGTCGACGGCAGCCATTGGCTGACGGAGGAGGTCGAGGTGCTGCCCACGCCGGGCCATACCCATGGGCATATCTCCGTCGTCGCGCACCGCGCCCGCACGGACGATGAGGGCACGCCGCGAAAAATCCTCATCGCGGGGGATGCGCTCTTCACACGGAAGACCTTGGTGGAGAACGCCGAGCGGGAGCTCCAGCTCGCGCAGGACACCGAGCTGTACACTCACACCCGCCGCAAGCTCCTCCGCGAATACCGCCACATCATTCCGGGCCACGACTGTCTGGTGGACACGGCGCCGTCCGAGCCACTGGAGAAGCTCTCATGAGCCCCCATCGCGTCGTCATCACGGGCCTTGGCGTGACGGCCGCCAATGCACTGTCCGCCGACGAGCTCGCCCAGGCCCTGTCGAACCGCCACAGCGGCATCCGGCGGGCCGCCCCGTTCGACATCGAAGGCCGGACGTACTCCGCGGGCGTGGTGGACCTGCCGGGCGAGACGCCCGACAACGGTTTGGACCGCGTGTCAAAGCTGGCCCTTCACGCCGCGGAGCAGGCCCTTCGCGACAGTGGGCTCGAAGCCCAGGGGAACTGGCGGGAGGTGGCGGGGGTCATGCTGGGCACGAGCCGTGGGCCCGCCTTGTCCCTCGAACAGGTCATTCGCTCCGGAGGTGATGAGGACGCTCGCCGGAGACACTTCGGGGAGGTTCCCTTCTCCTCCATCGCGCGGAACGTCGCGGACCAGTTTGGCCTGGGCGGCATCCTGTCCACCGTCACCATGGCCTGCGTGTCCAGCAGCCTCGCAATAGGCCGAGCACTGGACGAAATCCGTCAGGGACGGGCCTCCGTGATGCTGGCGGGAGGAGCGGATGCACTGACCCTGCTCAGCTTCAGTGGCTTCTCCGTCCTGCGCGCCATGACGCCCACGGTGTGCCGCCCCTTCGACCATCGGCGCAATGGGATGGTACTCGGCGAGGGCGCGGGCATCCTCGTGCTCGAGGAGCTGAACCACGCGCGCCAGCGGGGCGCTCGAATCCATGCGGAGCTGTGCGGCTGGGGAACGGCGGGTGATGCCCATCACCCCACCAGCCCACACCCCGAGGGCCGGGGGCTCCAACAGGCGATGACGCTCGCCTTGCGACAGGCGGGACTGACGACGGAGCAGATCGACTTCGTCAACCTCCACGGAACCGGGACGCCGGCCAATGACCCCGCGGAGTGCCAGGCCCTGCGAGGTGTCTTCGGTGCGCGAGCCGCGTCGGTGCCGGTCAACTCCCTCAAGCCCTACTTCGGCCACACGCTGGGGGCCTCCGGCGCGCTGGAGCTCATCGGCTCCGTGCTGGGCATGGCTCGTGACTTCCTCCCGCCGACCCTCAACTGCGAGGAACTGGACCCGAAGTGCGACGTCGACGTGGTGCGTGGCGAGGGCCGCGCCCAACGCATCGACACGCTGATGAGCACCAAGTCCGCGTTCGGCGGGGCGAACGTCGCCCTCGTTGCCCGGCGCTTTCCGGAGACAGGGAGGGCGGCACGATGAGCCGGCGCATCGTCATCAGCGGGCTCGGCGCGGTGTGCCCCCGGGCCACGGGACCTACCGCCCTCTGGGAGCGCTTCTCCCAAGGCGATGCGGGCCCACCGTCCTCCTTGGCGGAGCGCATTCCCGACGCGGCGTTCGCGAAGCAGTCCGCCCAACTGCGGCACATGGACCGGCTCGGGCGCATCGCGCTCGCCGCGACCACGCTGGCCATCGAGGATGCCGGGCCCGGCAATCCCCTCCAGACAGGCATCGCGTTCGGCTCCGGCTACGGCTGCCTGCCCACGAACGCGGAGTACCTGGAAGGCATCCTGGAGCGGGGCGGCCGCTACGGAAACCCGGTGGTGTTCCAGAACACCGTCACCAACGCGGCGACGGGCTACATCTCCATGGTGCACGACCTTCGCGGTCCCACCGCGACCCTGTGCTCGGGCCACTCCGCGGGACTGGAGGCGCTTCGCTTCGGCTGCCAGCAAATCGAGGAGGGCCAGGCGGAGCGGATGGTGGTGGTGGGCGCGGACACCCTGAGCCCCATGCTCCTGGCTGGCATCGCCCTGCCTGAGGGAATGCGGGTGAGTGAAGCGGCGTGCGCCCTGGTCCTGGAGGAGCACACGCGGGCCCTGACGCGCGGCGCACACCGCCACGCGGAAGTCCTGGGCACCGGGCACCGGGGAGGCTCGCTCACGAACCAGGCGCACACGCTGGCCCGCGCGGTGCGGGACGCGATGCACATGGCCCGAATCGAGCCCGAGCAACTGGGCGCCGTCTTCTCCTGTGCGAGCGGCCGAGGAGACTTCGACGGATGGGCGCAGCGTGGGCTGCACGAAGCCCTTGGGGCGCACGCGGCGAAGGTGCCCGTGAGCTGTCCCAAGGACGTGCTTGGAGAGACGTTCAGCACGGCGGGCATGCTGGCCGTCGTGCTGGCCACGCGGGCCCTCGACAAGGGATGCGCGCTGGTCACCGCCCTGGGGGGTGAGGGCAGCACCCTGGCCGTGGTGCTGCGCGGGGGTGCTCATGACTGAGCACCCCATGGCCCGCATCTACGGCGGGACACCGCACCGGTTCCCCATGCTGCTGGTCGACGCGGTGGAAGCGCTCTCACCCGGCTTTGGCAGGGCGTTCAAGCAGGTCTCCGGCAACGAGATGATGTTCGAGCGTTTCGGAGACGCGCCCCCCGCCCTGCCCTCCTGCCTGCTGGTGGATGCCCTGGGACAGGTCGCCATCATGCTCCTGCGTGAGCCCGACGAAGTCACACCGTCTGTCTGGTACCTCGGCGGCATCGAGGCAATGACATTTCACACACCCATCACGGCCGGCAGCGTCCTGCGGATGGAAGCCAACATTCTCAAGCGGTGGCGGACCACGGTGCGCGTCGAGGTCAAGGCCTGGGCCGACGCTGTCCCGGCTGCCAGCGGCGTCATGGTGCTTTCCCAGAGAGGTTCGAAGTCACATGAGTCACCCTGAAACAAACACTCCGTTCCTGGACGGTTTGCTCCACCAGCAGGTGGTGCTGGTCACCGGAGCAGGACAGCCCATCGCCAATGCCATTGCACGGCGCCATGGGAAGGCGGGGGCGCGTCTGGCCCTGGTCTTCCAGCCGGAGCACGAGGCGGAGGCAACGGCACTCGCCAGGGAGTTGAGCGCGGAACTGGCCCTGGCCTGCGAGTCTTCTGACGCCCAGGCGGTGAGCACGGTGGTCCGCCGCGTCGCCACGGAATTGGGCCGCATCGACCTGCTCATCAACGCGTCACTGAGCCGCGCGGCCGGTCGGCTCAGCGACCTGTCCGCCGAGCGGTGGAAGGCCGTGCTCGACCGCCAGTTGAGTGGGACAGCGTGGTTCTGCAAGGAGGTCATCCGCCCGATGATGCGCAAGCGCTCGGGGCGCATCGTCAACCTGCTGGATGCCGCTTCCGGAGGCGCGAGCCGCGTGGCCGCCGAAGGCATCACCGCGATGACACGCGCGCTGGCGAACGAGGTGGCCCGGCAAGGCATCTCCGTGAACACGCTGGCGGTCCAACTCCTCGAGGAGGAGACAGCACACCTCACCCCAGCGCAGCGCGAGCGGCTCGATGGCGAGCTGGGTCCCCTGGGGCGGCTCGGGAGCGCAGAGGAGGTCGCCGAGGCCGTGCTCTTCCTCGGTTCGAGCGCGGCGAACCTCACGACGGGTCAGCGCCTGTCTGCCACCGGAGGTCTGTGGTGAGTGAGTCCCAGGCAACACGTCAGCGGTTCCGGCAGCAGACGGTCATCATCACGGGCGGCTCGCGTGGCATTGGCAAGGCCATTGCCCTCGCCTTCGCCGCGGAGGGCGCGGACATCGTCCTCAACTACGGGAGCAACGCGGAGGCCGCGCGTCAGGCCGCCGCCGAAGTCGAGGCGCAGGGCCGGCGCTGCGTACTGGTCCCCGGCTCGGTCGCCAGCCCCGACGTACCAGGACAGCTCCGAGAAGCGGCGCTCTCCAACTTCGGCCGCATCGATGTGCTGGTGAACAACGCCGGCATCAGCCGGGATGGGCACTTGATGATGCTCCAGGCCGCGGCGTGGCGGGAGACGGTGGACGTCAATCTCTACGGCGCGCTCGCCTGCTGTCAGGCGGTCATCCCGACCATGGTGCAGCAAGGCCGTGGCGCCATCATCAACATGTCCTCCTCCGCCGGAATCCGGGGACGCGCGGGACAGGTGCCCTACGCCGCCACCAAAGGGGCCTTGATTGGGCTGACGCAGGCGCTGGCGGGAGAGCTGGGGCCAAATGGCATCCGGGTGAACTGCGTGGCGCCTGGCTTCGTGGAGACGGAGATGGTCGCGGGGCTGATGAACCGTCCCGGAGTGCGCGAGGGATTCATCCAGGCCACCCCCATCCGCCGGCTGGGAACCGTGGAGGACGTCGCCAACGCCACGCTCTTCCTGGCGTCTCCGGAGAGCGCCTACGTGGTCGGCGACGTGCTGCGCGTGAATGGCGGGCTGGTGCTGTAGCGCGCCGCCCGCGGACGTCTGTCTTTTCAAGGAATCGCGCAACACGGGCTGAGAGGAACAGGATGAGCAACAAAGTCGTCGTTACCGGCATTGGCGTTCTCACGCCCATTGGCAACAACCTGGAGGAGTTCTCCGAAGGGCTTCGCTCGGGGAGAGATGGCATCGCGCCCGTCACCCATTTCGACGCCAGCAAGCACCGCTGTCAGTCCGCTGGCGAGCTGAAGAATATCGACTTCTCCGCGCACTTCAGCCCCGAGGAGCTGCCCTACCTCAGTCGCGGCGCCCAGATGATTCGCGTGGCGGCGGCGCAGGGGCTGGCGGCGTCCGGGCTGGACCTGGACGTCGAGGACCGCTCGCGCATTGGCGTGGTGCTCGGAACCAACCTGGGAGGAATGCCCGCGAGGAAGGAAGGCTACGCCGCGCTGCACCATCCCTACCGGCGTGGGCGCGCGGGCCCGAAGGAGCCCTGGCGAGCCCTGGTGCTCGACAGCTTCATCTGCGCCATGAGTGACCACGTCGCCAGCCAGTACCAGTTGGGGGGACTCAGCCTGGTCATGTCCACCGCGTGCAGCGCGGGCCTGCATGCCCTGGGCGTGGCGATGGATGTGATTCGCTCCGGGCGGTCCGAGGTGATGCTCGCGGGCGGAGTCGATCCGCTCAGTGAGATGCCCCAGGCCGGCTTCGGCGTCCTGCGCTCCCTGGCGAGCGACAAGCTGCGGCCCTTCAGCAAGGACCGCGATGGGACGCTGCTGGGCGAGTCCGCCTCGCTGTGGGTACTGGAGAGCGAGACCCACGCGAAGCGCCGCGGAGCGAACATCCTGGCGGAGCTCGCGGGCTACGGAGGCTCCACGGACGCCTACCACATGACCCGGCCCGACGAGACGGGACGCGGCCCCGCGCGGGCCATGCAGGCGGCGCTGGCGAGCGCGGGCATGAAGCCCGAGCAGATTGGCTACATCAAGGCGCACGGCACGGGCACGCCGGCCAATGACGTCATCGAGACACGCGCCATCAAGCATGTCTTTGGCGAGCAGACCCGAGTCCCCGTCAGCTCCATCAAGGCGATGGTCGGCCACAGCCTCGGGTCCAGCGGCGCCATGGAGGCGGCCGCCGCGGTGGTGGCGCTGAACGATGGATTCCTGCCGCCCACGCTGCACCTGGACACGCCAGACCCCGAGTGCGACCTGGACTACGTGCCCCATCACAGCCGGCCCACGAAGCTCGAAGCGGTGCTCTCCAACGCGTTTGGCTTTGGCGGCAACAACGCCGCGATGGTCTTCCGCCGCTGGGAGGGCTGATGGAACACAAGGGGAAACGCATGGCTGGCGGTACGCGAATGACAGACGAGATGCGAGTGGTCATCACCGGCATGGGCGCGGTGTCCCCCTACGGGGCGGGCGTCCCGCCCTTGCTGGACGCGCTCGCCGAGGGACGCAGCGCCATCCGCCCCATCGACGACTTCGATGTGTCGGGGTGCGGTTGCAAACACGGGGCGCGCGTTCCTCGAGGGAGCCTGTCCGCGCTGACGGGCTCCAACAACCTGCGGCGGGCGCCTCGAGGGACGCAGTACACGATGCTCGCCACGGAGGAGGCGCTCCAGATGGCGGGGCATGAGCCCTCCACCTGGAACCCGGAGCGGGTGGGCGTCTTCCTGGGCACCTACCGGGCCATGGCGGAGGTCAGCCAGGACATCTGGCACCGCATCATCACCAGCGAGCCGCGCTTCGTCCAACCGCTGCTGTTCCAGGAGACGGTGACGAACGCGGTGGCCAGCGCGCTGAGCATCCGCTGGGGCTGGCGCGGCACCAACTACGCCATCAGCGCGGGGAATGCCTGCGGTTTCCAGGTGCTCGCGCTGGCGGCGCAGGCGCTGCGCAGTGGACGAGCGGACGCCCTCATCGCGGGGACGTTCGACCTGTTCACCACGGCCACGCACTTCGACATGGATGACATTGGCGTGCTAAGTGATGCCAACGTGAGCCGTCCCTTCGACACCCGGCGAAATGGCTACATCATGGGAGAGGGGGCGGCGGTGGTGGTGCTGGAGACGCTCGCCTCCGCGCGGGCGAGAGGCGCCACCCCGCTGGCGGAAATCGCGGGCCTGGGCGTGGCGCACGACGGGCACGCCTTCGGCATCCATCATCCGGAGGGCCGGGGACTGGCCTCCGCGATGAGTCAGGCGCTTCGCGACGCGGAAGCCTCGCCCGAGGCCGTGGACTACATCGCCGCGGCCAGCAACTCCACGCAGTCGTTGGACAGGGCGGAAGTGGCCGCGATGAAGACGGTGATGGGCGCCGCGGCGAGCGCCGTTCCCCTCAGCAGCGTGAAGGGGCTCATCGGCGAGGCGGAGTCCGCCAGCGACATGTTCAACCTGCTCGCCTGTGTCAGTGCGGTTCGGGGAGGCGGATTGCCTGTCCAGGCCGGCACCGAGCAGCCGGAGTTCGAGCTCAATCTGGTGCGCCAGCCGCGGCCACACCGGCCCGTCCGGACGGCCCTGGCGCACTCCTACTCGTTCGGGGGCAACGCCGGCGCGGCGTTGGTCCGGGCGCTCTAGCATCGAGGAACACAGACATGGCCAACTTGGAAGGGACGGCGGCAAGCACGGCGAACGAGGACGTGCTCCTGTCCCTGAATGACATCCGGCGCGACTACGTCCTGGGAGAAACACGGGTCGAAGCCTTGAAAGGCGTCTCCCTGCGCATCCACCGGGGAGAGTTCGTCGCCATCTGGGGCCCGTCGGGCAGCGGCAAGTCCAGCCTGATGAACATCCTGGGGCTGGTGGACGCGCCCACCTCCGGTGAGGTGTCGCTGGAAGGCACGCCCATCGCGCAGCTGACGGACAACGCGCTCTCCGACTTGCGCAGCCGCAAGGTCGGCTTCGTCTTCCAGAGCTTCAACCTCATCCCCGTTCTCAGCGCCCTGGAGAACGTCATGGTGCCGCTGCAGATTCAAGGCGTGGGCACCGCCGAGGTACGCGAGCGCGCCAGTCAGGCCCTCAAGGACGTGGGCCTGGAGAATCAAGCCAGCGCGCGCCCGGACAAGATGAGTGGCGGTCAGCGCCAGCGCGTGGCGATTGCCCGCGCGCTCGTCACGTCGCCGTCCATCGTCGTGGCGGATGAGCCCACGGCCAACCTGGACTCGGAGAACAGCTACATGGTGGTCAAGCTCATGCGAGAGCTCAACCGCTCCAAGCGCGTCACCTTCATCTTCACCACCCATGACCCGCGGCTCATGGACCTGGTCGACCGGAAACTCCTGCTCAAGGACGGCCTGCTCCAGGCGGACGAGGCTGTGCGATGAACTACTTCTCCATTGGCTTCCGCAACATCCTGAAGAATCACCGGCGCAGCCTCGTCACCCTCCTCTCCGTGGGCTTCGGCTTTGCATCCATCAGCCTCTTCGCGGGGTACATCAAGTATGTGTACAGCGGGCTGGCCAAGCAGGCCATCCATGGGGAGCTGCTGGGGCACCTGACGGTGATGAAGCAAGGCCTGCGCACCGAAGGCCGCCTCCATCCGGCGCAATACATGTTCTCCAAGGAGGAGCTGGACCGGGTGATGCCCATCCTCCGGCAGTACCCTCACACGCGGCTGGTGACGCCGCGCATGTCCCTCAGCGGAATGGTGTCCAACGGCACCGCGTCCACCGTCTTCGTGGGCGAGGGCATGGTCCCCGAGGACGTCAAGAAGCTCCAGGGTGACTTCCAGCGCAAGCTGTCAGGTGACTTGAAGGCGGACAACCCCATCGGGGTGGCGACGGCGGAGGACCTGGGCAGGATTCTCAATTTGAAGCCCGGCGACTCGGCCGCGCTGCTGGTGAGCACGGTGACAGGTCAGGCCAATGCGCTAGATGTGGACATCGTGGACGACTTCAACACGGGCAACGTCGGCACCAACGACAAGTTCCTGTACATGCCCTTCGACCTGGCGAAGTCCCTGTATGACTTCGACGGCGCCGAGCGGCTCATCGTGCTGCTGGATGACAAGGCCTTCACCGAGCAGGCGCGGACGGAGCTCACGGCGCAGCTCAAGCAAGCGGGCTTCGACGTGGAGCTCAAGACGTGGCTGGAACTGTCGAGCTTCTACTCACAGGTGAAGCGCCTGTTCGACATGATTTTCGCCTTCATCTTCAGCAACGTCTTCATCGTGGTGGTCATGAGCATCGTGAACTCCATGAGCATGACGGTGGTGGAGCGGACGCGGGAGATTGGAACGCTGCGCTCCATGGGTCTTCGCCGCTCGGGCATCCTGCGGCTCTTCACCACCGAGGCCTTCATGCTCGTGGTGCTGGGATGCGCAGGAGGGTTGCTCTTCACGTTGCTGGTGCGACTGGCCGTCAACAGCGCGGGCATCACCTATACCCCGCCCAACTCCTCCAACGTGGTCAGCCTCATGGTCGACCTCGACGTGCCCCGGATGGCGAGGACGTTCGTCATGCTCTCGCTGCTGGGCATCGCCGCGGCCTTCTTCCCGGCGCGTACCGCCGCGCGCAAGTGCATCACCGACTCGCTGGGCCATGTCTGACGGAAAGAGAGTCATCACCATGAAACACATCCTGGCGCTCATCCTGGGGCTGCTGCTCTTGCACACCGGCACGGCGCGGGCGGCGGAGCCAGACGCGGCGGAGATTCTCAGGGCCTCGGACCGCTCGCGGGGTGGCGGGCTTCCTGGCATCCGCTGGACGGTCCGCATCACTCCCGAAAGTGGCGTGGACAAGGAGCCCGAGCGGCTGCTCACCCTGAAGGCCAATGCCACCGCCAGCCTCGCGGAGACGCGAGAGCCCGTGCGATTCAAGGGCTCCAAGCTGCTCCAGGTGGACCGGAACATGTGGATGAGCCGTCCCGGCCTCCGCAAGCCCATCCCCATCTCACCGAGGCAGAAGCTCTCTGGTCAGGCGTCTCAAGGCGACATCGCATCGACGAACTACGCCGCCGACTACCAGGGCAGGCTGCTGCGCGAAGAGGACGTCAACGGCGAGGCCAGCTACGTGCTGGAGTTGAAGGCCATCAACACGTTCTGCACCTATGACCGCATCACCTACTGGGTCTCCAAGGAGCGGCAGGTCGGCGTCAAGGCGGAGTTCTTCTCCCTCTCCGGCAAGCTGCTGAAGTCCGCCACCTTCGAGTACGGCAACCAGCTCACCCACGAAGGCAAGACGTTCCCCTTCGTGAGCAAGATGACCATCCAGGACGCGCTCACGCCCGCCAGGACGACGCTGCAGTACGCCGACGTGCAGGTGACGGAGTTGGCCCGCGGGACGTTCGACGTCAACCGGCTTGGGAACTGAGCCGCATGCGCTCCAAGCGAATCGCTGTCTTCCCGCCAACCGGCCTGTCATTGCTCATGGGCCTGCTGGCGGGAGGGCTGGGCACGAACGCGAAGGCCCAGGCGCTCCAGGAGCTGCTGGAGCAGGGCTCCGTCGGCCTCCAGGTGTTGGCACTGGACAGTGAGCGGGGACTCCGTGAGAACAGCCTGCTCAATCCTGGCAACCGCATCGCCCGTCTTCCAGCAGGGCAGACGGAGGTGGAGGGTCGGCTTGATTTGAAGCTCGCCACAGACACCTTCGAGGTGAGCCTGAAGCCCCGGGCCCGCTTCGAGTGGCGGCGCTTCGGAGAGACGGGACCGGAGACGCGGCTCGACGCCTGGGTGAACCAGGGATTGGTGACGCTCTACCCGGTGCAGTCGCTCGCGGTGTCCCTGGGCAGGGACGTGCTCATGTGGGGGCCCGCCAATTTCCGTTCGCCCAGCAATCCCATCTACTTCGAGAACGGCCGGAACAATCCCATGCGCGAGCTGCGCGGCGTGGACGTGGCCCAGGCCACCTGGTCCCCCACGCAGGCCCTGTCCCTGTCGCTACTGCACCAGTTCGGCGACGGACGCGGAGACTGGCAATGGGAGAAGGACGACGGGTTCAAGGCCTTGTCGTTGCTGAAGGTGGACTATACGGCCGAGTCTTCCGTGGTGGGATTGAATGCCTCCAAGCGGTGGGCTCACGAACGCCCGCGCTTCGGTGCATTCGGGCAGACCACCGTCGGCGAGGCGCTGCTCCTCTACGCGGAAGGTGGCCTGCGGCAGGGGACCTCCGCGCTCTACCCCGAGCGACTCCCCAACGCCGTGGGAGGCGCATTCCTGCCGCGCCATGCCCGGGACCACCGGCTCATCTACTCCGCCCTCGCTGGCGGTGGCTACACGCTGGACTCCGGCCACACCGTCTACCTGGAGTACCTGAGCAACAATGAAGGCTACCGGTGGGCGGATGGCGCGCGGTACTTCGACATCGCCAGTCGTGCCTCCTCGGTCCTGGCCATCCCCTCCCCCGACGCCGCGCTCGCGAGCCAGACGCTGGGGGTGGCGCTCAACAATGGGCTGGCGCTCCTCGGGCGCCACTATGTGTTCTTGCAGGTGCAGAACAACCCCACCGACACCGGGCCCACCTGGCAGCTCCGCTACGCGCTCAACCTGGTGGACGGCAGCGGACAGGCCTCCGCCTATGCCGAGTGGAACATCTGGAGCCGACTGGCGCTCTTCGCGGTAGGCGTCATGCACCACGGAGGCAACCGCACCGAGTTCCACTCATTGCTGAGCCAGTCGATACTCGTGGGAGCCAAGGGCTACGTCCTGTAGCCGCGCCGACATGGGCATGCATTCACGTTCAAACTGAAATGGAACTCACCGGGCGCCCAGCTTCTCCAGCATCTTCACCGCGTTGTCGTTCTTGGGGTCGAGCTCCAGCGACTTCCTGTAGCGAATGACGGCGTCATCCTTGCGGCCTGCCTCGGCGTAGGCCTCCCCGAGGCTGTCATGAGCATTGGCATCGTCAGGATAGAACTCGACGTTGGCCTCGAACACCTTCACGGCGTCAGCGAGCTTCTGCTGGCGTAGGAGCCCGTAGCCAATGTCGTTGAGGATTCCCGAGGACAGTCCGGAGTCCGCCGCCTGCCCCTGCTTGCGGTCCTTGAACCAGGCAAGGGCGGAGTCCACCCCCTGGAGCCTGACCAGCAAGTCCACCGTCATGAAGGGGCTGTCCGGCTGGGCCTCCTCCATGCCCTTCCAGCCATACTCCGCCACCGCGCTGGCGAGGAGCCGGCCGAAGAGGCGCGAGCCCTCATCCGAGTTCGTCATGACGGCGATGCCGCTCCCTGAATCCGCCAGGGCCATGAGGAAGGCGCGGTAGCCCTCGTTGGCGCCGCTGTGCCCGAACCAGGCCTTGCCCTCCTCGCGCGCGAAGCCAATGCCGAAGTTCGAGGACTGGAGGGTGAGCATCTGTTTCGCCATCGACGGGGAGACAATCCGCCGGGACTTGCCGTTCCAGGCCTTGGAGACCTCCAGGGCGATGCGCGCCAGGTCGGAAGGCGTGGTCCACAGTCCCGCCGGGGCCATCTCCGGGTAGGTGTGCCAGCGTCCGTCGACGCTCGTGCCACCTGAACGAGTCCCAACGGCAGCGCGTGCTTCCAGGGCCTTGGAGAGCGGCTGCTCGAAGGTGCTGTCCTTCAGGCCCAACGGAGCGAAGACCGTCTCCTGCATGATTCGCGGGAACGGCTTCTGGAGCTGGTCGACGAGCATCTGCTGGACGATGACCGTGCCTCCTCCGCTGTAGCGCGTCCGCGTTCCCGGCACGGTGTCGACCCGCACGGCACCGCTGTTCGCGGGCACGGCACCGTCGAGAATCTGCTGCGTCGTCGGCACGGCTGCCCCCGCCGCGTAACCCGCGAAGCCATGCACCGTCGTGCCCGCGTTGTGCGCGAGCAACCGGCGGAGGGTGACCTTCTGCTCCTTCGTGAAGTCGTTCTCCGGCACCTTCCAGGAGGCGAGCGAGTCGTTGATGTCCGCGTCGAGCGACCACTTGCGCTTCTCCGCGTGGTGCATGGCCGCGAGCGCCGTGACGGGCTTGCTGATGGAGGCCGCCTGGAAGAGCGTGTCGATGGCGACGGGCTCGCTGCCGCCGGACTGCTTCACGCCATAGGTCTTCGCCCAGACGAGCGCGCCCTTGTCGAAGACGGCGATGCTCAGCCCAGGCACCGAGTACAGCTCCATCCATTGCTGGAGCGTCAGGTGCCGGGGGGCCTCACCTGGAAGCACGACGGGAGCGAGCCCCGCCTCCACCCGCGCGATGCGTGCGGCCTCAGAGGGCCGCGCGAGCCACTCCGTAGTGGGACGTCGCGGGGCGGCGGCGGTGAGCAGCACGAGGGCGGTGAGGCTGACCAGTGCCGTGGCGACAAAGCGGGCAGGACGCATTCGGGGCATGTCGTGAGCGCTACGAACGAGTTCGCAGTCGATTGCACCCCCCGCAGGAGATTTCGAGCGGGCTCCCGCATTCCGCCGGGCACTGACAAACCGTGGGCCCCATATCGACCTCCAGCGTCTGGGGCGTTCCAGATTGACGTCAGTCACGCCACGTTGTCCCGTAAAGGGCTGGCATGCCATTGCATCGCTATCCCTATGTGGGTCCGGAGGAGATACGCCTCGCGGTCGCAACGTCGCCAGCCGGAGTCCCCATCCTGGCGGCACGAGACGTCGAAGCGTGGCTCCAAGCGATACCGGATGCCCTCATCGAGGGAGCCACCTATATCGTCGACCTCCAAGGGCGGCTTCGCCTGGCCCCACGAAGGTCTGAGCACGTCGCGTGTGCGGAAGGCGAGGACGTGCTCGCCGCAGGCGAGATTCGCTTCCAGCGAGACACCCACGGCGTCACGGTGGCCGAAGTCTCGAATCAGTCCACGGGGTACTGTCCGGACACGACGTGTTGGACCGCCGTCGAGCGGGCCCTCGCGCATGCGGGCCTGAATGCTCCCGCCGGCTTCACGCACGAAGTCATCTTCCGGCGTTGCCTCCGGTGCGGCGAAGTCAACCTCGTGAAGGAGGGCTGGTTCGTCTGCGTGTTCTGTGAGGCCGACCTGCCCCTGGAGTGGAACATCTCCCCTACTGCTTCTGGAACTCCGGCGAGCCCAGCAACAACCCGGCGATGAGCGAGACGTCCACGGGGCGTGTCTCTCCCACTGCGCTGGCGGCCTCGGCGCGCTTCGACAGCGCGTCGAGGATGGTCGCTCGCGTCGCCTCCGACGGAGGCGCGCCCAGCAGCGCCTGTCCCAGCGCGTCCACCCAGGCGCGCTCGGTGGGCTCGGCTGGCGTGGCCAACGTCTTCAACGCCACCTTCGTGCCCGGCATCCGCCCGGACACCAGCTCCAGGCTGAAGTTGAGCCGGGCCACCAGGGAGCCGCTGTTCACCCACGGAGCCGCCCCTTCTGGAAAGCCCGTGGGCGCTGGAGCCCGGAAGAGCGGCTCGCCCATCTTCGCCAGGGACTGCACCAGCCGGGGGCGCACCGTCACCTCCACCTCGGTGGCTCGCAGCGCGGACACCACGAACTCGAAGGGCGTCTTCACCTTCGCGGCCCGCGCCTCGGGTGCCCAGAACTCTGGTGACTGGAAGAGCGCGCGGTACACGGTGGGCAGGTCTCCGTCCGCGTCGAGGAACACCTTCGCCACCCGCTCCACCAGCGCCGGCGGCGGCGTGTCCGAGACGAAGCGCCGCGCCAGCTTGCTCGCGACATGGCGCGCGGTGGAGGGGTGTCGCGCCAGCAGGTCCAACACCTGCTCCCCATCCGCCACGCTCCGCTGACCGGGGATGCGCTGCCCCAGCACCCACTTGTCGTCCGGGTCATGCGCCCGGCGACGGAAGTAGAACGCAGGCTCCTGGCGCGGCTTGCGGATGCTCCAGCCCGTGAAACAGCGGGCCACCTCGCGCACGTCCTGCTGCGTGTAGCCACCCTCCACGCCCAACGTGTGCAACTCCAGCAGCTCGCGCGCGTAGTTCTCGTTGAGGCCGGGCTTCGGCTCGGCGGGCTCCGGTGCGTCGTCATCCTCTGACAGCGCTTCGCGTGACACGCGCTCCGGCATCCCGTCACGGACGCTGCGCCAATTGTCCAGGTAGAAGAGCATCGCCGGATGGCGAGCGGTGGCGCCCAGCAGCTCCCGGAAGTTGCCGAAGACATGCGGGCGGATGGCATCGCGCTCGTAGGCCGTCACCATCCACCGCACCGCGCCTTTGTCCGAGGACACGTTGAAGTGGTTGAACCAGAAGTCCACCAGCACCTCTTCGAGCTGGTTGGGACTCTCCACCGCCCGCAGCAGCTTCGCCGCGGATTGCTCCAGGCCGATGAGCGCGGGACGCTGTGGCTCACGCCCGTCCTTCAAGGCTTCCTCCCGCTGGCGCTTCGGCGGGTACTCCCGCACCAGCTCCGCCATGGACATCGTCAACGTGGGCAGCGCTTGGAGCTTCGCCTTCAGACCGGCTGGCAGCGGCGCACCGGGACGGGAGAGCTGCGACGCCATCCATTCCTCCACGCCCTGGCGCCGCAGGTCCGCCAGCGCCTGTCGCGAAGGTCCGAAGGCCATGCGCCGCAGGACGTGGACCGCACGAGCCTCGTCGAAGGCGGGTTCGGCCGACACAGGCTCGGACGCCACCACGGCCGTGGGGTGCGGCCCGTTCGCACATGAGAGCACGAAGGCCACCAGGAATCCGACAGACAGAAGTCGCATGACGATGGAGGAACCCCACACGGTACCTGAAGTTACGCGGTGAGTTGTGAGCTCGAAGTCAAATGACGCTTTCCTGGCGCAAAGGACTCCCGGGCCACTGCATCGCGACTTGCCGTAGGGCGCACGATGTCGTTCCACCGGGACCGGGGCTGCCCGTCGGTGCCCCCGGAGAGCGCCATGCCACCGTCCCCGCCTGCCCGAGCACGTCTCCTGCCGCTGTTGCTGGCATGCCTGTTGGCCAGCGCCTGCGGGCCCGTGGCCGATGACGAAGGGGGACGCCCCGGAAGCGAGGATCCACTCGAAGGGCCCTTCCATCCGGTGGTCGACCTGCGCGCGGATGTGAATCGCAATGGCATCGTCGAGCTCGACAACCCCACGGAGGACGAGGACGAGGACACCTGGACGGCGGAGCGCGGCGCCATCTTCCTGGCCAACCTGGACGACGACGAGGACGCCTGCCCCTTCTCCATGGACCCCCACCGCATCAGCGATGATGCGCTGACGCAGTGCCATGACGCCATGGACGCGGTGGTGAATGGCGAGTCGGACCTGGAGGACCTGGCCCGGCTGCGCACGATGCCCTGGCCCGAGGCGCCCGCGGGCACGGTGGGCTCCGTCATCGTGTCCGGGGCCGCGGGCAAGAAGGTGCGCCTGTTCAAGCGCGTGCGGGGCAACTTCATCTCGGGCGGCTTTCCCGACACGGTGTTCCTGTCGACCGCCGAGATACGGCGCGGCGTGGTGCTCGCCATCGAGGGGCGCGACATCGTTCGCGACCCCGAGGAGTGGGATGGCTTCGCGGACGTGGTGCTCACCATCGGCCGGAACAATCCGCACGACCCGGTGTTCACCGACACCGTCCGCATGCGCGTGGCGCCCGTGGTGCTCTTCCACCACATGACGCCCGCGTGGAACGTCTTCGTCTCCAAGCCCGCCGCCAGCATTGAGGCCAACCAGTTCCGGCAGGCGCTGGGCGGCGTGCTCGCGGACTCAGGAGAGCGGATGGTCTACTCCGAGTTCGCGGTGGATGATTTGTGGGCGCAGGACTACTTCGAGCCCGCGTACATGTCGATGCCTGCCCCGGGGGGCCGCCAACACGTCATGCAGGTCCACTACCGCGCGCCGCACGTCTACAACACCGACGCGAACGCGCCCCTGCGCGCGGCCGGCCGCATCGCGTTCTGGCTTCGAGGCCCCGACAATGCCGCCATCCAGCAGTACCAGCAGGGCATGTCCATGGCCTCCCAGACGCTGAACTCCTTCGGCAATACGGAGGTCATCCCGCCTTACGAGAAGGACGGTGTCACGTATCCCCTGGGCCGGCTGTTCCGGGGCCGGGGGCCAGACTCGCGGCCGGACTATCAGCCCGACCCCAGCTTCACGAAGATGCTGGAGGCGCAGGCCGTGCAGCCTCCCATCTACGTGGACACCTCGTGGCTGTTCGTGGACCACGTGGATGAGACGTTCACCTTCCTGCCCGCCCCCACGCCTCGAGGCTGGATTGCCCTGGTGGCCGACCCGGCGCTCGCGCGGCGGATGCTCCAGGACGCGCAGGCCCAGGGGCACGGAGACGCGAAGCTCTTCGCCGGCCTGTCCTGGGCGTACTCCATTCCCGCGGAGGTGAGCATCGCCGAGGTGCTCGACAACCCCGAACTGATGGACGCCAGCGCCGTGGCGGCGCTGGAAATCGGCACGCAGCTCTCCATCCTCCGAGAGGAGACGGGCCTCACGGACGCCGACATCATCCGCGTGCCCTTTCTCTTCCAGAACGCTTCAGACGGCGTGACGGCGTACCAGCCCGCCACGCTGAACCTGCTGTCGTTGACGCCCACGCAGGTCATCGCGCCAGACCCGCACGGACCGCTCATCGATGGGAAGGACCCGTTCAAGACGCGGTTCGAGGAGGCGCTCGGGGCCTATGGCATCCGCGTGCACTGGGTGGATGCGTGGGCGCCGTTCCACATCGCCCAGGGCGAAGTCCACTGCGCCACCCAGAGCGCTCGGCAGGTACCCGACGTGAAGTGGTGGGAGGGTGGACGATGAGGCGCGCACTGCTTCGCGGCATCAGCGCCGCCTTGATGCTGGTCTCCCTGAGCGCGGGTGGGACGGAGACGCCCTGCCCGGGTGATGACTGGAGGGTTGGCTTGAAAGCGAACATCTCCCGGGCCCGCCGGGAGAATCCAGCGGCGTTCATCCGGTTCGACACAGCCGCCGCCCAGGTGGACGCGCTGGACGCGAAGAAGCGAGGCACCCTGGCCGCAGTGTCACCGGGGCTTCGTGCGCTGGGGCCTGAGGCGCTGTGGCCCATGGTGGAGCGGCTCGCCTTCCCACCTCAGGAGACGCCGCGGCTCCCCTCTCGTGAGTCCGCGCGGCTGGCATTCAAGGTGGGCCTGGTGGAGGCCACGGGGGCGCTGCGTGACCTCCGCCTGGCCCCCTTGTGGAAGAGCCTTCTCGAAAGTCCGGACACCCAGCCCCAGGTCCTTCGCCCGGTCGCTGGAGCGCTGGCACGGCTGGAGACATTGGACGCGGCGAACACGCTCATCGCCGTGTCGAAACAGAAGGACGCCCGGGGCGAGGCCGCGATGGAGGCCCTGGGCCTGTGCCGGCGGCTCGTGGCGACACGGGCGCTGGCGGATGCACTGGACTCCCGGCCGGAACGCGAAGTCATGCGACGGTTGGCCAAGGCCCTGGGGGATGCCGGGTCCGCGTGGGCCTGGAAGACGTCCGGCGTGAAGGCGCGCTCGGAGGAAGGCGCCATCCGTCGCGTGGCGGCCGAGGCGCTGGTGCGGGCGTACCTGGACACGGACGGTGACGTGCGGCGCGCCGTCTCCAACGCCCTGCTGCGCGTGGATGCGCCCCAGACGCCCACGCTCATCGACGCGGCCCGGCTGAGCGCCCCGCCCGCCCAACAGGCGGCGCTGGACGCCCTGGCTGAACGGCTGCGCCACAACCCGCTGCGCTGACGTCAGGCCGCTTCGATTTCCATCCGGTACCCCACGCCGCGCACCGTCTGGATGGCGAAGCGGGACGTGCTGTTCCAGCCCAGCTTCTTCTTCAGGCTGGAGACGAAGTTGTCCACGGTATGCGGGTCCACGACGACGTCCCGGCCCCACACCGCGTCCAGGATTTCGTCGCGGCGCAGCACTCGCTCGCGCTCGCGCACCAGGAACGCGAGCAGGTCGAACTCCGTCCGCGTCAGCTCCACCGGGGCGCCCGCCGGCGTCTCCACCTTCCGGCGGTCCAGGTCCATCCGGTAGCCCGCGAAGCGCAGCCCCTTCACTGGCGCCGCGCCGGAGCGGCGCACCAACGCTCCCACGCGCGCCAGCAGCTCGCGCAGCCGGTAGGGCTTGCCCAGGTAGTCCTGCGCGCCTGACTCGAAGCCCCGCACCACGTCATCCTCCAGGGTGCGCGCGGTGAGCATCAGGACGGGCGTCGCCACGCCTTCTTCGCGCAGCGCGCGGCACAGCGTGTAGCCGTCACCGTCCGGCAGCATGACGTCCAGCAGGATGAGCTGGAAGTCGCGCCGGCCCAGGTGCTCGCGCGCCTCCCGCACGCAGGTGGCTTCCTCCACCGCGTAGCCGCCCTGGTTCTCCAGGTTGTCGCGCAGCGCGAGCCGCAGGTTGGCGTCGTCCTCCACCAGGAGGAGCGCCGGAACGGATGAGGTCATGTCGTCACCGTATGAGGAAAGCGAAGCTCGAAGGTGGTGCCTTCCGGGCTGGAGGCCGCCACGCGCAGGGTGCCGCCGTGCACGCGCATGATGCGGCGGCACAGGGCCAGTCCCAGGCCACTGCCGGGTGCATCATGGCCCTGGCCAGGCAGGCGCACGAACTCCTCGAAGGCGCGCTCCCACTGCGCCTGGGGGATGCCCACGCCGTTGTCGGAGAAGCGCACGCGGCCATCTGACAGCGCCTCGATGCGCAGGCGCACCGGGCTGCGGGTGTTGTAGGCACAGGCGTTGCGCGCCAGGTTTGAAAGCAGCAGGCGCAGGAGCTGTCCATCCGCGCGCAGGGAGAACTCCCCCACGTCCGCCTCCAGTTCCACGGGGACCTTGGACCAGAACTCCAAGTCCTTGCGCAGCTGAGCCACCAGTTCGTCCAGGCGCACCGGCGCCAGCTTTGGCACCCAGCGCCCCTTGTCGATGCGGTTGAAGGACAGCAGGTTCTCCACCAGGAAGCCCAGGCCGTCCGCTTCCCGGACGATGCGCGCCGGGTAGTCGCGCGCGTCCGTGCCCTCCGCCAGCCGCCACTCCAGCGTCTCCGCCAGCAGCCGGATGGACGCCAGTGGCGTGCGCAGCTCGTGTGACACGGTGGCCACGAAGTCGCTCTTCAGTTCCAGGAAGCGCAACTTGCGGTGCTGGGCCACGAAGGCCAGCGCGGCGATGCCCAGCGCCAGCACCGCGCACGCGGCCACCATGCCCGTCTTCAGCCGGTAGCGTCGCTCCAGCGCCCCTTGGGCCCGCGCCCACTCCGGCGTGTCCACCGACAGCGGCAGGTCGGCCAGCGGCAACATCTCCGCGTCCGCGAGTAGCCGCACCTGTCCATCCGCTTCCAGCAACCCGCGCTCGCGCATCTCCCGTGTCAGCGACTGGAGCAGCGCGCCCGAGTCCACCGCCACGCCCCGCACGTGATTGCCGCCGCGCGGCTCCAGGTACCACCCCGCTCGCACCAGCGCGGGGCCCGGAAGCGTCCTGGGCAATGGCAGCGGTTCGGACGCGAGCTCGGCGGCGCGGGCCTCGAAGTCCGCCACCGGCACGCCGGCCTTCGTGGAGAGCGCCACGATGCGCTCGCGCAGGAAATCGAAGTCCTCCTTCGTGAAGCGCGCGCGGCGCAGCAGGAGCAGCCGCTGCAATCCATCCAGGCGCCCGCTGCGCCCGTCCGCCAGGCCGTCACGCACCAGCGCGTGCATCAACTGGGGAACGGGGTCGCCCCGCTCCGCCAGCGACTCCAACACCACCAGGAAGCCCGGCACATCGCGCGTGGAGGCCAGCACGTACTGCGAGCGGTGTTGAAGCAGCGCCATCAGCGCCACGGTGGACGCACGGCGGTCGCCGCGTGACAGCGCCCGGTCCACCTCGCGAATCAGCGCGAGCCGCTCCGCCCACGGGTCCTCCGCCTCGTCCGCCCGCTCCGTGCCGGCGCGCAGGCCCGCGTAGCGCCCTTTCGCGGGCGTGTCTTCGCCGGTGTCGTGGAGGGCCAGCCGGGGCAGCAACTGCGTGCCCCGCTCTCTCAGGTAGAGACCCGTCGCGGGGGCGAGCGGATCCAGCGCGGCGGCCTCCAGCGCGGGGCGCGCCGCTTCCAGGCGGTCTCTCAGGGACTGCGCCAGGGAGGCACGCGCGTACTGCTCCAGGGCCTCCCGGCGGGAATCAAGCGAGGCCTGCGCGTCATCCCGCTCGGTGGCGAAGATGCGCTGGAGCGAGCCCAGGCCCCAGGCCAGCCCGGCGAAGCCCAGCAGGAGCGCGATGAGGGTGGGCAGCAACCGGCGGAGCATCGGAGCGGCTCAGTTTCCCAGGGAGGGCACGTCGTCGAAGTCCGAGCTTCCGCCGGGCATGAGGCGCTCGAAGCGCTCCTTGCGCGTGTCCAGTGACTGGGCCTTGCGGATGAGCGCCCCCAACTGCGCCACGTCCTTGCGGGCTCGCAGTGGCTCGCCGATGCCTTCCCACAGCGTCAGCAGCCGGGGCCAGTCCAGGGCGCGCGTCCAGAAGGAGCCTCGCAGCTTCTCCGCGAACGCGGAGGCCACGTAGGCCAGGCGCGTGGATGGGGCGGCGCGGGCATAGTCGGAGCGCAACGTGCTGGAGGGCATCATCATCTGCACGCGGCGCCAGTTGCTCGAGTTGCCCTGCTCGTAGCGCACCCGGAGCATCCCGAAGGCGATGGAGGGCCCGAGCACCTTCACCTCGTGGATGGCGGTGACGGATTGGCCGGCGGCCAGTGGAAACAGCTCCGTCTCATCGCCTGGGTCGAGCGGCTCCGGGTTCGGAGACAGGTACTCGTAGCCCAGCAGCCGGTAGCGGGCGACGGCCTTCCGGTTGAACTCCACCTGGACGCCGACCTCGCGCACCGGCTCGCGAGCCTTCACGGTGATTCGCACCACGTGATAGCCCTTGCGGCTGGGCGAAGGGAAACCCTCGACGTAGAGCAAGAAGGGGCCGTACGGCTCGCCTTCGTCCCCGGAGTTGAAGCTGTTGATGAAGGCCTCCGTCCGCACCGCGCCTTCCGCGGGGAAGACGTCACGAGACAGGTAGTCGCGCGCCACCGCGTAGGCGCTGGTGTCCACGGCCACGGGGAACTCCGAGACGCGCGACTCCTCCGTGTCGATGGTGGGGTTCACCCCAAAGCCCCGCGTCTCGACGCCGGAGCCCGGCTTCCCCAGCGGCGCGCGATAGACGGTCTGCCACACCCCATCCGGCACGAGCACGGGCAGGTGCTGCAACGTCCAGGCGGGTGCCCGCTCCCGGTCATCGTCCACCGGCGCGGGGGGCAGCACGGAGGGGCGCGTCTGCAACGCCGCGGAGAGCGCCACGTCCACGCGGAGCTCATGGCCGGCCTTCACCGTGATGTCCGTCCGGATGAGCGCCTGGAAGGACTCCTTCTCGAAGCGGAGCGAGTAGACGCCATCCTCCAGTTGGGGAAAGCGGAAGCCGCCCTGCGCGTCCGTCACCGTGGAGCGGGGCTCCGGCAGCGCGGGTGAGGTCGCGGTGACGCGCACCTCCGGGATGGGGCTTTTGTCGCTGGCACGCACGACGGTGCCGGAGAGGCCTCCGGCCGCCAGCGCAGGCGCGGACAGCAGCAGGAGGACGACACAGAAGACATTGCAGAGGGTGGGCTTCATCGTGGGTGCCATCCCGGGCCACGCACGCCGTGACCACCCTGGGGAGGTGCCTGCAGCGTGCCGCAGGCGGGCCCTCCGTTCATCATGGTTTCATCATGTCATGGCGGGGAGAAGGGCACGTCCAGCACGGGGCGCTTCTTCGCGTCCGGCAGGTCGTAGTGCCACCACTCCATGCGGTTGCGCTTGAAACCCACGCCTTCCATGGCCTCGCGCAGGATTTCGCGGTGCTTGCGCGACGCCTCGGTGCCGCCCTCGTACCCATGGTGCGCGGCGCGTGTGAAGGTGTCGAAGGGGGTGGGCATCTCCACCTCCTGGCCCTCCAGCGTCGTCAGCGTGAGGTCCACCGCCCCGCCCCGGTTGTGGTTGGAGCCGGTGCGCGGGTTGGCGACGTAGCCGGGCACCGGCATGATTTCCCACATCTGGTACTGCACCGCGCGCGGCCGGTAGCAGTCGTACACCTTCAGCCGGTAGCCCCGGGCGCGCAACACGTCCGCGGCCTTCTTCAGGCGCTCGGCCGACTCGGGCAGCAGCAGGCAGCGCGCCGTGTCCGGGTACACCTTCCGCTTCAAGAAGTTGTCCGCCGTCGCGTAGCGCAGGTCCACGACCAGGTCCGGCACCACCGTGGTGGCGTCCACCAGGGAGGCCGCGGCCTTCGGCGTCGCAGTGGCCTTCGGCGTTCCCGCGTCGCTGGCCTGCGCGGGCCCGGACAACAGGCCCAGCGCCACCACCACGCCCCAGCCGAGGCGCGGCGTCACGCGGACTCCGTGTAGCGCGTGGGGTCCGGCACGCCGGCTTCCTCGAAGCCCTTCTTGCGCAGCACGCAGCTGTCACAGCGCCCGCAGGCGCGGCCCTGGGCGTCCGGGTCGTAGCAGGAGTGCGTCAGGCCGTAGTCCACGCCCAGCTTCACGCCTTCACGGATGATGTCCGCCTTCGTCAGGCCGGTCAGCGGCGCGTGCACGGTGAAGCGCGCCCCCTCCACGCCCGCCTTGGTGGCCAGGTTGGCCATCAATTCGAAGGAACGGATGAACTCCGGGCGGCAGTCCGGATAGCCGCTGTAGTCCACCGCGTTGACGCCGATGTAGATGTCCGTGCTGCCCACCACCTCCGCCAGCCCCAGCGCCAGCGAGAGGAACAGCGCGTTGCGCGCCGGCACGTACGTCACGGGGACGCCGTGGCTCATCTCATCCGAAGGCCGGTCCTTGGGCACCTCGATGTCCGCCGTCAGCGCGGAGCCGCCCACCTGCCGCAGGTCGATGGACACCACCCGGAAGTCCGTCACGCCCATGGCGGCGGCGACCTTCCTCGCCTGCTCCAGCTCCACGGCGTGCCGCTGTCCATAGGCCACCGCCAGACAGACGGGCTCGAACCCCTTCGCCTTGGCCATGGCCAGGCACGTCGTCGAATCCAGACCGCCCGAAATCAACACCACCGCGCGCTTCACCATCAATCCCTCCGCTCTCCCTGCACGGTGTACACCGTGGTGCAGGTGGTCGGCTGGCAATTGCAGTTGCGGGTCCCCGGCAAGAAGATGTCCGTGAGGGAGCCGCACGCCAGCGACACGTCGTAACCATTCTCCGTGGGGCCCGGCACCGAGCCGTCGGGGATGCCGCCGTCGAACTGGCGGCAGTCGCGGCTGAGGCTGCGCGCCTGGCTGTCGCTGAAGAGCGTCACCCGCAGCGTCTCCTCGATGGAGGAGTCCTCGCAGCCCGTGCCACAGGACGCGCGGGGCGCGACGGCCTTCAGCGTGGACGTGGCCACCTGCCCTTCATAGCCCGCGTCCCGCGAGTAGCCCTGCACGGTGAAGAAGCCCGTGCCCGCGTCCGTGTCGCGCGAGAAGGTGCCCTCGAAGAGGAACACACCGGCGTCGTTGAGTTGCGCGAAGTCCGGCACCGAGGCGTCGCACGTGGTGCGCGCGGCATCCAGCCGGGCCTCGAAGCGGAACGAACCGAGCACCTGGTCACCCGGGTACACCGGTTCGGAATAGCAGGCCATCGCCACGGCGACGGCCGTGACGGGCAGGGCGGCGAGAGCAAGGCGCTTCACGTGCATGGCGGCGTCACGCTACACGGCTAGACGCCGTCCAGCACGCAAAGGGCCAGCGCCCGGAAGGTGTCGCCGCGGGCAAGCACGGCGCCTACATCCACCTGCGCCGGGTCCCCTCCGCGCACCTCCGCGTCGAGCCGCGCCAGGACGCGCCCCGCCGCCAGCGAGGCCGGCACGGCGCGGAAGGCCGCCACCGCCGCCGCTTCCATGGCCGGCACCGGACCGGGACGGGCCAGCTGGACGCCGTCCTCACCCAGCGCCAGCGCCAGCGCGCACAGGTAACTCAGCTCGGAGGCGCCGAAGCAGGACAGCGCGCCCGCGCCCAGCACCAGCACGTCGCCGCTGGCCAGGTACGCCTCCACCCCGCCCACCGGGTCCACCACGAGTTGCAGCGAGCTTGCGCCCAGCGAGGCCAGGACGGGACGAAGCGCCGCGGCGAGCCGGGGCAGGCGCTCGGCCGTCACCGGCACCGCGCCGGCGGGTACCCGGTGCTCGAAGCCCGAGGGCACCGGCAGCGTGGACACCGGGGCCTGAGGCGCCGCCGCGTCGCTGGAGGACAGGGCCGCGCCCACGCCGTCCGCGCGCTGCGAGTCCTCCGTCCGGCCCAGCGCCCGCAGGGCCTCCGCGTAGAGCGTCCACCCATCCACGTCCAGCGGGTGCTCCCGGAGCAGGTGCGGCCAGATGCGAACGGCCAGGGACACACCCTCGGGCACCGTGGAGAGGTGCTCGGCGGCCATGCGGGTGACTTCAGGGGACAGCTCGCCGGCGTCGAAGAGGCGCGCGGCGAGCCGGGCTCCAGGCGACACCAACTGCGCGTCCAGGTAGCCGCGGAGAATGGCCTCCAGCACCGCGGGTTCGTCGGTGAGCCGCTCGCGCAGGCGCAGGGCCTCGCCGGTGAGGCCGCGCTCCTCCGCCAACCTCGCGCGGCGGGCCAGCCGTTCGTCCGTCTCCGGCAGCCGCTCGAGCTGCGCGGCCGCGTCCGCCATCATGCCCAGGGCCTCGTAGGCGTCCGCCAGCCGCTCGCGGTAGGTGTTGCCGGACTCCGCGCCCGCGGCCTGCTCCAGCCGCTCCACCAGCGACACGAAGACAGCGGGCTCCTCGCCCAGGTCCACCAGTGACAACAGGTGCCGCAAGGAATGGAGCTGCGCGGGGTCGTCCTTCAGGGCCTGTTCGAAGGCCGCGCGCGCCTCGGGCAGCTGCTCCAGCGGGCTGAGCAGCAGCTCGCCGCACTCCAGGTGCAGGACGGCGCGAGCCACCGCGTCCGACTCTTCGCCTGCCAGCTGCGACAGCGTGCGCACACAGGCCTCGTAGCGGCCCAACTCCAGCTCCAGCGCGTAACGCTCGCGCAAGAGCGCCTTGCGCCGCGAGGGCCAGCCGTCCGCCGCCATGGCCAGCGCTTCCACCCGCACCGTGCCCGGCTGCGCATCCACTTGCGTCAGCACCGCCTCCGCCAGCGCCTCCGGGAGCTTCTCCAGGGTGGGCAACAACAGCGTCAGACGGGCCGCGAAGCCCGGCTCGGGCGCCAGCTCTTCCAGCGCGCGTAGGCGAGGCAGCACCGAGGCCGCCGCCGAGCGGAGCACCTCATCGCGCAGCGCCACCGCGAACGCGGCGTCACGCGCGGCGGACAGGCCCGCGAGCTCCAACAACCCTTCCGCGTCGCCTTCCGCACGCAGGCCATCCGCCAGAGCCGAGGCATGCGCGGGGTCCGCGTCCTCCAGCGCGGCCAGGGCCCACAGCGCCTCGCGCGTGCGCGCCGTGTCGCCCGCCTGCGCGGCCATGGCCAGCGCGTCGGTCAGGTCACCCGAGGCCATGGCGGGCGCGAAGCCCACTTCCAGCGCGCGAGCGAAGGCGCCCAGCCGGCCGAAGCGCTCGGCCAGCTCCGAGGGCGCGAGCATGTCCGATGCCTCGGTGGCGATGCGCTCGAACACCTCCAGCGCCTCACCGTGCTCTCCCGCCTTCTCCCAGAGGCCCGCGGCCTCCAGCAGCAGCGGGGGGCGCTCCTCCGGCGCCGCCAGCCGCGCGGCCTGAAGGAGCGCCCGCGCCGCGCGAGGCGCCTCGCCCGACGCGCGGTACAGGTGGGCGACCCGCAGGGCAGCGTCGACGTCCGGCTCCACCGAGGCGGCGTCCTTCGCCGCCTTCAGGGCCTCCGGCAGCTGTCCGGCGGCCTCGAAGCCCCGCGCGGCCGCCATGAGCAGGACCTGCCGCTCGCGGCCAGAGGCCAGCTCCGCGCGCGCCACCTGCACCTCGGCGCGGCGGGCGGGGGCGTCCTTCAGCAGCGGCTCGAGGGCTTCCAGCGCGTCCGCGTAGCCCGCGCCCGAGGCACCACGCGCGGCCACTTCCTCCAGGGCCTCGCGCGCCACGTCCACGCGGCCCGCGTCACGCGCGAGCGCGGCCAGCTCCAGCCGCAGCACCGCGGCCTCGTCGGCGTCCTCGACGCGCGGCACCCACTGCTCCAGCGCCTCCAGCAGCCGCGTGGAATCGCCCCGCTGACGCAGGCCCGTCACCAGTGCCTGGAGCGCGGTGAGGTCCTCCGGCGCGGCCTCCGCGGCGCGCTGGGTCAGCGTCCAGGCCGCGTCTTCATCCGCCAGCGAGCTGGAGGCCACCGACGCGGCGGCCAACAGCAACTCCGCGGCGCGACGGCCACCCGCCGCCTCCGCGCCCGAGGCGTACACGTCCAGCAAGTCGCCATGACGTCCCAGGGCGTGCAGCCCCGCCACGGCCCGGTCGATGACGGACGCATCCGCGGGACGCAGGCGCGCCAGCGGCAACAGCGCGTCGATGGCGTCCTTCGGGTCGTCGAAGAGGTCCGCCGCGCGGCGGTAGAGCACCTCGGCGGTGGCGGCGTCCTCCGCATGGCGCGCCAACTGGAGCGACGCCCGGTAGAGGCCCGGCGCGTTGCCCGTGCGCGAGTGCACCTCGGCCAGGAGCGACAGCGCCTCGCGGCCGCGCTCGCCTTCCGGCTCCAGCGCCACCACGGACTCGAAGGCATCCGCCGCGTCGTGGAACGCGCCCGCGCCGAGCGAGGCATGGCCCAACCGCAGCCAGGTCCGCGTGCGCACCGGCACCGGCAGCGCGTCCCCGCCCACGTCCAGCAAGCGGCGGTCGTAGGGGCGCGCGGCGACGGGGCCGCCGCCCTTCGCGGCCAGCTCGGCGCGAGCGGACAGGGCGTCCACGTCATCCCCCGACAGGGAGAGGTATTCGTCGAAGGCCTCCGCGGCCAGCAGCGCCTCGCCCGCGTCCAGCAGCCGAGAGGCGCGCTCGCGCAGCAGCGGCAGGGCTTCCGACGTGGACAGGGCCGCGGCGCGCTGGGACAGCAGGTCCGCCAGCCGGCGCACGTCACCGGCCGCGCGCTCACGCACGCGCTCGAAGGCCTCCTCGCTCGCGGGGCTCAGCTCGAAGGCCTGGTCCTCGCACAGCAGCGCCCGCTCGCGGGCACCGGCCGCGCGGAAGGCACGGGCGGCGGACAGGTAGCTCTCTGCGGCGCCCGCGGCTTCCTGGCGCTGCGCCCTGCGCAGCATCAGCTCGGCGAGTGCCTGATGGTCCTCGGCCTCCTCCAGGAAGGCGAGGTGCCGAGCGAAGACGGGCTCGCGGAACGGGTCCGCCTCCAGCAGCACCGCGTCGAACTCCGCGGCGTCCGCGTGGCGCTTCACCTCGTGCAGCAACTCCGCCGCCTGCGCGGTGAGCTCCAGGTCGTCCGGGCGCGCGCCACGCGCCGCGATGAAGGCCGCAGCGGCGGACTCCGGGCGCCCTGCCCGGTCGCGGTACAGCACGGCGGCGCGCAGGAACAGCTCCGCGCGACGGGCCGCGTCGGGCTCGCCTTCCGCGCACTCCTCGTACCAGGCCGCCAGCTCCGCCAGCCGGCCGTCGCTCTCCAGGAGCTTCTCCAGCAGGCCCTCGGCCTCCGTCAGCGCCCGGTCCTTACGCAGCGCCGAGCGCAGCAACTCCTCGGCCTTCGCCACGTCTGACAGCACGCCCAGGTTCAGCCGCGCCAGCCGCAGCAACACGGCCGCGGCCTCGCCCGCGTCATCCAGCAGCGGCAGCGCGCGCTCCAGCCAACGCGCCTCGGCCTCCGCGTCGTCGCGACGCTCGGCCAGCGCCGCGCCCAGCTTCGCGGTGCCCAGGTCCACGGCCAGGGCAAAGGCGCGCTCCAGCGCGACCTCAGCGCCGGCGGGGTCCAGCTTCACGTCGCGCAGCAGCTTCGCCCGGTAGCGCTCGCACGCCGCGGCCTCGGACTGCTGCCCCCGCGCCTCCAGCAAGTCGCGCGCATCCGCCAGCGCCCGCAGCGCGTCGTCCGCGCGGCCCAGGTCGACCGCGAGCCGGGCCTCTTCCTGATAGGCCTCGAGCGCCGCGTCCGGGTCCCCTGCCTCGAGGCTGAGGGTGGCCACCTGGCGCAGCTCGGCGAGCAACTCCACGGTGCGGCCGGTCTCCCGGTGCAGCGCCGCCAACCGGCGACGCAGCGGCAGCGGCTCCGACGCCAGCGACGCGGCGCGCGCCAGCAGCGAGGCCGCCACACCCGCGTCCGCGAGCACCTCGCGGGCCCGCGCCGACAGCTCGACGAGCCGCTGCACGGTGTCCTCGGACGGAGTCAATGCGTGCGCGTGGGTGACGCGCACCTCGAAGGCGCCGCGCGGGTCATCCTTCTCCAGCAGCGCAGCCAGACGCAGTACGGCGGCCTCGCACAGGGGCCGCTCCACGAGCAGCTTCCGGTACGCGGCCACCGCGCGCTTCGTCTCTCCGGTCTGCTCGGCCAGCTCCGCCAGCCGCAGCCACGTGGACTCCGCGGCCTCCGGCGCGCCGCGGAAGTCCGCGGCGGCGGCGAGTGCGTCTTGCAGCGGCAGCGCCTCGATGACCGCGCCGCGCAGGTAGAGCAACTCCGCCAGCGACGCCAGCTCCGGCCCCTGCGCGGGGACCAGCGAATGGGCCTTGCGCGCCAGCTTCAGCGCCTTGTCCAGGTCGTGCGCGTCGCGCGCGTAACCCGCGCCCTCACGCAGCAGCAGCGCCGCGTCGTGCGCAGTGGCGCTCTCCGCCGCGGTCTCCAGCAGCGCCGCGGCCTCACGCAGCTCCCCACGCTCCGCCACCAGCGAAACGAGGCGACGGCGAACGGCGGCGTCAGACGGGGACAGGCGCAGCGCCTGCCGCAGCGCGGCCTCGGCGGGCACCGGCTGCGACAGCCGGTCCAGGTAGAGGCTGGCCAGCTCGGCGTACATCGCGGCCGCCTCGGCGGGCGCCACGTGGGGTGCCTCGGTGGAGAGCAGCTCGGCCAGCGCGGCCCAGTCCTCCCGGGTCCGGAGCACGCGCTGGAGCGCGGCGGTGGCCTGCGCGTGCCGAGGGGCCAGCGCGAGCGCTGCCTCCAGGCTCTGCCCCGCGTCCTCCATGCGGCCGCTGGACTCCAGCAGCGCGGCGCGCGCCAGCAGTGCCTCCACGCGACGAGGCGCGGGTCCCTGGAGGGCCGCCTCGGCGAGCGCGGCGGCCTCGTCCTCCGGCTTGCCATCACGGCGCGCCAGCTCGGCGAGGGAGAAGAAGGCGTCACACCGCTCCGCAGCGGACAGCTCCAGTCCAATGGCCGCGCCCAGGGCCTCGCGCGCGAGGGCGCGCTCGTCCTTCTCCACCAGCGTGGCGGACAGGGCCAGCAGCCGCTCGCGAGCGCGGGTGGCGAGGTTGGCGTCGGCGGACACGGCGCGGCGCCACACGTCCAGCTCCGCGGCCTCGTCGCCCGACTCGCGCGCCAGCTCCGTCAGCGCGAGCAGCAGCGATGCGGGACGGCGAGAACCCTTCGCGGCCTCCGAGAAGTCGTCGCGCGCGGCGGACACCCGGCCCGCGGCGCGGTGAAGCACGGCGCGCCGGGCCAGCAACTCCGCGCGCGCCTCGCCCGAGGCGGCGGCCACGAGCGTGCTCAGCAACTCCAGCCGTTCCGTCTCCTCTTCCGGCGTGCCGGTGCCGGACGGAGGCAGCAGGTCCAGCAGCGACTGCGCCGCCCAGGTATCGTGCGGCTCCTCCAGGCGCAGGCTGCGCAGCGCGTCCACCGCGGCGGTGGCGCGCCCCAGGCCCAGCGACAGCTCCGCCAGCTCGCGGCGAGCGGCGCGGCGGGGCTCGCCGGACAGGCGCGGCCACAACTCCACCAGCAGGTCCGCCAGGGCCTCGCGCGCACCCGCCTTGCGGTGCAGCGACGCCAGCTCCACCCGGGCGTCCAGATCTTCCGGCGCGCGGGCGCTGTACTCGGCCAGCAGGCGGCGGGCGGCATCCGTGCGGCTCGCGCGCACCGCGGCGGTGGCGGCCTTGCGCGTCAGGGCCACGCGCTCGCTCTCACGCGGCGCATCGCTGTCCGCGGGCGGCAGGGCCAGCACCGCCTCGAAGTCCTCCAACGCGGCGCGGGCATCCGTGGGCAGGCGCAGCTCGCCCCGGCGCTGGCGCGCGGGCGCGTAGCTCGCGTCACGCTCCAGGGCGTCGGCGAGGAAGGCCTCCTCGCGGCTGGTCCCCGCGGCGAGCAACGAGGCGCGGAACAGCAACTTCGCGCCAGCGCGGGCTTCGGGCATCAGCGCGGCGCGGCGCGCGTACAGGCGCGCGGCCTCCAGCTTCTCGCCTCGCTCCAGCTCCAGCTCAGCCAGCGACTCCAACACCTCGGCGGCCAGCGGGCCCTCGGGGTTCGCCTCCAGCGCGGCCGTCAGACGCATCAGCGCCGCGGCGTTCTCGCCTCGCTCGAGCAGCGTACGAGCGCTCTGGAGGAACAGCGGCGCGGCCTCCTCGGCGCGGTCGGCGCCCATCAGCGCCTGGGCGCGGTTGGCCCACAGCTCGGCCAGCGCCTGCGACTCCCCGGCCTCCGTGTAGAGCGCTTCCAGGCGCGCGGCCAGGGCATCATCCAGCCGGCGCAGCGGGAAGGCCTGCGCGTAGGCGGCGATGGCGCCTTCGCGGTCACCCAGCATCTCGCATGCGCGACCCAACCGGGAACGCACATCCGCCAGCTTCTCCGGCGCCGCCGTGCGAGGCAGCGTGGACAGCAAGCTCTCCAGCGCGCGCCGCGCATGCTCGGGGCGCTCGCAGCGCAGCGACAGGTCCGCCAGGTCCAGCAGCACCGCGGCGTCCGGCGCCAGCCGCGCGGCCTTCTCCAGCGCCACCAGCGCGTCACCCACGCGGCCCAGCCGGGCCTCCAGAACTCCGGCCAGCTCACGCAGCGCCGCCGCGGCCAGCCGCTTGTCGCCCTGCGCCTCGGCCACCCGCGCGCGCACCTCCAGCGCGTCGGCGAGCCCCGCCATGTCGGCGCGCTTGCGCTGCAACGCGCACAGCTCGCCCAGCGCGGGCAGGTCATCCGGCTCGGCGCGCAGCACTTCCTGGAGCGCGTGAACGGCCAGGTCCAAATCGAAGGCCAGGTCGCGCGCGGCCACCGCGAGCCGGCGGTACTTCTGCGCGCGCTCCTTCAGGTCCGTGGCGAGCCGCGCCAGCGAAGACAGGCACCGCGTCAGCAGCGCGCCGTCACGCCGGGCCTCGGCCAGCGCCAGCAACGACTCCAGCGCGGGCCGGTGGTCGCCATCCGCCTCCAGCGCCAGCAGGAGCAGCCGCTCCGCCTTCTCCGGCTGTTGCAGCTTGCCCCGGTACAGCTCGCCCGCCTCGGCCCAGGCCGCCGCGCGCTTGCCGGGCGCGTCCTGGAGCGCCGCGGCCTTCTCCAACGCCTCCGCCAGCTCCTGCGAGCGGCCGGTGGCGCGGAAGTACGGAATCAGCTCCTCCAGCGCCACCGCGTCGCGCGGATCCAACGCCAGCGCGGACTCCAGGTGCTCCCGCGCGCGCGCCGGGTCACCCAGCCGCGTGCGGTACAGCCTCGCCAGGGCGTGGTGGCTGGCGTGCGCGGCGTGCCGCACCCCTTCCGAGCGCGGCGCCGGCCCCGCCAGCTCCAGCGCCTGCTGGTAGCCCGCGAGCGCCTCCTGCAACCGGCCCAGCCCCTCCGCCACACGGGCGGCGGCGAACAGCGGCTCCGGCTCACCGGGCAGCAGCGACACCGCCTCACGGAAGCGCAGCAGCGCGTTCTCCGGCTGCTTCAGGCCTTCGTCCCACACGCGGCCGGCCATCAGGTCGGCATGGCCCACCCGGTCCAGCTCGTGGCGGCCCATGGCCACCTCGCGCAGACGGTCCAGGGCCTTCAGCGCGCGCAGGTGCTCACCGCCGCGATGGCACAGCTCACCCAGCAGCAGCAGCGCGTCCGGATGGTCCGGCGCCAGCCGCAGCGCGGCCTCGCAGTGCAGGCGCGCTCCGGCGATGTCGTCTTCCGTCTGCGCGCACAGCCGGGCCAGATGCACGTGCGCATCGGCGGCCTCGGCCGGGTCGCGAGCGAGCGCCGCCAACCGGCGATAGGCCCGCACCGCGCCCGCCCTGTCGCGGGCCTGGTCGGACGCACGCGCCAGCGCCTTGAGCGAAGGCAGGTGGTCGGGCTTGAGCCCCAGCAGTTCGTGCAGCGCCTTCACCGCCACCTGGGGCGCGGTGTCGCGCGAGCAGCGGGCGGCGGCCTCGGCGGCGAAGAAGGCCGCGGCCTCCTCCGAGGTCCGGCGCGCGAGCGCGCACAGCGCCAGGTAGCGCTCGGCGGCGCGGGCACCTTCACCCCGGCGCTCGCGCACCACGGCCTCGCCCCAGAGCGAAGCGGGGCTGCGGTCCCTGCGGCGTTGCAGCGTCGCCGCCACGTCCAGCGCCAGGTCATGCGCCTGCGGGTCCGCCACCATTAGCGACAGCAGCCGCTCGGCGGCGAAGGGGTGCGCGTCCTGCGCGTCACCGGCCTGGAGATACGCCTGACGCGCGTCGGCCAGCCGGCCCTGCGCGATGAGGCCTTCGGCGTCCGCGAAGGCGCGCGCACCTTCCAGTGCGAGCAGCAGCTCCTCGTCCGGGGGCGACGGCGGCGGCAGTCCTCCCGCGGAGAAGCGCAGGCGCAGGCCCGTGCTGGAGACCTCCGCGGCCGACAGGCGCGCGGTGTCCAGAGTCGGCATCTTGTAGCCGCGGCTCACCGCCGCCAGCTGGCACAGCACGGGCAAGACGCGCGTGGAGAAACCCGTGGCCCCGCGGACCTCGACATCCGGCACCAGCGCCAGCGCGCCCACGGCCGCGGACAAGAGCCCCGGCACCTGCACGGACGGCGTGGAGGAGAAGCCGTAGAGGCGCACGTCGTAGAGGTAGACGGCGAGCCGCTCCCCATCCGCGTCGAACGCCACCTTGAAGGTGAAGGGCGTGTGCTCCGGCGCCGGCAGCCGTCCCTGGCCTTCGAGGTAGCCGGGCCGGAAGTGCAGGCGCAGGTCCTCGATGCCGGCCAGACGCCCGGCCAGTTCCGCCACCCGGCGCGTCACCAGGTCCGCGTCGACGGACAGCTCGAGGAAGCCGAAGTGCAGCTTCTTGCGCTGGTAGCGCGTGGCGCCGGCGCTGACGTTGAAGGGGAAGCTGACGTCCGGAATCTGGAGCGCGAAGTCGGAGATGCGCAGTCCCGGCAGGACCTCCAGCGCCGGGAAGCCCACGAACGCCCTGCGGTCCAGCAGGCGCAATTCGGGGGCGGCGGCGCGCGCATCCAGCGCCGTGGCGGGCTTGGGAGAATCGCTTTCGGTAGCCATCGCGGGAGCAGGGACGTTAGCACGGGGTCCAAGCCCTCGAAATTTCTGGCAAACCCCCGCTTGTGGGGCAAGCAACGAGGCGTGATGGCTCCCCGAATCCAGGGTGAAGGAACGGGCTGCGCGCTGGGCCGAAGTCGGACAAGATGCGCCCCGCGTGCTGGCCCCTGACTCCCTTGTCCTCGACGGTCGCTTCCGGGTTCTCCGTCCGCTGGGCTCGGGCGGAATGGGTGAGGTTTACCTTGGCGAACAGGTCTCCCTGGGCCGCAAGGTGGCCATCAAGGTCCTGCACCATGACCTCCACGCCCAGGCCGGCATGGCGGAGCGCTTCAAGCGCGAGGCGCGCCTCCTCTCCGCCGTGGAGCATCCGGCCGTGGTGCGCATCGTCGACTTCGGCGAATCCGGCGACCACGCCTGCCTGGTCATGGAGTTCGTCGAAGGTGAGAGCCTGTACGACGTGCTCACGCCGGGCCCCATGCCCCCGGGCCGCGCGCTGCCCCTGCTCCAGCAGTTGGCGGAGGGCCTGGCCGCCATCCACGACAAGGGCATCATCCACCGCGACCTGAAACCGGAGAACGTCTTCATCTCCAAGAGCGCCCGGGGCGAGCAGGCCCGGCTCCTGGATTTCGGCATCGCCCGGTTGGTGGAGCCAGACGCCGCCAGCAGCGTCAGCCAGATTGGCGTGGTGCTGGGCACGCCGGAGTACCTGTCGCCGGAGCAGGCCGTGGGCGCGAAGGTGGACACGCGCAGCGACCTGTACTCGTTCGGCGTGCTGACCTACCGCGTGCTGTCCGGGCGGCTCCCCTTCGACGGGCCCCTGCCGCGCAACTTCCTGTCGCAGCACGCCTCCGCCGCGCCGCTGCCGCTGGACCGCGCGGCTCCCGCGCTGTCGCGATATGTGGGCCTGCTGTCGCTGGTGATGCGCCTGCTGGAGAAGGACGCGAGCAAGCGTCCCCAGAGCGCGCACGAACTGGCCGACGCGCTGGCCGCGGCGCACTCCGCACTCTCCGCCTTCACGCCCGGCCTGGGCACCCCCGCCTACGTCCCGCAGCCGGGAAGTGGCGCCACGCCCTCCTCGGGCACGTCGGTGTTCGGCACCGGAAGTGCCATGGGGAGCAGCTCGGGGCCCACGGGCACGGCGGCCTTCGCGGGAGTCGCTCCGGCGCCGCAGGCGAGCAGTGGTACCGCCGCGTTCGGCGTGGCCTCCAGCGGCGGCTCGGCCTCGGGCGCCCTGCCGGCGGCCTCCCCGCGCACGGGGACGGCGTCCTTCGGACTGAAGTCCTCCGGCGGCGTGGCCGCGGTGACGGGCGGCAACGCGTCGGTGGTGAAGCCGCAGAACCTCACGGTGATGCTCACTGACATCCAGGGCTTCACCGAACGCACCAGCCGGCAGACGCACGAAGAGAACGCGCGGATGCTGGAGACGCACGACAAGCTGCTGATGCCCCTGGTGAAGGAGCACGACGGGCGGCTGGTCCAGAAGCGCGGGGACGCGTTGCTGGTGGTGTTCCGCTCCCCCACCGCGGGCGTGCTGTGCGGCATGGCCATGCAGGACCGGCTGTGGCGCCACAACCAGACGGTGCCGGAAGTGGACCGCCTCAACGTGCGCGTCTGCCTGCACGCGGGCGAGGTGCTCGCCACGCCGGACTCCGTGCTGGGCGAGCCCATGGAGGTCATCGAGGCCGTGGAGCATGTCGCCAGCGCGGGTGAGGTCACCTTCACCGAAGCGGTGAACCTGGCGCGCAACCGCGCGGAGGTCACCGCCGAGCCCTGCGGCGCCATCACCCTCCCCGGCCGCGACGAGCAACTCCAGCTCTATCGCTGCCAGCGTGCCGCGGAGGGCCCGCCCTTTGGAGACCGCTTCGCCTCGCAAGGCAGCCGGGGCAACGCGCTCGCGCCCCTGCTGGCGAAGCTTCAGGCCGTGAAGCTGCCCACCGGCCTGGGGGAGCTGCTGCGTCAGCGGCGGCGCGAGGCGGCGCTGGTCACCGGCGCGGTGGTGCTCCTGGGCGCTGGCGCCGCGTGGCTGAGCCAGCGCAACGACGCCGGTACCCGGGCCTTCGCGCTGCTGGAGGATGGGAAGCTGAACGAAGCCCTGGCGCTGATGGACGCCGCCACCGACGAGGAGAAGGAACTGCCCTCGCTGAAGCGCGCACGCGTGGCGGCGCACCATGCCAAGGGGCACCACATCAGCGAACGGACCGCGCTCAGCCAGCTGAAGGAGGAGGAGCTCGAGGACGTGGAGCCGCTCATCCTCGACGGGCTGGCGGAGGACTACGGCAAGGAGCCGCTCTCCGTCCTGGGGAATGCCCTGACCCGGCTTCCGAAGGACCGCTTGCGCTCCCACTACGAGGACCTGGCCGAGGAGGCGTACTCCCTGCGCCAGTGGGGCGCGCTGCGCTACCTGGAGTTCGCGAAGGCCGCGGACGGAGTGAACCTGGTTCGCGCCTATAGCGAGGCGCTGAACTCCCCGGACTGCGACATCCGCACCCAGGCCGCCAACCGTCTCGCGGGCCTGGGTGACGCGGATGCCATCCCCTCGCTGGAGCGCGTCACCTCGCTCCCCAAGGCGAAGGGCCTCCTGGGCAGCAAGGACTGCGGCCACGAAGCAGCGGCGATCGCCATCAAGTCACTCAAGCAGAAGAGCGACTGACTCAGTCATCCCGCCGTGCGTGCCCCTTCTTCTTGCCGCGCCCGCGCCCGCGCCGGTCATCGTCGTCATCGTCGTCGTCGTCCCAGTCATGTCGGCGGGCCTTCACCTTGTCGTCCACCCGCAGGAGGCTGCGCGAGTACGCATCGAAGTCCAGGTGCAGGTGGCCCCTCGCATGCCGCGTGGAGGCATGGAACTTCACCCGCCACACGTCCCGCCCCTTGCGGTCCGCGTCCTTCAGGCGGCACTCATAGCCACGCGAGCGGCATTGGTTGAAACCCAGGTCCACCGCTTCCCTGTACGTCATCGCCACCGGACGGTGCGGAGGAGGCGGAGGAGGCGGTGGATGCGGATGAGGTGAGCGGGTGTGCAGGACACAACCCGAAGCGAGCATCAGACAGCCAATGACAAGGGCGAGTCGCATGCCACCCATGACGCATCAGCGCGGAACATCTTCAAAGCCACGCAGGGTATGGGTTAAGCACTGGAAAGTTACAGCCCTTCAGGCGACGCGAAGGCCGCGAACAGCTCACCGGCGAGATAGGCCCGCGAGCCCTTCGCGGCGGGACGGATGTAGTCATTGACCACAGGCCCGCCCTGCTCCAGCTGGTGCCTCGACGGGAAGGACAGGTTCAGCCGGCCTCGCGCGACGCCCTTGCCGCCCCGGTGGATGAAGGTGACGGTGCCATGGGCATCCACGGCCTCCACCACGCCAATGTGTGTCATGCCGTCGTTGCGGCGGCCATCGCGGTTGCGGTCATACGTCTCACGAAAGAAGACGAGGTCTCCGGGACGCGGCGACTGATGGTGGACGGAGCCGACGTCCACCGCGCGGCGGAAGATGGCGGAGACGGCGTTCTCTCCCGCGCGGAAGCCGTGCGCCACCAGGTCGATGCCGGCGGAGCGGTACGCCAGGCGCACGAAGCCGGAGCAGTCATCCGGGACGCCGCGGCTGACTCGGCGCAAGCTGCGCATGCCCACGAGTTGGAGGGAGCGCTGGACGATGGAGCGCGACATCTGCGTGGGCGCGAGCACCACGTCCCAGAACCGGCCGGTGGTGCTGGCGGGCCCCGTCGCCTGCTCGGCCGCCCGCAGCGTGGCCTCCAGCACGCCCGCGCTCACCCACTGCGTCGCCCCCACCGTGGGCGCCACTTCGGCGGTCCCCAACTCCACCGCCGTGACTGGCACCGGCACCGGCGCCGCGAGGCCTCCTGGCGCGGCCACTGTCACCGCCTCCGTCATGGCGACGGGCTCCGCAGGGCGCGGCTTCACGGTGGCACACCCCACGAGCACGCTGAGGGGGAAGACGGCAAGGAGTGGAAGGCGGAGCGACATGAGGGGCCGCATTCAAGACCACCTCCCAGGCCGTCCGCCAAGAACTCCCGGTATCAGCCCTCCCAGGTCGCGAGCATGGCTCGCACCCGTGCATACCTCTGAAGCAGCGCCGCGCGATGTGCACTGAGCATCACCATTGAACCAATGACCATCAGTCCCAGGACGAACAGTGAGGCCGCGGCAATCCGGTGGTCCCGCATGCCGAAGCGCACCAGGTTGGCGGCGATGCACGTCACCAGGAACGCCGTGCCCAGATACACGTAGGAGCGGATGCGCAGCGCGATGCCACACGCCACGCCCACCACACAGAGCGTGACGCACAGGAGCATCGAACCGCCATCATTGAACATGAGCGGCTTCCAGGCACCCGCCACGTAGATGGCGGTGACGGCCAGCGCACGCAACCGGGCATAGGTCTCCGCCTCGATGGCCTCGCGGAACACGCGCAGCAACGCGAGCAGAGAGAGCCCCGCGGGGATGACATAGAACTGCGCCTCTCCCGCGCCCGTCCCCTGCCACACCAGCAGCAGCGCCGCGTTGAACGCCACCACCGACGTCAGCGACGCCAGGCCCCGGTGTCGCGGGTGCGTGGCCAGCGCGGCGAAGTGAGCGGCATACCCCACCATCAACGCCGCGACATGAAGGGGCTCGCTCCATGGAGCGGAGAACAGTCCCGCCAGTGGGAAAAGGTATGCGCCCAACAAGGCGGGCCGTCGGAAACACGCCAGGGAGGAACCCTCGCGCTGCACGAAGAAGTAGAGGCCGGTGAACAGCGCGCCGCCCACCAGGGCCGCCAGGCTGTCGCCGGGGCCCGGGTGCGCCCCCATTCCCAGCATGCGGATGGAGAGATAGCCCAGCGCGAGCACCACCTGCGCCATGTAGGCGGACGCCTCTTCCTTCTCCGTGGCCGCGCGGCGAACCAGGGCGAAGAGCAGCACGCCCAGCGCCACGCTCGCCACCAGGCCCTCGCGGAGCGCGCCCAGCGACGTGTCCACGAGCGACAGCCCCGCCATCACCTCGAAGAGCGCCACCCCGGCGAAGCCGTGCCCCACGCTCCGGCGCCGCGACTTGCCGGCCACGAAGAGCGAGAGGGCCGCCAACAACGCGCTGGCCGCTCCGAGGTACGGAAGGATGAACGCCGCGCCCCGGCCACTGGAGTACACCGCGCCCAGGTACAGCAGCCATCCGTGCACGGCGGCGAGCGAGGCCAGCCACCCCACCACCTCACGCTCGCGACGCCGCCACACCACGGCCCACGCCGCGCCCACGCCGAACAGGAACGTCAGCGGAGTGCCCACGTGCTCCAGTTCGCGCAAGCCCGCGAGCGACAGCAGCGCCAGCACCCAGCCGCCATGGTGCAGCGAGGCGCCCACGCGCACACCGCGAGCGTCCACGAGCGACCCGATGAGGCACAGCGCCAGCCCTGTTCCACTGACGACAGCGGGCACCCACAGCGGGTCCACGGCGGCGACGAGCACGGCCCCCAGCAACGCGGTGGCCACGTTGGCCATCCATCGCTCCTTCGCCACCATCAACACACACGCCGTCACCGCGGCGCCCACCGCCACCGGCAGGGGCAGCGAGCCAGGGCCCGATAGGAGCAGGCGCTCCAGCAGCAGCACGCCCAACGCACCGGCGCTGCCCACCCACAGCGGCTCGCTCCAGGTGTCCTCCAGCGGCGGCAGCACCTTCGCGAAGGCCTGGGTGAGCGCGCGCTGGATGCCTCCGGACTGGAGCACGGCGGACGCAACGGCCGCGCCCAGCGCCACGGCGATGACGGACAGGCCCGCGTCGAGCCCTCGCTCGAGCAGCGCGTTCACACTGACCGCGCCCATGGGCGCCAACGCCAACGCCCAGATGGCGGGAGCCAGCAGCCACCGCTGAGACAGCAGGAACGCGGCCAGCGCCAGCACCCCCGCCAGCGTGGCGAGATGAGACGGCGTGGGCGAGTCGAGGGCGGGCAACGCCGCGAGGATGAGCGCCGTGACGACGGCGCCGGGCCGCAGTGCCGTGTCCGGCGCGCTCCGGAAGAACGCCCACACGCGAGCGGGCCCATGACTCTCCGCGATGGCCAGCGCGAGCAGCAGGCCGATGACGATGGGACGGGCCGCCGGGAAGAAGAGGAGGACCAGCGCGGAGCCGCACACGCGCAAGAAGGGACGCGGCCCGGGCATCAGCGCCAGGGACGCCGACAGCACATAGAGCGACGTGGGGACATGGTACGGCCTGAGCGCGACGAGGAGCACGGGCAGGGCCACCACGGCGAGCCATCCCTGCATCCACGATGACAGCGCCTGGCGAGGGGCCTCCTCACGCGATCGCAGCAGCAGCGATGCCGCGGCGGGGACGTGCGCCACGGCACGCACCAGCGCCAGGCTCAGCAGTGGAAGCGCCTGAACCCACGAGGGCAGCTCCCCCCCCACCACCACGATGCCCACGAAGGCATACGGGACAGCGAGCGACGCGAAGAACGGCTGACGATTGGCGCGCGTCCAGAGCAGGGGCAGCACGCAGGTACCCACGAGCAGCAACGGCAGCCCCGCGTCGTCCCACTTCACCACCGCGACGCCCAGCACCACGGCGGCGGACAACGTCGCCGCCAGGGCGAAGCGGTGACCGCCCGCCCCCACGCGAAAGACCGCGGGGACCTCCTCCAGCACGGCCAGGAGACTCAACACCCCGGCGAGGCACAACAACGGCACGGCGCCGAAACTGAACGTCGCGGTGAGCGCATAGAGCGCGGCCACGGCGACACTCAGCCCCGCAGGCAGTACGCGCGCGGTGAGCAGCGCCGCGAGCGCTGCCCCCAGCAAAAGGGGCGCCTGCTCCGACGAACGCGCGCCCAGCAGGGCCGTCAGCGGGAAGACGAGCGCGATGAGCCCGGCGACCGTCGCGCTGATGCCTCGGCCCCACCGCGCCGCGGCGACGGAAGCCCCCAGGGCCCAGCAGCAGAACAGCGCCACGGACAGGCCCGGCGACATCCATCCACCCCATGGCGAATAGAGACCCGGGATGTCGTGCACCAGCGCCAGGGCTGACATGAGCACGGCGAGGGGACGCACCACCGGGAAGGTCCGCGACGCCACGGCCACCGCGCCCGCGGACATCAGGATGACGCCGGCCAGCCCCGGCGCCTGGGCCAGCACGCCCCAGGGAATCGCGAGCAGCGCGTAGAAGACGCCCGGCAGGCCCAACCACCGCGTCAGCCCACCCCGCATCCCCAGCAACGAGAGCCCGAGTGCCACCACCGCGAGCGTGGGCGCCACCGCCGTGGACGAAAGCTGTCCCACCAGGCGCGGAAGCGCGGCCGCCGCCAGCACGGACGCCAGCGCCATGAGGGAGGCACGCTGGAGCACCCAGGCGACAAGCACCGCGGCGGCGCCACACAGGGCCATGCCCGTCACGGCCGTGAAGCCGTCACCGGCAATCAGGCCCATGAGGAACCCCGCAGTGGCCGCCACGCCCACGACGGCGCCCAGCAACCCGCGCGTGCGCGCGGTGCACACCATGCTCACCGCGGCGAGCACGAGGGCCAGCGCCCCCGACGCGACCGCGCCGCCGGACGCCCCCAAGACGGCGTAGGCCTGGAAGGGAAGGAACAGCGACAGCCCCGCCCCCACCACCGTCAGGAAGAAGCGCTCCACCAGCAGGCCCAGAACGAGACACAGCACCGCCAGCGCCAGCGCGCTCCAGAAGGAGGGCCGAGCGTCGGGTCCCGACAGGCCAAAGAAGACGAAGAGCGGGCTCGCCACCGCGGTGGCGCGCAACAGCACCTCCGCCAGCGCGAGGTCCCGTGCATTGCCCGTACGCTGGCCTCGCCACAGCCGCGAGACGGCGAACAACGCGCCAGCGAAGATGAAGGGCAACGCGGACAGCGCTCCGAACTGAAGGGGCAGCGGCTCGGTGACGTAACCGAACCAGGCCTTCACCGCATTGATGATGCGCCGCACCGGCCCGGGGATGAGCTGGGAGAAGGAGGCATAGGCGAAGTACGTGCTCGCATAGGCCGCGTAGACCCACCGGATGCGGGCGACGCCGCCGCGCGACAGCGACAACAACGTCCACGAGATGACCGCCGCCGTGACGAAGAGCGCCGGCGCCGGAGCCAGTGCCGCGGCGATGAGGCAGGTGGCCTGGAGTGACACCGCGCCAATGGACAGCGAATCCGCGCCCCGCTCGGCATCCAGGGTGCGGAAGCGTAACGCGGTGGCCAGGAGAAAGGCGCCGAACGGGGCATAGGTGCCAACGGAGATCGCCACGTCCGCGCCTGCCAGCGCGACGTGCAGGCGCGTGAAATAGAGCAGCAGCAGGTACAGCGGCGCGGCGAGGACGAAAGCGAGCGCGGTGCCCTCACGCGGCGCTGGTGGCGGACGCGAGGACAAGAGGAAGAAGAGCGCGCACGGCAGGACGTTGAGCCACAGCGCCAGGCCGCCCTGCCCCGCGGCGAGCGGCGCCAACCCCATCATCAAGGTACTGGCCACGAGCGCCAGTTGGATGAAGGGACGGGAGGTGGAATCGAAGGCCTCCAGCGGCTTGCGAGCCAGGAAGGCCGCCACGGCCGCCCATGCCAGCAGCGCGGGAATGAGCCACACGGTGCCGACGCCACCCAACTGGAAGACATCCCCCAAGCCCATGGGCCCCAGTGCGATACCAGCGAGCGGAGCCACGGCTGTACCGATGAGCCCCAGGATGTACCCGGGCTTGCGTAACGCCTCGCGCCTGGCGAGGTACGCGCCCCAACCGGTGAAGCCCGCGGAGCAACCCGCCGTCAGCCCGAACACCGTGAGCGAGCGGAAGCCGGACGACATCCCCACCCAACTCTCGAACACGAGGTAGAGGGCACTGGAGAGGATGAGGAAGGCCCCGACGAACCACATGAGGCTTTCGTAGAGGAATGGCCTCCACACGCGGTTCCAGGTGGAGGTCTCCTCGACGAGGCGCGCGGTGAGGCTTCGCGCCGGCGGCGGCTCCGCGTAGGGCTCCGCCGGATTCGCGGGCAGCGGCATCCAGACAGGTGGGGCCTCGGGGAGCGGCTCATCCGACTGCACAGCCTCGGGCGCCGCGTCCACTCCGGCATCGGCCTCCGGCGCGGACGGGTGCGACGGCGCCGCGACGTCCTCCGGCTCCGACGAAGCGGACGCCTCGGCCCGGCGCGGCTCCTCGGTGGTTCCCGGGGCCTCCACGGCCGGAGTCACCTCGACCTCCGGTTGTACCGAAGCCGCCTCCTGCGACGCGGGAGGCTCCTGCATCAACACGGCGGGAACGGACGTCGCGGCATCCGCATGCGCCGGAGCCACGACGGTGGCCGCCTCCGCTGAGCCCGCTGGAGGCAGCTCCGTCAAGACCGCGAGGAGGATGCGTGCCTGCCGCTCATACCGCTCCGAGATGAAGCGCCGGACGTTGGGAGGAACCTCGGACGACTCCCACCGCGTCAGCTCATCGAGGAGGAATTGAACGTGCGTGAGCTCTGCTTCAATGACCTCACGCGAGCGCCCCGTCATCCGAGCGCCACACAGCGCACACCACGAGTCCTTGCCACGCCGCTCTTCACGGCAGTCAGCGCAATACATGCATCCCCCTCGATACAACGAACATGCCATTCAAGAGGCCGTCGCGTACAGACACCCCCTGACGAAGGGGAACGCGTACACGCTGCATCACACCCGTGACACCTGTGCATCCGGTTGCACAACCCGTGCGTGAGCGTCAACGCAGCGGGCGCCCCCCTTTCCGCCGCTGGCACCTCGGCCCCGGCTGTGAAACGTTGCGCTCATGAGCAAGGAAGCGCTGACGCTGCGACGCATCGAATCGAGGGATGACGCTGCGGTGGCCGGCATCATCCGAACGGTGATGCCGGAGTTCGGCGCGGACGGCCCTGGCTTCGCCATCCACGACCCCGAGGTGTCAGCGATGAGCGCCGCCTACGCCCGGCCCCGGCACGCCTACTTCGTCGTGGAGCGGGCGGGGCGAGTCATCGGCGGCGGTGGAATCGCCCCACTTGAAGGAGGAGATGCGGGCGTCTGCGAGCTGCGGAAGATGTACTTCCTCCCCGAAGCCCGAGGCCTCGGCCAGGGCGAGCGCCTGCTCCGACGCTGCCTGGAGTTCGCGCGTGAAGCGGGCTTCCAGCGCTGCTACCTGGAGACGCTGGCGGGAATGCAGCAGGCCCAGAAGCTCTACCGCCGCATGGGCTTCGAGCCGCTGTGCGCGCCCATGGGCAGCACGGGCCACTTCGGCTGCGATCACTGGTACGCCCGGGATTTGTCAAAGCCGCTCGACTGACGAAGACGGACGACCCCTCGCTCTGTCAGCGACCCTTCGTACGGCCCAGGGCCTCGTCGCGCCCGCGTTCCCAGGTTTGGGACGGGAGGCAGCACATGACGAGCATCCATCCCGCGGAAGGAACGCGCCATGCCTAGCCGGCGGGCGCCCACGAAGCCCGGCCGCGTCGTGGAACCACCTCCCCAGCCGGACAAGAAGCCCTTCGACATCGACGAGGTGCTCGGCCGCATCCGAGAGGCGGTGCGCCACTTCGCGGACGCGGCGATGTTCGCGCTCGCGGCCCGAGGACATGACACGCTCTTCGAGCAGCTCGCCGCCTGCATCCTCTCCATCCGCACACGCGACGAGGTGAGTCTGCCTGTCTCGCTCGCCCTGCTCCAGCGCGCCTCCACGCCGGAGGCCCTGGCGCGCATGTCGCCGGAAGACATCGACGCCCTCATCCAGCCCGTCACCTTCCATGAAGCGAAGGCCTGGCAGCTTCACGCCATCGCCACGCGGACGCGGGATGAATTCGGAGGCGCGCTGCCGTGTGACGCCCAGGTGCTCCAGTCCTTCAAGGGCGTGGGCCCCAAATGCGCGCACCTGGCGCTGGGTATCGCCTGCGGACACGAAGCCATCAGCGTGGACATCCACGTCCATCGGGTGACGAACCGCTGGGGCTATGTGCAGGCGCGCACGCCGGAGGCCACCATGGAGGCGCTGGAGGCCGTGCTCCCGCGCGCCTGGTGGGTGGAGCTCAACCGGTTGCTGGTGCCCTTCGGCAAGCACGTCTGCACGGGCACGCGGCCGAAGTGCTCCACGTGCCCGGTGCTGAGTTTCTGCCGGCAGGTCGGCGTGAGGGACGCGCGCTGACGCTACCGGTCCTGCCCCACCCCCGTGGACTGGTACGGCGCGAAGGAGAAGGCCTCCGGCCCCGGCGGCACCGTGAAGGGCCCGTGCATCTCATGTCGCGCACGCTCCACGCCGCCTGAGAAGCCCAGCGCCTCGGGCTTGGGAACCAGCGCCTCCAGCTCCTGCACTTCATCCATACGGGCAAGCTGGGGATGCCTCCCTCCGCTTGGAATGCCGCGCCTGCTCGCCTGCCTCGGGCCCGACGCATGCTTCCCATTGCCGCGCGACGGCATGCTGGCCACACTGCGCCCGTCCTCAAGCCTCCAGGAGCGCCAGCCATGGTGGATGACACCCGACCGACAGCCCACGAGTTGCTGTCCCTGCCTCGACTCGCTCCGCTCGTGCCCATGCTGTACGTGGCCTGGACGGACGGGGAGCTCACGCCGGAGGAGATTCGCGCCATGGGCTCCGCCGCCCGCGCGCAGCCCTGGCTGGACCTGCGCGCCAACACGGTGCTGGCGCGCTGGCTGGACCCGCTGGTGCCGCCCAGCCCCGGTGAGCTGGCCCAGGTGCGCGAGCACATCCGCCGCACCGCGGAGCGCCTGTCCCACAGCGAACACAACAACCTCGCCGAGCTGGGCGCGCGGCTCGCCCAGGTGGGCAACGGCGACGAGGGCCTTCCCGCGCCCATGCCGGAGCTGACGCGCGCGCTGGCGCAGCTGGAGGCGTCCCTGGGCGTCTCCGGCAGCGAGGCCGTCCGCTCGCTCGTCCCCGCCGCTTCCCCCAGCCGCGCCGAACAGGGCACGCCCACGTCCTTCGACCCGGAGGCGCTGCGTGCCGTGCTGGACCGGACCTATCCGGAGACGCGCGCCCAGGTGCGCCAGTGGCTGGCGGACCCGGCCTACCGCTACACGGACACGCGCGACACGGCGAAGTACCGGGACCAGGTGCTCGCCTGGCTCAAGGCCATGGCCGACCAGGGACTGGGGCGCATCGCCTTCCCCGCGGGCAATGAGACGAGCGCGGACCTGGGCGCCTTCGTGACCGCCTTCGAGACGCTGGCCTATTTCGACCTGAGCCTCGTCATCAAGGCCGGCGTCCACTTCGGCCTCTTCGGCGCCAGCATCCTCTTCCTCGGCACCGAGAAGCACCACCGGAAGTACCTGCCCCAGGTGGCCTCGCTGGAGCTGCCCGGCTGCTTCGCCATGAGCGAGCTGGGCCACGGCTCCAACGTCCGGGACGTGGAGACGGTGGCCCGCTACGACGCGGAGGCCGGCGAGTTCGTGGTGCACACGCCGACGGAGACGGCGCGCAAGGAGTGGATTGGCAACGCCGCGCGGCACGGGCGCATCGCCACCGTGTTCGCGCAACTCGAGGTCGGCGGCCGGGCGCTGGGCGTCCACGCGCTGCTGGTGCCACTGCGCGACCCGGCCGGGAAGGTGCTGCCCGGGATTCGCATCGAGGACTGCGGTGAGAAGATGGGCCTCAACGGCGTGGACAACGGTCGCATCTCGTTCGAGCACGTCCGCGTCCCACGGGAGAACCTGCTGGACCGCTTCGGACAGGTGAACGCGCAGGGCGAATACACCAGCGCCATCACCGGCGACTCCAAGCGCTTCTTCACCATGCTGGGCACGCTGGTGGCGGGCCGGGTGAGCGTAGCCGCCGCGGCGCTGAGCGCGGCCAAGAGCGGGCTCACCATCGCCGTGCGCTACGGCGACCTGCGGCGCCAGTTCGGCCCCGCGGGCGACAAGGAGTTCCGCCTGCTGGACCACCAGGCCCACCAGCGGCGCCTGCTCCAGCCCCTGGCCAAGACGTACGCCATGGACTTCGCGCTGGAATACCTCGTCGAGCGCTACGTGAAGCGCACCGAGGAGGACGCGCGCGAGGTGGAGTCGCTGGCGGCCGGCCTCAAGGCCTACAGCACATGGCACACCACCGCCGTCCTCCAGGAGGCGCGCGAGGCGTGCGGCGGCCAGGGCTACCTCGAAGCCAACCGGCTGGCGGCGCTCAAGGCGGACACGGACGTGTTCACCACCTTCGAGGGCGACAACACGGTGCTGATGCAACTGGTCGCCAAGGGCCTGCTCACCGGCTACCGGCAGCGCTTCGAGGACGACCGCGTCTTCGCCGTGCTGAAGCTGCTGGCGGACCGGGCCACCGCCGTGGTGGACCGCAACCCCTTCGCCGCGCGGCGCACCGACAGCGACCACCTGCGTGACAACGACTACCACCTGCGCGCACTGCGCTTCCGCGAGGAGGAGCTGCTGGCCACCGTGTCCAAGCGCATCCGCAAGCGGCTGAGCGCGGGCGTGGAGGCCTTCGAGGCCTTCAACCAGGTCCAGGTCCACCTGCTGGAGCTGGCGCACGCCCACGTGGAGCGGCTGGTGCTGGAGCAGTTCCTCAAGGGCGTGGCGGACGTGAAGGACCCCGGTTTGAAGACGGTGCTGGGACGCCTGTGCGACCTCTACGGCCTGTCCTGCCTGGAGTCCGCCAACGGCTGGTTCCAGGAGCACGGGTGGCTGGAGGGCGCCAAGGTGAAGGCCATCCGCAAGGAGGTGACGCGGCTGTGCGCCGAGCTCCGCCCGGACGCGGTGGCGCTGGTGAACGCGTTTGGAGTACCGGACACCTGCCTCGCCGCGCCCATTGGATTGGGTCACCTGTCGCCATGAGGTGAAGTTCGACATCCGCCACCTGGTGGCGGACGGAGACCTGGTGCTCGCGCACTGGAAGGCCACCACACCGGCCCCCCAGCCCCTCTTGCGGCAAGGGCACTCCCTGTTCCGGCTGCGCGACGGCAAGGTGGTGCCGCCCACGCTGTAGCCCTCGGCTCAGCCGCCGGGCGCGCGGAACACCGCGCCGTCCTGGCCTTCCACCACCAGGCTGGCGGCATCCGACGGCGACACCCGGAGCGCCACGCGAGGCAGCCCCTTGCGGTCCCTCAGCACCAGACCGGGCGAGCCATGCTCGTCCGCACCCAGGATGGCCCGGGGCCGTCCGTCCGCGTCCGACAGCTCCAGCCGCGACGAGCCATCCACCTGAAGGCCCACCGCGAACAACTCCCCGCCGCCGGGCGTGGACAGCGTCAGGCGCGGCGCCTCGTCGGAGTACACCATCAGCTCCGCCAGGGACTGGCCCTCGGCGGTGGAGAAGCGCAGCCGGGGCGAGCCGTCCTCGCCCACGCCCAGGAGCGCCCGGGGCCGGCCCTCGCCGTCGCGCAGCACCAGGCCCGCGTTGCCCTGGTCATCGGTATCCAGCGTGGCCCGCGTCTGTCCGCGCGCGTCCGTGAGCACCAGCCGGGAGGCCACCAGCGTGCCGGAGGACAGGTCCTCGCCCCGGAGCGCCGCCGCGCCCAGCCCCAGTCCCGCCAACGCGAGCGCGGTGAACGTCAGTCCCTGCCACCGCCGGCAACTGCGCTCCAGCCGCGCCATCCGTGCTTCGAGCGAATCCGAATCCATTCGAGCGCCTCCTCGCGAAGAGAAGCTAACGGAAGCGGGCCCGGTGCGCGCGCCCGACTGTCCAGCAGTGACGACCTGCCCACCCCCACCGTGGTCGCCGCGCCGCCGCTGACCTATTTGCGCATCCACCACTACCAGGAAGGCCCCATGACTTCACGACTCCGGCTGCTGCCGCTGCTGGCCCTGCTCTCGCTGACAACCTGCGTGCGCAACCCCGCCACCGGCAAGCGCATGCTGTCGCTCGTCTCCGAGAACGACGAGATTGCCCTGGGCAAGCAGAGCGCGGAGGAGGTGCGCGGGTCCATTGGCCTCATCCAGGAACCCAAGGTCCAGGAATACGTCGCCCGGGTGGGCCTGCCCATGGCGAAGGCCTCCGAAAGGCCAGAGCTGCCCTGGACGGTCCAGGCCGTGGATGACCCGGTGGTGAACGCCTTCGCCCTCCCCGGAGGGCCCGTGTTCGTGACGCGGGGCCTGCTGACCGCGATGAACTCCGAGGCGGAGCTGGCCTCCGTGTTGGGGCACGAAATCGCCCACATCACCGCACGGCACTCCGTGGAGCAGTTGTCCCAGGCGCAGCTCGCCCAGGCCGGCCTGCTGCTGGGCAGCGTGCTCAGCGAGGACGTGGCCCGCTTCGGGGGCCTGGCCGCCGCCGGCCTCCAGTTGCTGTTCCTCAAGTACGGCCGCGACGACGAGCGCCAGGCGGACGAACTGGGCTTCAAGTACATGCTGAACGGCGGCTACGACGTGCGCCAGGCGGCCAACGTCTTCGCCACCCTGGACCGCGTGGGCAAGGCCGCGGGCGGACAGAGCCTCCCCTCGTGGCTGTCCACCCACCCCGACCCGGGCGACCGCGTGAAGACCGCGCAGGAGCGCGCCGCGAAGGCCCACGTGGACTTCAACCAGCTCAAGGATGGCCGGGAGGAATACCTCGCCATGCTCCAGGGCATGCCCTACGGCGACGACCCGCGACAGGGCTTCTTCCGGGGCAACGTCTTCATGCACCCGGGCCTGCGCTTCCAGCTCACCTTCCCCCAGGGCTGGAAGACGGCGAACCAGCCGCAGCAGGTGGCGGGCGTCAGCCCGCAGGAGGACGCCATCGTCGGGCTGGTGCCCACCGGCAAGATCGCCCCGCAGGAGGCGATGCGGCGCTTCCTCGCGCAGGAGGGCATCCAGCCGGTGAGCGCGGCGCCCACGGGCTTCCCGCCGGGCGCCGCGTTCTTCCAGGCGCAGACGGAGCAGGGCGTCATCGCCGGCGTCACGGCCTTCGTGTCCCAGGGCGGCACCACGCTCCAGCTCCTGGGCTACACCGGCGCGCAGCAGCTTCCCGCCTACGAGGACGCCTTCCGCGCCACCTTCTCCAGCTTCGGAGAGCTGACGGATGCGTCGGCGCTGGCCGTCCAGCCCGCACGGATTGAACTGGCGAAGGTGACGTCACCCATGACGTTGCAGCAGTTCAACGAGCAGCACCCGTCCACCATCCCCGTGGAGGAGCTGTCCATCATCAACGGCGTGCAGCCCGGGGACACGCTCCCCGCGGGCCGCACGGTGAAACGAGTGACGGGCGGGGTGCGGTCCACGCCCTGAGCCGTGCTCCGGCAGGGTGCGCCGGAGCACGGTGCGTCTCTCAGTATTCGATGTCGCTGTCGCCACGCTCCGACGCGCAGCCCGTCCCCAGAACCCCATCAACGCAGACACGACAGCAACAGAACGACAAAACGTGTTCCCCTCCGAAGCCTTTCATTCCGTTCCGCAACGAGGCGGGGGCACTGACGTCGAACGGAATCGAACATTCACATTGGATTATCCGAAACCCGATTTTCCCCGGAAGACACGCGGCGCATCATGCACGGTATGAGCTTCCACGAACGCGAGCGGTTGGCGACGGCCTACGCGGCGACGCGCTACGTCATCCGGCCCCATCCCAGCACGGGTGGTGTCGAGCAAATCCTGCGGGCGGGCGCCTTGCACCCGGCGCTGGACGCAACGCTTGCGGCGCGCGGCCACCGCGAGTGGGCCTTCCTGACGGCGTGGAATCCCGGCTCGCAGTGGCGGAGCGACGAGGAGAACCGCCGCGCGCAGGCGCGGATGGTCGCGCAGCTCGTCGCCGGGGGTTGGGGGGCCGCCCCCGCGCTGGGCGAGGCAGATGACGGCAGTTGGTGCGAGCAGAGCCTCTTCGTCCCCGGGCTTCCCCGCGAGGAGGCCGGACGCTTCGGCCGCGCCTACGGACAGGTCGCCGTGCTCGTGGGACGCACGGGAGGCCAGGCGGAGCTGCTGTTCTGCGAGGAAGCCCGCTCCCCCGCCCCGTGAAGCACGCGGACCGGGTGCCCCCGCGCCGCCCGTGAGGACCGGGGCGCGGGGCGACGCCCACGCTCAGGGAATGGGGCCTCGAGGCTGCCCCGCCGCCGGCACGGAGCCGCTGGCACCCTGGGCGGCGTCACCCGGGTTCTCCGGGATGACTTCCAGCTCGCGGACATTGACGACCCTGCGCGCCAGCTCGTCGAACTCGACCTCCAGGATGCGGCCGGGTTGGTCCGCGAGGCCGAAGCGGATGCGCCAGAAGTTGGGGCGGATCTCCACCGCCTCCCCGGCCTCGGCCAGCACCAGTGAGTTGTTGCGGGCGTATTCCTCGCCGGCCTGCACCACGTCCCGAGCACCCAGCTCCGTCTGCACGGCGGCCGAGCTGGGAGGGACAGGGGGGCGGCCGGTGGGCCCCGTCGCGCAGGCCATGGAGGCCAGAATGGCGCCGGGCAAGAGGAACCGGGGGACGATGCGAAATCGGATCGGCGTCATATGCCCATGGTGAGCACGCCGCGTGCCACCTGCAGGCAGGGAAGCCGGAAACGTCCAGTGCTGGACCTGCGTCCGGCGCGGCGCCCGTGTGGCACCCCGCCGGGGAGCACCCCGCCCCGGCATGCGTCCGGGGCGGGAAGGGCCCTACTTCGCCGGAGCGGGCGTCGGGGCGATGGCGCGCTGCTTCTCCACCACCTCGTCGATGAGGCCGTACTGCCGCGCGTCCTCGGCGCTCATGAAGTAGTCGCGCTCGGTGTCCTTCTCGATGCGCTCGATGGTGTGCCCCGTGTGCTTCACAATGAGGCCGTTGATGTAGCTGCGCAGGCGGAGGATTTCCTTGGCCTGGATGTCGATGTCCGTGGCCTGGCCCTGCGCGCCGCCCAGCGGCTGGTGAATCATGATGCGGCTGTTGGGCAGGGCGTAGCGCTTGCCCTTCGCCCCCGCCAGCAGCAGCAGCGCGCCCATGGAGGCCGCCTGCCCCACACAGATGGTGGACACCGGACACTTCACGTACTGCATGGTGTCGTAGATGGCGAGGCCCGCCGTCACGGAGCCACCCGGCGAGTTGATGTAGAGGTTGATGCCCTTGTCCGGGTCCTCCGACTCCAGGAAGAGGAGCTGGGCAACAATGATGTTGGCCACGTCGTCATTGACAGGCGTGCCCAGCATGATGATGCGGTCCTTGAGGAGCCGGCTGTACAGGTCGTACGCCCGCTCGCCGCGGTGCGTGGTCTCGATGACGAAGGGGACGTTCATGACGCCCCTACCCTAATCGCCCTTCCGCCGCCGCGCCCGTCCCTTCTTCCCGGAGCGTACGCTGCCCCACGCTTCGACGCCGGGGCCCCCTGCTCCCCGGGGGGCCTACCCCTTGTGGCCCGTCATGTCCTCCGGGCGGACCCACTGGTCGAACTGCTCGGGTGTGACGAGCCCCAGCGCCACGGCCGTCTCCTTGAGCGTCGTGCCGTCCCTGTGGGCCGTCTTGGCGATTTTCGCCGCGTTGTCGTAGCCGATGTGGGGGTTGAGCGCCGTGACGAGCATCAGGCTGCGCTCCAGGTTCTCCTGGATACGGGGCCGGTTGGGCTCGATGCCCACCGCGCAGTGCAAGCGGAAGCTGCGCATGCCGTCCGCCAGCAACCGGCAGCTCTGGAGCAGGTTGTGGGCGATGAGGGGCTTGAAGACGTTGAGCTGGAAGTTGCCGGACGCCCCGCCCACGGTGACGGCGACGTCGTTGCCCATTACCTGGGCGCACAGCATGGTGAGCGCCTCGCTCTGGGTGGGATTCACCTTGCCCGGCATGATGGAGCTGCCCGGCTCGTTCTCCGGGATGGTGATTTCCGCCAGCCCCGAGCGCGGCCCCGAGGACAGCCAGCGCACGTCGTTGGCCACCTTGAAGAGCACCGCCGCCAGCCCCTTCAGCGCCCCGTGCGCCTGCACCAGCGCGTCGTTGGCGGCCAGCGCCTCGAACTTGTTGGGCGCGGTGACGAAGGGGTGGCCGGTGAGCTGGGCCAGCTCCTTCGCCACCCGCTCGGCATAGCCCTTGGGGGCGTTGAGGCCGGTGCCCACCGCCGTGCCGCCCAGGGCCAGCTCCAGGAGGTGCGGCAGGGTGCGCTCCAGGTGGCCCTGCGCGTGGTCCAGCTGCGCCACGAAGCCGCCGACCTCCTGCCCCAGCGTCAGGGGCGTGGCGTCCTGCAGGTGGGTGCGGCCCACCTTCACCACGTCATGGAAGGCGCGAGCCTTCTGCGCGAGCACGTCGCGCAGCGCCTTCAGCTCCGGCAGCACGTGCTCGGTGATGGCGGCCACGGCGGCCACGCTCATCGCGGTGGGGAAGACGTCGTTGGAGCTCTGCCCCTTGTTGACGTCATCGTTGGGGTGGACCTTGCGGCCCTCGCCGCGCTCGCCGCCCAGCAGCTCCGAGGCGCGGTTGGCGAGCACCTCGTTCGTGTTCATGTTCGTCTGCGTCCCGCTGCCAGTCTGCCAGACGCTCAAGGGGAACTCCGCGTCGTGCTGACCCGCCAGCACCTCGTCCGCGGCCCGGATGATGGCCTCGCCCTTCTCCTTCGCCAGCGAGCCGTTCTCCACGTTCACCCGCGCGGCGGCCTTCTTCACCAGCACCAGGGCGCGGATGAGGGCCAGCGGCATGCGCTCGGTGGAGATGGCGAAGTTCTGGAGGCTGCGCTGCGTCTGCGCGCCCCACAGCCGGTCGGCGGGGACGTCGATGGGACCGAAAGTGTCTTTCTCGGTACGGACGTTCTTCGTGCTCACGCGCGGGGCTCCTCGGAAAGAAAGGTGGGCCCCATCGAATAACAGGCCGGAGCCTTCAGGCAGGGCTCCGGCGTGAGTTTCTTCGTTGGACGCTGAGCACTACACCCGGCGCTCGACGCGGGGCGTGCTCTCCGAATTGCCCAGGCCGGACAGCCAGTTGTACGTGCGCCGCAGGGGCGCGGTGCCCGTCGCCGACGGCGGCGTGAAGGCCCACAGCAGCAGGTACACCATCAGCGCGGTGCCCCCGGATACCGCCAGCGCCACCACGAAGCCCACGCGAATCAGCGCCGCGTCCACGCCCAGCTCCCGTCCCAGCGCCGCGCACACCCCGGTCAGCAGCCGCCCATCCACGCCCCGGTGCATCGGCTCCGTGCGCGCGCCGCAGCGCGGGCACCTTCGGACCTCCAGGCTCACTTCCTCGGTGCAGGTGGCGCAGCGTCTCTTGGCGTCCATCACATCTCCCTTCTGGGGCCGCTCCCACTTGGCGTCCGTGGCCCTCATTCCTACCTACGCGCCTTGGCGCCCCCCATTGCATACGCCCTGGGGGCGACTCGTTGATTTACAGATTTAACACGCCGGCTGTTGACACAGTTACAGGCAAGCAGGCAAAGATTCACTCCGCACTTCCTTTTTGCCCTCGCAGGACTCATTTTCCGAGCCGTCCCAGAAGATTTACAACGCACCTAGCCAAAGGAGCTCAGATGTCGGACCAAGCCCCCTCTGTGAAACCCCCGGCGTTCGGACCGGGAGTGGTGGTGAAGGGGACCTGGCACCCCGACTACGCCGAGGTCCTCACGCCCGAGGCCCTGGAATTCGTGGCGAAACTGGCCCGCAACTTCGGCGAGCGCCGGCTGGCCCTGCTGGAGCGCCGCAAGACGGTGCAGGCGGCCTGGAGCAAGGGAGAGCGGCCCCACTTCCTGCCGGAGACGAAGGCCATCCGGGAGGGCGACTGGACGGTGGCTCCCCTGCCCGCCGACCTTCAGGACCGCCGCGTGGAGATCACCGGCCCGGTGGACCGGAAGATGGTCATCAACGCGCTGAACTCCGGGGCGAATGTCTTCATGGCGGACTTCGAGGACGCCAACAGCCCCACCTGGGACAACGTGGTGCGCGGGCAAATCAACCTGCGCGACGCCGTGCGCGGCACCATCTCCTTCACGGCGGAGAACGGGAAGCACTACGCCCTCAACCCGAAGCGCGCCGTGCTCTTCGTGCGCCCCCGCGGCTGGCACCTGCCGGAGCGGCACATCGAAATCGACGGCAAGCCCATCTCCGGCTCGCTGCTCGACTTCGGACTCTTCTTCTTCCACAACGCCCGTGAGCAGCTGGCGCGCGGCACCGGCCCCTACTTCTACCTGCCGAAGATGCAGAGCCACCTGGAGGCCCGGCTGTGGAACGACGTGTTCCACCTGGCCCAGGCGGAGCTGGGCATCCCGCGCGGCACCATCAAGGCCACCGTCCTCATCGAGACGCTGCCCGCCGCGTTCGAGATGGACGAAATCCTCTACGAGCTGCGCGAGCACTCCGCCGGCCTCAACTGCGGCCGCTGGGACTACATCTTCAGCTTCATCAAGACGCTCCAGTCGGACACCCGCGTGGTGCTGCCCGACCGCGGCCAGGTGACGATGGACAAGGCGTTCCTCAACGCATACTCGCAGCTGCTCATCCAGACCTGCCACCGCCGCAACGTGCACGCCATGGGCGGCATGGCGGCCTTCATCCCCATCAAGGGGGACGCGGCGGCCAACGACGCCGTCATGGACAAGGTCCGCGCGGACAAGCTGCGCGAGGTGAAGAACGGCCACGACGGGACGTGGGTGGCGCACCCCGGCCTCATTGAAATCGCGCGCGACATCTTCGACTCGCACATGAAGGGCCCCAACCAGCTCTCCAACAAGCGCGAGGACGTGAAGATTGGCGAGGCGGAGCTGCTCAAGGTGCCATCCGGTACGCGCACCGAGGAAGGCCTTCGCCACAACATCCGCGTGGGCATCCAGTACACCGCCGCGTGGCTGGGCGGCCTGGGCTGCGTGCCGCTCTACAACCTGATGGAGGACGCGGCCACCGCCGAAATCTCACGCGCCCAGGTGTGGCAGTGGATCCACCACGGCGCCTCGCTGGAGGACGGCCGCAAGGTGACGCCTGGACTCTTCCGCGACGCGCTGGGCGAGGAGATGGGCCGCCTCGAGAAGGAAGGCGCCAAGGAGCGCTACGGCGCCGCCCACCTGGAGCGCGCGCGCGTGCTCTTCGAGCAGCTCTCCACCGCCGGCACCTTCGAGGACTTCCTCACCCTGCCGGCCTACGACGCCCTGGAAGCCCAACGCTGAACCCTTCGCACTTTCGCAGCAGCAACCCACCACTTTTACCGTAGCGAGGAGCCCACGATGTACGACGCCACGCCGACGACCGCCGATGCTTCCCCTCACGCCAAGCTCCACGGACAGCGTTTCGAGGGCATCAAGCGCAACTACACCCCGAAGGACGTGGAGAAGCTCCGCGGCTCCATCACCGTCAGCCACACGCTGGCGGAGCTGGGCGCCAAGAAGCTCTGGGAGCTGCTCCACACCGAGGACTACATCAACGCGCTTGGCTCGCTCACGGGCAACCAGGCGGTGCAGATGGTGCGCGCGGGCCTGAAGGCCATCTATCTGTCCGGCTGGCAGGTCGCGGCGGACGCGAACTCCGCGGGGCAGATGTACCCGGACCAGAGCCTCTACCCGGTGGACAGCGTCCCCACCGTGGTGCGGAAAATCAACAACGCCCTGCGCCGCGCGGACCAGATTGACCACGCGGAGGGCCGCAAGGACCGCTACTGGTTCGCGCCCATCATCGCCGACGCCGAGGCCGGCTTCGGCGGTCCGCTCAACGCCTTCGAGCTGATGAAGGGCATGATTGAAGCGGGCGCCGCCGGCGTGCACTTCGAGGACCAGCTGGCCAGCGAGAAGAAGTGCGGCCACATGGGCGGCAAGGTGCTGGTGCCCACCAGCCACTTCATCCGCACCCTCAACGCGGCCCGGCTCGCGGCGGACGTCATGGGCGTGCCCACCCTGCTGGTGGCCCGCACGGACGCGGACAGCGCCAAGCTGCTGATGAGCGACGCGGACGAGTACGACCACGCCTTCATCGACAAGAAGTCCGGCCGCACCGGCGAAGGTTTCTACCGCATCAACGGCGGCCTGGACTGCGCCATTGCCCGCGGCCTGGCGTACGCGCCGTACGCGGACCTGGTGTGGTGCGAGACGAGCACCCCGGACCTGGCGCAGGCGAAGAAGTTCGCCGAGAGCATCCGCGCGAAGTACCCGAACAAGCTGCTGGCCTACAACTGCTCGCCGTCCTTCAACTGGAAGAAGAACCTGGACGACGCCACCATCGCCAAGTTCCAGCGCGAGCTGGGCGCCATGGGCTACAAGTTCCAGTTCGTCACCCTGGCCGGCTTCCACGCGCTCAACTTCGGGATGTACGAGCTGGCGCGGAAGTACAAGGACCGCGGCATGGCGGCCTACAGCGAGCTGCAGCAGGCCGAGTTCGCGGCGGAGAAGGACGGCTACACCGCCACGCGTCATCAGCGCGAGGTGGGCACCGGCTACTTCGACCAGGTGGCCGAGGTCATCTCCGGCGGCAACGCCAGCACGCTCGCCCTGACGGAGTCCACCGAGGCCCACCAGTTCTAGGCAACGGCGCCTCCTGAAGTCCCAAGAAGGCCGCGGCTGACGGGGAGCACGCCCGTAAGTCCGCGGCCTTCGGGCGTTTTCGGCCTTTCGCGCAACTTCCCCGGCGGCCGGGCGATAATGGGGATTCGAGAGGTCCGACACGTGCGTGGTGCGCGTCCCGGGCCGAGACGGAGGCGCCATGACCCGCATCAACTCCTTCACCGGTCCGATGATTCAGCCCGCCACCACGCAGGCGCAGACCCGCGCCGCGAGCACGAGCTTTGGCGCGCTGGTGAACCCGATGGCCCCGGCCAACCGGCCTGGGGACCCGACGATGGTGTCGGGGGGCGCGGTGGTTGCCTCGGCGCTCGCCTCGGTGGGCAGCTCGCCGAACAACGGCATCCTGAACTCCTACCTCTCCGCCGTGGGCCGCGGGCCCATCTCCGAGGACGGCACGCGGGCGGCGACCCAGGCCCCTGCGGGCTCGGAGCAGGCGCAGCAGGAGCAGGTCATCATGGAGCTGGCGGAGATGTCCGCCGCCACGCTGTCCAACTCCATCCTGCACATGGGCAACAAGGGCAAGGTCGACCTCGAGCGGGAGTAAGGCTCACCCCTTCTTCTCGTCGCTCTCCGCGTTGTAGGCGTCGCGCTGGCCTCGTTGCAGCTCGGGGTCCATGTCTCCCAAATGGAGACGCCCACCGTCCGCGAGCAGGGAGCGGGCAGGCGGGCGGGCCCGTGCTGGCTCAGTTGAGGTACTTGGGCCGGGGCGGCTCGGCGGGCTGCTGCTTCATCATCTCCAGGCCCTGCCGGGTGAGGACGAAGCGGACGACGCCGGAGCCCCGCTCGGTCTCGATCTCCGCCTCGAAGGCAGGCCCGGCGATGCCGCCGAAGGATACGTCCTTGCGCAGGTTCACCACCCGGCCGCTCACCATGTCCCCGGCCACCTCCTTGGCACCGTCACCGCGCTGGTGCAGCTCGAAGGCAGCCTGGTGCAGCGTCATCGCCAGCGAGGGCGACAGCGGCTGGTTGCTGAAGAGGACGGAGATGAGCAGCCAGTAGGGAGGTGCCTGGTCGGTGGACATCGCGCCCCCATCCTAAGCGCCTGGCGGAGCGGAGGCCCGTGGAAGTGACGGCCCGCGCGCGAGTGCCTAGCGGGTAGGCAGCTCACGGAAGGTGATTCCCTCCAGCTCCAAGCGCTGAACTGCCTCCTTGAATCGCTCCGTGCCCACCATCACGGTCGCGAAGTTGCCCACGCGGAAGACGTCGCGGTCCGTGGGCAGCGAGGCGGCGTCGAGGATGGGGTCGTCTGGCAGCGTGAGTTTGAACCGGCCACAGGTGTCACACGGAGGAGGCAGATCCGGCGGATAGCAGTCCGGGTGCAGTTGTCCTCGAGGTTCGAGCTGAAGCTCCAAGAGCTCCGGCGGGTCCTTCTGCCGAAAGCGCAGCTCCGTCTTGCAGCCCACGAGGCCGCGCACACCTTCCACCTGGAGCCGTTCCAGCGCTTCCCGGCGAACCACCAGCAGCATGCTCCCCTGCGTTTCGAAGTCGGCGAATCGTCCCGAGGCAGTTCCAACCAGCGGGCCGAACAATGTCCCTGGAGGCAGCAACGCGCTTGGCGGAGCCAAGGGGCGGACCAACTCACGCAGCCTCGCGAACTCCTCGAATGGCTCGGGCCGGGCCTTCAGGAATTCGCTCTGCGCAGGCAGGTTCGACAAATCCACAGCGGGGTACTGATGGCCCGAGGAGGCCCAGGTCACCCCACAGCCAGGGCACCCCGCCAGCCCAGGCAGTCCCCACTTGTGCGCGGCGTTGAAGCTCCCGTTGATTCGGGGCCACATCGCGCTGTCCTGGGAGAGTTCAAACACACGAAGGGTCATGTTCCTGGCCTGGAATAGTACGGGCGAATCGGCCCACCAAGCAGCTCGAAGCGGTAGATCAACTCTCCGGCGTGTTTGAAAATCTCTTCAGGACTCGCCCCACCGTTACGCCTCATGTACCCACGCCAGGCTTCGTTCCAGGCACCACCGGCTCCCGCACCACCGTGAATGCGTCGATGGAGCTCTCGCGGTATCGGCATCGTGTAGTCGTGAATCTTGACGCCCCGCTGCGTGAACCATTGGGCGAGTTCTGGTGCCTGGGGAAAGATGTGGTGCTTCTCCCAGCGTCCGGGCGGCAGCTGATGTGACGGCGGAATGACTCGCCCAGGCGCACCACCCCAGTTGGGGAACACCATGACAGCGCCCCGAGGCAACTGCTGCCCGAGGCCCCAGTTTCGCCGGGGACCTCGGCCAGGCGCCGCGGCAGCCACGGGTGGACGGGCGGGCGGAAAGCGCGCCAGCTCCACCTCCCCCGGCAGGTCCGCGCAACGGTAGAAGCCACACGCGTCGCCCAGACACAGCAAGGACACACACTGGTCCTCGTGCGGAGTCCAGCACTCCAGTTCCGCGTCATCCCAGGCCTGCTGCATGGGCGGCTTGACCGAGGTGGAACACCCCAGCCAAAGCACGGCGAGCACCATAAGCATTCTGAGCAGACAGGTTCGCATTCCGCGAATCCTAGACTTCAGGTCTGTCTTGCCCGTTCCGCGCTGCCCTTACCCCGCACGCGGGCGGCGGCGTGAGGCAATGCCCTCGGCGAGCGCGACCTGCTGCTTCCAGTGCCCATACAGGCGCCCCTGTGAGGCCAGCCGGTCCAGCTTGCGCTGTGTCGCCTCATCCACCGACCCGGGCGGCGCATCACGGAAGGGCGTCCCCGGCAGCGGCATGAATGTATGCCCATGCACGCGCGCGCCCAGGCCCGCCAACTTCTCCATCAGCGCCACCGTGGCATCCACGTCCGCGGGCTCCTCGCCGGGCAGCCCGAGGATGAAGTCCACGTTGGGCACGAAGCCACACTCCACCGCGATGCGGGTGGCGCGCACCACCGTCTCCACGTCGTGCCCCCGGCGGGTGCTCTGGAGGATGCGCTCGGAGCCGGACTGGCCGCCGATGATGAGGTTGTCGTTGTGGACGTAGCGCTTGAGCAGCGCCAGCGCCTCGGGCGTGACGTGCTCGGGGCGGACCTCCGACGGGAAGGTGCCGTAGTAGACGCGCCCATCGGGCGCCATGGCCTCCTTCACCGCGGCGAGCAGCGCCTCCACCGCGTCCAGGTTCACCGACTCGTCTGCGGTTCCGTAGGACATGGAGGTGGGCGTGATGAAGCGGATGTCTCTCCGCCCCGAGCGCCGCAGCTCCCGCGCCCAGTGCGCCACGTTGGCCACGGAGCGGTGGCGGAAGCGCGCCTTGCTCATGAACGGCGTCTGGCAGAAGCGACATGCGTAGATGCAGCCGCGCGTAATCTCGATGGCGCCGTACTGCCCGTTGCGCGCCGCGAAGGGCGGGAAGTCGTCCAGTTGCACGCCCTCCCCCCGGCCGCGCTGCACCAGCTTCCCGTCCTTCAGGTACGCGACGCCGTGCGTCTCACGCGGCTCCTCGCCTCGAAGCACCCGGCCGAGCAAGGCGCGCAGGGAGTACTCACCCTCGCCCACCGCCACCAGGTCGAAGCCCGCCTGAAGCGTCTGGAGCGTCTCCGCCGTGGCGTGCACGCCGCCGGCGATGCACAGCACGTCCCGTCCCTCCAGCCGCTCACGCACCCATGCCAGCTCCGCCGCCGCCGGGGCGAAGCTGGCCGAGTAGAAAGACCACGCCGCCACCACCGTGTCTCCGGCGTCCACGCGCTCGCGAATCGTGTCCAGCAACGTCTCGCGGCTGCGCGGAAAGTGCAGCGTCACGTCCGCCAGCGCCGGGTCTGACTCCACGGCGCCCGCCAGCACGGTGAAGGCGTACTTACCCGGGTACTGGTAGCTCAGGACGAGCGAAACACGGCGAGATGGCTGCATACTGGAAGCGCTTTATGCCACAGGGCCGGCGGCGCAGGCACCGTCGCGCCGCGCGAGCCCTGCGCCAGTCAGGGCGAAGGCACCAGCGAGAGGGCCAGCGTGTTGAATGCAGGGAACTCCATGACGTCCGGAGGCACCCGTCCATCCGGCAAGGCCATGCGCACCACCACCAGGTCCTGCTCTGGCACCACCAGCAGGAGCTGCCCGAAGGAGCCGCGTGCGGAGTAACCACGAGGCGGGCCCTCCACCTGCGTGCGCAGCGGGATGCGGGCGCTCTTCTCCATGAACTCCCTGACGCCGTTTACCCCGCCCAGTCGCTCGGAGAGCACCTGGCCGAAGTCTCCGGAGGGAATCGGCTTGCCCACCACGTCCCGAAGGCGGGACAGCGACGCCTCCGACATGCCGTTGCGACGCGCCTCGTTCACCATGTCCTGACCCAGCACGCGGAACGACTTGTCGTAGACGAGCCACCACAACAAGCCCGCCGCGGGGGCGAAGGCCTGCGAAGACGCGGCGGTGCATTCCTGAATCCAGGCCTCGCTCAGGATGCGCTGGCCCTGCCAGACGCCTCGCTGGAGCATCAACTGGCCCACCTTGGCGAAGTCCACGGGGTGCAGGCGCAGACCGGACATGCCCAGCGGATTGCCGGACGGGTCCTTCTGCCAGAACACATCACGGATGCCGAGCGGCTCGAAGAGGCGCCGCATGAGATAGGCGTCCAGCTTCTCACCCGAGGCACGCTCCACCACGCCCGCCAGCAGGTTGGTGGCCTTGTTGTTGTAGAAGAACTGGCTGCCCGGGATGTCCACCACGTGGGCGTCCAGCGCGTATCGGACGAAGTCTCGCGACTGGTAGATGTCCATCGCGTCGGCATTCGCCGCCAGCCCCGAGGTATGGCTGAGCAGATGCCGCAGGGTGACCTTCCCCTTGATGCCGTCCTTCCACTCCGGGAAGAAGGTGGAGACGGGCGCGTCGGCGGAGGCAATCTTCCCTTCGTCGATGAGCAGGCCGATGGCCAACGCCACCACGCCCTTCGTCGCGGACATGGACTCGATGCGCTGCGTCTCGCCGCCGAAGTACCACTCGCCCACCACCTTGCCGTGACGGAGCACCACCAGCGCCGACGAGCCCGCGTCCTCGGCCGCCTTCACGAAGGCCGCGAGCGCCCGCTCAGACACTCCCGCGTCCGCGGGCGTCGTCGTCTCCAGCCCCGCCCCCACGTTGCCTTCGGCACGGGCCTTCAGCGCGTTCTCCCGGGCCCGCGCCACCAGCGCGTCGTAGCCAGGCATCCGCCGCAGCGGCGCCAGGGACTTGTCGTGCAGCAAGTCGCCCGGTGAGCTCATCCCGCGTTCGACGGCGCGCTCCAGCCAGGTGAACGCCGCGGCATCGTCACCGGTGCCCAGCGAGGCATAGGCGGCGTACCAGGCCACGTCGTCCGTCTGGTGGCCACCGTCCCACAGACGCTGCATCTCCGAGAGCGCGGAGTCGAAGTGCCCCGCCTCCATCGCCATGCCCGCCCGTTGCAGGGCCTCGCGCAACTGGGATTCGGGGTCCACGGGCGCCTGCGCGATAGGAGCCGGAGGCGTGGCGGCCGGTTGCGCGTGGGCACAGGCCAGCAAGGTGCAGAGCGGAAGGAAGAGGTGGTATCGCATGGACGCTCCAAGGGACGTGTTCTGTTCGGACAACGCCCATGGAACACCGATATTGCACGGCACACGCGCCAGGGCGAGGGCCGAAGCGGGCGCCCACCCGGCGCATCCGGTCCATGAACGCGACCTCGACGCGCGGCAAGCCCACGATGGGCGAAGTCGCGCCGTTCGTGCCACACCACGACCGAGCCGAGGAAAGGCGGGCCCGCAGCCCAGGGGGAATAACGCCCCCTGGGCTGGAGCAGCGGCTTCCGGTGCCATTTCGTGAGAGGGACGCTACGTCAATGGCATCCAGCCCAGGCAAACAGCGCCCATCAGGCCGCGCCCATCCACTTCACGAACCAATGACAATGTAGGGGTCGAAGTAGAAATACTCGACGGTCGCCCCGTCCCTCGTCAGTCCGAACACCAATCCGTACTGGAGCTCACCGCTCACGATCGTACTGGCATTGAACGTGACGTACGGGATGTAGCTGCGCGTCAAGCTGGCCGTGAGGTCCTGGTCGATGAGCGGGTTGTTGGGCCAATAGCTCCAGGAAGAAGGCGTCTGCGTCCACGACGCGGCATCGTCGCCGAACGCGATGAAGTCAGGCGTGGGGCCCGGATCCATGTCGAAGTTGGGGATGTCGATGGGCCGCTTCGAGGAATCCTTCATGTCCGCGACCTTGAGCTGGGTGCCCTGGAACGTATGCGCGATGATGCCGTTGGGCGCGAGCTTCACGGACGTGAGGTGGTTCTGCTCCTCCGTGTAGATGCGGATGTTCTCCCCCTTCGCGACGGGCACCTTGTAGTCGGCGTCTTGGGGCTTGTCGTTCACGACAAGCGGAGGATGCCCGACCGCGACCGCGGTGTTGACGGAGGCCCCGCCCTTGGGAAGTGCATTGGAATCAATCAGGAAGACGATCTTCGCCATGTAAGCACCAATTCTTTCGTGTGGTTGATGTCTATCGCTGCTGAACCCTCACATCGGATTCACGGCAAGGAGTTCATCCCGCCTGACGCAAACCAAAGCAACCCATGTGCCAACACCTGTTTGCCCATTGCCACGTCTGAAATCCACATGAAGACTGGAGTTCCGCCATGCAACTGACGCGTCAGCCGCTGCCGCTACCACTCCACGTCTTACGTGCAAGACATTGCTCCGCGCGCGCCCGAATCCAGCCCAATCGCAGACGCGAATCCGCCTCCATTCCAGCAGCAGCATATGGAATCAGGGAAGGATTGGACCCGCCCCATTCGGTCGTCAGGTCCCGCGGCGGGGCACAGGTTCGCGACGGTGCACGAAGTGATGGATACGTAGGAGAAACCCCTGAGGCACTGGTTCCGGCGGAATGGCCCTCACGAGGGACGTAGCGGACGAGTCCGCGGGACCTTCCCGCTGAACGACAGGCACGGTCATGACCTGTCAGGTGATTGGATTTGCTGCTCGCGCGAAGAGCGCTGACACGAGGCACTGCTGACACGTCAGACGCGCCATCAACGCGTCAGGCTTCAGGTGAGGAAGCATCGGCATCGTGAATCATTCGGACGTGCCACGTTGGCACTCCCACTCGAACGAGAGCGGCGGACCGCCTCGGAGCCGGGCAGACCTTCTCCAGCAAACCAACGCAGCCAGTGGGTACGAGCCCTCAAGACACGTAGGTCGAGACTCGCACCTCACACTTCCCCACGAAGGCGCGCGAGCCCACGGCCCGCGCGCCCCCCGTGGGCTCAGCTCCCGCGACGGCGGTAACCCGCCAGTCCCATCAGGCCCAGTAGCGCGAAGGCCGCCGCGGAGCCACCGGTGCTGCTGCACCCCGACTGTGCCACGACGCCCTCATCCGAGGAGATGCCTCCGGGCGGGGGCACGTTCGGCCCAGGCTCCGTGCCCGCGTCCCAGGCTGACGTCCCCGCGTCCGCCTCCGGCTGCGGCCCCGGCTCCTCGGCCTCACCCGCGTCCACGGGGTCCGGGTCCACGCTGCCCGCGTCCTCGGGCGAGCCGGCGTCCACCGGCGTCCCCGCGTCCACCGGCGTCCCCGCGTCCACGGGAGGCGGCTCCGGCTTCTGCTCGAGCACGTCCGACAGCACCGTCGCCTGAATGAAACCATCGTGGTAGACGACACCCACCGGCTTCACGGTGTCACTCCGGTAGAGGCCGAGCTTCAGGTAGTTGCGCTGGCCCGAGTACATCGTCATCGCGCCGCGCCTGGGCAGCACCAGTTCCTTGTTGTGCCACAGCTCGACGAAGCCCACCTTCGGGTCGGACGACCACTTCGCGTGCAGGATGAACTCGTGCCACACGCCTCGGGTGAGCTTCGTGCGCCACGGAATCTCGCTGGTGCCGGGGAGCGACAGTCGGATTTCCTCCCCCTTCACGTAGAACTCCACCGGCGGCGAACCACAGCATCCGTCGTGGTGCCACTGAGTGAAGAGCTGCCAGGTGTCCACGCTGGGGAAGTCGTTCGCGAACATCACCTTCCAGCGGTAGTAGTACTCCGAGCCCACCGGCTCGTTGCTGATGTAGACCAACTCGTTGCGATTCCCGCTGGCGTTGATGGGGTCGTCGCCCTGATGCACCGTCGCCTTCAGCGCGTATTTGCCCTCGGCCACGGGTGACGTCACCACCTGCAGCCGGTTCGCGTTCACCATCTGCTCGCGGGAGTACTGCGAGCGGTCACCCGTCTCGAAGTCCCCCCGCCACACGACGCCTGCCATGGCGAGCCCGGGGACGCACCACATCACAAGCCATACGGGGACAAAGGCTCTCAAAAGACATCCTCGCAAATGTTTTGAATGCAACGACCGACACACCGTACCGCAAACCATTGCCTGCTTCATTCCCCCGCGAAATCCTTCCCGCTGGTTCGGCAAGTGGGCAGCCGGGCGTGCAAGGCCTTGAATGTTTCACGCCATGTTTCACGTCGAGCGCAGGGCGGCTGACACACTCCGGGCGTCCTGGCAAGCCGACAGCAACACGTCGCGTCATCAACACGCCGGCCAACCTTCAAGCTGACTGGCGGCAGGTGTGGGGTATAGTCCGCACTTTCCGGCGCTCCGTTCCGGGGGCGCCCCGAGTGTCCCCATGCTTGTCCTGCGTGACGTCCAGAAGACCGACCTGCCCGGGCTGAAGAGGCTCGCGGCCGTGCTGAACACGGTGAACCTGCCGAACAACGAGGAAACGCTCTCGGCCATCGTGGACACGTCGGTGAAGAGCTTCGCGGGCAAGGTGAAGAACCCCTTCGAGCGCGAGTACCTGTTCGTGCTGGAGGACGTGCGCAACAGCCTCATCATCGGCACGTCGATGATCATCGCGCAGCACGGCACCTATGAGGCTCCGCACATCTATTACGAGGTGAGCGAGCGCGAGCACTACTCCGCGTCCCTCTCCCGTCACCTTCGCCACAAGGTCCTCTCCATCGCCTACAACTACGAGGGCCCCACCGAGGTGGGCGGCCTCGTCGTGGACCCGCCCTATCGCGCCACGCCGGACAAGCCCGGCAAGCAGCTGTCCTACGGGCGTTTCCTCTTCATCGCCATGCACCGGCGGCTCTTCCGCCCTCGCGTGCTGGCAGAGCTGCTGCCGCCGCTGCTTCCGGACGGCCGCAGCCTCTTGTGGGAGGCCTGCGGCAAGAAGTTCACCGGCCTCACCTACCAGGAGGCGGACCGCCTCAGCCGGCAGAACAAGGAGTTCATCAAGGAGCTCTTCCCCGCCTCGGACATCTACGCGTCGCTCTTCCCCGCGCGCGTGCAGAAGGTTCTGGGCGAGGTGGGCCCGCAGACGCGCGGCGTGCAGCGCATGCTGGAGCGCATCGGCTTCAGGTACATGGAGCGCATCGATCCGTTCGACGGCGGTCCCCACTTCGAGGCCGACACCGCCGACATCTCCCTGGTGCGCAAGTTCCGCACGCTCAAGGTGGCAGAGGAGGACTTCGACCTGGAGGGGGATGACGTCCTCGTCGCGGTGGAGAGTGACTCCGGCCGCAACCGCTTCCGCTCCGTGCGCTGCCAGGCCCGGCTGGAGAACACCCAGGCCTTCCTGCCCGCGCGAGCCAAGGAGGTCCTGGACGTCCAGGCCGGCGCGAAGGTGTCCATCATCCCCTTCGAATAGCCCACTGCCTCACGGCCGGCGCACTACCCGGTGCGCCCCGCGCAGCAGCGACAGCCAGCGCGCCCCCGCCTCCAGCGCGGGGCCCTGCGCCTCCGCCAGGGCGATGGGCAGGTGCGTATGCGGTGACACCTCGTCCAGGGACGTCGGGTCCAAATCCAACGTCCCGCCCTTCGCCAGCGCCACGCGCACCCAGGCGTGGGGACGCGCCGGCCCGCCGTCCACCACCAGCAGCCCGTGCACCAGCGCCACCTTCACGCCCCGCGCACGGGCCCCCGCCGCGAAGCGCAGCGCGTGCGCCAGGCACCCGCCCGCCTCGCCCTCGCCGTCCTCGCTCCAGTCCGCGCCACCGGGCGTCTTCTCCGGGAAGGCCGCGTGGACCTCGGCCGCAAGCGCCCGCGCCGCCGCCGCCTTCCACGGCGTCAGCCCCGCGAGCCGCGCTGGAACGTCGAGCGGCGGCTCCAGCGACAGCGCACCTCGGGCCCCCTCCACGAGCAGTCCGTCCGCGAAGAGCTCGGGAGGCGCGCGCAGCCGCTCCCCAGGCGCGGCCACGGTGAAGCGCGAGTCGCCCACCTCCAGCGCCTCCATTCGGCCGTCCGCCCCATAGCGGGCCTGGAAGGCCGTCCCCAGCAACGTTCCCTCCACGCGCCGGTCCTCCACCCGAGTGACGCAGTGCGGGCCCTCGCGGCCCGTCAGCTCCTCCCGCCCCACGACACATCCCACGGCGGGCACGCCCTTCCAGAGCCACAGCGCCTGCGGCACCGCCGGCGAGCCACGCACCTGCCCCTGGGCATCCACCTCCAGGGACTGTTCCCGGCGGCGCGCTCCCGCCTTTCCGGCGCGGGTGTGCAGGTGCTGGCTGACGTAGGTGAAACGGCCCGGCTCCAGTTTCAGCGTCACCGTGCCCACCGGCACGCCGCGCCAGGCGAAGACGTAACGCGTGGAATCCGCCTGGGGCGAGGGTGGCGCGCCAGCACTGCCTGGATTCTCTGGCTTTACCGGGAGCGTCAGCAGCAGCAGGGCAAGCAGGGTGGCCACGGCCCCAGTGTGCGGCGTTTTGAGGACCGGCGCGAGAAGGCGGAGTAGCGTTCCACTCCTTCATGGGCGCCAAACGGTACCTGTTCACGTTCGGCCTGGCGGCAGGGCTGGTCTCCGCGCTCCTCCTCGGGGGGATGCTGCGAGCCGTGTCCGGGGGGCCGCTTCCGAATGCCACCTGGGCGGTGGTGCTGCTCGCCACGCCCGCGCTCTATCTCGCGGGGGGGTACCTCGCGTGGTTCCGCTGGGCGGCGCAGCGGCGGCGGGTGCGCCGGCAGGTGATGGCGCGGCTGGCGGAGGGCGACCTCACCACCACGGTGGGGCCGCGCTATGAAGGCCACGAGGACGTGCGCCGCCTCATCCTGTCCCTGCGGCGCGCCCTGGCGCAGGTGCAGCGGGTGACGGCCAACCTGCACCGCACCAGCACGGACGTGAGCGGGCAGGCCCGGATGCTGCTGGAGGCCGCGCGGCGGCAGGGCGGCGCGGTGGAGCGCACGCTGGAGGCCGTCAGCGGCATGGGCGGCAGCCTCCAAGTGGCCGGCAAGCGGGTGCACCAACTGGAGGTCTTCGCCGTCGACACCACCGGCGCGCTGCTGGAGATGACGGAGCGGCTGGAGCAGGTGGTGGACTCGCTGGCCCAGGTCAACACCTTCGCCCACAACACCACGTCGCTGATGCAGGCCATGGCCGAGCGGATGGCCAACATCGCCGCGTCCGGTGACGAACTGGGCCGCTTCGCCAGCGAGGCCGAGGACTTCGTCGCCGCCGTGGAAGGCGGCATCGATTCCGTGCGCCGCCGTGCCAACGAGACGAACCAGTTGGCCATCGCCGTGACGGCCACCGCCGAGCGCGGCGAGGTGCTGGTGGGCGACAGCGTCAAGGGCATGTACCGGGTGGAGGAGACGGTCCGGAAGGCCGCCGAGTTGATGGAGATGCTGGGCACGCGCTCGACGGAAATCGGCCGCATCGTCGACGTCATCCAGGAGATTGCGGACCAGACCAACCTGCTGGCCCTCAATGCCGCCATCATCGCCGCCCAGGCGGGCGTGCAGGGGCGGCCCTTCGGCGTGGTGGCCAACGAGATTCGCAACCTGGCCGAGCGCACCACGCGTTCCACCCGCGAAATCGGCGCCATGGTGGCGGGCGTGCGCGACGCCGTGCAGACGGCGGTGGCGCTGGTGCAGGAAGGCCGCGAGCGAGCCACCGCGGGTGTGGCCCTGGGCGACCGTGCCGCCGAGGCCCTGGTGGAGATTCGCACCATCACCCAGCGCACCTTCACCGCAGTTGAAGCCACGGTGGCGGAGACGCAACGGCTGGAGGCGCAGGGTGCCACGGTCGTGGAGGCCAGCCGCCGCGTGGCCCTGCGGGTGGAGAACGTCACGCGCATGGCCATCGAACAGTCCGGCCACGCGCGCGAGCTGCTGCGCCAGACGCAGGAGATGGCCCGCGTGGGCCAGGGCGCCTCGCAGAAGGCGGAGGCCCAGGCGCGCACCGGGCGCGACCTCTCCGAGTCGGTGGTGCGGCTGAGCGCCGCCCTGGAGGAGCTGCGCTCCGCCAACGTGGTGCTCACCAAGGCCGACGCCTCCATCCGCGAGGAAGTCGCCCAGGTGCGAGAGGACGCACGCCGGGTCATCCGCATCGGCGACGGGCTGACGCGAACGGTGGACCAACTGGGCCACGAAGCCGAGGGCCTGGAAGCGGAGGTGTACCACTTCAAGCTCCCCACGCCCCACTCCGGCGGGACGCTGCGCGTGGGCATGCACCAGGCTGCGTCGCTGCGGAACCGCCAGGCGGTGGACCCGCTCTTCAGCGTGGAGAACCAGGTCTCCGAGCTCACCGCGTGCGTGTTCTCCACGCTGGTGCGCAGAGAGGACGGCGGGCTGGAGCCCGACCTGGCCGAGCGCTGGGACGCAGACCCTTCCGCGCGCCGCTACCGCTTCTATCTGCGCCGTGGCGTCACCTTCCACGACGGCACGCTGCTGACGGCGAGCGACGTGAAGCGCCACCTGGAGCGGCTGCTGGACCCGGCGCTCCGCTCGCCCGACCGGAGCCTCTTGGAGGACGTGGAGGGCGCGCCGGAGTACGCCGCTGGCATGGCGCGCGACGTGTCCGGCCTGGAAGTGCTGGACGACCACACGCTGGAGATTCGCCTCCGCGAGCCCAAGGCGTTCTTCCTCCAGTTGATGGCGCTCACCGCCACCGCGGTGGCCCGGACGGACGCCAACGGGCGGCTGGTGGGCACCGGGCCGTTCCGGCTCCTCGCCCTGGAACCCGAGCACGTGGTGCTGGAGCGGAACCCCTCTTACTGGCGCCCGGGCGGACCGATGGTGGACCGGCTGGAGTTCCTGCTCGCCGGTTCTCGCAAGGAAGCGGTGACGCTGCTGCGCCAGGGGGCGGTGGACCTGGTGTCGTTCCTCGATACGGAGCATGTGGAGCTGCCCGGCCTGGAGGCCTTCCAGCTTGCCGCGAGCACCACGCCCTCCACGGCCTTCGTGGTGCTCAACCACCGGGAGGCGCCCTTCGACGACGTGAGAGTCCGTCGCGCACTCCGCGCGGGCATGGACATCCAGGCCATGGTGAGCCAGTTCCACCCCGGCGCGCGCGTGGCTCGCTCGCTGACCCCACCCGAGCTGCTGGATGACGCGGACATGGGACCCGCGCCCGTACCGGACGTGGCCCTCGCCGAGCGGTTGCTGCGAGAGGCAGGCCTGCGCAGGCTGCGGCTGACGCTCCACCGTCCCACCGGCAGTGACCACTCCGCGGAGGACGCGGTGCTCTTCCGCCCGCTGCTCCAGGCCGGGCTGCTGGAGTTGCGCTACGTGGAGATGTCGCGCGAGGAATACACGGCCCAGGTGACCGAGGGCCGCCTCCCCGCCTTCCGCAACCGCTGGCTGGCCGACTACCCGGACCCGGACACCTTCCTGTACTTCCTCCTCCACTCCAACGCCCAGACGGTGTTCCCCATGGGCTACCGGAACCCGGAGCTGGACCGCCTCACCGCCGAGGCCCGCGTCTCCATCGACCCGGAGCTGCGCCGTCAGCTCTATCTGCGCGCGGAGCAGCTGTTCCAGGAGGACTGCCCCCTCATCCCGCTGTACCACGACCGCGCCCACGCGGCCGCGACCCCCGCGGTCCAAAACCTGCGGCTGCACCAGACGCCGCCCCAGGTGCGCTTCGACGACCTCTGGGTCGACCCGAACGCCTCCACCTGAGACAGCCCGAGGCACGGGGGGCGCGCGACGCCGGCATCACGGAGATTCGACTCTCATTCGCGAGGGTCCACCATGGCGCTGCGGCCAGCCGCGGTCTTCCGTCGTGAAGTCCCGCCCCAGGCCATACGACTCCAGTCGCCACACGCCATCGCGGTTCAAGACGACATACAGGTGCTGCCCCAGGAACGCGGCACCCGCCACCCGCGGGCGACTGGGAAGCGGGCAACTGCCGACTCGGGCGCCTTGAGCAAAGAACTGTATCCAGGCCTGGTGGCCCTCCGGCAGTTCGGCGTCAGCGAGCACCCCCACCGCGCCCCCTTGAAGCAACGCGGCTTCGTACACCATGCCCGGTGCCACCTCATCCGGAAGCGCATCCACCTCCCACACCACGTGTCCGGACTCCGGGTCCACGGCGCGAAGCACGACACGCTCCTCCCGCGCCGTGCAGGGAACGCCGTCCGTGCGCGCACATGCCCGTGCGAAGAGATGACCAGGCTGTCCAGCCGAGGACAGCAGCGCCGGCTCCGCGATGGGCACCCGCACGCGGGCTCCACCGCCCCCTTCGGAGAGCATGACGGGCACGCCGCCATCCTCCGGCACAAAGGCTCGCGCTCCCACCAGCAGCCGCCCACCCGCGATGGCCAGTGACGCACCTCCATCCGGAACACCGCCATCCCGCAGCGCGCTCAACTTCAACTCCGTCCCCCCACCGCCATCTGTCACTCCTGGCGACACCTCCACCCGCGCCAGCCGTCCATCCACCGTGTAGAGATAGGCCGTCCCCAGCACGTCCAGCCCCAGCCGCGCCTCTCCTCGCCAGGCTTCGACCTGTGACGCGCCCAGCAACGTGCCCGCGTCCTCGCGACCCGACAGCCAGACGAGCCTCGCGGATTCGGGCGCGGTGCCGCCATCATCCACGCCGCCGGCATCCGGCACGGCCCGCCACGCGACGTAGGCGAGGATGTCCTCCTCATGCGTGAGTGCGATGTGGCTCGCGGCGGCTCCTCCCAGCGGCAGGCCCTCGCCCGCCCCTAGCGACGCCCACGAGGCCTGCCATAGGCGCGCACCGGAGCCGCGCGGCGCATAGGCCTCGAGCCCCTCTGGCGCATGGACCACCACGCCCGCATCCGACGCGGCCAGCAGCGTCCGCGCGCCCCCATCCGGATACGAAGACGCGTACCGCAGCAGCCCAGAGCGCGTGTACGCGACCAACTGGCAGCCCGCGTCCCCGCCACACACGGAGGTGTAGAGAGCGTCCTCCGAGACGAGCAATACCGTCCCACCGTCCGCCTCCACCGGCACGCCTTCCAGCTCCAGGCTGAGCTCCGGCGCGAGTTCGACAGGGTCCGGCCGCTGACACACGCCGCCCTGGCACGTCCCTTCTCCCTGGCAGGCGGTAGCGGGCGCGCAGACGAAGCCCTCGGGTGGCGTCACCTCCCGGCATGCGCCGCTGAAGCACAGACGCGCCGTCTGACAGTCCGCCGGGCCGCAAGGACTGAAGTCGTCGGCGTCCACCGCCGTGCAGCCCTCATCCCGGTCGCACAACCCCACCTTGCAGGGGTTCTCCGGCGCGGGGCACGCCACCCGCGACGTCACACACCCCCGCGTGGGTGAACACGCATCCACCGTGCACGGATTGTTGTCATCACACGTCCTCGGGTGGCCCACGCAGACGCTCGCCTGGCAGCGGCCATCCACCTGACAGCGGCTCTCCGGCGTGCACGCGGCGCCTTCCTCCAGCGGCGTTTCCACGCACGTCCCGGATGCCACGTCGAAGCGGGAGTCGAAGCAGGGGCGCTCCGGACACGGCGTGGGCCGGATGCCCAGGCCCGTGAGGCGAACGGACTCCGTCAGCCCCGCGCCTGACAGCAGCAGCATCCCCTCCGACGGCCCATGCCCCGCGGTGAAGACGACCTCCACTTCAGTCGCGCCACCGCCAGATACGCTCACCTCGGACGCCACCACGGCGAAGGGCGCCTCCACGGATGCCGCCACCGTCAGGCCCACACGGCCCGTGGCCAGCACCGTCACCGCGCGGCGCGCCTGCGTCCCCTCCAGCACACGGCCGAAGTCCACCACCGCATCCCGGGGCCGGAACCCCTGACGCGAGCCTCCCGTCCCGGAGTCCCCCGACTGGCACCCGCCCACGGCGAGCATGAGCGCCACCAACAATGGACTCCAGGAACGCGCCTGCGGATGCATGTCCGCGACTCAAGCGCGGGGCCGCGCGCCCCTGCAATGCAACACCAAGGCGCCGTCCTGAGACGAACTCAAGGCCCCGGCGCGGGGGCACGGCGCCGGGCCAACATCCGGATGCCCACGCCAATGGCACCAATGACGACCAGTCCCACCACCGCGTACTGGTACCGGGTGACGAGCGCCGTCAGCCGCTCCAGATTGCCGCCCACCGCCGTGCCCAGCCCCAGCACCAGCCCGGTATGTGCCATGGCGGACACCGCGCCCAGCGCCAGCGCGTTGAAGCGCGGCATGCGAGAGGCGCCCGCGGCGACGAAGATGAGGCCCCGGATGCCCGGCAGGAAACGATTCACCAGCAGCAGCCACGGCCCATTCACGCGCATGCGCGCTTGAACCTGTTCCAGCCGCGCATGGGTGATGCCGAAGAAGCTGCGCTCGGGGTGGGCGTCGAAGCGCTTCGCCAGCCAGTGCCCCACCGCGTAGTTGATGGCCGCGCCCACCACGCTGCCCACCGTCACCACCAGGAAGACGAGCATCCACGGCTGCGAACCACGCACCGCATACACGCCCCCCAGCAGGGTGATGGTGTCCCCGGGAAAGGGCGGCACGACGTACTCCAGCATCGCCGCCAGCCCCAGCACCAGCAGGCCCAGTGGCCCCAGGGCCGAGATGAGCTGGTCGATGTATTCCACCATCCGAGCGTGCGACCTCCGGCGAGCCGTGCGCCGTCGGATTTAAGTCGGACGCCGCCGATGCGAAAGCGGCATCCACTCCGCCCCGCCCGCGGTGAACATCACCGGAGCGCGCGCCCGGCGCGAACCGCCGCCCCAGGGCCTGTCGCCCGAAGGAATGCCGGCATCCGTGCGGTAGGTCCCCGAACGGGGGCTCAGCCCGACCACGACAGGGCGCGCCCACCGTGACTACCCTTCAATTGCGCCCTTCAATCACGTGGACCTTCCGGGAGGAACGCATCCATGGCGGGCCCATCCCTCACCGAGGTCTCTCGCCATGTCCTATCGCGTCACCATCGCCCCTGAGCTCACGGAAGCCTACCAGCAGCTGCCTCTCTCCGAGCGCCAACCCATCCAGGAGCGGCTGGACATGCTCGCCGCGGCCGCCGAGGACGCCGCCTACTCCCCGTCCAGGATGCGCCGACCCCATGCGAGCGAGCTCGCGGTCGTCTCCCCCGGTGCACACCAAATCTTCCTGGGCGACCAGTGGATTGCGTACCGCGTCCAGGCCGAGGACCGCACCCTCCAGTTGCTGGACTTTGGCAGCTGGAGCAAGAGCCCGCTGGCACGACAGGCGCCCCCCGCGGCGGAATGGCACAGCTCGGGTCACCGGGAGGATGGCTGGGACAACGAGGGCGGCGGCAGTCCCCCCTACACGCCCTAGGCCTCAGCCCTCCGCGCGCACGTCACGGCGTCGTGGACGCAGGCGGCTCGGAGGGCCGCGGCATCACCGTGCCGCCGTACTGCGTGGCCGCCAGCGTGCCACACGCCGCGCCAATCTCCTTGCCACCGGAGTACCGCCGCGCCACCGGTGACTTGAGAATCTGGAGGTGGTCGCGGAACGCGCTCAACTCCTCGGGCGTGGGCGGCAGGTACTTTCCGGTGGGGTCCGTCACGTCGATGAGGTCCACCTTGATGCGGATGCCTTCGAAGGCGGCCTTCAGCGCCTCGGCGTCCTCGCGGCCCATGTTGAAGCCGCTGATGGCGACATAGGCGATCATCGCCCGCTCACGCCGCACCTCGCTGTACTCGCGGATGGCGGCGATGAGCTCCGGCAGCGGGTGCGTCTTCTCAATCGGCAGCACCTTCGCGCGCTTCTCCGCGATGGCGCTCGTCACGGAGAAGGCCAGCCGGTACGGATGCCCTTCGCGCACGTAGCGGCGGATCGCCGGCACATGGCCCGCCGTGGAGAAGGTAATCGCCTCGCCCGCGATGGAGAACCCCGCCGGGTGCCGCAGGATGTCCGCGGCCCGCAGCGTCTCCTTGTAGTTGAGGAGCGGCTCCCCCATCCCCATGAAGACGACGCCGCGCACCGGCCGGTCCGCTTCCTCCCGGACCTGGAGCACCTGGTCCAATATCTCCCAGGTCTGGAGATTCCTTTTGAAGCCCAACTTCCCCGTCATGCAGAAGTCGCACGCCAGCGCGCAGCCCACCTGGCTGGAGACGCAGATGACGTACTTCTCATCGAAGATGGGGATGCGGACCGCTTCAATACGTCCGCCCAGCGGCGAGTCGAAGAGGTACTTCACGAAGCCGTCGTCCGCGCGGCGGCGCTCGACGATTGCCAGCTTCGGCATCTCCGCGTGGGCACGCAGGTGGTCTCCCACGCGACGCGGCACCTGGCGGGCCGAAGCGACATCCTCCACGGACTGCGCACCGTGGGCGAAGACGGCCGCGAACACCTTGCGGACGGCGGTGGGCGACGGGGAGAACGGCGCGAGCGCGGCCTCCAACTCCTGCAACGACAATGACTTCAGGTTCACGAGGCGGACTTGATTTTGGAGCGAAGGAACTCGGTGAGCTTCTCGGAGACTTCCTTCGGCATCTTCGCCACCAGCGCCTTCTTGCATAGCCCGGGCGTGGCCCGGTAGGTGCGCAGGAAGTCCACACAGGGGCTGCACCCGCGCAGGTGCTCACGCAGGTGCTGTGTGTCCTCGGGAGACATCTCTCCGTCGAGGAATTGCAGCAGGAGGTTGATGGAATCTTTGCAGTTGTACATCCGAACCTCGGCTGGCTGCGGCGCGCCCTCGTTCCTCTCGATGATGCCGAGCGCTTCGTCGCGTTTCACAACTCGCGGCTGTCCCGGTTGTAGAAAGCGTCGATGGCTTCACGGAGCGCGAGCCGTGCCCGGTGCAACCGGCTCTTGATGGCGGGGATGGAGTCCCCCGTCGCCTCTGCAATCTGTTCGTAACTGAGGCCCTCCACGTCTTTCAATAGGAAGACCTCCCGATACCCCTCGGGCAGGCGGTCCGAGGCTTGCTGGATGGCGGAGCCCAGCTCGGCGTCCAGGGCCTTCTCCTCGGCGTCCCGGCTCCAATCCGTCTGGGGATAATCCGCCAGGGAGCCCCGCTCGGTGAACTCCGGGCCCTGGAGCTCCTGCTCGGCTGCCTGGGCCACGCGGCGGTGGCGCAGGCGCATGAGCGCATGGTTGGCGGCGATGCGGTGCACCCAGGAGCCGAAGGCCGCATCCCCCCGGAAATCCTTCAGGTGTTGGTAGGCGGACAGGAAGGTATCCTGGGTGATTTCGGCCGCGTCGGCCTCCGAACGGGTCATCCGGAGCGCCAGGCCATACACCTTGTCCCGGTGGGCATCCACCAGGGCCTCGAAGGCGGAAACGTCTCCATCCTGTGCGCGAGAGAGGAGCTGACGGTCCTCCTCCCTGATGGCCTCGTCGGACATGGCGGGGCGCACCCAACCAGCCAGAAAGCCCGCCGTCAAGCGGGCTTGCGGCGCCCCGGTGGCGGCCCCTTGCTGACATGTTGACTGTCCCGGACCCACAACCGGAAGGGTTCGGCGGCCCACGCCCCGGCGTAGTCCACGCCAATCCGAGGCCCCCGGGACACGGCTGACTCGGGAACAGGCGTCCCGGGTCGCAGGTGCATCGCGGGCGTGCACAGGCCCCGCCGGTTGTGCGCCCGGGTGAGGCCCAGCGCCTTGCACAGGCGGCCCGGCCCGTCCGTGCGCGTCCCCGGGGGCAGGCCCTCCACCGGCTCCACCGCCCGCACCAGCACCGCCGCGCCCACCCCCGTGGCATCCGTCACCACGTTGAAACAGTGGTGCATGCCATAAATCAGATAGACGTACGCCACGCCGGCCGGTCCGAACATGACCTCGGTGCGAGGGGTGAGCCCCTTGGCCGCGTGGCACGCCAGGTCGTGCTCGCCGATATAGGCCTCCGTCTCCACGATGCGGCCCACCCGGCGCTGTCCGCCCTCCTCCACCACCAGCAAGGCGCCGAGCAGCTCCCGGGCGACCACCAGCGCGGGACGGGCGTAGAAAGACTCCGGCAACCAGTTCACGCCTGGATGTTAACGGCCCTTCCGTTCGGAAAGCGAAGAACCCAGACACACTCGGAGAGCGTCCGCAGTTCCCACCGGCGCAGGGCTGGGGCAGATTGCATCGCACCATGTCCACCCCCGGCCGGCTCTCCGGTCTCTTGCTCCCGCTTTTCTCCCTCCGCTCGCAGACCGACTTTGGCATCGGTGACTTCGGTGCCCTGGAGGGACTGTTCACCTGGATGAAGGCCGCCCGCCAGCGGATGCTGATGGTGCTGCCGCTGCTGCCCACCGCGCCGGGCGACTCGAGCCCCTACGCGACGCGCTCGGCCTTCGGCCTCAATCCCCTCTTCATCGACCTGCAGCGGCTGCCGGAGTTCACCGCGGCCGGCGGCGAGGCGGCCCTGTCCGACGCGCAGCGCGCCCAACTGGCCGAGGCGCGCTCGGCGCCGCGCGTGCGCTACGACCTGGTCTTCCCCCTCAAGGACACCGCCTTCGCGCGCGCCTTCGACGTCTTCGAAGCGCAGCACTGGGCGCCCCAGTCCGAGCGGGCGAAGGCCTTCCGCCAGTGGCGCGACGCCCAGGGCGAATGGCTGGAGAGCTACGCGCTCTTCACCGCCATCAGCGAGCAGGAGGACCGCCGCCCGTGGTGGGAGTGGCCGGAGCCGCTGAGCACGCGTCAACCCGAGGCCCTGGCCCAGAAGTCCCGGGAGCTGGAGCGCCGCGTGCGCTACCACGCCTGGCTCCAGTGGGTGGCCGAGCAGCAATGGAACGAGGTGCGGACGCAGGCCCGCGCCAAGGACGTCCTCCTGTGCGGCGACGAGCCGTTCATCATCGGTCAGGACAGCGCGGACGTGTGGGCGCACCCGGACATCCTGCGGCGCGACGCCCGCCTGGGCGTGCCTCCGGATGACTTCTCCGCCACGGGCCAGGACTGGGGCCTGCCCTACTTCGACCTGGCGGCCATGGAGAAGGACGACTTCGCGTGGCTGAAGATGCGCGCGAAGAAGGCGGCCAGCTACTACGACTTGCGCCGGGTGGACCACGCGGTGGGGTACTTCCGGCAGTGGATTCGCGACGCACAGACGCCCACCGGGCGCTTCATCCCGCCGGACGAGGAGAGCCACCGCCGCCTGGGCGAGAAGACCTTCCGCCTGCTGTCCGAGGGCGCCGGCATCGTCGCCGAGGACCTGGGCGTGATTCCGCCCTTCGTGCGCCACATCCTCGCGGAGCTCAAGCTGCCCGGCTACCGGGTGATGCGCTGGGAGCGCGACGACAACCACTACCGCGACCCGCGCCAGTTCCCTGCGGTGTCCCTGGTCACCACCGGCACGCATGACACGGACACGGTGGCTGAGTGGTGGGAGGGCGCGGGCGACCACGAGCGGCAGGCGGCGGCGCGCTCGTGGCCGGAGCTCAACGGCGTGGCCATCACCCGCGAGTTCACCCCGGACGTGCACCGGGCCATGCTGGCCTCGGCGCTCAACGCCAACAGCGACCTGTGCGTGTTGCCCTGGCAGGACGTGCTCGGCACCCGGGACCGCATCAACCTGCCCGGCTCCATGAGCGATTCGAACTGGGCCTACCGCATCGAGCAGAACGTGAGCGACCTGCTCACCGATTCGCGCACGCGCGAGGCCGCCGAGCGGCTGGCCTGGCTCACCGCGTCCGCGCGGCGCTGAGACACCGTCCGCCCGGGGCCCCGAAGTGAGCGGACACGCGCGGCCGTGACGGCCTCACGGCTTGATGCACTTCACCTGGGCCGGGAAGCCGTCGAACAGGGCGCAGGTGCGGTTGGAGTTGGCGCACTCCAGCCGCTCGCAGATGTCGTCGAAGACGCAGATGGGCGGCGAGCGGCCGAACTCCAGGAAGATTTCCGTGCAGAACTGGTACGGGTTCACGCAGCCGAACGAGCCGCAGTAGGGCGCGTCCGACAAGCTCTCGCCCTCCTTGGGGCGCACCGCCTCGTCCTCGGAGACACCACACGAGGACGCGCATACCGCGAGCACGGAGAACACCAGGCTTCTGATTCGCCGGGACTGGGCCATGGCCCCCCATCTTGGGCCAGGCGGGCGCGGCTTGCACGTCTTCGCGAGGCGCCATGCCGCGACACCGGACACTGGGGTTTGACCCGACGTCCCGGTATGCGACAAAGCATTGCCATCCTGGACGGAAGAAGTGTTGGGGCCGCGAGCCTTCCGGCTATGAAACATCCCGTGGCCGCCGACCTGCTCAGATACCTCCGCCTTGCCACTCCGCTCGCGCTGCTGCTCACCGCGGCCTGCGCCACCACGAATGCGCCGCCCCCCTCGGGGCCCAAGGTCACCGACCTGGAAATCCAGGGAACGGACCAGGTGAGCGAGGGCGCCATCAAGGACCGCATCCTCACCACCGCCACGCCCTTCTGGGGCTTCTGGCCCTTTGGCGGCCCCAGCTACTTCGACGCCAACGCGTGGCAGGCGGACCTGCGCCGCATCGAGCGGTACTACCAGGCCCAGGGCTTCTACCAGGCGAAAGTCACGAACGCCGAGGTGAAGCCGGCCGGTGACGACAAGGTCGCCATCGACATCAGCGTGCAGGAGGGCGAACCCACCCGCATCAGCGCAATCCAGGTGACGGGCCTGGACACCCTGCCGGAGGACGTGCGCGAGGAGCACCGCAAGTACGTGCTGGACGGACTGCCCCTGCACGAAGGCGACGTCTTCAAGGAAGAGTCCTGGGAGGAGGCAAAGGTCCGCGTCCAGGAGCGGCTGCGCGAGCTGGCCTACGCCGAGGCCGAAGTCGACGGCGAGGTCCGGGTGGACGTGGACACAAGGCAGGCGGTGGTGGAATTGCGCACCCGGCCCGGCATTCGCTACCGCTTCGGCAACACCTTCGTCGCCACGGACGCCAATCCCCAGGTGCCTCCGCGCCGCATCATCGAGCAGGTGACGGGCGCGCTGAAGAAGGGGGACTGGTACAGCGAGACGGCGCTGGCCAACGCGCAGGCGCGCGTGTTCCGCATGGGCGTGTTCGGCGCGGTGAAGGTGAACCGCGGCGCGCCGGACCGCGAATCCGGCACGGTGCCGGTGGTGGTGGACGTGCGCGAGGCGCCCTTCCGCTCCGTGCGGCTGGGCGGCGGCCTGGGCGTGGACGCGGCCCGGCAGGAGGTCCGCGCGGTGGGCGAGTGGACCCACCGCAACTTCGGCGGCGGGCTGCGCCGCTTCACCGTCCGCGGCCGGCTGGGCTACGCCTTCATCCCCAACGTCCTCAACTTCAACAAGGACGGTCCTGTCTTCGACGTCACCGCCGAGTACGAGCAGCCCCGCTTCCTCTTCAGGGACTTGCGGGCGCAGAACTCGCTCAGCGTGGAGAAGGGCCTGGAGCAGGCCTATGACTTCTGGGGCGGCAGGCTCCAGACGGGTGTCATCTGGCAGCCGCACCCCGACTTCTCCATCTTCCCGTCGTACAACCTCCAGATGTACCGGCTCAGCGGCCGCGTCAGCGCGGACTCCCGGGTGCCGCCCATCGTCCTGGGCTGCGGCGAGGGCCAGGCACAGTGCAACGTGGCGCTCAGCTTCCTGGAGCTGGCCTTCACCTGGGACCGGCGCGATGACGTCATCGAGCCGCGCGACGGCTACTACCTCTCCCTCTCCGTCCAGAAGGGCGGAGGCACGCTCCTCATGGGAGACTTCAACTACGTCCGCCTGCTGCCCGACCTGCGCGTCTACCGTTCGTTCGGCGAGGACAAGCGGTTCATCCTGGCGGCGAAGGTGCGCGCGGGCACGTTGAACCCCGCGGGCGGCGGCCAGAGCTCCATCGTCACCCGCTTCTTCTCGGGCGGTGGCACGTTCATGCGGGGCTTCAACGGCCAGCGACTGTCCCCCCTGGCCGCCCTGCAGCGCACGGCGGACGTGGACGGCGACGGCAACCCGGATGTCGTCCAGGACGAGGAATGGGACACCGTTCCCGTGGGTGGCAACAGCCTCTTCGAGACCTCGGTGGAGATGCGCTACCAGTTCACGGAGAGCCTGATGGTGGCCGCCTTCTACGACACGGGCCTGGTGGGCATCGAGAGCTTCGCCCACGCGAACCGGCCCAAGCTCTTCGGCCCCGAGCACTACCACGCCGTGGGCATGGGGCTGCGATACCTGACCGTCGTGGGGCCCGTCCGGCTGGATATCGCCCGGCGGTTGAACATCGGCAGGGGATTGCCCGTTTCAACCCCGGGATACATCTATCCCGAAGCCGGAGGCTGCTTCGGCATTGGCAGCCGCTGGAGGCCCACGGGTCCGACGACGCCCAGCGGCGCGTTCGCGGGCGCTCCGGACGGGCTGTGCGCGCTGCACCTGTCGATTGGAGAGGCGTTTTGACGGAATCCCCCCCGAGCGCCGCGCCTCCCCCACCCCGCCGGCCCGCGCGCTGGGGCCGCCGCGTGCTGTGGGGCCTGCTGGGCCTCGTGGGCCTCATCGTGCTCGTCGGCGCGGGCGTGCTCGTCTTCGCCACGACGTCGCGCGGAGAGGCCTGGCTCGTCCAGAAGGGACTCGCGCTGGCCAATGAGCAGCTCTCCGGCCGGCTGGAACTGGGGCGCCTGGACCTGTCCCTGAGCGGCGCCATCCTCGAGGACGTGAAGCTGTATGACCCTGAAGGCGAGCTGGTGGCGGACATCGCCCGGGTGGACGTTCGCGCGCGGCTGGCGGGGCTGGTGCGCCAGCACGTGGACCTCCCCTCCGCGCGCATCGAGCATCCGCGCCTGTATCTGGCCCAGGACGAGCGCGGACTGAACCTGACGCGCGCGTTGGAGCCCCGCACGCCCAGCCCCGAGGAGCCCTCTAAGGGCCGCGGCTCGCTGAGGCTGGACTTGCACGAGCTCGTGCTCGAGGACGGCTACGTCGACTTCCGCCAGGCGTTGCCCGAAGGCGGTGAGCGGCAGATGCGGCTGGAGGACCTGGATGCCCGGGGCTCGGCCCGCTACGCCGCCGCGACGCAGGGCGTGGGCGCGAACCTGGACGCCACCGCGAGCCTCGCCCGTCCCGTGCCCGGGCCCGTGCGGCTGGCGCTGAAGGCCCGCGGCGAAGAGGGCGCCTTCGAAGGCGATGTCGACCTGGAGGCCGCGGGGCTGGTGCTGGACGCCAGCGGCCGCGCGAAGCTCCCTCCAGAGACGCCGCCGGGCGTGCCGGAGGGCCAGCTCCAAGCAGGACTGGAGCTGCGGCGCCTGTCCGCGCCGCCCGACCTGCTGCGGGCCTTCGTGCCCACCTGGCCGTTGCGGGTGCCGGTGTCCGCGGAGGGCTCCGCCGGACTGGACGGCGACGCGGCGCGGGTGGACGTCACCGCGAAGGCCGCCAGCGCTTCCTTGTCCGTGAAGGGCGACATGGATTTGGAGCGGATGCGCACCGACGGCCTGTCCGTGAAGGTGCGCGACGTGGACCTGTCGGAGCTGATGTCGCAGGGCCCCAAGACGCGCATCGCCGCGGACCTGGACGCGAAGGGCGGAGGCACGAGCCTGGAGTCGATGGAAGGCGAGGTGAAGCTCACCGTGTCCCCATCCCAATACCTGGGCCAGCCGCTGGGTCCGGTGGAGTTGGAGGCCAGCGCGAAGGAGGGCCGGTATTCGCTGATGCGGCTGCGGATGCTCGCGCCGGGCGTGGCGCTGCAGGCCAAGGGAGCCGGCACAGCGGAGTCGGTGAACCTGGAAGGCGGCCTCACCGCCGGCAACCTCGCCCTGCTCTCGCAGATGCTGTCCAAGCTGATGCCGGGCGTGGTGGCCCCCATGGCGGGCAACGGCACGTTGGACTTCTCCGTGAAGGGCCCGCTGCGCACGCCCGCCGTGAAGGTCGACGGTGGCTTCGCGGCGCTGCGGTACGGCGACGTGGCGGCGCAGGACGTGTCCCTGAAGCTGGAGATGCCGGACGTCAGCCACCCCCTCACGTCCAACGCCACGCTGGTGGTGTCCCGGCTGAACGCGGGCGGACGGGACTTGCGCGACGTCGCCGTCACGCTGGCCACGCAGGAGCGTGCGCTGGAGGCCAGCGTGCGCGTTGCGGGAGACGCGGAGCTGGGGCTCACGCTCAGTGGCCAGGTGGATGGCAATCGCCAGGGGCTGGCCATCCGGCAGCTGGCGCTGTTCTGGCCGGAGGCCACCTGGACGCTCCAGGCGCCCACGCACCTGGGCTTCGGCGGAGGCAACGTCGAGGTGACGCCTCCGCTGCGGCTCGCGTCGGAGGGGCAGACGCTGTCGCTGCAGGGCGCGATGCGCGGCCAGCGCGTCAACGCGCGCGTGGAATTGGGCGCGTTCGATTTGTCGCGGCTGCCCAGGTCCTTCGTCCCGGAGTCGCTGGGCCTGGGCGGCAGGCTGACAGGCCACGCCGCCGTCAGCGGGACGATGGCGCGCCCCGACGCGGAGACCGACCTGCGGCTGGAAGACGGCAGCGCGCAGGGCTACGAGGGGCTTCAGGCGAAGCTGAAGGCGCGCTACGTGAAGGACCGCGCCACCGGGACGCTGGCGGCCAGCCTGCCCGTGGCGCGGCTCGCCGCCGAGTTCGACGTGCCGGTGCAGGGCGTGCTCAAGCGCCGGCGCGATGCGATGTCCGTGCGCCTGAATCTGGAGGACCTGGACATCGCCGGCGCCATGAAGCTCGCGGGCCAGCCCGAGAGCGCCAGCGGCCGGCTGGCCGGCACGCTGACCGTGGAAGGCCCCGCGCGTGAGCCCCTGCTGGACTTCACCCTCCGCGGGCAGGACGTGCGCTACCAGGCGCCGCCGCCGGGCTTCTCTCTGCCCGTGCCGCTGGCCTTCCAACTGCGCGCCGCGTCCGACCGCGAGGACCACACGCTGGATGCGCGCCTGGACGTGGAGGGCCTGGGCTCGCAGACGTACCTGGCCCTGCGGACGCCCTTCACGGTGGGCGGGCTGATGGCGAAGCCGCCCACGCCCGATGAGCTCCTGGCGACGACGCTGGGCGTGGAGGCCCGCGTGACGCAGCTGCCCCTCACCCTGCTCAAGGGCATGAGCGGCGTGCAGCAGCCGGGCGGCACGGTGACGGCGCAGCTGGACTTCGAGGGCTCGGTGCTGGTGCCCCAGGCGACGCTGCGCGTGCAGGCCAACGCGGTGACGATGAACGGGCTGCCGCCCATGAACGGGCAGCTCAGCGTCGTGGGCGACGACAAGGACGTGAAGCTCACGCTGAACGCGCAGCGCCAGGACGGACCGCTGGCGCAACTGACGGCCACGCTGGCGGCCCCGCTGGGCGCGCTCCAGGACCGCGAGGTCTACGGCCACATCCCCTTCGACATCACCGGCCGCGTGGGCCCGGTGCCGTTGCAGGAGATTCCCGGCCTGGCCACCCCGGCGTCTCCCGTGACAGAGGGCGCGCCGCCACCGCAGGGCGGCCGGCCCCAAGGCATCCAGGGCGTGCTGGCCATGGAGCTGGGCGCGCGGGGCACGCTCGACACGCCGCAGATGGAGCTCACCGCCGGCGTGCAGGACCTGGGCGTGGGCAACACGGGGCTGGGCCAGGTGCGCCTGAACTACACGTACAGGGACACCCGCTCCCGCTTTGACCTGCTGCTCACCGAGCCTGGCGGCGGCACCATGCTGGTGAACGGAGGCCTGGGCCTGGACGTGTCACTGCCCGCGCTCAACCGGGGACTCCAGACAAACAACGCGCCGGTGGAGGTCGCGCTCAAGGCGCGCAACTTCGACCCGGCCTTCCTGTCCGGCACGGTGGAGATGCTGCGCAGCATCGGCGGCGTGCTCCAGGCGGACGCCAGCGTCGCCGGCACGTTGGGCGCGCCCAGCATCAACGGCAGCCTGGAGTGGAAAGACGGCAAGCTGGGGCTGATGGGCCTGGGCGAGTACCGCGACATCCAGCTCGCCCTGAAGGCCAGCCGCGAATCCATCGCCATCACGACGCTGTCGGCGAAGGCCGGCAACGGCTCACTCAACCTCAACTCGCCGCTGACCGCGGTGCTCAACGCCCGGAATGAGTACGAGCTGTCCAGCCCCGGAACGTCCGACCCGCCGCTGGTGATGCGCAACTTCCCCATCATCGTCGACGACCAGCTCTTGGCGCTGGTGAGCCTGCGCGCGAAGGTGGAGGGCACGCTGTCCCAGCGACTGGTCAACCTGCGCAACGTCACCATCCCCGAGGCCACCATCGAGCTGCCGGAAGCCAAGCGCAAGGACCTGCAGGCGCTGGAGCGGCCCGGTGACGTGGTGCTGGTGCGCAACGGAGAGCCGCTGGACCGCAAGAAGCGCAAGGAAGCGGCCCAGGCGCAGCCCCCGGCGAATCCCGACGAGACACCCGTGGAAGGCGCGGCCCCGGCGGAGGGCGTAGCGGTGGAAGACGAGGAGGAAACGGCCACGCCACCCATTGTGTTCTGGGTGAATGTGAATGCGCCCCGCAACCTCTGGGTGAAGGGCTCCGACATCAACGCGGAGCTGGGACTGTCGGATGACTTTCGCGTCGAATACACGGACGTGGCGCGCCTGTTCGGTGAAGTGCGCGTGCTGCGCGGACGCGTGGACGTGCTCGGCCGCCGCTTCGACATCCAGCGCGACAGCCAGGTGCGCTTCACCGGCCCGGCCATGGCGCCGTACATCAACGTCACCGCCGAGCATCGCAACGACAGCGCCAAGGTCACCGTGTTCGTCACCATCCGGGGCCAGGGGCGGGAAATCACGCTCAAGCCCACCAGTGACCCGCCGCTGCCGGAGTCGGAAATCTACACGCTGCTGGCGACGGGCCGGCGCACGCTGGAGCGCAGCTCCGGTGCCTCCATGAACGCCAGCGCGCAGGCCGCGTCCGTGGTGGGCTCGCTGGTGGCCAACGAGGCCCGCAAGGCCCTGGCCGCGAAGCTGCCCCTGGACGTGGTCTCCATCGAGGCGGGGGCCTCCGGCATCGCGGGCACCAAGCTGGAAGTCGGCACCTACGTGACGGACAAAATCTACGTCGGCTACACCGGCCGCGTGGGCGCCAACCTCCAGCAGGGAGAGAACGCCAACGCGGTGCGCTTCGAGTACCAGCTGGGCACGCGCTGGAGCCTGGAAGGCCAGTACGGCGACGCGCGCTCGGGCGGGTTGGACCTCATCTGGACCAACCAGTACTGAGGCTCGCTGGGACACGGCGGGCTCCCGTCCTTCCGGGCGGGAGCCGCCGCTTCGACGACTAGAGGCCGTACATCGCGAAGCACGAACCCGCGGGGCCCGCGCCGGAAATGGGCGCGGACGGCGCGCTCAGCCACGCGCTGTTGGCGCCGCACTGGTGCCACTGCTGGTCGCCCGTGGACTGCACACAGGTGCGCGCTGGCACGGAGCGGCCCAGCGTGGCGGAGGAGCACCAACCGTAGGACGCGGTGCAGTTCGTGGGCTTGGTGGTGCTGCCCGCGGTGAAGGCGCCCGACTGGCACTGCCGCCACATGGCGTCCGACGAGCTCTGCACGCAGCCGAGCTCCGGCACGGTGGTGTCGGCCGTCTCGGAGTAGCAGCCGGAGGCGGAGCCCCACGCATAGGCCGACTCGTAGCGGTGGTAGACGACGGACACCAGCGACGAGCCGCCCACGTTGGTGCGGCCGCACTGGAGGGCATACGCGCCCACCCAGGGCGTGTACGTGTAGAGCGCCGCCGTCGCCTTGTTGACGGGACGCACCGAGCACGGGTCCGACGTGGACTTCGTCACGCCCACGCGCCAGCCGGAGATGGTGGCACGGCCCGCGTCCAGGTCCGTCAGGTAGCCGCGCAGCTTCTTGGCGGAGCAGTCAATCTGCTTGCCGAAGCCCACGTATTGCGCGTCACAGCCGCTGGTGTCCGGACAGCCACAGCCGGTGGCCTTGGCCAGGTTGTTGGAGTTGCCGCTCTGGACGAGGCTGGACTCCACCTGGATGCGGGCCAGCATGTACAGCGGGCTGATGCCAAAGGCCTTGGAGCGCTCGACGATGAGCGCGGCGGCCGTCTTGTTGCTGAAGGCCGGGTCCCGGTAGTTCGCCAGGAACGAGTTGTTCTGCTGGAGGAAGGCCTGCACCTGCGCGGTGGTAATCCACTGGCCACCGGTGATGTCGGTGTCCTCCAGCAGCCGGTGCATGTCGTACTTCGTGGTGGCCTCCAGCAGCACCTGGCCGGTCAGCTCATCGATGACGGGCTCATCTGCCGCGTCGATGGGACCACAGCCGGCCGCTACCAACGCGGGCACCAGGAGCAACCACAATCGCGTCTTCATCGCGTCCTCGGGGGGATGGGCCGCGAACCCGGAGAGCGGTGCTCACCGTCCACCGGACACGGCCTGGGGGAATCCGAGGCTCCAGCCGCGTGAAACATTATTCAAGAATTTCTTATCTTTAATGCCTGACGGATTATTGGTGTCATGCTGAATCCGTCACCCTGGCCACACAGACAGAGCGCGGGCGCCGGGAGTCGCGTACCCACCATGAGGCACGTCCACGCTGGCGAAGGGCGGCGGACGACGCCGGAGACGGACCGGCCCCGTGCATCCCCACCGTGGCGCCCTGAGCGTTCTGCCCGTCCTGTTAGGCTGACCGCGTGCCCGCGAGCCCGCCCCTCCTGGATGACATGCTCCTCTTCACCGAGGTGGTGGCGACCGGTGGCATCACCGCCGCGGCGGAGCGGCTGGGGCTGCGCAAGTCCACGGTGAGCCGCCGCCTCGCGGCATTGGAGGAGCGGCTCGGCGTCCGGCTCATCGAGCGCAATACGCGCGGGCTCCGGCTCACGGAGGTGGGCCGCGACTACCACGCCCACTGCGCGCGGCTGGTGGCGGAGGCTCGCGAGGTGAATCGCGCGCTCGGCGAGTCACGTGTCACGCCGCAGGGCACCTTGCGCATCGCCACGCTCTCACTGCTGGGCGAGCTGCTGACACCGCTCATCGCCGAGCTGCTGTTGCGCAATCCCCTGCTCCGCGTGGAAGTCTCACTCGCCGAAGCGCACGTGGACCTCATCTCCGAGGAGTACGACCTGGCGCTGCGGACCGGCCCGCTCGCGGACTCCGCCATGGTGGCCCGAAGGCTCGGGCGCCTTCGCACCGGCTACTACGCCAGCCCCGCCTATCTCGCGAGGCAAGGGACACCCCGAACCTCGGCGGAGCTGCAAGGTCATGCCTGCGTCGTGCTCGCCGCGCCCGGCACCGACGAGGTCTGGTTCTTCGGCGAGGGCCGCGGCGCGAAGAGCCTGCCGGTGACGGGGCGGCTGCGCGTCCCCAGCGTGCGCGCGGGACAAGCGGCCGCGCGCGCGGGCCTGGGCGTGGTGCGACTGCCCGCCTCGCTCGTCGCCGAAGACGTGCGCGGCGGGCTGCTCGTTCCGGTGCTGGAAACCGAAACGCCGCCGGGCATCCCTGTCTTCGCCGTCTATCCCAGCAGGCGGCAGCTCCCGCCCAAGGTGCGCGCCTTCCTGGCGCTGTTGAGTGAACGCGGCGCCGCGCTCCCCTGGGACGACGCCACCGAGCCCACATCCTCCCGGAGCCGGTAAGGGACCTCGCGCAACACAGCGTTCCCTCGCGGGCGCTCGTCCGTTCCCGCTGAGGCCACTACACCTGTGTCCACACCCAGGCAGGGCCCACGCGCCCGGCCGAACGAGGAGGACACGCCATGACGACGAACGTCATCCCGCTGGACGACGCGCACTTTCAACGGGAGGTGCTGGAGTCATCCGAGCCCGTGCTGGTGGACTTCACCGCTACCTGGTGCCCGCCGTGCCGTGCGCTCGCCCCCGTGCTTGACGCGATTGCCGCCGATTTCCGGGGCCGGCTGAAGGTGACCAGCCTGGACGTGGACGACAATCCGGAGTCCGCCATGCGCTATGGCGTCCGCGCCGTCCCGGCGCTGCTGCTCTTCAAGGAGGGCAAGGTGGTGCGGCAACTGCTGGGCGCCCAGCCCCGCGCCAGGCTGGAGCAGGAACTGCGCACCCACCTCGAGTGACGCGGCGCTCCTCTTCCTTCAGGCCGTATTGGCCAGCAGGTTGCGCGTCCAGTGGTTGTTGTAGCCGCCAGCGGGCAGGTCCGAACACCTTCTGCCCTGTCTGGTGCCCAACACCCCGGGCCGGCCAGGACGTGCGCTACCGCACCACATTCCGCTCACGGATAATTTTAGACCCGTGTTGCAAATCATACACTGCTCGTGTATCCACTCATTCGCCCTGTGAGTCTCGCAGGGCGCGGGTCGCCCCACATCTCCGATCCCCCCATCTCGTTCGGGGCGACTCGTACCCACCGCGGACAGTCGCCCTCCTCCGTGCCAGCCCCTTCCTGTCCGGGGCGGCCCGCACCTCTACCAACGCCTTCGTTTCAACGGTCCAGCCGTCGGCGGGCCCGGGCTCGTGCGGCGTCCAGCGCGGAGTCCACGCTGCCCTCGGCCGGCTTCGCTGGCGCCGGAGCCGCATCGCCCTCGCGGGCCGGCGGAGCTGGCGTCGGGGTTGTCCGTGTTCCCGGAGTGGACGACGGCGCCGTGGGCGTCGCGGGAATGGACACGAAGCGCTCGCGGGTCCGCGACGCACGCAGCCGTGGCGCGGAGAGGAAGCGGCGCACGGCCACCTCCGCCAGCAGCAGGGCCAGCGCCAGGGCCACCAGCCACGGCGCCAGCGCCACGCGGCCCAGCGACTCCGGGGCCTCCATGAAGAGGCCCGTCATGGACAAGCGCTCCACGCCGCCTCCTACCGCCGCGATGGCGCGCAGCAGCTCCAGTCCCGCCTTCGTGGAGCCGGGCTCGAACTCCGGCGCGTAGGGCAGCGTAACGGGCGGCGCGCGCAGCACCTTCGCGCCCAGCCGTACCACCGGGTGCCACGTTCCACTGCCCTCCAGCGGGTACTCGGCGACGAGCCGGTCTTCATCCTCCCACCGCATCGGACGCTCCACCGGCGCGGCGCGTCCGTCGCCGGGCAGGAGCACCATCGTCGGTGCCGCGCCGGGCAGCGCCTCGCCTGGAGGCAGGTCCAGCGTCACGCGCAGCAGGTGCCCTCGCCGCTCGGTGCGCACCACCGCGTCCCCGACGGGCGCCGCGCCCGCCAGCGTCCAGCGCACCATCCCTTCCAGGGCCGCGCGCAGGGAGGACCACGTTCGCAGCTCGCCGGTGTACGGCCCGTCCACCTCCGCGGTGAAGGCCACCGTGCGTCCCGCGCCTCGCGGCCACATCGCCAGGATGGGCGCGCCATTCGTGTCCAGGGTGCGCAGCGCCACGTTGGCGCGGGGCTTGAGGTAGGTGAGGTTGTAGCCGCCCACCTGGGGCAGCCCATCCGCGGACAGCCGGCCGAGCAGCGGCAGGTCGGGCGCGCCTTCCAGCGACGCGGGTTCATCCACGAAGGTGGCGCGCGCCACCGTGAGCGTCTCCTGACTGAAGATGCGCGGCAGGCTCATCGCGTCCTCGGCGAAGTAGACGCGCCCACCGCCCCGGTGGGCCACTTCCCGGAGCAGGTCCGCGTCCGGGTCCGAGGGCACGCCCAGCCCGATGACGGACACCGTCACGTCCTGCTCGCGCAAGTGGGCCAGCGTGCGCTGGTAGTCATCGGGCTCCTCGGAGTCCGCTGCGTCGGAGAAAAGGAGGACGTGGCGCGTGGGCTTCTCGCTGCGGAGGATTTCCGTGCGGCCGGCACGGAGCGCCTCGCCCACGTAGATGCCACCACCACCGCTGAATCCGCGCGCGACGGCATCCAGGGGCAACCCCGCCTCCACCGGGCTGAGCGGGAAGATTTCATGGGCCGCCGTGTCCACCATGTGCACGGAGACCTCGTCCTTGGGGTTGAGCAGCGTCAGGGCGGCCACGACGCCCTCGGCGGCCAGTTCCATCTTCGTCCGCCCATCCGGGACGGTCATCCCCATGGAGCAGGAGGCATCCATCAACACGCTCAGCGCCAGGGACGCGCGACGCTGCTCCTCGCGCATCTCCAGGGACACCGGGAGCAGCGGCTCCACGGGCGAGCGACGGAAGCCGCCCTCGCCGAAGCTGTTGCGTCCGCCGGTCATCACCAGCCCGCCTCCGGCCTGCTCGACGTAGGCCGCCAGCGCGTTGAGCCCCGGCTCGCCGAGCGCATTGGCGTCCACGTTCTCCAGCACCACGGTGCCCACGCCATCCAGGTCATCCAACGTGAGGCGGAACGGCGTGCGCACGTCGAGTTGCAACCCCGAAGCGGCGAGCGACTGCGCGAGCGTTCCCCGGGACTGGTTCGTGAGCAGCAACACCCGGGGCGGGCCCTCCACGCGCAGCACGGCGACGCCCTGGTCGTTCTCCACGACGCCGTCGCCGGGAGCGGCCACGGAGAGCCGGTAACGGACCAGGCCGGGCTCCTCGACCAGGTCGCGCAGCGGCAGCACGTTGGGGCCCGGCTGGAAGTCGAAGGGCCCCTGGAGGAGCACGCGGCCATTGCGCTCCAGGCGGACGGTGCCGGTGACGGCGGCGGAGGCTTGCACCACGGCGGAGAACTGGAAGGGCTCACGCTCGGAAACGGCGGCGGGGACGTCCACGGAGACGACGGCCACATCGAGCGGCGGTTCGGGGCGAGCGATGTGGCGCCAGTCCACGGCGAGGCCCCGGGCCGCCAGTCGCCGCGCGGCGCCGCGCGCATCCACGCCCGTGGCGCGGCCATCGGACAGCACCAGCACGCGGCCGGTGCGCTCGTCGGGGATGAGGGCGCTCGCGGCATCCAACGCGGCGGACAGGTCGGAAGCCTCCGTGTCCACGGGGCGCGTGAAACCGCCAAAGCCTCCGAGGGTGGAGAGGGGCTGCTCGACGCGCGCTTCCCGGCCGAAGGTGATGACCCCCACGCGGTCCCCGGGACGCCGCTGCGACTCCAGGAGGGTGATGAGTTCCTGGGCTGTGCGGTCCACGTCACGAGGCATGGACGCGGAGCGGTCCACCACCACGACGACGTCACTGCCGGCATCGGCCCATCGCAGCTCGGGGCCCGAGAGCGCGCCGACGACGAGCACCAGCAGCGCGGCACGCAGCCACATGGGCGGGCCCGGCCGGCGGCCGTACTTCCAGAGGAAGAGGCCCAGCGGCAGCAGCAGCACCCACGCCTGCGGGAGGGAGAAGGTCATGCGCGGCTCCAGCGCCGGGAAGCCATGGCGGCATCAAGCGGCACGGGAACCGGGCGTCCCATCACCCACCACGCGCTCACCTCACGCGCCTTCATCGAAGTCTTCCGTCGCACCAATGACGCGCTCATGAAGCGCCCCCAGTACTTGCCGCACTCGCCCCGGGGGCGCCTGGCGTCTCCCTCCGCGTGAGGTAGAAGTCCGCCACCAGCGCGGCGAGCAGAAGAACCAGAGGCCATCGAGCCCGGCCCGGCGCGTTGCCTCCCGCGTCGTCTTCCCCCGCCTCACGTGCCGGCACCTCCGCGCTCCCGCGCTCACGCAGGTCCGACTCCCGGGCGTCCAGCGCCAGCACTTGCGCCGTGTCCACCACATCGCCGTCACGCTCCAGCGAATAAGCCCCCGGCCCGGTGGGAGGCGACAGCGTCACCTCGCCCGCGCCAAACACTGGCCGGCTGCCCCCCGGTCCCACGAGCGTGTAACGCGCACCCGCGAGCGTCACCACCGGCAGCGGCTCGCCCAGCATCAGCTGCCGCCGAGGAAAACCCTCCCGCGTGCGGCGGGCCTCTCGCACCAGATTGCTCAGCAGCACCGGCCACGCGGACACGCGCTGCACGTTCGAACGCGACAGGTCCACGTTGACGTGAACCCGGCCGTCCGCCTCCTCGGACACCAGCACCGCGTCCCCGGCGCTCACCAGTGGCTTTCCAGGCGGATTGTCCCCTGCCGTCCACCGCACGCCCGCCAACTGCACGTCATCCAGCAGCGGGTGCCCCTTCTCGGAGAAGAACGGCCCCACGAACGTGCGCGGCGCGCCGCCCGCCCCCACCGTCACCCGCGCATCCGTCCCTGGCGGGCCCAGCACCAACACCCCGTCCGTCGCCGAGCCCTCCGCTCCGCGCGCCACCTCCGGCGATACCGCGAGGAACCGCTCCAGTGCGGTCTGCTCGGGAGCGCCCAGTCCCTGCGCCAACGCCACCGCGATGGGGCGCATGGGCGCGGGCGGCAGCCGCACCTGGCCGTCCTCGGGCAACGCGTCGTCTGGAAGCGACACCTCCACATCGCCCGCTTCCTGGAACGTCAGCCGGACCGTCGCGGTGCCCTCCTCCGGAAGCTGCACGCGTTCCACCCGCTCCGTGCCGGCCTTCGCACCGGCCCCTGGCAACGCGCGAACCCGAACGTCCACCTCCTCAGGCGCCTCCCCGAAACGCGCCACCCTCAGCGTCACCGTGGCAGTGGGCCCCTCATCGCGCCGCTGCGCGGAGACCAGCGCCACGTTGCCTCGCGCGGTCCCCAGCGCCGTCCACCGCACGGACGCGGGCACCAGGGCCGCGTTCACCGGAGGAACGTCCGTGAAGAAGGCCACGCGCCGTCCCGCCCCCGCCAGCTCCTGCGCCCAGATGAGCGTGGGCATCGGGTCATGGTCCGCGCCCTGCGCCAGGAAGGACTCCAGCGCGGCCAACGCCCGAGAAGGCTCCGCCTCTGGCCCCGCGAGCATGCGCGGCGTGCCGCCACTGGCCAGCAGCGTCACCTGCGTCGCCTCCTCCGACTCCACGCGCGCCGCCGCCTCGCGCCGCACCTGCTCCAACACCGTCACACCGTCCGGCCCGCGCGCGGACATGGACAGGCTCCCATCCACCACCAGCACCAGGTGCCGGACCCGCGCCGAATCTCCCCACCGCACGTCCGCCAGGAAGAGCGCGGCGGCCACCACCGCCAGCACCTCCAGCAGCAGCGACGCCTCCCGCGTGAAGCGCTCCCAGCGAGGCCCCGCCTCGGCGCGGGGACTGGGCCTGCGCCACAGGAAGAGCGCGCTCACCACCACCGGCTTCTGCCGGCGCCGCAGGAAGTACGCCGCCACCAGCGGCACGAGCGCGCCCAGCGCCAGCAGCCCCCACGGGAAGCCGAAGCTCACGCGTCACCTCCCGCGACGCGCTCCATGCCCGCCACCCAGCGCCCCCTCACAACGCACCCGCCGCGAGGAACAGAGGCCGCAGCGACCCCGCGACCAACGCGCCCAGCGCATCCTGTGCCCGTGCGGTGAGCAGCGCCCCACGAGCACGCAAGGCCGCGCCCCTCAAGCCGCGCTGGTGCTCCGCGAAGCGGCGCGTGTACGCGGCCAGCACCTCGTCGGTCAGCAACTCCTCCAGCGCCGCGCCGCTCTCCGAATCCACCAGCCGGGCCCCGTCCCCCCCAGCGGGGTCCAGGTCCTCGGCGTCCAGCACCTGCGCCAGGAAGAGGCCCGACGCGCCACGCGCCAGCCGCGCGCACAACGCCGGCAGGTCCGCTTCGAAGAGGAAGTCACTCACCACCACGCGCAGCCCACACGGCCGCAGCGGCGGCAGGCGCCCCAGCGACTCCGGCAGTCCGTCCCGCGCGTCGAAGTCCGCCGCTTCCAAGGCCGCCCGGCACGCCTGTCCCTGAGCACGCTCCGGCCGGGCACCAGCCACCAGCAACGTGGGCGACAGTCCCTGCCGCGCCGCCACCTCCGCCGTCAGCAGCGCCACCTCCCGCGCGCACGCGGCCTTGCGCGGGGACAGCGCCATGGAGCGCGAGCCATCCAGCACCACCTCCACGCGCGGCGACACCTCATCCTGGCGGATGCGCAGCACGAGCTCTCCCGTGCGCGCCACCGCGTTCCAGTCCACCTGCCGCAGGTCATCCCCGGGCTGGTACGCACGGAAGTCATGCAACTCCAGCGCGCTGCCCGCGGACGTGGCACGGACCTCCCCCAAGAGCCCCCGGTGGGGCACCCTGGGCAGCGCCAGGGCCAGCCCCGGAACAAGCCGCGCGACGGCGGCTGCGTCCATCCGCTCGCTCACGACGTGTGGGCCCGCCGCTCACGCGCCACGAGCATCCGGTCCGTCCCGAAGGCGGCCACCAGCGCCAGGCCCACGACCGCGCCCAGCAAGTCCCAGGACATCTTCGGCCCGGACGCCCCGTAGTCGTACGTGGCGAAGTTCGCGATGCCCACCACGGGGTTGAAGAGGTTGAGGACGGGGTCATCCCCATCGAATCCCATCAACACCGCCACCAACGGAGGCAGCGCCGAGGCCAGCGCCACGGAAGCCACGAACATCAAGCGCACCGCCACGGGCGTGGCCAGCCGGTCCGGGCGCACCTTCCGCCCCAGCCACACCGCCAGCGACAGGAAGAGCACGCCATACGCCGGCAACGCCAGGGTGGCCATCCGCAGGGAGAGGCCCTTCAGCGGCACGTCCGAGGACCCCACCTGCAAGCCCCAGAACAGCGCGCTCCAGGCTCCCAGCAGGAACACCATCCAGCGGAAGCCCCGCAGCGCGCCGGGCCGCAGCACGGACCAGGGCCGGGTGGTCGCGCGCAGCGGGCGCGCCTGGCCATCCACGTCCGCGACCACGAACATGCCCACACCCAACAGGTGGACGCCGCCCAGGAGCGCGAACATCTCCGGAACACTGTGCTTACGCCCCGTCAGCCACCAGATGGCACAGCCGACGAGCACGCCCACCAGCACCTGCACCCCCACCGCGCGACGCGGCCCCCGCGTGTAGTCCTCCGTGGGCAGGGACAGTCGGGATGCGGCGGCCTCGAAGAGCAGCCAGCCGTCCATGAGCATCAGCATCAGCGCGATGCCCACCAGATAGCGGAATTCCACATCATGCAGGAACCGGTCTCCCGTCTCCGATATCGCGTAGGCCGCGCCCAGGCCCTGCACCAGCGCCAGGCCCAGTGCGCCCAGCAGACCGAAGTGGACGAAGGCACGCCCCATGCGGCCGTCGGCCAGCGTCGCCGCGCACACGCTGGCCACCGTGAGGAATACGAGCCACGCGCCGCCCAGCGCCAGCACCACCAGAATCGTGGACAGCGTGATGCCATTGAGGAAGTAGCTGAAGAGGAGGAAGGGCCCCGCGGCGGAGGCATACAGGGCCGCCTGCACGAGGAACGACGCCACCTTGCCCCGGAGGATGCGGCGCGGCCCCAGGCCGGTGAGCACCAGCAACACCCACGTCTCGTCCTCGCGCTCACGCGCCAACGAGCGGTAGGCGCTGTACGGGATGACGAAGAAGTGCGCGACGCCCAGGCAGACGAAGAAGGAGAAGAAGTAACCCTGGCCGCGCCGCGAGTAGCCGCCCTCGCGCGTGTCCACGTAGGCCACCAGCGCCACCGCCAGGCACGCCAGTAGCATCAACCCGAAGCACACCCAGAAGACGCGCGTGCGCAGTCCCTGGCGGAGCTCCTTCACCACCAGCGGGTTGAGCCGGTCCCCCCACCGCTGCGACCAGGGCTCCGCGCCCGCGACCTGGCCACCACCCGAAGCCATCGGCTCCGGGGCCGGAGGGCTCATCGCCGTATCCACGGGCGCGCTCACGCCACCCTCCCCTTCGTCACCGTCATGAAGGCATCCTCGAGGTTCCGCTCCCGCGCGCTGAAGGCACACACGGGAAGCCCCGCGGCCACCAGCGCCGCCAGCAGCACCGCCGCCGCCGCGTCCACCTGCGCGGGGCCCGCGCCCGCATCCAGTTCCAGGCGCACGCGCAGCGCCTCGCCCTCCCGCGCCACACGCTTCACGCGCGGCTGCTCCAGGAGAAACCGCTCCGCGCGCTCCCAGACGGCGTTGCCCGCTTCGCCCACGGCCAGCCGCACCGTCAGCTCGGGCGTCACCGCCGCGCCCATCTCCTGCTGCTGGAGCAGGTCCGCCACCTTCCCGGTGGCCAGTAGACGCCCCTGCTCGATGATGGCGCAGGTGTCGCAGATCTCCGCCAGCTCCGTGAGGATGTGGCTGGAGATGATGACCGCCTTGCCCTGGTCCGCCAGGGCGCGCAACAGCTCGCGCAGCTCGATACGGGCGCGCGGGTCCAACCCGTCCGCGGGCTCGTCCAGCAGCAGCAGCGACGGGTCGTGCAGCAGCGTGCGCCCCAGCGCCACGCGCTGCCGCATGCCCTTGGACAACGCGGTGGTGAGCCGGTCCGCCAGGGGCGTGAGTCCGGTGAACTCCATCACCGACTCCACCCTCTGCCGGCGCGCCGCGCCCTTCAGTCCATAGGCGCGCGCGAAGAAGTCCAGGAACTCGAAGACGGTGACGTCGTCATAGGTGCCGTACCGGTCCGGCATGTAGCCGATGAGCGGACGCGCCCGGTCCGGCGCATCCACCAGCGAGTGTCCGTCCAGCAGCACCTCGCCCGACGTGGGCACATCCAGCGTGGCCAGGATGCGCAGCGTGGTGCTCTTGCCCGCGCCGTTGGGCCCGATGAAGCCCAGGATGCTGCCGGCCTCCAGGGAGAACGACACGTCATCCACCGCGCGCAGCGGCCCGTAGTCGCGCCGCAGTCCCTTCACCTCCAGCAGGCTCATGGCCGCCCCCCTTCCGACTGGCCTCGCACCAGGTGGATGCCGGCCTCCAGCTCCACGTCAACGGCGGACGAGGGCGTCGGCCCCAAGCCCCCCAGGCGCGCGATGAAGCCACCCTCCGGAAGTGGAGCGCGGAAGTTCTCCTCGCCCGCTGACAGACGTCCCTCGGCGAGCGACGGCCCCCCCACGCCGGACACCAACTGGTTCACCGGTGTCGCGCTCGCGGGCAGCGGCTCGCCCAGCGTCCCTTCCGCGCCATCATCCAGCGCGGGCAACGCGTAGCTTTGGTCCCCCACCCGGACATAGCCCTGCTCCAGCCGCGCCCCCAGCGCGTTCTGGACGCGAACGGTGCTGCCCTCCCGCCGGACGACGAGCCGCGCGCGCGAAGGCAGCACGGCTACCTCGCCCCACTCACGATAGGTCCGTGGCGGCAGGAAGCCATGCGTCACCGTCAGGCCATTCGTCCAGTCCAGGTCCACCAGCATCTCGTCGGCATTGTCCGGTGCCAGCAGCGCGCTCGTCGCCGGGAAGCGCACCGGCCCCGAAGACACGTTGGCGTACCAGGCGGAGACGCCGAGCGTCACCGCGCGTGAGCGCTCCGCGTCCAGCCACGTGAGGCTGTAGCGCGCGGAGTGCACGGCGAAACCATCCACGAGCACCGACCAGGTCACGAGCGCCACACAGGTGAGGACCGACACCAGGGGCACCGCCACCAGCACCGCCACCGGCCCTCGGCGCCGCGCCAACATCAGCCCGCCCGGCCCCACCGCCAGCACAAAGGCGAAGATGAGTAGCAGGAACCGCCCCACAGGCGTGTTGGCATGGTCCAGCAGCGGCGTGATGCCCCCGGCGAGCAGGTTGCTTCGCTCCCACCGAGGCGCGGCCCCCGCGGGCTTCACGGGCCCTGGGATGAACTCCCCCAGCATCGCGTTCAAGGCCTGTCCGCATTCGAGCGCGGCGCCACACAGCCGCACCCGGCCGAAGCCATACGGCACGGCATCCCTGGAGCCTTCCGCGGTGAACAGCGGCAGATGCTCCGTCAGATTGCTCGACACCTGCGGCAGGACGAGCCGTCCTCCCGAGAGGACGTAGGACTCCAGCACGGCCCAGACATCCGCGGGCACGGAAGCCAGGCCTCCCGGTACCATCACCACGGAGTAGCCCACATAGGAGGACAGCTCCCTGGGCGCATCGTGCGGGTCAACGGTGCGCACGGAGAACAGCGGGCTGCCGGTCGCCTCCACCCGAGGCACCCCCGACGTGTCGTCGAAGTCCTTGAGCGTCCCCAGCACCAACACCGTCCCTCCCGTGGAACGCTCCACATAGACGGGGGTGTTGGCGAGGAGCGTCTGCGGAGACAGGCCGGGCGACTCCACCTGGATGCTCCCCGCCTGAACTGTCGCTGGCACCGGCAGCCAGGTGACGAGCCGCCGTTGCGGCGGCACCTCCACGGTGCGCTCGGAGGTTCGCGGCTCCGAGCTCGAATGTCCCTGGAAGGTCAGACGGACCTGGAGAGGCACGAGCCCCGTGTTCTGGAGCACGACATCGATGGGGGTGTAGCCGCGCTCCGGCTTCAGCGCACTGGTCCGGATGGAGACGCGCAGGTCGCCGTGGTTCCGCGTATCAATGGTTCCGGAAGCATCGCGATACCCGTAGCCCGTGGGCGCGGCCTCGTCCGCGAGCGATGTGGCGAAGGCCCGTGAGCCGCCCAGGGCGCAGAGCAGGACACTCGCGGTCAGTACCGCGCTACGCACGCGGCACCTCGGGGACGGCCTGGAGCAGCGCGCGCACCACGTCCGCCGCGCTGACCTTCTCCAGCGAGGCCTCGTAGGCGAGCACCAACCGGTGATTGAGGGCGGAAGGCGCGGCGGCCACCACGTCATCGAAGCCCACGTTGGGCCTGCCTCGCAGCAACGCCAGCGCGCGCCCGGCGGCGGCGAGCGCGAGCGCCGCGCGAGGACTGGCGCCATAACGGACGAAGCGGCGCACGGCGTCGGGCGCCGACGGTTGGCGTGGGTCTGAGGCCTCCACCAACCGGCCGATGAAGTCCGCCACGGGGCCCGGCAGGTGCACGCGGTCCGCCGCGGCGAAGAGGCGGCCCAGGCCCTCCGCGTCCAGCACCGGCGACAGCTCCGGCGGCGCGCCACGCACGCGCGTGGTGAGCAGCGCGCGCAACGTCTTCGCGCCCACGGGGGGCACCTGGATGCGGAAGAGGAACCGGTCGAGCTGCGCCTCCGGCAACGGATAGGTGCCCTCCAGCTCGATGGGGTTCTGCGTGGCGAGCACGAAGAAGGGGTCCGGCAACAAACGGGTCTGCCCCAGCACGGTGACGCTGCGCTCCTGCATGGCCTCCAGCAGCGCGGACTGCGTCTTCGGGCTGGAGCGGTTGATTTCGTCCGCGAGCACCAGGCTGGCGAAGAGCGGGCCCTCGCGGAAGACGAAGTCGCGGCGGCCGTCGCCTTCCAGCACGTAGGTACCCGTGATGTCGCCGGGTAGCAGGTCGGGAGTGAATTGGATGCGGCGGAAGGGCAGCGACAGCAGCCGCGCCAGCGCCTTGCACAGCTCCGTCTTGCCCAGGCCAGGCAGGCCCTCCAGCAGGACGTGCCCGCGCGCGAGCACCGCCACCACCACCTGCTCGACGACGGATTCCTGGTCCAGCATGACGGTGTTCAGCCCGTCCTTGAGCCGGGCCGCCACCTCCGCCGCTCCCTGTGCCTCGGCGGGACTGAGAAGCTCCGCTGCCACGTCATTGCCCCCTTCCAGACGACTCGCCACCAAAGTACCGCCTCACCATGTCCCGGTTGCGGGGAAGCAGCGGCGCCGCACCGGGCCCCGCCGTCGCATCCCCCCGCGCCTGCGTGCCCTGCGCGCCGCCAGGCCCGGCCGGGCCCGCGCGCCGCCGAGGGTCCGCGGCCCGGAGCCCCCAGAGTTCCTCGCCCTCGTCGCCCCCCTGTCCGGGAGGCAACGGCTCGAAGGCAAGCCGCTCCGGGTTCATCTCCGCCTCGTCACCAAAGACGAGCGGTTGGCTTCCGCCACCGCGTGACACACCCGCGCCCTTCCGCACGCTCCGGCTCGCATGCCCCTGCTGACCCGAGTTGGATTGCCCCTCGCCCGCGCCGGATTGCCCCTCACCCTCGCCGCCGCGCCCCGACTGCCCCTGTCCTTGGCGCCCTTGCCCTTGGCGCCCCTGCCCCGAGTTCTGGCCGCCAGAACCCTGGCGACGGGCCTGCGAATCGGAACCGTTGCGGCTGTTCGAATCGAAGCGGTTCTCCAGCGACTGACGCCTGCGCTCCAGCGCCTCGCGCAGGCTGGCAATCTGGTCCGGTGAACCGGAGGCCCGCGCGCGGGCAGCTGCCTGCGCCTCACCGGAGCGATCACTCCGCGAACCTTCCGTGCCCTGCGGTCCCTCGGCGCCCTGCGTTCCTTGTCCGGACGCGCGCGTGGCATCCGCCTGTGCCGCTTCGCCGTTCTCGGATTCACGCGGCGCCCCGCCCTCCCCCGTTCCCTCCGCGCCGTCGGACGAGCCGCCTTCCAGCGCCATCAGCGCCTGCTCCAATGCCTCGCGCTCACGCGTGGCGGCCTCGGCGCCTCCCGCGGCGCCTAGCGCATCCTCCAACGCCCGCGCGGCTTCCGCGGCCTGAGCCAATTGCGCGGCGGCCTCCGCGGCCTGCTCGGCCAACCGCTTCTCCAGTGCGTCGGCGGCCTCCCAATCTCCGGCGTCGAAGCGGCCCTCGGAGACTTCCTCGGCCAGGCGCCGCAGTTCGTCCTCGACGGCCTCCTCCAGCACCTCTTCCTTGGCGAGCGCCTCCGCCTGCGCCTGGACCGCGGCCACCTTCGCCGCGGCGGCGGCATTCACGGCGCGGCCTCGTGGCGCGGACAGGGGCAACAGGAAGCCCGCCACCGCGAACAGCACCGCGCCCGCGAGCGCCGCGGCCGGGCGCCGCCACTTCACGTCGGGAGGCTTCACCCCACCCGCGAACTGATTGACGGCCAGTTCCCACTCCCCCACCGGGCGCTCCAGCCGGGTGAGGAGCAGCCCGCCCGCGTTCGCCGACCGGTCCGCGAGCACCGCCGCCTGCTCCAACGACACCCGCCGGGAACGCGCACGCCAGAACCACGCGCCCAGCCCCAGCGCCAGAAGCGGTGGCAGGGCCCACACGAAGGCGCCGCGCAGGAGGAACCGGGCCAGCACGCAGGCCGTGGCGGTGGCCCACATCGGAACGATGCCGGCCTCCGCCCATGCCACCGCGTTGAGGCGCCGCTGCACGCGCCGGATGGGCGCGAGCACCAGGGCCTGGAAGCGGCGTTCTTCACTGGCAGCCATGAAGCGGCGAGTGTCGACTACTCGGCCCACTCCCCACAAGCGACGCGACGTCCAGCCGTCGCGGTCCGGGTGTGAGCGGTCGCATCCCGCCGTGCATTGACGCCCCCCTTCCGCCGCCTGGCACGGACCGCCCGAGCCTCGCGGACACCGACGCAGCATCCCCGCGGAGGAAGTGCCCATGACCGCGCCTTCACGCGAGACTGCCCCAGGTGCCGCCCCGCGCGGCAAAGACGGCCCACGCACCGTCCCCCAGTGCCATCAAGCCCACCGGACTGCTGCGACAACCCCACTTCCGGCTGCGCATCCCCTTCCGGCTCGTCTACGTCGCCTGGGTGGCGTGGCTGGCGGCTGGTGGCCCGTCTGCGGCAGTGCGCGCCTGGCGGCCCACGGTTAGGCTCGCGCGCACCATGCACTTCCGCAAGCTCGGCCGCAGCGGCCTCGTCGTCAGTGAGATTTCCTACGGCAACTGGATCACCCACGGCTCCCAGGTGGAGGAGGAGGCCGCGCTCGCCTGCGTGCGCGCGGCGCTGGACGTGGGCATCACCACCTTCGACACCGCGGACGTATACGCGGCAACCCGCGCCGAGGAAGTGCTCGGCCGTGCCCTGAAGGGCCAGCGCCGCGCCGGCTACGAGCTCTTCACCAAGGTGTACTGGCCCACCGGCCCCGGAAAGAATGACCGCGGCCTGTCGCGCAAGCACATCCTGGAGAGCATCGACGGCTCGCTGCGCCGGCTGCAGACGGACTACGTAGACCTGTACCAGGCCCACCGCTTCGACGTGGAGACGCCGCTGGAGGAGACGATGCTCGCGTTCGCCGACATCGTCCGCCAGGGCAAGGCGCTGTACATCGGCGTCTCCGAATGGACGGCCGACCAGATTCGCCAGGGCGCCGCGCTGGCCCGCGAGCTGCGCGTGCCCTTCATCTCCAACCAGCCGCAGTACTCCATGCTCTACCGCGTCATCGAGCCGCAGGTCATCCCGGCCTCCGACGAAGCAGGCCTGGGGCAGATTGTCTGGTCCCCCATCGCCCAGGGCGTCCTCACCGGCAAGTACCTGCCCGGCCAGGCTCCCCCCGTGGGCAGCCGCGCCACGGAGGCCAACGCCGTGCGCTACGGCATCACCCGCTTCATGACGGATGACGTGCTCACTCGCGTGCAGCAGCTCGTCCCGCTGGCGAAGGATGCCGGCCTCTCCATGGCCCAGCTCGCCGTGGCCTGGGTGCTCCAGAATCCCAGCGTCTCCTCCGCCATCGTCGGCGCCTCCCGGCCGGAGCAGGTACACGACAACGTGAAGGCCGCGGGCGTGAAGCTGGAGCCGGAGCTGCTGCGCCGGATTGACGCGGTGCTGGGCCCCGCCATCGAGCGAAATCCAGCCCTGACCGACGTCCCCGCCCAGCGCCCCTGAGCCCGTCCCACCCGGGCGGGCGCCTGAGCGTCCGCTTCCGGGAGGGCGGCACCCAACCCAGCCGTTCCATTTGACTTTCCGCGCCAAGGGAACAAGACATGGGCCCGCAGGTTGGCAACCGGGTTGCGAGTACCCCCGTGCCCCACCTTTACCCAGGCTTCCCTTCATGACGCCCTTCCTCTCCCTGGCCCAGACGAATCACACCGAGCTTGGCTGGCTCAGCAGCAAGCTGCTCGGCGTGACGCTCACCTCCGCCGAATGGGTGCTCTGGGTGCTCGTCATCCTCTCGGTGCTCTCCATCGCCATCATGCTGGAGCGCACGGTGTACTTCGCCCGCCACCGGCTGCCGGACTCGGAGGCCCTGGCGGTGCGGCTGGCCCGCGGCGAGTACGACGTGGCCCGCAAGGCCATCGAAGGCAAGACGGGCATGGAGGCCGCCATCATCCGCGAGGCCCTGGCCTCCGCCGACCAGGGCGCGGACACGGTGGAGCAGGTGATTGCCTCCACGTTGTCGCGTGAGCGTCCCCAGTACGAGCGCTTCCTGTCGTACCTGGGCACGCTGGGCAACAACGCGCCGTTCATCGGTCTGTTCGGCACGGTGCTGGGCATCATCAAGGCCTTCAATGACCTGGGGAAGATGAACGCCCAGGGCGGCGGCGGGGCCATGCAGCAGACCGTCATGGCCGGCATCTCCGAAGCGCTCGTCGCCACGGCCGTGGGTCTGGCGGTGGCGATTCCGGCGGTGGTGGCCTTCAACGTCTTCAACCGCCAGCTCAAGACGCTCACCAGCCGCGCCAATGCCCTGGGCTACGCCCTGGTGGGCAGCATGCGCGCCGAGCGCCCCGCGTCCAGCACGGCCGCTGCGGCTCGCGCCGCGGAGGCCCGCTAGGCCATGGCGGGCGGCGCGCAGGACAACGACGACGAAATCACAGGCATCAACGTCACCCCGCTGGTGGACGTGGTGCTGGTGCTGCTCATCATCTTCATGGTGACGGCCAACTTCATCGTCCGCGAGACGGTGGAGGTGGACCTGCCCCGAGCCGCCAACGGTGGTGAGACGGTGCAGGGCCTGGTCAACGTGGTGCTGGACAAGGAGGGCAAGCTCTTCTTCGACGGCACCGAGATGACCGAGAAGGACCTGGAGAAGCGCGTTCAGGAAGCGGTGGCCAAGGACAAGGAGACGCGCGCCATCATCAGCGCCGACCAGTCTCTGCCCTACGGCCGCGTCATGCGGCTCATCGACGTGGTGAAGGGCCAGGGCATCGCCAAGTTCGCGCTCAACATCGAGAAGGACGTAGCCCCCGCGGCCGCGCCCGCAGCCCCCTGAGGCAAGGCGTCACTTCATGAGTCAGGCGGTCCTCGACAACGCTCCGACGCCCCGACGCGACCGCTCACTGGCCGTGGTGGGCGTCTTCCTGCTCGTGTCGCTGGGGATTCACGTCGGCGGCTTCTGGGCGCTCGGGGAAGGCGCCTCGCGCAACCTCCCCGCGGCCAAGCGCCCCGTGGAGATGGTGATGGTGGAGGTGGTGAAGCCGCCCCCGCCGCCCCCCGAGGCGCCGAAGCCGGAGGAGCCGCCCAAGCC
>NZ_JAAEAH010000099.1 GCF_010998615.1 Myxococcus sp. CA023 | reverse complement strand
GGATAGGGGCAGGGGGTGAGGGGGCCTGTCCAAATCTTCCACAGGCTGACAATTCGCTATGCGTGCGCGAGCCGTTCCTGGATCAGGGAGAGGAGTTCCCTGCCAGCGAACGGCTTTTCCAGATGGGGGCTTGGTACCGACTCCAGGAAGGCGCGGGCCTGAGGCGTCACCGCGCCGCCGGTGAGGAAGATGACCCGCTGGGCCTGCTCGGGGTGGCGGGCCTGGAGGGCGGAGTAGAAGTCCATCCCACTCATGCCCGGCATCATCAGGTCGCAGAAGACGACGTCGAAGCGCTCGCCGGCCTCGATGCGCTCCAAGGCCTCCTGGGCCCGGGTGAAGAGGGTGACGTCGTGGTGCGGACGCAGCGTACGCCCCAGGGCCGTGCAGACGAGTGGCTCGTCGTCCACCACCAGCACGCTGCCCCGTTTCTCCGTGGGGGCGGGCGGCGGAGCGAGCGGTGGGCGCTCGGTCCCGAGCCGCTGGGAGGGGGCCAGGAGCACCTGGAAGGTGGAGCCCCTGCCCGGCTCGCTCGTCGCATGGATTTCCCCACCCAGGGCCGTCACCAGGCTGTGGCAGATGGACAGGCCCAGTCCGGTGCCCACCCCGGGCTCCTTGGTGGTGAAGAAGGGGTCGAACAGGCGCGGCAGGTGTTCCTTGGCGATACCGGCGCCCGTGTCCGACACCTCCACGCAGACGTGGCCGTTGCCCGAAAGGCGGGTGACGACGCGGATTTCATGGCGCTCCGGCGTCCCGGAGGGAATGGCCTGGGCGGCGTTCACCAGCAGGTTGAGGAACACCTGTCCCAACCGTGACTCGTTGCCGACCACGGTGGGGACTGCGTCGAGCTGCTTCACCAGGCGGGCGCGGTGACGAATCTCCGTGGTGGCCAGGTTCAGCGTGGACTCCAGCACCTGCCGGACGTCCACTTCCGCGCTCTCCGCTGAGTCCACCCGGCTGAACGTCTTCAAGTCCCGGACGATGCTGCGCACCCGGTCGGCGCCCTGCTGCGCCTCGGCGAGCGCGGCCTGGGCGCTGGCCACCGCCTCCGCCAGCCGGGGCTCCATGTTTCGGGTACCGGTGGGCAGCACGCCGGCGAGCTCCTCGCGCGCGAAGGCCAGGTTGGCGGTGAGGTAGGCCAGGGGGTTGTTGATTTCGTGCGCCACGCCCGCGGCCAGTGTGCCGACGGAGGCCATGCGCTGCGCGAGCATCAGTCGCGCCTGCATCTGGTATCGCTCCGTCAAGTCATGGGAGACGGAGACGATGGCGTCCTCGCCGTCGAAGGGCAGGGGAAAGGTGGTGGACTCCACGTGCAGCACGCTGCCGTCGCGTTTGACCATCTGCCGCTCCTGGAGCGCCGCGCGGCCGGTGCGGATGGCTGCGTGCATGCGCGCGTCGGCGCTGGCGAAGTCCTCCTTCGGGATGATGTCGGAGATGTGCTTGCCCAGCAGCTCGTTCACGCTCTCGTAGCCCAGGGCCGTGGCGACCTTGAGGTTGGCGTAGCGCACGCGCGAGTCGGTGTCGAAGACGGCGACCAGGTCCGGCAGGCTGCCGATGAGGGTGCGGAAGCTCACCTCCGAGCGGCGCAGGCCTTCCTCGGCGCGCTTGAGCGGGGTGATGTCCGGGAAGAAGGCGATGATGTGGGGCGTGCCCCCGTAGGGCACCAGACCCATGAAGAGCAGCGTGTGCCGCAGCTCGCCCTCGCGGGTGCGGTACTGCGCGTCCACGCCGCGCACCGTGCCGTGGCGCCGCAGCGTGTCCACGATTTGCGAGCGGTCCAGGGGCGCCTGCCACAGCGCCAGCTCCACCGTGGTGCGCCCGATGACCTCCTCGCGCGTGTAGCCGAAGAGTTCGAAGTAGGCTTCGTTGGCCGCCACCACGCGCCCCTCGGTGATGGTGGTGATAGACGTGGGCACGGGGCTGACGGCCAGCAGCGTCTCCTTCAGGTCATCTCCGAAGGGTAGGCCCTTGCGGCCCTCGCGCCGGACGAAGCGGCGGTGGGCCAGCTCCAGCCGCAGCGCCAGTTCCTCCTCGTCCACGGGCCACGCGAGCAAATCATCGGCGCCGGCTTCCAGGACGGGCCGCAGGCTGCCCAGCGCGCCCCGGTGGCCCAGGAGCAGCAACACGGATTCCTCACCGCCGGGCAGGCTGCGCAGCGCGCGCACCAGCGGGACGCGGGAGGTGTCCGTCCGTGCATCCACCACCACCAGCGCGCACGTTCCGCTGCGCCACGCGGCGGGCACCTCCGCCTCGCGCGTCACGGTGACCACCGTGTGTCCCTGCTCACGCAGCCAGGACTCGACTGGCGCCAGGTCCGCCCCTCCCCCCTGGGTGACAATCAGGACCCGCATGGGACACCTCTTGATGACGAACGCTCATCGTTACACGACGTCTGCTGTTGTAAAAGCGGTGTGCCGTGCCGGTGTGGCGTGCAGGTGACGAAGCGCCCGGGCTGATACACTGGCCTCAGGACCGGGGTGGACCGGTGGAGACAGGGGGAACTCATGGAACGGCGGGGCTTTGACGACAAGACGGCCACCGAGCCGCGGAAGCCACCACCGTTGCCGGTGCAGGTGCCTCGGCGGAACTTCGAAGGGCTCTTCGTCCATGCGTTGAAGCCCACGGGGCCCTTCGCCCAGTCCTTGCGAGACATTGGCTACGACATGGAGGCGTCGCAGGAGTACTACCCGCTGGCGGTGTGGCGGGCCGCGTTGGGGGTGGCCCGTCGCCATGCCTGCGTGGGGCAGCCGCCCGAGGCGGCCAACCGCGTCCTGGGGCACCGCTATGTGGAGGGGTTCGCCCAGACGCTGGTGGGTCGCATCTTCGCCACCGCCGCGCCCCTGCTGGGGACGGAGCGGTGTCTGACGCGACTGCCCACGTATCTGCGGGCGGGGCGCGAGGACATGAAGATGCTGCTGGAGCCGGTGCAGGCGGGGGAATGGCGCATCCGCGTCGTGGACCCGGACCCGCTGCCGGACTTCGTCGCCGGCGTGGTGGAAGGCGTCCTGCTGCGCACCAAGGTGTTGCCCCAGGTGGAGGTGCTGGAGCGGCAGACCACGGGGTACGCCCTGCGGGTGCGCTGGACGGGCGCCTGAGCGGGCCCCTGGGCTCCGGGGGGCCGCCTCATCGCCAGTCAGGGAGGCGAGTGCCCACAGGTGCTCCCTCAGTTGTGATTGGCGGCGAAGTGTCCAGTCGTTAAACCTGCCACCCGTATGCACAAGACTCACCTCGTTGGCGCGCGCACGCACAACCTGAAGGACCTGTCGGTCGACCTCTCGGAAGGAGAGTTCGTCTGCGTCACTGGCGTCTCTGGCGCCGGTAAGTCGAGCCTGGCGCTCGACACCCTGTATGCCGAGGGGCAGCGGCGCTTCGTGGAGAGCTTCAGCCCGTACGCCCGGCAGTTCCTCGAGCGGCTGGAGCGGCCGCCCATGGACGCCCTGGAGCCCGTGGCCGCGGGCGTGGCCGTGGACCGGCGCGCGCCCGTGAAGAGCTCGCGCTCCACGGTGGCCACGCTGGCGGACGTGGAGCCGTACCTGTCCGCGCTCTTCACCCGTGAAGCCGTGCCCGTCTGCGGCACCTGCGGCGTGGAGGCGGTGCGGACGGACGCGCGCGTGGCGGCGGCCGCGGCCATTCGCGAGCACACGGACGCGCAGGCCATCCTCACCTTCCCGCTGCGCATCCCCGACACGGCGGCCTTCCTGGACGCGCGGGCCCGGCTGCTGAAAGATGGCTACCACCGGCTGATGGTGCAGGGCGAGGTGAAGGAGCTGGAGTCGCTCCGCCCCGCCGAGGCGACCGACCCGGCTGGAATCGCGCGCGTGGTGGTGGACCGGGTGAAGCTGACGAACGCGCAGCTGTCGCGCGTGACGCAGGCCCTGGAGGACGCGTGGAACCGCGCGGACGGTGAGGCGCACCTCTTCGTCCCTGGGCAGAGCGTGCCCCAGCGGCTGCGGCGCGGGCTGGTGTGCCCCAAGTGCGCGCGGGAGTTCGAGGCCGCGCGGCCCGGCCTCTTCAGCTACCAGTCGCCGGTGGGCGCGTGCGCCGCGTGCCGCGGGTTCGGCCGCACCATTGGCATCGACTGGGGCAAGGTGATTCCCAACCCCGAGCTGAGCCTGTCGCAGGGGGCCATCCGTCCGTGGTCCGGCCAGTCCACCACGTGGGAGCGCGGCATGCTCCAGCGCTGGTGCAAGGCGCGGGGGATTCCGTGGGATAAGCCCTGGGGCCTGCTGACGCCCGAGCAGCGCGAGTCGGTGCTGGAGGGCGAGGGCGACTACGACGAGGGCCGCGCCTATCCGGGCGTCCGCGCGTGGTTCCGGTGGATGGAGGGCCGCACGTACAAGATGCACGTGCGCGTGCTGCTGGCGCGCTATCGCGCCTACACGTTGTGCGAGAGCTGTGGCGGCGGACGCCTCAACGCCCAGGCGCGTGCGTACCGCGTGGGCGGGCTGGATTTGCCGTCGTGGCACCACCTGGAGCTGACGGATGCGCTGGCGCGGCTGGACGCGCTGCGCACCACCACGGGGCAGGGCGAGCTGGCGCGGCGCGAACTGACCGGTCGCCTGCGCTACCTCCAGCGGGTGGGCCTGGGCTACCTCACGCTGGACCGCCCCGCGCGCACGCTGTCGGGCGGCGAGGCGCAGCGCGTGTCCCTGACGGCCGCGCTGGGCACGTCCCTCACCGGCGCGCTCTTCGTGTTGGATGAGCCCACCGTGGGCCTGCACCCGGGCGACGTGCCTCCGCTGACGGAGGCCATCGCGGAGCTGGCGGAGCGGGGCAACATCGCGCTGGTCATCGAGCATGACCCGCTGGTCATCCGCTCAGCGCACCGCGTGCTGGAGCTGGGGCCCGGGGCCGGGAAGCAGGGCGGACAGCTCGTCTTCGACGGGACGCCGGAGGCGCTGGCGAAGAAGCAGGACCTGCCCACGGGGCGGCTGCTGGCCGGCGTGGACGAGGTGCCGCGCACGCCGCGCACGCGCACCGGGGCGTTGGTGATTCGGGGTGCCCGCGAGCACAACCTGAAGGACCTCACGGTGGAGGTGCCCCTGGGCGTGCTGTGCGCGGTGACGGGGCCCAGCGGCTCGGGCAAGAGCACGCTGATGGACGAGGTGCTGTACCGGCACCTGGCGCGGCGGCTGGGCGTGAAGGACGTGGAGGCCCCCGGCGCGGTGGACGCGGTGGAGGGCATGGAGGTGGTGAAGGCCATCACCCTGGTGGACCAGTCCCCGCTGGGGCGCACCTCGCGCGGCAACGCGGCCACGTACACCAAGGCGTGGGACCGGCTGCGCGAGCGCTTCGCCTCCGAGCCCGACGCGGAGGTGCGCGGCCTCACGGCGGCGCACTTCTCCTTCAACGTCGACAAGGGCCGCTGTGAGGCTTGCTCGGGCGAGGGCTACGAGACGGTGGAGATGCAGTTCCTCGCCGACGTGGCGCTGCTGTGCGCGGTGTGCCGCGGCCGGCGCTTCAAGGAAGAGGTGCTGGCCGTCCGCCACCAGGGCTTCAGCGTGGCCCAGGTGCTGGAGATGACGGTGGACGAGGTGCTCCAGCACTTCGGCGGCGACGCGGCGCTGAAGCGCACGCTGGGCCCCGTGGCGCGGCTGGGGCTGGGCTACCTGCCGCTGGGGCAGCCGTTGTCCACGCTGTCCGGGGGCGAAGCGCAGCGTTTGAAGCTGGCGCGGGCGCTGGCAAGCGAGGCGCAGGGGACGCTGTTCCTCATCGACGAGCCCAGCGCTGGCCTGCACGCGGAGGACGTGCGCCACGTCATCACCGCGCTGAATGCGCTCGTGGACTTCGGCGCGAGCGTGCTGGTGGTGGACCACGACGTGGCGGTGATGAAGGCCTCGGACTGGGTCATCGACCTGGGACCCGTGGGCGGCCGTGACGGTGGCGGGCTGGTCGCCGAAGGGACGCCGGAGGACGTGGCTCGCGGAAAGGGCGCCACCGCCCAGGCACTGCGGGGCGAGCGCAAGCCGCTGGGCCGCGCGGTGAAGCTGCGCAAGCCGGGCAAGGGCGAGGTTCCCGCCATCGAGGTGGAGCACGCGCGCGAGCACAACCTCCAGGACGTGTCGTGCCGCATCCCGCTGGGGAAGATGACCGTCGTCACCGGGCCGAGCGGCTCGGGCAAGAGTTCGCTCGTCTTCGACGTGGTGTTCGCGGAAGGCCAGCGCCGCTTCCTGGAGACGCTGAGCCCCTACGCGCGGCAGTTCCTGCCCTCCATGCCGCGTCCGGATGTGGAGCGCATCAGCTCGCTGCCGCCGTCGGTGGCGCTGGAGCAGCGCACCTCGCGAGCGGGAGCCACCAGCACCGTGGCCACCGTCACCGAGGTGGCCCACTACCTGCGCCTTCTGTTCGCCAAGCTGGGCGAGCCGCACTGCCCGAATGACGACTCGCCCATCACCTCCATGTCGCCGGACGTGCTCTTCGCGCAGCTCACGGCGATGAAGGGCGAAGGCACGTTGCTGGCGCCCGCGGTGCGTTCCCGCAAGGGCACCTACCTGGACATCTTCGCGGCGGCGGCGCGCGCGGGAATCTCGCGGGCCATCGTCGACGGGAAGCTCGCGTCCACGGATGACCCGCCGCGCCTGGCGAAGACGCGTGAGCACGACATCGACCTCGTCATGTACGAGGGCAAGCTGTCGAAGCTGGACCGCGACGTCTTCGAGAAGGCGCTGGGCTGGGGCCAGGGCGCGGTGAAGGTGGACGCCGGCAAGGGCGAGACGCTGCTGTCCACCGAGCGCACCTGTCCCAAGTGCGGCACCGCCGTGCCGGAGCTGGACCCTCGCTGGTTCTCCTTCAACACGAAGCAGGGCCGCTGCGAGTCATGCGAGGGCACCGGCATCCAGGGCGGCGCCGAGGCGATGGCCGAGGGCGAAGTCGCGCCGTGCCGCACGTGCGGTGGCAGTCGGCTGGCCCCCGTCCCCCGGGGCGTGCGGCTGGAGGGCGCGCGCTACCACGAGGTGGTGCAGCAGTCCGTGGCGTCCACGCTGACGCGGGTGCGCGGCTGGAAGTTCAAGGGGGACCGGGCGCTCCTGGGCGAGCCGTCCCGCCAGGAGCTGCTGCGCCGCATGGAGTTCCTGGAGCGCGTGGGCCTGGGCTATCTGTCCCTGGACCGCAACGCCGCCACGCTGTCGGGCGGGGAGATGCAGCGGCTGCGCCTGTCCGCACAGTTGGGCGCGGGCCTCACCGGCGCCATGTACGTGCTGGACGAGCCCACCATCGGCCTGCACCCGCGCGACACGCACCGGCTGTTGGACAACCTTCGCGCCCTGGTGGCCACGGGCTCCACGGTGCTGGTGGTGGAGCATGACTCGGACACCATCCGCGCGGCGGACCACCTGCTGGACCTGGGGCCCACGGGCGGCCGGGGTGGCGGGCACATCCTGGCGGAGGGGCCGCCGGACGTGGTGCTGGAGAGTGATTCGCCCACCGCGCGGGCCTTGAAGGAGTCGCAGGTGCGGCCTCCCTCGGGCCGGGGCGAGGCGAAGCAGTGGATTGAGCTCAAGGGGGCGCGGGCCAACAACCTGAAGCGCGTGGACCTGCGGCTGCCGGTGGGGCGGCTCAACGTGGTGTCCGGCGTGTCGGGCTCCGGGAAGAGCACGCTGATTCGCCAGGTGCTGTACCCGGCGCTGCGCGAGAAGCTGGACCGCGTCACGGCGAAGCCCGGCCCCTTCACCTCGCTGCACGGGGCGGAGGCGGTGAAGCGCGTGTTGTCGGTGGACCAGTCACCCATCGGCCGCACGCCGCGTTCGGTGCCGGCGACGTTCCTGGGCATCTGGGACGAGCTGCGTCGCGTGTTCGCGGCCACGCCCGAGGCGAAAATCAAGGGCTTCACGCCCACGCGCTTCTCCTTCAACTCGGCCAGTGGCGGCCGGTGCACCGCGTGCGACGGGCAGGGCGCCATCTCCCATGAGATGTCCTTCCTCCCGGACGTGGTGACGCCGTGCGAGGCCTGCAACGGCGCGCGCTTCGACGCGGCCACGCTGGAGGTGCGCTACCACGGGCTCACCATTGGCGACGTGCTGCGCCTGTCCGCTGACGAGGCCAAGGAGGTCTTCAAGGCGCTGCCCCGCGTGGCCGCGCCGCTGGAGTGCCTGGCCGACCTGGGCGTGGGCTACCTCCAACTCGGCCAGGGCTCCAACACCCTGTCCGGCGGTGAGGCCCAGCGCTTGAAGCTGGCGGCCGAGCTGACGGCCTCCGCCCGGCACGAACCCACGCTGTACGTGCTGGACGAGCCCACGACCGGCCTGCACCTGGGCGACGTGGAGAAGCTCATCACCTTCATGGGCCGTCTGGTGGACCGCGGCGACACGTTGGTGGTCATCGAGCACCACCCGTCCGTGATTGGCGCCGCGGACCACGTGGTGGAGCTGGGGCCCGATGGTGGCGAGGCGGGAGGCCACATCGTCGCGGAGGGCACGCCCCGCGAGGTGGCGAAGCAGAAGTCGCCCACCGGCCGGGTGCTCAAGTCGCTCTTTTCGGATGAGGACACACGCTCGCGTGCCGCGGCGCGGCGGGCGTGAAACGGGCGGGGGACTGGGGCATCCTGGGGAGCGGCATGAAAACCCTCCCCCTATTGACCCTGGCCTCGGCGCTGGCTTTCACCCCGGCGCTCGCCGCGGCGCCGAAGCCTCCTCCCCCCGCGAAGTCCGAACCCACGAGTGAGAAGAAGCCCATGTCCCTCCATGACCTCTCCGTCAACCGGCTCGATGGCAAGCCGGAGAAGCTGTCCGGCTACCAGGGCAAGGTCGTCCTGGTGGTGAACACCGCGTCGGAATGTGGCTACACGCCGCAGTACGCGGGCTTGGAGAAACTCCACCAGGAATACAAGGACAAGGGCCTGGTGGTGGTGGGCTTCCCGTCCAACGATTTCGGCGGCCAGGAGCCGGGCTCGTCGGAGGAGATCAAGAAGTTCTGTGAGCTGCGCTACAAGGTCACCTTCCCCATGTTCGAGAAGGTGAAGACGAAGGGGGACGGCCAGTCGCCCGTCTACGCGTTCCTGTCGCAGCACCACCCCGCGCCCAAGTGGAATTTCCACAAGTACGTGGTGGGCAAGGACGGCCAGGTGAAGGCCGGCTTCCCCAGCGCGGTGACGCCAGACAGCGCGGAGCTGAAGGCGGCCATCGACAGCGCGCTCGCGCAGCCGTAGTCCCCGAAAGGGCGCGTGGGGGCTGGCCCTCTGGTCCCCGCCCTGGTGGCATGCGGCCCTGGCTGGCGCCCTGGCATGGGCGCCGGTGGGGGCTCACCCTGAATGCCGACTCGGCTTGAAGGGAGGCTCCATGGACATCCGGGACACGGTGTGGCCGCCGCTGCCGCTGGAGGCGTGGCAGGACACCTACGCCACGTTGCACCGGTACACGCAGGTCGTCGGCAAGGTGAAGCTGGCGCTGACGCCGCCGCAGAACCACTGGTGGAACGTCGCGTTCCGCGTGACGGCGCGGGGCATGACGACGGGGCTCATTCCATTCGGACATGGCGCCTTCGAGGTGGACTTCGACTTCCGCTCGCACGAACTGCACGTGCACGCCAACCGTGGGCCGTCCCGGGTGATGGCGCTGGAGCCCCGGCCCGTCGCGGAGTTCTACCGGGACTTCATGGCGACGCTGCGCTCCATGGGCATCGACGTGCGCATCTGGGAGCAGCCCGTCGAGATTCCCGACGACACCACGCCCTTCGGTGAGGACTGGCACCACGCCAGCTATGACGGTGAAGCCGTGGAGCACTGGTGGCGGGCGCTGCTGCAGGCCACGCTCGTCTTCGAGGACTTCCGCGCGCGCTTCACCGGCAAGTGCAGCCCGGTGCACTTCTTCTGGGGGAGCTTCGACCTGGCGGTGACGCGCTTCTCCGGCCGGCCCGCGCCAGCGCGCCCCGGGGCGGACCCCATCACCCAGGAGGCCTACTGCGAGGAGGTCAGCAGCGCGGGCTTCTGGCCCGGCATGCAGGCCACGGGCGGCGCGGCCTTCTACAGCTACGCGGCCCCGGAGCCGGAGGGCTTCGCGCGCGCCAGCGTGCGCCCGGCCCAGGCCCGGTACGACGCCAACATCAAGGAGTACCTGTTGGCGTACGACGACGTGCGGCGCGCGGAGGACCCGAAGGCGTACCTGCTCGACTTCCTCCAGAGCACCTACGAGGCCTGCGCGGACCTGGGCGGCTGGGAGCGGGAGCGCCTGGAGCGGCCGCTCATCGTCCCCGAGTCCCAGCGCGCGGCCCTCGCCGTGGAGGAGGGGACGGTCGCCGAGCAGCCCGCGCCTTGAAGCCCGGCCTCGCGGAGGCGCGTCGCCGCGAGGCCTGTGGGCGCGAAAGGCCCTCCTCACTTCGCCTTGGGTGGGAAGCGCTCCAGCACGTCCTTCACGGCCGCGTCCAGCCGCCGCTGCTGCTTCTCCGCGCTGGCGTTCTCGTCCAGCTCCGCCTGGGCCGTGCCGCGCCAGACGAGCTGCTTGGACTGCGGGTCGACGATGTCGAGGATGAGCGAGCCCTCTTCGTACTCACGCAGCTCCGTCTCCGGCATGGTGACGGCGCCGCCCGCGAAGAAGGGGTCCGTGAAGGGACCGCCCCAGGGATAGCCGTAGTAGGCGTCCACCGTCTCCGCCTTCAGCGCGTTGTGGATGGCGCCGTGCCAGCCGATGAGGAAGTCCGGGTTGGCGGTGGACTCCACCTTCTGGTAGCCGCGCGCCTGCAGGTAGCGGTCCACTGTCTGCTCGACGCGCGCGCCGACGATGGGGTTGTAGACGCGGTCGTCCTTGCCCGTGGGCTGTGGGAGCCAGGCATAGGTGCGGTACCCCTCCAGCTTCTGCGTGGCGGTAGGGTCATAGTTGGTGTTCACGTCGATGCTGGAGCATGCGGCGAAAGCCAGCGCCAGCAGCGGTGGGGCGATTCGGGTCAGCAGCCGCAAGGAAGCCTCCTCGGTGGCGGCGCGGTGCGCGCCGTTGCCTCCCTGACGGTAGCCACGGCATGACGAGGCCCCCTCGGGCTGGATGCCAGGTCCTCCCCGGCCGCGGTGCGAGTCCTCTGCCCCGCGGGAGGGGGGCCAACCCGCACGACGCGCACGGCGATATGAGGGGCACGCCCGGTGCGTTCTCAGGGGTGTCCTCCGTGAGCCGGGCCCCGGGCTCGGAGGCCAATGCTTCATCCGTCTTCCCGCACAGGGGCATGCCGAGAACATCGTCATGCGCTCACGCCTTTCGACGTGGGTGACGGCCGGGCTCCTGTTGGGAGCCTGCGGTTGTGCCGTCATGCCCGAGACCCGCCAGCAGCTGGTGGAGACCACCAGCGGCAATGCCATCTACAAGCTGCCGCCGGACGCCCTGGTGGCGACGGCACGACGCCTGCTCGTGGAGCAGAAGTACGAGCTGCTCCCCAGCTCGGACCCGCTCTACGTCCACACCACCTGGCGCATCCGGGGCAATACGGACCTGGGCGCCAGCTGGTCCCGCATCTTCGTGCAGGCCCATCCGCTATCGGATGGCCGCTCCGTGGTGCGGGCCTACCGGATGGACTACACCACCAACGGGCGCGCGCCCTCGCATCCGAGCATGGGCGCCGGCAATCGGGACGCAAGGCTGGGGGAAGGAGCGGCGGCGGCCTCCGTCGCGGGGGAGCCCCTGTCGCCGACGCGGCCCGTCGTGCGCCGCGCCATGGATATCGAATGGGAGGTGCTGTCGCGTGTGGAGCCCCGGCTCGCCGCCCACCTCGAGGCCCGCGCGGAGTCGTACCTGGCCACCGGCAGGAAGGACCCGAGCGAGCCCACCGAGGAGTGAGCTCGCCGTCAGGCCCCAAGCCCCCGCGTCAGTGCATGCCGTCATCGTATCCGCTGCGCCCCAACGAGTCCTTCCCGGGCTCCCGCTTCATCTTCTGGCGGCCCTCGCTGCGCGCCAGGGCGAGCGCGAGCCGGGCGCGCTTCTCCTGGGGCAGTGTCTTCGCCAGCGCCAGGTACAGCTCCTTGTCGAGCGCCGCGATGCGCTCGCGTGCCTCGAAGGCCCCCAGCGCCGCCGCGTCCACCTGCGCAAGGGCCTCACTGTCGCCTCGCGACGCCCGGTGGAGGATGCGCGCCGCTTCACGCACCTGCTTGCGCAGCGGGCGGCGGCGCTCGTCGAAGCGCTGCAGCGTCTCCTCCAGCTTCAGCGCCTGCGCGTTGTCCAGGTCCAGGACGTCCGACAGCTCCAGCACCTGCCGCAGCCGATGCCGCTGCTCCGCGCGCTCCAGCCGTTCCTCGACGCGGGCCTCGCGCCCGGTGGGCGCGGCCACCGCCACCCAGGGCAGCAGGGCCAGCATCATCACCGCCATCCGCGTTCGCACCCTCGTCGTCACAGCGTCTCTCCCACATCGAAGTCGAACTCTTCGTCCCAGCCCTGGGAGTCCTCGAGCAGCACCGCGTCCAGCGGCTCCAGTCCCGCCCAGGCCTCGATGGCGGCCATCGTCTCCGCGTCCAGTTCCTCGACGTCGGTGGCGGGCGCCGCCGTCACCGGGGCCTCCGGTCCCAGGCCTTGCAGCCGCCACGCGCCGGGCACCAGCAGCACCAACGTCACCGCCGCGGCGGTGGCCATCAGCGCGCCCAGCGTCTTCAAGCCCTGACCCTGGCGCCGGGCGCCGCGCCGCCACTCCGACAGCGTGCGCCGGGGCAGCTCCTGGAGCTCCGTCTTCTCCTGGGGCGACAGCGCGGGCAGCGCCACCAGCGAGAGCAGCTCCTTGGATGCCGCGAGCGCCTGCCGGCACCCCTCGCAGCCCTCCAGGTGCTGGATGAGTCCAAGCGCCTCGTCATCCTCCAACGCCCCCGCGGCGTGCAGGTCCAGCCGCTCTTCCTGGTCAGGGCACGCAGCCATCAGTGCTTCTCCTCGGGCACGCCCACCCGCGCCTTGAGGCGCTTCATCGCATGGTGGAACTGCACCTTCGCATTGTTCTCCGTGATGCCGAGCGTCTCGGCGATGTCCTTGAACGCCAGCCCGCCGTCCACGCGCAGCGTCAGCACCTCGCGCTGGCGGCGGGGCAGGGCGAGCACCTCGGCGCGAACCTGACGTTCGCGCTCGGCCCGCTCCAGCCGGTCCTGCGCGGACTCAGACGGGTCCTCCACCACGTCGTCCAGCCCAGAGGCCACCAGCACCGGGCGCCACCGCTGCCCCTGACGGGCGTGGTTCTTCGCCAGGTTGAGCGCGATGCGCACCAACCAGGCCCGGAAGGGCGCCGGTCCCGACGGCGTGAAGCGCGCGAAGACGCGGCGCGAGGCCTCCAACGCGCGCAGGAAGGCGCTCTGCACCAGGTCCGCCGCGTCCTCAGGGCGCGTCACGTAGCGGCGCACCAGCGAGAAGACGAGCGAGCGGTGCCGCGTCACCAGCACCTCGAAGGCCGCCGGCTCACCCTCCAGGAATGCGCGGCAGAGCGCCTCGTCCGGCGCACGCTCCAGGCCCGCCCGGGCCATGCGCGCCGGCAGGGACACCACCCGGCCGCCTGTCTCCCTGATGCTCACGTGGCTCCAACCCCGGACGGAGATAAAGATTAATTTTGGCCGATTTCAGTCGATGATTTCGGGTTGTCCTTGAATTTCAGGGTGTTGCGCCAGGAAACGTGCCTTCCCGAGTTGATGGCGAGCAGGCCGCGCGGGGACAATGGGTGGGCGGTTGTTACCTGGGACGGGGGCATGTTGACCGAAGGAACTGGCTCACGCATCAAGGGCGGCGTGCTCATTTCGCGGCTCAACATGCTGCGCCAGCACGGTGGGCAGGTCGGGGTGGACGCGGTGCTGCGGCGGCTGCCCGCGGAGGACCAGGCGCTGCTGAGGAAGATGCTGCTTCCCGTCGGCTGGTATCCCCTGGAGTTGAACCTGCGGTTGGACGCGGCCATCGCGGGGGTGATGTCGCCCGAGGACAAGGACCGGGCCTTCCTGGAGATGGGGCGCGCTTCCGCCCATGAGGCGCTGCATGGCCCGCAGCACGTCTTCGTCAAGGCTGGCGAGCCGCACTTCCTGCTGAGCCAGGCGCCGAAAATCTACCGCTTCTATTACGCGGTGGGCTCACGCACCTATGAGCAGACAGGCCCGTGCGCCGCGGTGCTGCGGACGTTCGGCGCGGAGAACGTCACCGAGCCGGACTGTCTCACCATCATCGGCTGGCACGAGCGCGCCATCGAGCTGTGTGGCGGCCGCGCCGTGCACGTCACCCACCCCATGTGCCGCGCCCGGGGCGCACCGCATTGCGAGTACCACTGCACGTGGGAGTGAGCGCCCGTCAGGGGACCCACCGTCGCGGCTGATGCCGCGGTCCGCATCGCCCAGCAGTGCGAGCAACCCACCGTGAAGGCCTTGGGTTTGCCATGGGCCCGCCGGACAGGCGTTAGGCGTTCAGGCTAAGGTCCGCGCCCGTGCGGGCTCCCAAGGACGAGCTGTTTTCGCGGCGGTTTCAACAACGATTGGCCCAGGCCATGGGCGTGACGCGGGTGGCGCGTGTCACCGGGTTGGACCGGACCGGCGTGGAGGTGGCGTGCGCGGTGCGGCCAGGCGGCCACGTCCTCCAGGTGTGCAACGGCAAGGGCCTCTCCTACGACGACGCGGCCTGGGGCGCGCTGCTGGAGACGGCGGAGTTGTGGGCGGCGGAGACGGTGGTGCCGGACGCCTTCGTGTGGGGCTCGCGAGCGGAGCTGGATGGCCACCTGGGCGCGCTGTGGGGCGCGGACGAATTGGGCTCGGCGGGGGTGCTGGTGGCGCCGCGCTTGTGGAGCCCGCACGTGCGCTGTGCCTGGCTCGAGGCGCGGGAGCTGTACTCCGGTGAGCCGGTGTGGGTGCCCGCGCAGGGCCTGCACGTGCCTCCCGCCGGGAGCCCCGCGTTGGGCCCGGTGGCGGTGGCGTGGACGAGCAACGGCTCCGGCGCGCATCCGGACGCGGGGCGTGCCCTGCTGCACGCGCTGCTGGAGGCCACGGAGCGGGACCAGCTCGCGCGGATGATGCCGGAGGGGTGGACGGAAGCGGTCGTCCAGCGGCGGTTGCTGCGAACGCCCGAACTGCTCGAGCTCGCTCCCGCCGTGGAGGCCCTGGCTGGACCGCTGCGTGAGCGGGGCTTTGGTGTGTACCTCTTCGACGCCACGCCCGCCGCGCGCACGCCGGGCGCGGTGGGGCTGCCGGTGGGCGCGGCGGTGCTGGTGGACCTGGAAGAGGGCCCGGTGCCGCTCACCGCGGGTTATGCGTGCGCGTTGACGCGCGAGGCGGCGTTGCTGAAGGCCTTGCTGGAGGCGGCGCAGTCGCGGCTGACGGACATCCACGGCGCTCGCGAGGACGTGGCCGCCGCGGACCGGGAGGCGGCGCGAGGCTTCGCGGAGGCCTGTGCCCAGGTCCGTCCACGGCGGCGCGCCGCGGACATGCCGGACCTGGGGGCGAAGGCGAAGGGCGCCGCGGCGGGGCAGGTGCGTCAGGTGCTGGCGCAGCTCCAGCGAGCGGGCTTCACGCGGGCGGCGGCGGTGGCGATGTCGTCACCGGTCGAGGGCCTTCACGTGCAGAAGGTGGTGGTGCCGGGCATGCGCATCTCGGAGCTCCTATGAAGCGGCGCGCGGACAATCTCGTGGTGTTCCTGGGGCCCTCGCTTCCAGAGGCTGAAGCGAAGCGACTGGCTCCCTGCACGGTGCTGCCCCCCGCGCGCCAGGGTGACGTGTGGCGCGCGCTGCGGCTGCGGCCCCGGGCCATCGCCCTGGTGGATGGCGTCTTCGAGGCACAGCCTTCAGTGTGGCACCACGAGCTGCTGGCGGCGCTGGAGGCGGGCGTGGCCGTCTTCGGAGGCGGCAGCATGGGCGCCCTGCGTGCGGCGGAGCTGGCGCCGCACGGCGTGGTGGGCGTGGGGCGCATCTTCGAGTGGTACCGCGACGGCGACGTGGTGGACGACTCGGAGGTGGCGCTGCTGCACGCGGACGGTGAGCACGGCTGGCGCCCGCTCACGGTGCCCCTGGTCAACGTCCGGCACGCGGCGGCATGCGCGGCCCAGGCCCGGGTGCTGACGCGCGATGCGGCCCGGGCGCTCGTCGACGCCGGCCAGTCCGTCTTCTACCAGGAGCGGACGTGGGCGCGGGTGCTGGGGGTCGTGGCACCTCGCTGGTCCGCGTCCACCCGGGCCGCGTGGGACGCGTGGTTTCCGCGCGGCGCGGAGGACCTGAAGCGACAGGACGCGCTCGCGTGCCTCCGGACGGCGGCGGAGTGGGTGGCCTCGGGGGCGCCCGCGCCGCACGGCGCTCCGCGCGAGCCGTCATCCCTGGTCCGGCGTCGGCGACTGGTGGATGACGTGACGGCGACGCAGGCGGGGACCGTGTCCTCGGGGCAGGTGCTGGACGTCCTTCGTGAGTCCCCGAACGCGCCGGCGCTGGCCGAGGCGGGGTTGCGGCGGGCGCTGCTCGCGGGCTGGGCGCGCACCCTGGGACTGGGCGTCTCCGATGCCGAGGTGGCTGAGGAAGAGGCCCGTTGGTGGCAGGCCCAGCGCGTGCCCGCCTCGCGCCGTGAGGCCCACCTCGCGCGCCTGGGATTGGACGCGGTGGGGCTGCGGCGGCTGTGTGGGGAGCTCGCGCTGGAGCGGCTCGTCCTGGCGCATTCGGCGCGCCTGCTGCCGGACGGCCCGTCCTGGGACGAAGCGCTGGCCGCCGAGGCCCGGCTGCGCGGTGCCTGGGCGGACGCCGCCGAGGCGGTGGACCCGACGGAGGGCGTTGGGTCCTCCTGAGCAGCGGACTTACCTCGCGGGTAAGTGAAAACGTGACATCCCCGGGGAAAAGGATAGGGTCAACCCTGGAGGTTGCCCTTGTTCAGCCCCGCTCCTTGGGTGGTTACCGAGTCTTTCGCGCGAATGGCGCCGCCACGGGCCGTGTGTCCCGCGCGTGACGTCGCGGGTGGGGCGGGAGGAGGGCAGTGGCCGTGGCCGTGAGGTCGCCTCCCTTCCATCCGGATCAACTCGTCCCGGGCAGCGAGGTCGGCCCCTGGCGCGTGGTGGCGTCGCTGGGCTCGGGGGGCTTCGGCCGGGTCTTCCAGGTGGAGCGGGCGGGCCGCCACTACTCGCTGAAGATGGCGCTTCGCCCGGCGGGACTCCACGCGGCGGAGGAAGAGGACATCAACGGTCGGCTGGCGCACGAGGTCGCGGCGCTGTTGGCCTGCGCTCCCCATCCGAACCTCCCGGCACTGCACGCCGTGGACCGCTGGCCCGAGCCTCCCGACGGCTACCTGTACTTCGTCACCGACTACGTCGATGGCGAGACGTTCCATGAGTGGCGCTGGCGGGTGAAGCCCACGGCGGCGCACCTGCTGACCGTCTTCACGGAGCTGGTGCGCGTGGTGGCGGACCTGCACCGCCGGGGCGTACACCACCGGGACATGAAGGGCGACAACGTCCTCATCCGCCGCGAGGACGAGCGCCCCATCCTCATCGACCTGGGCACGGTGCGGCTGCCCGGGGCCACGACGCTGACGGTGGGCGTGGCGCCCGCCGCGCCTCACCTGCTGCCGCCCGAATGCGTCGCCTTCCTGCGTGAGGGCACCTGGCAGCAGGGGGCCAACTTCGACGCGGGCGTTCCCGGGGACCTCTACGCGCTGGGCGCGTTGTTGTACGAGGCGCTCACGGATGGCTACGCGTTCGACCCGAAGCTTCCGTATGACCGCCTGCTGCCGGCCATCGAAACGGTGACGCCGCGCGCGCCCCACGTCGTCAACCCGAAGGTGCCGCGCGCCCTGGGCGATATCGCCCTGCGGCTGCTCGCGAAGCGCCCCGAGGACCGCTACGCCAACGCGGAGGCCCTGCTTCAGGCCCTCTGGGACGTGGCCAAGGAGAAGCGGCAGCCCGCCTGGAAGGTGTCGTTGGACCGTCCGCCCGAGGGCGCCGAAGCGGAGGCGCCGCGGGTGCGCATGGTGCCCGACGCCTCCACGTCCTCGCGGTCCGTCCGTTCTCGGGAGTCGTCCGAGGTCGCCGCGGTGCTGCCCCTCAATCCGGAGCCCCGGGATGCGCCCGTGGCGGATGCGAATGCGCCCGTCACTCCCTCCGAGCCACCCGGAGTGCCCGCGGTCGAGGCGCCCGCCGTGCCCGCATCGGCGGCGCCCGTGGCGGAGACGCCCGCGCCGCCAGCACCGCGTTCGAGGCGGCGAGCCGCCATGGGGTGGGGGGTGGCCGCCCTGCTGGGCGTGGGGTTGGTGGTGTTCGGGGTGAGCCGCCTCGCGATGCCCATCGCGGGAGCCCTGGCTCCTGCCCCGCCTGTTCCCAATGAGAAAGGAAGTCCCGCAGTGACGAGTCGTTCTTCGAATCCCTCCGAGATGCCCCTCCTAGAGGCGGTGCCGTCCTCTCCGGACGCGGGCGCGGTCCACGACACGGACGCGCAGGACGAAGTGTCCGCGCAGGTGGCTTCCTCCGGCGCGGAGGGGGAAGCAGCCCACGCGTCACCGTTGAAGAAGCGCCCGTCGCCAGGAAGCGCGCTGGGCAAGGCCGCCGCCGTGGCCTGCCTCACGGCCGCGTGCGCCAGCGGGCCCCAGGTGCGGGACATGCCGCCTCGCATCCAGTGCCCGACGGAGGTGTTGGACTCCATGGCGAAGCTGGGCTTCCACCCGCCCAAGATGATTGGCAACGACTTGACGCTCTCCATGACGCCCAAGGTTTCCGTGCGTCCGGTGCCCGTGCCGCCAGACGGAGAGCCCATCACCCTCTATGCCATCGACGAGGTCCTGAGCGCTTGGAGCGGCCGCCTCCCGAAGGGGAGCCGCTTCTATGGGACGGTGTACCACGGGAAGACGGCCATCTACGGGTGGTTCACGGAGGTGGAGTACCCGGACGGCCGGCGCATCCCCATCTGCGCCAACATCGTGGACAGCCCCGCCCGGGAAGCCGTGGGGATGGAGTATGACCCTTCCAGTACTCCCGGCAGACCGATGATGTTTCCGGGCGTCAACCTGGCGATCTCCCAGGTTCTCGGAGAAATGGGGACGCGCAGGTAGCCCTCCACCTGTCATGGTGTGGAGGCGTCCTTGCTGGAGGTTGCTCGGCCTTGACTGGTTCGCCCACTTTCATCGTGCTCGCGTGGGGCTTGTTGTGGGCCACCCTGGCGGAGTCCGCGGCGGTGGACGCGCCTGCGGGGGCCGCCGTGGTGCGGCGAATCGACGTGCAGGCGGGAGGTCTGGCCACGCCGCCGGAGGTCCGCATCAGTCCCGGTCTGTCCACCACCCTGTTCTTCGATGCGCGCATCCGTCCGGAGCAACTGGCGCTCGAAGGCCGTGAGCGGTTCCAGCGCTTCGGCGTGACGGAGGACCACCTCGTGCTGGTGCCCTCGCCCACGTTCCGGGAGGGGGAGCGGCTGCGGCTGGAGGTCCGGTTCCATGATGGCGCCGTGCCGGATCGGGCCGTGTTGGACCTCGTCGTGGATGCCATGCGGCCGGAGCGCCAGGTGGAGATCTACCGCCATGCCCGGTCCGCCGCGTCCTACCGGCAGGAGGTGGAGGAACTCCGTGCGGGGATGCTCCGGCTGGAGCGCCAGGTGCAGCAGCTCCAGCGCTCCCGCACGGGAGGGGAGTACACGCGCGAGTCCCTGGTGGCGGACATCCGCGACGAGAGCACCGTCATGTTCAGTCGCTGGGCGCCCCGGAAGGTGACGGGTGACCTCGTCGTCCGCCGCGCCAGCCTCGTCCGTCTGTCCCCCGGGTGGGCCGCGCTGCGGCTTTCATTGTTGCCCTCGGAGGCTGGGAAGGGATGGATCGCGGCCGGCGCGGCGCTCACCGACGCCCAGGGCAACCGGATGCGGACGCTCCCTCCCTGGCAGGGAGGGCCCTTGGACGCCGATGGCAGCGCGCCCATCATCATCGTCCTGGAGGAGCCGGAGGCCGCGGACGCCGGCCGGTACACGCTCGAGCTGTGGGACGAGGGCCGCAAGCGGACCTTGAAGTTGGAGGGTTTTCAGGCGCGGTGAGCGCGCCACTTGAGCCTCGCGCCCCGCCGTGTAGGGTGCCGCTCAGGCCGATGACCTCCATTCCCCCGCCCGAGTCCCTTCGCTGCATCAACGCCGATTCCCGCGAGCCGGCGGGCTACCGCGCAGCGTTGGGCGACACCCGCGCCGCGTTGCTCCACACGGACCCGCCGTACTGCCTGCTCACCCGGCGGCGCAAGGGCGGGGACCTGCGAGACACGCGCGCGCACAAGAAGATCGACCAGAACCCCATCGTCCGCTTCGAGACGGTGCGCGACTACCGCGCCTTCTCCGAGGCCTGGCTGTCGCGCGCCACCGCGCACCTGACGCCGGACGCGCCGCTCATCATCTGGACGAACCTGCTGGGCAAGGAGCCCATCCTCACCGCCGCGCGCGGGCTGGGCTACCCGCACCTGCGCGGCGAGTACGTCTGGGGCAAGCGCACCACCGACAAGAACGCCAACGAGCAGACGCTGCGCGTCTACGAAGTCGCGCTCGTGATTGCCCGCACGCCCGCGCCGCCGCTGGCGCCAGGAGATATGCCCACCGTCTGGGCCGTGGTCGGCGGCTATGACGATGAAGGCGAAGCGAAGCGTTGGGGCGGCCACCCGCACCACAAGCCCTTCTCCGTCCTGGAGCCGCTGGTGCGCACGTACAGCCGCCCAGGGGACACGGTGCTGGACCCCTTCGCGGGCAGCGGCTCCATGCCGTCGGCGGCGCTGCGGCTGGGCCGGCGGCCCGCGTGCCTGGAAATCGAGCCGGAGTGGGCCGAGCGCGTCACCCACCGCCTGCGCGAGACGGCCCGCGAGGAAGCTCAGCGCGCCAGCGCCCGGTAGAGGCGCGTGTCCGCCCACGCGGGGATGTCGGTGGGACGGTGGCCCCACCAGTTCATCACCAGCGTGCGGCGCTGCCGGGACTTTCCGGGCAGCTTCCCGTCGGGAATCTGGTTGTCCGCGTCCAGCACGCCGTGCGTGAGCGTGCCGTCGAACACCACCAGCCGGTTGGGCCGGGGCGTCACCAGGTCGGCGGTGTCCAGGTTCGCGGGAGCCAGGGACGGATTGGCCGGGTCTGGCAGCTCGGGCGTCACCACCAGCGCGCCGCCGCGCACCCGGTTGAGGAACAGCACGGAGGAGATGCGCGGGTGCACCAGTTCGCCGGTGCGCAGCGCCAGCTTCTCGTCGCGGTCCTGGTGGAAGTCCACGCGCACGTCCGTCGGGTACATGCGTGACAGCCACCACTCCACGCCGGCCACGCGGCGTTTGCCGGCGATGTGCGGGCGCAGCGTGAGGATGATGTCCTCCACCACGTTGGCCGCGGGGCCGAAGTCGTACCAGAAGGTCGTCTGGTAGGTCTGACGCAGGCGCTCCGTGCCCACGGCGCCCAAGCGTCGCAGCAGGCGGCGGAAGAGCAGGGGGGGCACGGCGTTCTCAGTGAGTCGAACGAGGGTTTCCACGAGGAGGACAGCATGCCATCTTCGCCTGCCGCCCGGTGGCGCGGACCATTCTCCTCCGGCGAGGAGGGCTCGGAGATTCGATGAAAGCGCACCAGAAGATGCTCGTCGGCATTGCCTCCGGCGCGGTGGCGGGCCTCGTCGCCAACGTCGTCGCGGGCGGCGCGCCCTGGCTGGCCTTCGTCGTGGACAACGTGGCCTCGCCGGTGGGGCAGATCTTCATCCGCCTGCTGCTGATGCTCGTGGTGCCGCTGCTGTTCTCCGCCATCGTCGTGGCCGTGGCGGAGCTGGACCTCAAGCAGGTGGGGCGGCTGGGGGCTCGCACGCTGGGCTACACCGTCGTCCTGTCCTCCATCTCCGTCCTCATCGGGCTGGTGCTGGTCAACACGCTGGAGCCCGGCGCGGGCCTGAGTGACGAGGCCCGGGCGTTGGCCCAGGGCGGGATGACCATCCAGGCGGCCGCCGCGCCAGGGGCGTCCTCGTTCGGCGCGGTGCTCGTCTCCATGGTGCCCACCAACCCCATCAAGGCCGCGGCGGATGGAGACTTCATTGGCCTCATCGTCTTCTCGCTCATCTTCGGCATGGGCGTGGCGCTCACGCCGAGCGAGCCCGTCCAGCGCCTGCGCGAGTCCATCCAGGGCCTCTATGACGTGATGATGAAGCTCATCGACGGTGTGCTGAGCCTGGCGCCCTTCGGTGTAGCCGCGCTGCTGTTCGCCATGACGGCGCGGCTGGGCTTCGGCATCTTCGTGCAGCTCGCCTCCTACATGGGCACGGTGTTGCTGGCGCTGGGCCTGCACATGTTCGTCGTCTACTCGCTGTCGGTGCGCTTCCTGGGCGGGCGCAGCCCCATCGAGTTCTTCCGCAGCAGCCGGCTGGCCATCGTCACCGCCTTCTCCACGTCGTCGTCCAGCGCCACGCTGCCCACCGCGCTCAAGGTGGCGGAGGAGAACCTCAAGCTGCCGCGCAGCGTGTCGCGCTTCGTGCTCACCGCCGGCTCGGCCATGAACCAGAACGGCACCGCGCTCTTCGAAGGCGTCACGGTGCTCTTCCTCGCCCAGGTCTACGGCGTGCCGCTCAGCCTGTCCGACCAGGCGCTCATCATGTTCATCTGCATCCTGGCGGGCATCGGCACCGCGGGCGTGCCGGCGGGCTCCATTCCCGTCATCGCGATGATTCTGGGCATGTTCAAGATTCCGGTGGAGGGCCTGGGGCTCATCCTGGGCGTGGACCGCTTCCTGGACATGTGCCGCACCACGCTCAACGTCACAGGCGACCTTGCCGCCGCCGTCTACGTGGCGCGCGGAGAGTCGGCCGACAGCCCGGCCGAAGAGGGAGCCGTGGACCCCACTGCTTCCTGACGCCGGGCATTTCCCGCCGCACCTTCCCCGTAGCAAACGCAGTCCCACCGCAGTCATCGGCAAGGAGCCCCGCATGAGGGTCGCCAAGGATTCCGTCGTCTCGCTCGAATACCGGTTGCACCTGGGTGACGGCCAGGTCATCGACCAGAGCGCGCCCGACCAGCCGCTCTCCTACCTGCACGGGCACCGGCAGATCGTCCCGGGGCTCGAAGGGGCCCTGGAGGGCATGAGCTTCGGCGAGAGCAAGCAGGTGGTGGTGGCGCCCGGCCAGGGCTACGGCGAGCACGACCCGGCGGGCGTGCGCACCGTGCCTCGCAACATGCTGCCGCCTGGCTTCTCGCCGCAGGCCGGCCAGTCGCTGATGGCGCAGACGGACCAGGGCGACATCCCGCTGCGCATCCAGGAAGTGCGCGATGACGGCGTCGTGGTGGACCTCAACCACCCGCTGGCCGGCAAGACGCTGCACTTCGACGTCACCGTGAAGAGCGTGCGTGCAGCCACGCAGGAAGAACTCTCCCATGGCCACGTCCACGGGCCGGGCGGGCATGACCACGGCTGACGTAGGCTCCTGACGCGGCGCGGCCAGCCTCCCGGGTTGGCCCCCGTCAAACGCGGTGCTCGCCGGGGGGCGTGGGGGTGAACTATCTTCGCCGCCCCCATGAGCCAGTCCCCCTCCCAGACGCCCAGTCCCAGCGGCCTCCGCATCCAACCGTCCGACTCACCGGGTGACGCGGGGGCCTCCGCGGCCCAGGATCCGGAACGTTACTGGCTGGAGCACGTCTACCAGGGTGGGGTGCGTCAGCTCACGGTGCGCGCCGTCATCGCCGGCATGGTGATTGGCGCGGTGATGTGCCTGTCCAACCTGTACGTCATCCTCAAGACGGGCTGGAGCCTGGGCGTCACCATCACCGCCTGCATCCTGGCCTTCGCGGTGTTCGGCACGCTGCGCTCGATTCGGGTGCTGAAGACGGAGTTCACCGACCTGGAGAACAACGCCATGGGCTCGGTGGCGTCGGCCGCCGGCTACATGACGGGCGGTGGCAACATGGCCGCGGTGCCCGCGCTGCTGATGCTGACGGGGACGCTGCCGTCCTCGGGCTGGCTGATGGTGTGGTTCGCCGTCATCTCCGCGCTGGGCGTCTTCGCGGCCATCCCCATCAAGCGCCAGCTCATCAACGTGGAGGCGCTGCCGTTCCCCACGGGCACGGCCACCGCGGAGACCATCCGCGCGCTGCACGGCCATGGCGAGGTGGCCCGCCGCAAGTCGCGGCTCCTGGGCATCGCGGGCGGCATCGGCGCGCTCGTGGTGGCGCTGCGGGACGCGCGCTTCACGTGGCTGACCAACATCCCTGAGAAGGTGAGCCTGCCCTTCACGATGCTGGGCAAGAAGGCGTCGGCGTGGTCGCTGTCCTTCGAGTTCAGCCTGCTGCTGGTGGGCGCGGGCGCGCTGGTGAGCTTTCGCACGGGCTGGTCCATGTTGCTGGGCGCCGTGCTCACCTACGGCTTCCTCGCGCCGGCCATGGTGAGCCAGGGCGCCATCGGCGAGGTGACCTACCGCTCCATCAACAGCTGGATGGTGTGGACGGGCTCGGCGGTGCTGGTGTCCTCGGGCCTGCTCTCCTTCGCCTTCCAGTGGCGCAGCGTGGCGCGCTCCTTCAAGTCGCTGTCCGGCCTGTTCAAGGGGAAGAACGCGAAGGAGGAGGAGTCCGACCCGCTGGCCGGCATCGAGTGCCCGCCCGCGTGGTTCCCCCTGGGCTTCGCGATTCTCGGCCCGGTGGCCGTGTTCCTCATGGCCTACCTGTTCCAGATTCCGTGGTGGGCGGGTGTGCTGGCCATGCCGCTGGCCGTCGTCATGGGCGTCATCGCCAGCCGGGTGACGGGTGAGACGGACACCACGCCCACCAAGGCGCTGGGCCCCGTCACGCAGCTCATCTTCGGCGGCCTGGCGCCGGGCAACATCCCCGCCAACGTCATGAGCGCCAACGCGACGGGCGGCGTGGGGCTCCACTCGGCGGACCTGTTGACGGACCTCAAGTCCGGGTGGCTGCTGGGCGCCAATCCGCGCCAGCAGTTCGTCGCGCAGCTCTTCGGCGTGGTGGCCGGCGCGGCCGTGGTGGTGCCCGTGTTCAAGATTCTGGTGCCAGACGCCAGCATGCTGGGCTCGGAGGAGTTCCCCGCGCCCGCCTCCATGGTGTGGGCCGGCGTGTCGAAGCTGCTCGCCACGGGCGTGGCCGCGCTGCCGGGCTCGGCGCGCATGGGCGCGCTGTGCGGCGCGGCGCTGGGCATCTTCCTGGTGCTGCTGGAGCGCTGGGCCCCGGCGAAGGCCAAGGCCTACGTGCCGTCCCCCGCGGGCTTCGGCCTGGCCATCGTGATTCCGGGCTCCAGCTCCATCGCCTTCTTCCTGGGCTCGGCCATCGCCGCGCTGCTGCGCCGCACGAAGCCGAAGCTGGCGGAGGACATGGTTCTGCCGGTGTCCTCCGGCTTCATCGCGGGTGAGAGCCTGCTGGGCATCGGCATCGCGATGGCGAAGGCCTTCGGAGTGATGCCCAAGTAGGCCGCCGCGGCGGGGCAGGGCGCTTCAGTCCACCCGGAAGGTGGCGAACGAGGCGCCCGCCATGAAGCGGAAGGTGGGCGTGTCCATGCCGGCGCCCACGCCCGGCCCGCCCATGACGTAGAGGTCCAGCCAGGACAGCGCGTGCTTGCGGATGGCCAGCAGCAACTCGCCGCCCGGACGGCCACCTTGCAGCGGCAGCCCCGCCACCACGCTCACCTCGCCGCGCGTGCTCTCCCCGGCCCGAGACGTCACCGTGGCACCCAGCCGCAGCTCGCTGCCGATGACGTCCTGGGAGAAGCCGGACACGCTGAAGAGCTCGTGCTTCTTGCGCACCAGCACGCCGGCCTCACCGCCCACCTGCCACGTCTCCGCCAGGAATCCGACCTGCAGACGGGGGTGCACCGCGTAGTCGTCCCGGGCCAGCAGCGCCGTGCTGCCCACCGGGAGCGCGGCTGACACGCCCGCCGCCAACTGGAAGCCGAAGTCCTGACGCACCAGCGCCGCGCGCAGGCCCAGCCACGGCGTTCCCATTCCCGAACCTTCCGGGGCGTTGAAGTCCCGGAAGCGCGTGCCCCCCTGGCTGACGATGAAGGGCACCTCCGCGGCGACCTGGAGCCACGGCAGCACGCCGTAGGCCGCCGTCAGGTCCATGGTGAAGCGGTCCTCCACCAGGCCACGGCCGCTGCCCGGCTCCCATCGACGTTGGAAGGTGAAGGGGAGCTGCTCGTAGTGCCCCTGGACCGACATCCGCAGCGCGCCCTGGGGCAGCGTGCGGCCCGTGCCCACCATCAGCGAGCCCAGCGCCGCCGGGTCCAATTCCAGACGCTGGAGGTTGAAGGAGGGGAGCGACCGGCCCTGGGCCCGCGCTTCAGCGGGGCCAACGAACAGGGCGAATGAAGACAACACAGAGACAAGCGCAAGCGCAGGCCGGGACGGCAAGACGACGCCTCCAATGAAACACGACGTGAATGCGACGGCCCGAAGTCCCGCACGAGTCTCACGACACGCCAGTCCCGTGCAAGGGCGGCACGCCTTCCCTTGCGTCCAGCAAGTATTGGGGTTCCGAACAACTTGCTGGCTTGACGAGTCAGCCGTCCGGATTCTCCCCGTGTTTCCGTGAAGTCTCATTCCCAGACATGGCTGGGAATGGACAGCCGCGCGCGGACCCTACGCGCTGGCGGCGGCCAGGTCCTGCAGCTCCTGCCAGCGCGTGTACAGCCGGTCCACCTCGGCGACGGTGGCGTCCAGCTCCTTCTGCACCTCCGCCACCTTGGAGCCGTTGCTGTACACGGCGGGGTCGGCGAGTTGGGCCTCCAGGCCGGCCTTGCGCGACTCGGCGGCCTCGATGGTGGCCTCCATGCCGTCCAGCTCGCGCTGGTCCTTGTAGGAGAGCTTCCCGGGCTTGCGCGCGGCCTTGGCGGGCGCGGGCGCGGGCGCGGGCTCATCCTGCTTGGGGCCCGGCTTCGGGGTGGCGGGGGCCGCGGCCTTCGCGTCCGCCTGCTCCTTCAGCCGCCGGTACATGGCGTAGTTGCCCTCGTAGCGGGTGACGCGGCCTTCGCCTTCGAAGGTGAGGATGCTGGTGGCCACCTTGTCCAGGAAGTACCGGTCGTGCGTGACGAGCAGGGTGCTGCCCCCGAAGTCCAGGAGCAGCCGCTCCAGGATGTTGAGGGTGACGATGTCCAGGTCGTTGGTGGGCTCGTCCAGCACCAGCACGTTGGCGCCCTCCAGGAACAGGCGCGCCAGCAGCAGCCGGTTGCGCTCGCCGCCCGACAGCGCCTTCACCTTCATGCGCTGCATGGGCACGGGGAAGAGCAGGTCGTCCAGGTAGTCGCGCAGGGCAATCTTCTGGTCGCCCAGCTCCACCCAGTCCTCGCCCTGCGAGGCCGATTCGTACACGGTGGCCTCCAGGTCGAGCTGCGCCCGGCTCTGGTCGTAGTACGCCACCTTCGTGTTCTTCCCGATGACGAGCTTGCCGCCGTCGGGCTCCACCTCGCCCAACAGCACGCGCAGGAAGGTCGTCTTGCCCACGCCGTTGGGCCCCACCAGGCCCACGCGCTCGCCGCGCTGGAGGCGGAAGTCCACTCCGTCCAGCACCTTCCGGTCGCCAAAGGACTTCTTCACGCCCTCGGCCTCGATGACGGTGTGGCCCAGCCGGGGCGCCGCCGCCACGCGCAGGTCCGCCACCTTGGGGCGCTCGAAGCCCTTCTCCGCCATCAGCTTCTGCGCGCGCTCGATGCGGGCCTTGCTCTTGGTGCGGCGGGCCTCCGGGCCCTTGCGCAGCCACGCCACTTCCTGGGCAATCCAGCGCTCGCGCTTGTGCTGCGCCAGCGCGGCGTTCTCCTGCGCCACCAGCTTCTGCTCCACGTAGGCCTGGTAGTTACCGGGGTAGGACGTGACGCCCGCGCCGGGCTGGATTTCGACGATGCGGTCCACCAGCCCGTCCAGGAAGTACCGGTCGTGCGTGACGAGCAGCAGCGCCCCGGGCAGCTTGTCCAGCTCCTCCTCCAGCCAGTCCACGGTGTCAGCGTCCAGGTGGTTGGTGGGCTCGTCGAGCAGCAGCAGGTCCGGCCGCGTCAGCAGGGCCCGGGCGATGGCCACGCGCTTGCGCAGGCCGCCGGACAGCTGCGCCACGGGCCGGTCCCAGTCCTTCACGCCCAGCCTGTCCAGCAGCGTCTTCGCGTGGTGCTCGGTGTCCCAGCCGCCCATCTGCTCGATGCGGTCGCTGAGCGCGGAGAACTGCGCCATCAGCTTCTCCTGCTCTTCCGCAGGGGCGGACTCCATCCGCTTCGCCAGCTCCGCGTGGGCGGCCAGCGCCTCCTTCAGCGGCCCCTGGGACACGGACAGCTCGGAGGCCACCGTGGCGCCTTCGGGGAACACCGGCTCCTGGGGCAGGTAGGTGACGCGGGCGCCGCGGCGCAGCTGGAGCTCGCCCGTGTCGGCGCGGGCGGCCCCGGCCAGGATCTTCATCAGCGACGACTTGCCGGAGCCGTTGACGCCCACCAGGCCCACCCGCTCCCCCTCCTCGATGGTGAAGGTGAGGTCCTGGAAGACGGTGCGGCTTCCGAAGCTGAGCTGGACGTTGGCGGCGCGGAGCAGCGTCACGGTATCGGACTCCTGAAAAGGCGAAAGGCGCCCCTCATTGAAGAGGGACGCCTTCCTTACCGCCAGAGTGCGGCGGATGCGCGGACTACTTGCGCGCTGCCTGCTCAGCGGCCAGCTTCTCCTTGTACGCCGCCATCAGGGCCTCGGACTCGTTGCGGGGCACCGGCGTGTAGCGGGAGAACTCCATCGTGTACTCGCCCTTGCCCTGGGTGGCGGAGCGCAGGTCCGTGGAGTAGCCGAACATGGTGTTCAGCGGCACCTCGGCCACCGCCGTGACGTAGCCCTCGGCCGTCTCGGTGGAGAGGATGGTGCCACGGCGCTGGTTGAGCTGACCCACGACGGAGCCCTGGAAGTCCTCGGGAGCCTGGACCTCCACCTTCATCATCGGCTCGAGGATGATGGGCTTGGCGGCGGCGTAGCCCTCACGGAAGCCCATGATGGCGGCCGTCTTGAACGCCATTTCGGACGAGTCCACCGCGTGGAAGGCGCCGTCGTTGATGACCACGCGCACACCCACCACGGGGAAGCCGATGAGGCTGCCCTTCTTCACGGCCTCGGTGAAGCCCTTGTCGCAGGCCGGGATGAACTCGCGGGGGATGGAGCCGCCCACGATGTCGTCCACGAACTCGTACTGCTGCACCGCGTCCGAGGGCAGCGGCTCGATGTAGCCGCACACGCGGGCGAACTGGCCGGAGCCGCCCGTCTGCTTCTTGTGCGTGTACGCGAACTCGCCCTTCTGGCTGATGGTCTCCCGGTACGCCACCTGCGGCTTACCGGCCTGGACCTCACAGCTGTACTCGCGCTTCATGCGCTCGATGTAGATCTCCAGGTGGAGCTCACCCATGCCGCGGATGATGGTCTGCCCGGACTCCTCATCGCGATGCACGCGGAAGGTGGGGTCCTCCTTGGTGAAGCGGTTGAGCGCCTTGGAGAAGTTGGCCAGCGCGGAGCGGTCCTTGGGGGCCACGGCGAGCGAAATCACGGCGTCCGGGACGTGCATGGACGTCATCGTGTAGTTCACCACGCCATCGGTGAACGTGTCGCCGGACGCGCACTCGATGCCGAACAGCGCAACGATGTCACCGGCGGTGGCCTCGTTGATGTCGTTCATCTGGCTGGAGTGCATGCGGACGATGCGCGGAACCTTGACCTTCTTCTGGTTCGACTGGTTGATGATGAAGTCGCCCTTCGTCACCCGGCCCTGGTAGATGCGCATGTACGTCAGCTGCCCGTAGCGGCCGTCCTCGAGCTTGAACGCGAGGCCGACGAAGGGCTTCTCCGGGTCGGACTCGAGGATGACCTTCGCCTCGTTGTTCTTCTGGTCCAGCGCTTCGTTCGTTGCCTCTTTGGGGTTGGGCAGGAACGCGCAGACGGCGTTCAGGAGCAGCTGCACGCCCTTGTTCTTGTACGCGGAGCCGCACATGACCGGCGTCATCTTCAGGCCGATGGTGGCCCGGCGGACGGCGGCGATCAGCGCCTCGTTGGAGATGGGCTGGTCGGCGAGGAACAGCTCGCCGAGCTGGTCGTCGACCTCGGCCACGCCTTCGATCATCTGCTGGCGGCGCGTCTTGGCCTCTTCGAGCAGCTCCGCGGGGATCTCCTCTTCACGGATGTCCTCGCCGCTCTCGCCATCGAAATAGTACGCCTTCATTTCGATGAGGTTGATCAGACCCTTGAGGCGGTCCTCGGCGCCGATGGGCATCTGCATCTGCACCGGGTGGTGGTTCAGCTTCTCCTTCAGCTGGGCGGCCACGCGGTCATAGTTCGCGCCGGAGCGGTCCATCTTGTTGACGAACGCGATGCGCGGGACGCGGTAGCGCTTCATCTGGCGGTCCACGGTGATGGACTGCGACTGCACGCCAGCCACCGAGCAGAGGACCAGGATGGCGCCGTCGAGCACGCGGAGCGAGCGCTCCACCTCGATGGTGAAGTCCACGTGTCCCGGGGTGTCGATGAGGTTGATGTTGTAGTCGCCCCACATCGCGAACGTGGCGGCGGACTGGATGGTGATGCCCTTCTCACGCTCCAGGTCCATCGAGTCCATGACCGCGCCCACGCCGTCCTTGCCGCGGACCTCGTGGATTTCGTGAATCCGACCCGTGTAGAACAGGATGCGCTCAGAGAGCGTCGTCTTGCCCGAGTCGATGTGGGCGGAGATACCGATGTTTCGAATGTTCTCGATGGGTGCGTTGGCGGCCACGATCCGGTCCTTCTTCTCTATGAAAGTGCCTGACGGAACAGAGCAGGCGGGGCCTCTACTTCCCACAGGACGTAGTTTCCAGCCAAATCCGCATGGAAATTGACCCACCTGGGCCTACCTCCACCCACTCGATGCCGTTTTCAGTTGGGGTTTTTTAACGATGAGCGCGACAAAAAACTTCTCCCTCGCCCGAGCCTGGCTGGACGCTTTCAACGCCTATGACGTGGACGCGCTGGTGGCGCTCTATGCCGAGGACGCCACCCACACGTCACCCAAAATCCGGGTGCTGCACCCGGAGACAGGCGGGCGGCTGGTAGGGCGGCAGGCCCTGTCCGCGTGGTGGAAGGCGGCCAACGCCCGGTTGCCGGGGCTGCGGTATGAGCTGGTGGCCCTCACCGCGGACGAGGACCGGGTGTTCATGGAGTACCTGCGCCATGCGCCGGGGGAGGCCCCCATGCCGGTGGCGGAGGTCTTTGAGGTGCGCGACGGCCGGATTGTCGCCTCGCGGGTGTATCACGGCTGAAGTCCCCCACCTTCCGTGAAGTGGGCTAGCGTGGCTGCCAATGGCGAAGAACTCGAACCCCAGCGCCTTCGACAGGGACTTCGGTTACCTGATGCCGTTCCTGGACCGCGTGGCGGCGGCCGCCTCCGATCTGGAGGATGCGTCCGCTCGCGCGGAGCTCACCCGGCTGATGGTGGAGGAGAAGGCGCGCTGGCAGCGCATCCAGGAGCTGCTCGGAGGGGCTGGGGGCCGCGGCGCCGCCGCGCCGACGCCGGCCCGGGAAGCGCCCGCCGAGGCACCCCGGCTGGCGCGGGGCTCGGCGGACGAGCTGCATGAAGCGGCCCCTCTCGCCACGGGCCTCACGGTGGGCAGCCTCAAGGGCAGCCGCTGAGCTGGTCCAACGCGTCGAAGGTGGCCGCCTTGTAGGCCTCCGACAGCGTCGGATAGTTGAAGCACGTCTCCACGAAGAGCCGGGCGCTTGAGCCGGTGAGCAGGGCGGTGAGGCCCACGTGCACCAGCTCGGAGGCCTGGGGCCCCATGACGTGCACGCCCAGCAGCTTGAGGCTCTCCCGGTGGAAGAGCAGCTTCAGCAGGCCGTGCGTGTCTCCCAGAATCTGTCCGCGCGGGTTGGTGGCGAAGGCGGCGCGGCCGGCCACGTAGGGCACGTTCAGCTTGCGCAGGGCCTCCTCTGTCTCGCCAGCCATCGACACTTCGGGGATGGTGTAGATGCCGTAGGGCAGCACCGGCGCCATGGTGCGCACGCCGCCCAGGTCGAACGCGTGCTCCACGGCGATGCGCGCCTGGTCCATGGACGTGGAGGCGAGCGCCGGGAAGCCGATGACGTCCCCCACGGCATAGATGTGGGGCAGGGCCGTCTGGTAGGTGGGGCCCACCTCCACCTGGCCGCGCGGGCCCAACTTCACGCCCAGGGCCTCCAGCCCCAGGCCCGCCGTGTTGGCGGTGCGGCCGGAGGCGACCAGGATCTGGTCCGTCTCCAGCGCGGTGCCGGAGGAGAGCAGCATCCGGATGGGGGTATCCGCGTCCCGCGGCACGTCCACCTGCTCCACCACCTGCCCGAAGCACAGTTGGATGCCGAGCGCCTCCATGCGCTGGCCCAGCAGCGCGGAGAACTCATCGTCCAGGAAGGGCAGCAGCTCCGCGCGCGCCTCCACCAGCGTCACGGGGATGCCCATGGCGGCGAACATGCAGGCGTACTCACAGCCGATGACGCCGGCGCCCACCACCACCAGCGAGCGCGGCAGCCTTTCGAGCTCCAGCACCTCGTCCGAGTCGTGGATGCGCGGGTCCTCGAAGGGGTACAGCGGCGGCCGGTACGGCGACGAGCCGGTGGCCACCAGGATGGTGCCGCCGGTGAGGCGCCGCTCCGGGGAGTCCTGGCGCCGCACGACGACGGTGTTCGCGTCCACGAGCGTGCCGGTGCCCTGGATGATTTCCACCTTGTGGCGCTGGAGGTTGCGGGCAATGCGCTCGCGCTCGATGTCCTTCACCCTCCGTTCGCGGAAGAGGAAGTCGGACACCGTGGCCTCGTGCCGCAGCGTCGTCTCCACGCTGTACAGCCCTCGCGCCCGGAAGCCGGACAGGTGCAGCGCCGTCTCGCGCAGCGTCTTGGAGGGAAGGGTGCCCGTGTTCGCCGCGGTACCGCCCAGCACGGGCTCCCGCTCCACCACCGCCACGCGCTTGCCCGCCAGCGCCGCCTGTACCGCGCCCCACTCACCCGCCGGGCCGGAGCCAATCACCACCAGGTCGAAGTCCGCCATGGAGGCAAAGGTACGCGACCCCGCCGGTTGTTTGAAGGCGATGCAAGCGGCTAGGGAGCCGAGGGCGCACGCCCCTCGTAGCGAAGTCCCTCTCGGACCTCGTCGTCCGTCAGCAGCCGGAAGGTGCCTTCGGGGATGCCTTCCAGGTCCACGCCGCCAACGGCCTCGCGGTGCAGCGCGCGCACGGGCAGGCCCACGGCGCCGAGCATCCGCTTCACCTGGTGGTGCCGGCCTTCAGTGAGCGTCACCTCCACCGTGTGCTCGTCCCGCACGTTCACCTTCGCGGGGCGGGCGGGGCCATCATCCAGCGTCATGCCCCGGCGCAGGGGCTCCACCCGCTCGTCGCTCGCGGTGCTGAAGACGGTGGCCACGTACCGCTTGGGCAGGCGCGCGTCCGGGGACGTGGCATGGGCCACCAGCTTGTCGTCGTTGGTGAAGAGCAGCAGGCCCGTGGAATCCACGTCCAGGCGGCCCACGGCGTGCCACGTGTATCCAGCCAGCTCCGGCGGGAGCTGGGGCAGCAGCGCCTCGAAGACGGTGCCGGTGCGGTGCTGCCGCTCCGTGGAGGACAGCAGGCCCGCGGGCTTGTGGAAGGCCAGCACCCGCGTGGGCGGAGCCTCCAGGGACACGACGAGGCCGTCCACCTTCACGGTGGCGCCCGGCGGCACGGGCGTCAGCGCCATCTTCGCCACGCGGCCGTTGATGCTGACGCGACCGGCGCGGATGGCGTCCTCCGCTTCCTTCTGGGGAAAGACGCCCGCGCGGGCCAGCGCGCGCGACAGCCAGTCCGGCTTCTCCTTGCCCTCCCAGCGTTTGTGCTGCTGCGGCGGCGGCTTCGGCTTGTCGGGCTTGCGAGGCATGGGCGCGGCACTGTACCCGGCCGGGCCTCGGGCGGGAGCGGGAGTTGTATGGGCCATGGAGGCGCTGTCGCGATGAAGCCGTCTGGCCGGGGGGCGCCCGACCGGCCGGTCCGTGTCCACGCGGCCGGCGTGGCCCTTCGGGATTGCGGGCGGGAACGTACGTCGGTGGACACCTTCCGAAGATGCGCACCCGGATTCCATACCTGACGCTCCTGGTCCCCGTTCTCGCGCTCGCCCAGTCACGGGCGCGGGCGCCCACCGGCGGGGAGCCCGCGCCCGGCCCATCCACGTGGCTGTGGGTCCTGCTGCTGGTCGTGGCCGCCGCTGTCTGCGCCTGGGTCGCGACGCGCCTGGTGGGGCGCAAGGGGCCGCCGACGTCCGGGTCCGGGGGGATTGGCG
>NZ_JAAEAH010000098.1 GCF_010998615.1 Myxococcus sp. CA023 | reverse complement strand
AGATGAAGCTCGCCGAGACTGCTCCGACCCCCGCTCCCGAAGCGCCGCCCGCTGCCCCCCTGTCCCTGGACGAGGTACGCCGCATCACCCAGCTCCTGGAGGCCATCAGCGAGGACCGCTTCCTGTTGGCCGGCCTCCCCGAGGAGGACCGCATCGCCTTCCTGAGCGCCGCGGGCCGCGTGCTGCACCCGGACCGCGACACCAAGTCCCGGATGGCGAAGGCGCTGCGCCGAGACAGGAAGAAGACGAAGCGCGAGCACGACCGCGCCATCCGCGCCACGACGGAGATTCGCACCCTGCGCCGCTCCGCCATCTTCACGGTGCCCGCGCTGCCCCCACCGCCCCCCACGGAGGCAGGGCCGGAGCGCATCCTTGAGCAGCCCCGCCGCTGCTACGTCTGCAAGGCCGAGTACCGCAAGCTGCACTTCTTCTACGACGCGATGTGCATCGAGTGCGCGGACTACAACTACGCCAAGCGCACGCAGCGCGCTGACCTGAATGGGAAGGTCGCGCTCATCACCGGCGCCCGGGTGAAGATTGGCTTCCAGGCCTCGCTGATGCTGCTGCGCTCCGGCGCGCGCGTCATCGCCACCACGCGCTTCCCCAACGACGCCGCGCAGCGCTACGTCCAGGAACCGGACTTCGCTGACTGGGCGCACCGGCTGCACATCCACGGGCTCGACCTGCGGCACGCGCCCAGCGTGGAGCTCTTCGCGAAGTACATCGAGCAGACGCACGAGCGCCTGGACATCCTCATCAACAACGCCGCGCAGACGGTGCGCCGGCCGCCGGGCTTCTACGGCCACCTGCTGCCGGGAGAGATGCGCCGCGCGGACGACCTGCCGGCGGCGGCGCGCGCGCTGCTCGCGGGCCATGACGCCTGCGTCTCGACGGTGCAACCGGCCGCCCTGGGCGCGGGCAACGCGGGCGGTTCGGAGCTGGCCACCACCTGGCGCAGCAGCGACCCGGCGCTGGGCATCCACTCCTCCGCCGCGCTGTCCATGCTGCCCTACAACCTGGAGCAGGAGGGTGACGAGCGCGCCCTCTTCCCGCAGGGCCGGTTGGACGCGGACCTGCAGCAGGTGGACCTGCGGGACGTGAACTCGTGGCGGCTGCGGCTCGCCGAGGTCCAGACGGCGGAGATGCTGGAGGTCCACCTCATCAACGCGGTGGCGCCCTTCATCCTCGTCGGGAAGCTGAAGCCGCTGATGCTCAGGGACCGCTCGTCCCCCGGCCACGTGGTGAACGTCTCCGCGATGGAGGGCAGCTTCTCGCGCGGGACGAAGACGGACAAACACCCGCACACCAACATGGCGAAGGCGGCGCTCAACATGATGACGCTGACCTCCGCGCCGGACTACGCCCGCGACAACATCTACATGAACGCCGTGGACACCGGCTGGGTCACCGACGAGGACCCCGCGCAGCACGCGGAGCGCAAGGTGCAGGAGCTGGACTTCCAGCCACCGCTGGACATCGTCGACGGGGCGGCGCGGGTGGTGGACCCCATCATCGCCTCGGAGAACAGCGGCGAGTACGTCTGGGGCAACTTCTTCAAGGACTACCGTCACACCGCGTGGTGACACGCAGACCGGGGGCGTCATGGCAACCCGCAGTCTCCGCTTCGAGTCGTACGTGGAGGTCACTCCCGCTGAAGCCTGGGCGTGGGTGACGTCGATGAAGGGCATCTCCATGGAGATGCACCCGTACCTGCGGATGACGGCGCCTCCGGGCGTGGCGGGGCTCGGGGACGTGCCCTTCGAGCCGGGCCAACCGCTGTTCCGCAGCAAGCTGCTGCTGGGCGGCGTGCTGCCGGTGGGCTGGTCCGACCTGACGCTGCGCGAGCTGGAGCCGGGACGCCGCTTCGTCGAGGAGTCCCCCATGAGCGCGATGCGTCAGTGGCGGCACGAGCGCCGCATCATCGAGGCGCACGCCGGCGTCGACATCATCGACCAGCTCGACTTCGAGCCCCGCTTCGGCGGCTGGCTGGCGGAGGCCTTCATCCGGCGCCTCTTCGAGCACCGCCACTCGGTGCTCCGCCGCGCATTGACGCCGTCAATAGGTGGACGGGCGTCCCTGGAAAAGCCAGCCTAGCGGGACATGAGCCCCGAAGAACAATTCCACGTCGAAGTCCTCAAGCTGCTGCTCCAGGTCGCCACCGTCGATGGCCGCGTCGCGCACTCCGAGATTGAACACATCCTGGACACTGCGCGAGGCATGAGCGTGCCCCTGCCGGAGCTGGCCGCGCTGACGCGCTGTCTGCGGAACAACGAGCCCCTGCCTCCGCCGAACATGGGCATCCTGCGCACCAACCCCTCCGCCGTCATCCGGGAGGCGAAGACGCTCATCGCCAGCGACGGCAGCGTGCACGCGGCCGAAATCGAGATGCTGCGGCAGATTCGGGAGCTGCTGGGCGTCACCAACTGACGTCCGCCGCGCGCGCTACGACTCGGCCTCCGGGGCCTCCAGCAGCTTGTAGAGCGTCTTGCGGTCCACATCGAGCAGGCGCGCCGCCTCGCTCTTGTTGCCGCCCACGTGCTGGAGCACCTGCGCGGCGTAGCGGCGGGAAAGCTCGGCCAGACTCGGCATGTCGCCCGCCAGGCCCGCCATCTTCGGGGTGGACGCATCCCCAATGGGCTCCGGGAAGTCCTGGGGCCCCAGGACGCCCGTCACGTTGAGCGCCAGCGCCCGCGCCACCACGTTCTCCAACTGCCGCACGTTGCCCGGCCAGTCGTAGGCCGCCAGGCGCGCGTTCGCCTCCGACGTCACCACCGGCCGCACGCCGCCGCGCGCATGTCGCCCGGCGAAGTGCTCCACCAACGCGGGGATGTCCTCGCTCCGCTCCCGCAGCGGTGGCAGGTGCAGGTGCACCACGTCCAGGCGGTACAGCAGGTCCTCGCGGAAGAGGCCTTCCGCCACCCGCGCCTTGAGGTCCTTGTTCGTCGCCGCCACCACGCGCACGTCCACCTTGACGGGGACGCTCTCACCCACGCGGCGGATTTCGCCCTCCTGCAACACGCGCAGGAGCTGCGACTGCACCTTCATGCCGACGTCGCCAATCTCATCCAGGAAGAGCGTGCCGCCGCTGGCCTCCTCGAAGACGCCTCGCCGCGCGCCGGACGCGCCGGTGAAGCTGCCCTTCGCGTGGCCGAACAGCTCGCTCTCCATCAGCGACTCCGTAATCGCGCCGCAGTCCACGGGGATGAAGGGCCCGTTCATGCGCGGCGAGCGCTTGTGCAGCGCGCGCGCCACCATCTCCTTCCCCGTGCCCGTCTCGCCCGTAATCAACACTGGCACGTTGCTGGCCGCCGCGCGCGCCACGTGCTTGTACACCTCCAGCAGCGCCGGGCTGCGGCCCACCAGCATCAGCGAACCGCGCTCCACCTGCTGGCGCAGCGAGCGGTTCTCCTCCACCAGCCGCTTCTGCTCCAGCGCCCGGCGCGCCACGCGCAGAATCGCGTCCACGTCGAAGGGCTTCGCCAGGTAGTCGAAGGCGCCCTGCTGGATGCTGTCCAGCGCGCCCTCGATGTTGCCGAAGGCTGTCACCACCACCACGGGCGTGTCCGGCAGCTGCGCCTTCACCTCATGGAGCACCTTCAGCCCGTCGCCCGGCTCGGGCATGGCCATGTCCGTGAGGACCAAATCAAAGGCGCCCTCCGCGATGCGCTCGGTGGCGCGGCGCGGGTCCGGAGCCTGCGTCACCGCCCCCAGCGGCCCCAGCAAGCGCTGGAGCAAATCGCGGGCCTGCGGGTCATCATCCACAACGAGGATGCGGGCTGAGCTCATGTGCCGACCTTGCGCATTCCGGCGGAAGCAGTCGTTGTCTGAGAACCGCTGGTGCCCGCCGCCGGGCGCACCACGCGGGGGAAGCGCACCACCACGTGCGTTCCCATTCCTTCTTCCGAGCGCACCACCAGCGTGCCGCCGTGCGCCTCCACCACGCGCTTGGTGGTGACCAGCCCCAGTCCGTGGCCCGGCAGCCCGCGCACCTCAGGCGCGCGGAAGAAGGGCTGGAACAGCGAGGCCTGGGTGCCCGGCGCCATGCCGATGCCGTTGTCCACGACCTCCAGCACGGCCATGCCGTCCTCGGTGGCCACGCGCACCTTCACACGGGGGTCGGGCCGGCCCGCCGAGTACTTCACCGCGTTGGTGAGCAGGTTGCGCGCGCTCACCTGCAACAACTGTCCGGGGCAGTCCACCGCCACGCCGGGCTCCAGCTCCCGCTCCAGCGCCACGCCCTGCGCCGCCGCTGTCTGCGCCACCTCCAGCAACACGGTGGTGACGGCCGTGTCCAGCTCACCCACCGTACTCTCGCCGCGCGTACCGGCGCGGCAGAAGCGCAGCAGCGCCTCGATGAGCTCGCCCATGCGCACAGCGCTGGACTCACACTGCGCCAGCATCTCCAGCGCGCCCGCGTCATTCACCGCGCCGGTGCGGCGGATGAGCGTCAGGTACCCCTTGAGCGGCGCCAGCGGCGAGATGAGGTCGTGCGCCACGCGCCGCGTGAAGGCGTCCAGCTCCTGGTTGTGCCGGCCCAGCTCCTCCAACTGGCCCTGGATGATGGCCTCCTGGCGCTTGAGCAGCGAGGTGACGCGCCAGCCCACCAGCGACGACAGGAGGATGGCCAGCAGCGTGGCACCCGCGCCCAGGGCGGTGTTGCGCACGCGCAGGTCCTCCAACCGGTTCACCAGCCTGCGTGCCTCGGCCGCGTTCTCCTCCTCCAGCGCGCCGCCCAGCGCGTCCAGCTCCGCCGCCAACGGGCGGATGCGCTCGGCCAGGTGGCGCCGGGCCCGCTCCGCCTCGCGGCGCTGCGAGAAGATGGCCGCCGCGCGCACCTGGTCCGCCAGTCCCTGGCACGCGGCGTTGAAGCGGTACCACAGCGCCTTCTCGCCCTGCGGGAGGTTGCGGGTGTACGCCTCCGACGAGGCGCGGATGTCCGCCAGGATCTGCTCCATCACCGCGTCCGCGGCGCGGCGCTCGGCGTCACCCGTGGCGCGGACATGCGCCTCGATGGCGGCCTCCAGCGACAACGCGTCCACACGAATGCGGCCAATGGAGCCGGCCCGCTCCAGCGCCTCCTGCACCAACCCGTCCACCTGGCTGCCCGTGCGGACTTCCGTCCACAACGTGAAAGCGGTGACGGCGGACAGCAGGACGACCACGAAGAAGAAGCCGGCCCGGTAGCCGCGGATGGGGATGCGGGAGCTCGCCACGCCGTTCCTCTATCACGGGGCCAGCGCCGCGCGTCCGACGGGACGTCAGGGCACCGTCGGGGCAACGTTCCCGGCCGCCGGGGGGGCAGCCGGCTGGGGCGGATTGTTCAACCGCCGCCGTGCACGCTCCAGCGCGGACTCGTACCAGACGTCCGACAGCTCCTCGTGCATCTCCTTCAGCTCCTTCAGCTCGTTGACCTCGCGCTCCAGCGCCAGCAGCTGGGTGTTGTGCTCCTCCAGCGCGTGCCGGTCCGCCTCGGTGCGCACCAACTCTTCCAACAGCGCCGCGCGCGCATGCTCCGCTTCCGCGCGCTCCAGCCGCACCTGCTCCAGCGCGGACTCCAGTTGGGCCATGCGCAGTGCGAACGACTCGGCCCGCTCCCGCTCCGCCTCGTACTCGCGACGCCACCGGTCCGCCTCGAGGACCTGGGCCTCCAGTCGCTCGAGCGGAATACCCGTCGCGCAACCCGTACCCAGGACGGCCAACGCTGTCGCGAAACAGAGGAACCGCATGGACCATCTCTCCCACACCATGACCGCGCGACATGCGCGGCGAAGGTGCTGGGCCGACACCCTGCAACCAGATGACGCGTGCAGCTTGCTCAAGTGCTCCGTCATCGTCAAAGCAGCAACTGCCCGTCTGGGGAGCCCGCCCCCATTGTCGGAGCTCCAACTGCGGAGTTTCTCCCCACGGACAACCCCGCCAGATACCTGCTCTCCCTCTGACAACGCTCCTGGCACGCCGCCTGCTCATGTCCTCGCTCGCTGGGACGGCGCAATCTCGCGTCGTCGTTCGTCAACGGAGCTGTTCATGAAGACCGTGTTCGCCGCCGCTCTCCTCGCCGCCGCCACCGCGTTCGCCAATACCCCGGCTCCCTCCGAGCCCGCTGCCGAAGCCAAGCCCGCAGCGGCCGAAGCCAAGCCCGAGGCCGCCGAGGCTCCCCTGGCTGAAGAGGCGAAGGCCGAGGCGGCCCCCGAGGCCAAGCCCGCCAAGAAGGCCACGAAGCCGGCGAAGAAGGCCGCCAAGGCCAACTCCGCTTCCGACGCTAAGTAATCAAGATTTACGGCTTTATAGCCAGTGCGCGGGGGTACCTCTTCCAAGGGAGGTACCCCCGTTGCTTTTACGGGTCTATAAAAACCCGTCTTGCCTCGATTTCTGAGACGCCCTCTCGAAACGCCTATCGAGGTCTGAGAAAACCCATCCGGGTCAGGACTTTCGCACACCCGTCAATCCGTCCAGTAAACGTGAGATTTGACAGAAACAGAAGAATCCTGCTTAATATGACTTCAGAGAATCACTGACTGTCCCGGATAGGGACGGAACTCAAACGAGCGCACCAATGATCGAAGCCTTCTCGAAGGTGTCGGAAGCCTCGAAGCTGCTGCTGGAGAAGGGCCTGGGCCCGAGCACCGGCATGGAGGCGCTGCGCATGGTGGGCCACGCGCTGGGCGTGGACCGCGCGTACATCCTGGAAAACCGCGTGCAGGGCACGTACGGCCGGTTCATCACGGACATGCGCTACGCCTGGGCGGAGCCGCCCACGCCGTCGCCGCTGGCCAACCCGGTGATGCGGGCCTTCTCCTTCCGCGAGTTCGCGCCGGGCTGGGTGGACATGCTGGAGGCCGGCATGGTGGTGGCGTGCCCCACCCGTGACGCGCCCCCGACGATGAAGGACTTGTTGGAGCGCCAGGGAACGCAGTCCATCCTCCTGTGCCCCATCAACCCCTCCCGGCAGCAGTGGTGGGGCATGGTGGCCTTCGAGGACTGCCGCCGTCCCCGCGCCTGGAAGCCGGAGGAAGTGACGCTGCTCAAGTCCCTGGCGCGCGCGGTGGCGGCGTCCGTCCGACATGGGCAGATGCGCTCCTCCCTGGACCAGGTCCGAAACAACCTGCGCCAGGCGGTGAGCCGCACCCCGGTGTCCGGACTCTGAACGGCAGGCAGGCGGGGCGCCTGGCGGCTTGCCGGGGGGCAATGCTGACCCGTGCACGAGCGGACATTTCCAACGCCGGGTTTCTGCTACCCTGGCCGCCCCTTCGCTCACCGCCATGTCCTCAATCGACCCCACCGCGATCAGCCGTCCGCGCTCGCCGGACATCATCAGCGGCTACCACCTCGACAAGCTTGTCGGCAGCGGAGGCATGGGGGAGGTCCACAAGGCCACCCAGCTCTCGCTAGGCCGCACGGTGGCGGTGAAGCTCCTCAATCCCGAGCTGGCGAAGGACCCGTCCTTCATCGCGCGCTTCCAGAAGGAAGCCGCCGCGCTCGCGGCCCTGAGCCATCCCCACATCGTCTCCATCGTCGACAAGGGGAAGACGGACACCACGTACTACCTGGTGATGGAGTTCGTGGACGGCCCGTCGCTGCGGGAGCTGATTCGCGAGCCGCAGTTGGACGTCGTGGGCGCCCTGCGGCGCATGCTGCAGATCTGCCGCGCCATCGAGTACGCGCACGGTCGCGGCGTCATCCACCGGGACCTGAAGCCGGAGAACATCCTGCTGGACCAGCAGGCCGGCGGCATCGCCAAGGTGTCGGACTTCGGGCTCGCGTCCTTCCTGGAGGATGCCAGTCCCTCCTCGCGCTACGCGCTCACGTCCACGCACGTGTCCATGGGCACGCTGTCGTACATGGCGCCCGAGCAGCGCGTGGACGCGAAGAGCGCGGACGCGCGCGCGGACATCTTCTCGCTGGGCGTCATCCTCTACGAGTGGCTCACCGGGGAGGTGCCGCTGGGCACCTTCGACCCGCCGTCGCGGCGCAAGCCGGGGCTGGACTCGCGGCTGGACGCCATCGTCACGCGGTGCCTCAAGCCGGACCCGGAGGACCGCTACCCCTCCGTCACCACGCTCATCGCGGACCTGGAGCTGCTCGTCCCGGGCAGCCTGCCGTCCCTGGCGCCGGTGAAGCTGACGCACCTCCAGCGCGTCCGCCAGGGCGTGCGCAAGGTGGTGCGCATGGCCCTGCAGGCCGCGGCCGTGCTGCTGGTGGTGGCGGCGCTGGCCGTGCTGGGCCGGGAGTGGCTGCGCAGCGGGGAGAAGGCCGTGCCGCCGCAGCCCGGCGCCGCGCTGAACGCGGACCTGGGTCCGCCATCGCCCCGGTCCATGCCCGGCCGGCTGGAGACAGGCTCCGAGAAGCGCACGGTGTCGGTGGGTGCCGGCCCGGACGCGCCGTCGCTCCTGGTCGCCGGACGGCCGGTGGAGGCGGAGGAGAAGGCCATCATCTTCCCGCCCGTGGAGGAGCGCTCGCAGTCGCGCGTGGGCCGTGCCCGCGTGGACGTGGTGGGGCTGGACGGCGACATCGCCGTGCTCAGCGCCCGCGTGCGCGCGGACGCGCCGCCGGACACCTGGAAGCGCCGCGCCTACGTCATGCTCTACGGGCCGTCGCTGCAGGCCCCCGCGGCCGCGCTGCTGCTGCAGGGCAGCACGGGCCGCTACGTGGCGCTCATCCATGACGGCGCGGGCGCGCCGCTGCGGCTCGAATGGGCCCTGGGCGAGCGCCGCGGCACCATGCTGGGCCTGGCGTCGCCGGAGGGCGAGGCCGCGCTGGAGCTGCGGGTGGACGCGGACGGTGTCATGCAGGGCTACGTCGGCAAGGGCAAGGACCAGCGGGCCATTGGCGAGCCGCTCAACCTGGGTCCGGGCTGGATGGAGCACTTCGGGGACGCGCCCGTGCCCGCCTTCGGCTGCATCGAAGGCACCTGCCGCGCGGAGGGCTTCCTCTACACCGTGCGGCGCGCGCCGCCTCCGGGGACGACGGCGCCCGTGCCCGACGTGCCGGTGGCGAAGGCGGTGGTCGCCGCGGTGCCCGCCAAGCGGCCTGCTCCGCCGCCTCCCCCGAAGAAGCAGCCCGCGAAGGCCCCCGTGAAGAGCCCTCCCAAGCGGCGGTAGAGCGTCCGGCAGCACGCGCCCCGGACATTGCTGCGCAGGGGAATATGGCCACGGCCGAGGGATTGCACTATCCCTGGCTCCTCCTATGCGCACCATTCGACTCGGCTTCGCCGCGCTCGCACTCGTCACGGCCCTCACGGGCTGCCACCGTTCCACTTCCACGGCGACACCGCGCGTCCTCGAAACCGCCGCGGAGCAGGCGCAGAAGGGCACCCAACAGGCCCGCACGCTCGCGTTCGCGGGCTTCCATGCCCTGCTCGTCGCGGGTGACGCCTCGCTGGCGCAACAGCGCTTCGATGACGCCATTGCCCGCGATGCGGGAGATGTCTACGCGCTGGCCGGTCAGTCGCTGATGGCACGCCGCGCGGGCCGTCCCGACCGCGCCCTGACGGCGTCACTGGAGCTGGTGGCGCGCGCGCCCACGCACCCGCTGGCGGCCGTCGCGGCGCGCCACGTGTTGGATTCGGTGGGCACGTCGCGGGCGCTGGACGACGACATCCTCAGTGGCGTGGAGCGAGCGCTGGCGGCGGGCGCGACGGGCGAGGCCGCCTATCTGATGCGCGGCGCGCGGATGTCGGTGGCCGTGGTGCGCGGCGACGCGGAGGCCCGCGACGCGGCGATGCGGCAACTGGGCGGGGTGAGCGAAGTCTCGCTGGTGGGGCCCTTCTCCCCCTTCCACGTGCTGGCCTGGGACGAGAGCACGCCCGTGAGCCAGAATGGTTCGCTGGCGGGCCCCTTCACCGGCGCCTTCGGTCCGCTGCCGGTGCGCACGGTGCGCGCCCCCGACGGGCGGATGGACCTGACGGGAGAGCCCGGCCAGGGCGACCTCTACGTCCAGGCCTTCGACGCGGACGTGACGGAGCCGGGCCTCTATGTGGCTCGCACCGTGAGCGGCACCTCGCATCAGGTGCTGATGGACGGGGCTCCGCTGATGGAGCGCCGGGCCTGGGAGCGCGCCACCTCCACCGTCACCGCGCGCGCCGTGCAGCTGCCCGCGGGCAAGCACCGCTTCGTCGTGCGCCAGCTCAAGGGCGGCACCTCCGGCCTGCTCACCTTCGCCCTGCTGCGCGTGGACGGGCGCCCGTCCGGCGTGCGCTTCAGCACGGCCACCGGCGCGGCGCCGCGGGCCTGGGGCAGCAAGGCCGAGTTCTCCGACGAGACGCCCGGCGTGTTCCCCACCACGGAGGGCTTGAAGACGGCCCTGCACGAGGAGGCCGGTGAGCTGCTGGCCGTCGTGCTGGCGGTGCGGGACGGCCTGCAGCGGGACGCGGACGGCGCGCGGCGGCTGATGGCCTCGGTGGACGCCAACACCCCGGCCCTGCTGTGGCTGCGCGCGGAAGTCGCGTCCGCGGACCGCACCGTGCCGTCCAAGGTGGCGCGCGGCCGGGCCACGCGTGACCTGGAGTCCGTGCTGGCCAAGGACCCGGGCAACGTGGCGGCGCTGTTGCTGCGCGCGGAGCTCTTCCTCGACGAGGGCCAGCCCACCTCCGCCATGGACATGCTGAAGACGGCGGCCGAGGTGGCCCAGCCCGCCGGCCACCCGGTGTTCATGCTGCGCGCCCGCGCCGCGCTGGCGCTGGAAGTGGAAGCCCTGGCGGAGGAGTCACTCACCGCGGCGCTGGAGGCCCAGCCCGGCCTGTGCGAGGCGCTGACGCTCCAGTACAGCCTGGCCCGCCGCCGTGACGCGGCGGAGCGGAGCGACACCCTGGCGGCGTCCCTGAATGGCTGCCCGGGGACGGTGGTGCGCCAGGCCGAACACGCGCGCACGCGCGGCGACATGGAGACGGCGACGAAGCTGTACAGCGAGCTCCAGTCCCGCGACCCCAGCAGCATCAGCCTGGCCAACACGCTGGCCAACCTCTACGTGTCCAAGCGCCGCTTCGACGACGCCACCGCGGTGCTCCAGAAGCTGGCGACCGTGTGGCCTCGCAACGCGGAGCTGGTGAAGCGCATGGCGGACGTGCGCGAGTACGCGGGCCAGCCGGCCGAGGCGCTCAAGCTGCGCGAGAAGGCGCTGGCGATGGCGGGCGACGACCTGACGCTGCGCCGCACGGAGGAGCGCGCGAAGACGGGCCGCGAGCTGCTGCAGGCGTACGCCGTGGACGGACGCGAGGCCATCCGAGCCTACGAGGCGGAGCCCGTCAGCGGCGGCAGCGCGGCGGCCTTCGTGTTGGATGCGGCGGCGGTGCGCGTGTACCCCGACGGCAGCATCGTCAACCGCATCCACACGGTGCAGAAGGCGCTGGAGCAGTCGGGCGTGCAGGAGATCGCCGAGGTGAACGTTCCGCGCGGCGCGCAGGTGCTCGCGCTGCGCACGCTGAAGGCGGACGGCCGGGTGCTGGAGCCGGAGAACATCGAAGGCAAGGACACGGTGAGCCTGCCCGGCGTGGCCGTGGGTGACTACGTGGAGGTGGAGTACCTGCTCGCGGAGCCTCCGCGCGGCCCCGCGCAGCCGGGCTTCACCGCGTCCGCCTTCTACTTCCAGATTGCGAACCAGCCCAACGCCTGGGTGACGTACACGGTGGTGGCGCCCAAGGGCGTGGGCATGAAGGTGGACGCTCACGGGATGAAGGTGCCGGAGCCCAAGGTGGACGGCGACCTGGAGGTGTTCCACTTCGAGACGCGCCGGGTGCCGCCGTTCATCCCCGAGCCGGACGCGCCGCCCTCCGCCAACGAGTACCTGCCCTTCGTCATCGTGGGCGCGGGCGACACGGGCAACGAGAGCCTGGTGAAGCTCTACGGCGATGCCTTCCAGGAGCGCTGGCTGCGCACGGCGGAGGTGGACGCCTTCGCGCGCAAGGCGGCGGAGGGCAAGTCCGGCCTGGACGCGGTGAAGGCGTTGCACGCGGCGGTGATGCAGCGCTTCTCCGGCCGGGACGCGAGCCTGAGCCAGACGGCGGCGTCCACGGTGGCCCAGGACCGAGGCAGCCGGCTGACGGTGATGAAGGCCGGCCTGGACGCGCTGGGCATCCCCTCGCGGGTGGTGGCGGTGCGGACCTTCAACACCGACCCGTCGGCCTACACCTTCCCCCAGGACGCGCTGCTGCCGTACGCGGCGCTGCGCGTGGAGGTGCCCGGCACCGAGCCGGTGTGGGTGGACACCTCCGTGCGCTACGGCCCCTTCGGCGAGCTGCCGGAGCTGGCCATGGGTGAGCGGGAGGCGTGGCTGCTGCCCGAGCCCGGCCGCCCGTTGCAGAAGGTGCAGACGCCGCCCCTGAAGGAAACCCCCGGCAAGGAAGTGAAGCTGACGCTGAAGCTCGCCGAGGATGGAACGCTCAGCGGGCAGGGCGAGGAGACGTACTCCGGCTTCGAGGCGGCGCAGATTGCCGAGGCCTTCAACCAGCTGTCGGCGGAGAGCCGCAATCAGGCGCTGCAGGGGGCGGTGGCGCGGTATTTCGGCGGGGCGTCGCTGTCGAGCGTGAAGCTGGAGAACCAGGAGCAGGTGGGCGCGCCCTTCGTGCTGCGCTACGAGTTCACCGTGCCGCGCTTCGGACGGATGGAGGGCGGCCAGCGGATGGCGCTGGGGCCCCTCACCTTCCCCGCGCAGTTGGGCCGGCGGTTCGTGCAGCTGAGCACGCGCCGCACCCCGCTCTACATCGACACCACCGAGGCCAGCCGCACGCAGGTGACGCTGTCCATGCCCAAGGGCTGGAAGCTCGCCGACCCCCAGGCCTCGCTGGAGGCGAACAACGCCTTCGGCCGCTTCACCCGGTCCGAGAAGCAGGACGGCTCGACGCTCAGCGTCACCGAGTCGCTGCGCGTGCCGCGCAACCGCGTCATGCCCGGCCAGTACGAGCTGTTCTCTGGGTTCACCGGAGACGTGGACCTCATCCAGACGCGGGAGCTCGTCCTGGTGAAGCCCTAGCCGGGGGGATGAATAAAGCCGGACGGCACCGCGTCTTTTTTCTACACCGGCCCCGCACTGAGGGACTCTCAGGGGGCCGGTGGCAGAATCTGTCTGGTAACCCACGGAGATGACGCGATGACTCCTCGATGGTGGGCTTGTCTGGTGACCTTGCTGGCGGCGCCCATGGTTCACGCGCAGACCGCGCCGGTCCCCGCGTCAGAGCCTGGATATTCCGAATACGCGTACGACGACACGGAGTTCGAGGACGAGGACACGGCGCCCATGGCGCCCTACGCCCCGCCCCAGCTCCCCGCCGAGAATCCCTCCGGCCGGCCCTTCACGGGCGCCGTCTGGGCCTCCGGCCACTGGTACTGGGACGGCGACGAGTGGCGCTTCAACGCCGGCACCTGGCTGGCGCCCATGGACGGCTACCGGTTCATCAACGGCTACTGGGAGCCGGACGGCCGGATGTGGCGGTGGGTGTCCGGCGGCTGGGCCCGCCATGACTCCCCGGTGGTGGAGATTCCCATCGCCGTGGCGAGCGAGGAACTGTCCACGCAGCAGGCGCCGCCGCCGCTCCGCGTCGAGCACGCGCCGCCGCCGCCGGCCCCCTCCTACGTCTGGACGCCCGGCTACTGGTACTGGGCCGGCGCCAACTACGTGTGGGTGGACGGCATGTGGGCCGCCCCGCCCCGTCCTGGGCTCGTCTACGTGTCGTCCCGGTGGATGCGCCGCGGGCCCTCCTGGTACTTCTCCGCTGGCGGCTGGGCCACCCGGGGCTCGGTGCGTGTCACGGTGCCCGTCTACCGCCACGCGCACGTCACCGTGGCGCGCCGGCACCCGCACTACTTCACGCACTCCTGGCGCCGCTACCCGGCGGTGCGCCACCACGTCTACCACCACCCCGGGAACCACTACCGGCGTGGCCCCAGCCCGGTGCGTCAGCACTACCGTGGCAACAACGGCAATCACTGGGGCAATGGCAACTACCACCGGGCGTCGCCCGGCGGGCACGGGGGCGGGGGCCATCACCGCCGCGATGGAGGCCATCACCGCCGCGAGGGGGGACATCGCGGCGGCCGGGACTGACGCCTCACGGCGCGCTCAGGGAGGCAACCCCACCCCGAGCAAGTCCCGGATGGTGGCCGCCGTGCGCTGCTACTTCGCGCCAGCGGCCTCCGCCTCATCCCGGAAGATGGCTACGACGGGCTTGCCGTCCTCGCCCACGTAGCCGCGGTACATGCCGGCTGAGTTGAAGGGCATGGCCACGTTGCCCTCGCGGTCCATCGCGATGACGCCGCCCTCGCCGCCGACCTTCACCAGCACGTCGTTGATGACGACGTCGGCGGCCTCCGGCAACGGCACGTTCTGGTATTCCACGCGGGCGCAGATGTCGCGCGCCACGGTGTAGCGAATGAAGAACTCGCCATGGCCGGTGGCGGACACGGCGCAGCGCGCGTCCGCGTACGTTCCCGCGCCGATGATGGGCGAGTCCCCCACGCGGCCGTAGCGCTTGTTCGTCATGCCCCCCGTGGACGTGGCCGCGGCGAGCGCGCCCGTCTGGTCCAGGGCCACGGCGCCCACGGTGCCGAACTTGTGGTCCCCGCTCACCGGGTCATATCCCGACGGGAGCGAGGAGGACGGCTGCCGCGAGCGCTCCTTCTCCAGCGCGCGCTGGAGGCCCTGCCAACGGTCCTCCGTGTAGAAGTACTTCGGGTCCACCAACTCCACGCCCTGCGACTTCGCGAAGGACTCGGCGCCCTCCCCCACCATCATCACGTGCGGCGACTGCTCCATGACGAGCCGCGCCAGCAAGATGGGGTTCTTCACGTGCCGCAAGCCCGCCACGGCCCCCGCCTTGCGCGTCGTGCCATCCATGATGGCGGCATCCAGCTCGTTGACCCCGTCGTGCGTGAAGACGGCGCCCTTGCCCGCATTGAAATACGGAGAGTCCTCCAGGATGCGGACCGCGGCGCTCACTGCGTCCAGTGCGGAGCCGCCGCCGGCCAGCACCGCGTGTCCCGCCTGGAGGGACTGGGTCAGCGCGGCGCGGACCTCCGCCTCGCGCTCTGAGGAGAGATTCTCCCGGGAGATGACACCCGCGCCGCCGTGGATGACCAGCCCCCACTTCGGCTTGGGCGCGTCCTGCGAGGCCGGCTGCTCGCTGTCGGTGCGAGCAACCGGGGTACTGGCACAGCCCACGGGAGAAAGCAGCATCACGGCACCCACGACGAGAGCACGGCGGAGGAGAACGGAAGCGGCGGACATTCGAAGGACCTCCAGAGCGCTCCGTCGGTAGCACGCCCTCCGGGGAGGCACAACGCGAGGCCCTGCGGGAATGCACAGTGTCGAGACGACAAACCGTTCCGACTCAGCGAGGTGTGCGCGATGAAGAAGCTGAAAGGGTTGCGAGTGGCCGTGCTCGCGGCGGATGGCTTCGAACAGGTGGAGCTGACAGCACCGGTGAAGAAGCTGGAGCGTCAGGGCGCCGAGGTGACGATTGTGTCCCCCCACAAGGGCCGCATCCGCGGGATGAACCTTCTCATTCCAGGGAAGAAGGTAAGCGTGGACGCGTCCCTGCGTGAGGTGAAGGCGGCGGACTTCGACGCGGTCCTCCTCCCAGGAGGTTTCGTGAACCCGGACCTCCTCCGGCAAAGCGCGCTCGCGCTCGACTTCGTCCGCGACGCCGACGCGCTGGACATGCCCATCGCCGTCATCTGCCATGGCCCCTGGGTGCTGATTTCGGCGGGACTCGTGGAGGGACGGGCGCTGGCCGCGTGGCCGGGCATCCGCGACGACGTGCGCAACGCGGGTGGCCGCTGGGTGGACGAGCCGGTGATGCGCGATGGCAACTGGGTCTCCAGCCCGGGACCGAGACAGATGTTCGCGTTCATCAAGGGCATGGTGGAGCTCTTCGCGGAGAAGATGCCGGAGGTCTCCGCTCGTGCGCCGATGGTACCCGTGCGCCAGGCAGCGCCTTCCCTGTGGCCGAAGCTGCTCGCGGGAACGCTGGCCTCCGCGGCGCTCGGATTGGGCGCGCGGCGGCTGGCCCTGCGCTGAGACGTCACCGGCCCTTGGCGAAGCTGTTCGCCGAGGGCCTTCGTCCCGCTGCTACATCCAACCGAGCTGGAGCCGCGCCACGTCCGACATGCGCTCCTGCCCCCAGGGCGGATCCCAGACGAGCTCCACGCGCGTCTCCGCCACCCCCGGCACCGAGCCCACCTTGGTGCGCACGTCCTCCACCAGCACCGGTCCCATGCCGCAGCCGGGCGCGGTGAGCGTCATCTGGATGTCCACCCGCTGCCCGCCTTCCGGCAGCGGCTCCGCCTTGCACGCGTACACCAGGCCCAGCTCGACGATGTTCACCGGAATCTCCGGGTCGTACACCGTGCGCAGTTGCTCCCAGACCTGCTCCTCGTTGAACTCGCTGGGGTCGCCGGCGACCTTCTCCTTGGGGGCGTACTCCTCGCCCAGCGCGCCGCCGTCCTTCTCGTCGATGCGGAAGAGCTGACCGTAGGGGTCCTGCACCGTGATGTTGCCGCCGAGCGTCTGCGTCACCCGCAGCTCGGCGCCTTCGGGCAGCACCACCCGGTCCCCGCTGGGGATGATTGTCGCGGACACGTCGCGCTCCAGCACCGCCATCATTCCTCGCATGTGGCCCTCCACCCCTACTCCGTGGACACGGCCTCGCCGCGTCCCTCCAATGCCGCGCGCAGCGTGTGCCAGGCCAGGCTGGCGCATTTCACCCGCGCGGGAAACTCACTGACGCCGGACAGCACCGCCAGCTTGCCCAGCGCGTCCACGTCCACTGACTCCGGACCTTCCGTCACCAGCTTGTGGACGCGCTCGAAGAGGTCCTCCGCCTCCGCGCGCGTCCGGTCCTTCACCGCCCCCGTCATCAACGACGCGGACGCCTTGGAGATGGCGCAGCCCTGGCCCTGGAAGGCCACGTCCTTGATGACGCCGCCCTCCACCTTCAGCGTCACCACCAACTGGTCGCCGCACAGCGGGTTGTGGCCCGCCGCCTCCGCGGTGGCGCCCTCCACCACGCGGTAGTTGCGCGGCCGCTTGGAGTGCTCCAGCACGACCTCTTGATAGAGGTCCTTCAAGTCATCCGACGCACTCACTGGAACACCTCCAGGACCTTGTGCAGGCCACGGACGAGCGCGTCCACGTCCTCGCGCGTGTTGTAGAGCGCCAGCGACGCCCGGGACGTGGCCGGCACCTTGAAGTGCTGCATCACCGGCTGCGCGCAGTGGTGGCCCGTGCGGATGCAGATGCCCTCGCGGTCCAGGATGGTGCCCACGTCGTGCGGGTGGACATCCGCCAGCATGAAGGACAACACGCCGGACTTCTCACGCGCCGTGCCCACCATGCGCAGCCCCGGCACCGCCTCCAGCGCCTGCGTGGCGTAGGCCAGCAGCTCCCGGTCGTGCGCGGCGACGTTCTCCATCCCCAGCGCCTCCAGATAGCGGATGGCCGCCGCCAACCCCACCGCGCCCTCCAGGTTGGGCGTGCCCGCCTCGAAGCGGTACGGCACCCGGTTGTACGTCACCTTCTCCATCGTCACGGAGAGGATCATGTCGCCGCCGCCCTGGTAGGGCGGCATCGCCTCCAGACGCTCCTTGCGGCCGTACAGCACGCCGATGCCGGTGGGGCCGAACATCTTGTGCCCACTGAAGGCGTAGAAGTCGCAGCCCAGGTCCTGCACGTCCACGGGGAAGTGCGTCACCGCCTGTGCGCCGTCCACCAGCACAGGGATGCCCTTCGCGTGGGCCCGCCGCGTGAGTTCCTTCACCGGCACCACGGTGCCCAGCGCGTTGGACACGTGCGTCACCGCGAGGATGCGCGTGCGCTCCGTCAGCAGCGCGTCCACGGCGTCCAGCACCAGCTCGCCCCGGTCATCCACGGGGATGACCTTGAGCACGGCGCCCGTCTGCTCGCACAACATCCGCCAGGGGACGATGTTGGCGTGGTGCTCCATCTGGGTGATGAGCACCTCGTCTCCGGCGCCGATGTGCTTGCGCCCGTACGTCTGCGCCACCAGGTTGATGGCCTCGGTGGTGCCACGCACGAAGACGACTTCCTTCGCGTCCCGGGCGTTGATGAAGCGGCGCACCGTCTCACGCGCACCCTCGTAGGCCTCCGTGGCGCGCTCGGACAACACATGGACGCCGCGGTGCACGTTGGCGTTGTCGTGCTGGTAGAAGCGCACCAGCGCGTCGATGACGGCCTGCGGCTTCTGCGCCGTGGCGGCGCTGTCCAGGTACACCAGCGGCCGGCCCCGCACCTCCTGGTGGAGGATGGGGAAGTCCTTGCGGACCTGATTCACGTCGAAGCCGCTCATGCCGTCACCTCGCGCTGCGCCGCGCCCGGCAGCTTCACGGCCAGGAGCGCTTCGATGTTCGCGCGCACGGGGCCGGCGGGCACCGCCTCCACCACCTCGCGAGCGAAGGCGTAGGTGAGCAGCCGCTCCGCCTCTGCCTGGGGCACGCCGCGCGAGCGCAGGTAGAACAGCGCCTGCGCGTCCAGCCGCCCCACCGCCGCGCCGTGCGCGCACTTCACGTCGTCCGCGAAGATTTCCAACTGAGGCCGTGCGTCCGCCTGCGCCGACTCCGACAGCAGCAGGTTGCGGTTCTGCTGCCGCGAGTCCGTGTGCTGCGCGTCCTGCCGCACGCGGATGAGCCCGTGGAAGGTGCCGCGTGACTGGCCATCCAGCACACCCTTGTACAGCTCGCGGCTGGTGCACCGGGGCACCGCGTGGTCCAGCGCCGTGCGGTTGTCCAGGTGCTGCGCGCCCTGCCCCACGTACAGGCCATTCAACGTCGCGTCGCCACCCTCGCCCGCGAAGGCCGCGTGAACCTCGTTACGCGCCATGGCCCCACCAAAGGCGAAGGCATGCGAGGCGAAGCGGCTGTCCCGCCCCTGCCGTGCATGGAGCGCGCCCACATGCAGCGCCGCGTCCGCCTCCACCTGGACCTTGTAGTGGTGGAGGCTGGCGTTGTCGCCCAGCGTCACCTCCGTCACCGCGTTGGTGAACGTCGCCGCCGAGCCCGCGGGGCCCGCGCTGGCATACGTCTCCACCAGCGACGCTTCGCTGCTCTCCCCCGCCACCACGAGGATGCGCGGGCTGGACAGCACCGGCGCGTCACCGCGCGTGAGGAACACCACCTGCACGGGCACCTCGCTCAGCGCACCCGGTGCCAGCCGCAACAGCACGCCCTCTTCCAGCAGCGCCGCGTTGAGCGCGGTGAAGGCGTGCTCGTTCGCCAGGGCCCGCTGCCCCAGCACGGACTCCAGCAGCTCGCCGTCCTCACGCACCGCGTCCCGCAGCGGCTTCAGCGTCAGTCCGCGCGGCAGGCCCGCCACGGACGACAGCTCCGGCGCCAGCCGCCCGTCCACGAACACCAACCGGGGCCCCGGCAGGCCCAGCCGCTCCACCACCGCCGACAGGTGGGCGGTGTCCCGGGACACACCCGTCCGTGGAATGAACGTTCCTTCCGCGATGGACCCCAGCCGGGAGTACTTCCACGCCTCGTCACGCGTCGTGGGCAGGCCCTGTCGCTCGAAGTGGGCCAGGGCATCGGCACGCAGGCGCTTGAGCCACTGTGGCGCGGACGCCTGCTCGGGCGCCGCCTGGAAGCGCGTGGCCACGTCCAGGTAGTGCGCCAGGGCGGCCGTCATCGCCGTGCCTCCGCCGTCGTCTTCTTTCCACCGTCCAACCCCAGCCAGCCGTAGCCCTTCTCCTCCAGCTCCAGCGCCAGCTCGCGCCCGCCGGAGCGGACGATGCGGCCCGCCGCGATGACGTGCACCTTGTCCGGGACGATGTAGTCGAGCAGCCGCTGGTAGTGCGTAATCAGCACCATGCCGCGCTCGGGCGAGCGCAGCGCGTTGACGCCGCCCGCCACCGTGCGCAGCGCGTCGATGTCCAGGCCGGAGTCCGTCTCGTCGAGGATGGCCAGCCGCGGCTCCAGCACCGCCATCTGGAAAATCTCGTTGCGCTTCTTCTCGCCGCCGGAGAAGCCCTCGTTCACCGAGCGGTTCATGAAGGCCGCGTCGAGCTGCACCAGCTTCGACTTCTCCTTGGCCAGTTGGAGGAAGTCCATGGCGTCCAGCTCCTCCAGCCCCTTCGAGCGGCGCTGCGCGTTGAGCGCGGTGCGCAGGAAGTGGATGTTGCCCACGCCCGGAATCTCCACCGGGTACTGGAAGGCGAGGAACACGCCCGCGGCGGCGCGGGCCTCGGGCGACAGCTCCAGCAGCGGCTTGCCGTCGAACAGCACCTCGCCCTGCGTCACCTCGTAGCCGTCACGGCCCGCCAGCACACTGGCCAGCGTGCTCTTCCCAGAGCCGTTGGGGCCCATGATGGCGTGGACCTCGCCGGGCGCGACCTCCAGGTCGATTCCCTTGAGGATGTCCTTGCCCGCCACGCGGGCGTGCAGGTTGCGAACAGTCAATAGCGCCATGCCTACCCCACGCTCCCTTCCAGGCTCACTCCGAGCAGCTTCTGCGCTTCCACCGCGAACTCCATGGGGAGTTCCTTGAACACCTGGCGGCAGAAGCCGTTGACGATCATCGACACCGCGTCCTCCTGCGAGATGCCCCGCTGCCGGCAGTAGAAGAGCTGGTCCTCGCCAATCTTCGACGTGGACGCCTCATGCTCCACCTGCGCCGACGCGTTCTTCACCTCGATGTACGGCACCGTGTGGGCGCCGCACTTGTCACCGAGCAGCAGCGAATCGCACTGCGTGTAGTTGCGCGCGTTCTCCGCGCTCTTGAGCACCTTCACCAGCCCCCGGTACGTGTTCTGCCCACGGCCGGCGGAGATGCCCTTGGACACGATGGTGCTGCGGGAGTTCTTCCCGATGTGCACCATCTTCGTGCCCGTGTCCGCCTGCTGCATGTTGTTGGTGAGCGCCACCGAGTAGAACTCGCCCACCGAGTCATCCCCCTTGAGGATGACGCTCGGGTACTTCCACGTAATCGCCGAGCCCGTCTCCACCTGCGTCCACGAAATCTTCGCCGCCCGGTGCGCGATGCCGCGCTTGGTGACGAAGTTGAAGATGCCGCCGCGCCCCTCCGCGTCGCCCGGGTACCAGTTCTGCACCGTGGAGTACTTGATGGTGGCGTTGTCGAGCGCCACCAGTTCCACCACCGCGGCGTGGAGCTGGTTGGTGTCGCGCTGGGGCGCCGTGCAGCCCTCCAGGTAGCTCACGTAGGAGCCTTCCTCCGCGACGATGAGCGTGCGCTCGAACTGGCCCGTCTCCGCCGCGTTGATGCGGAAGTACGTGGACAGCTCCATGGGGCAGCGCACCCCCTTGGGGATGTAGACGAACGAGCCGTCACTGAAGACCGCCGAGTTGAGCGCGGCGAAGTAGTTGTCCGAGTACGGCACGACGGTGCCCAGGTACTTCTTCACCAGCTCCGGGTGCTCGCGCACGGCTTCGGAGAACGAGCAGAAGATGACGCCCGCCTTGGCCAGCTTGTCCTTGAACGTGGTGGCCACCGACACCGAGTCGAAGACGGCGTCCACCGCCACGTTCTGCAGCAGCTTCTGCTCATGCAGCGGAATGCCGAGCTTCTCGTAGGTGCGCAGAATCTCCGGGTCCACCTCGTCCAGGCTGGCCTTCACCGGCTTCTGCTTCGGCGCCGAGTAATAGCGGATGGCCTGATAGTCGATGGGCGCGTAGGTGACGGCCTGCCACGTGGGCTCCTTCATCGTCTTCCAGTGGCGGAAGGCCTTGAGGCGCCAGTCGAGGAGGAACTCCGGCTCACCCTTCTTCGCGGAGATCTGGCGGATGACGTCCTCGTCCAGCCCGGGGGGAAACGTGTCCGATTCCACCTGAGTGACGAAGCCCGCCGCATACGGGCGGCGCGTCAGTTCCTGGAGGGTTTCGGTGCTCATGAGCGGACTCCTGTCGCGGAAGCGGGAGGGGGGTGGCCAGCGGCCGGGGAAGGCGCCGGGCGAGAGGGTGTCCCCAGGCCCACGAGGCGCTCTGGCACGCGGGGCGCGGGGGCGATGAGGTCCGCCAGCGTCAGCCGCCCCAGGGCCTCCTGGATGGCGTCGTTGATGAGGCGCCAGTGGCCCCGCACCTGACAGACGGACTCCAACTCACAGGGCGCACCCCCGGAGGTGTGGACGCCACACTCCGTGAGGGCGACCGGCCCCTCGAGCGCGGCGACCAGTTCGGCCAGCGGAAGCTCATGGGCCGGGCGTGCCAGTCCGTAGCCGCCGTTGGCGCCACGGTGCGACACCACGAGCGCCGCCTGGAGCAGGCTCTTGAGCACCTTGCTGGCCGAGGGAAGTGGCACGCGCGTGCGCGCCGCCAGCTCACGGGTGGTGCGCGTGTCACCCTCCGCGCGAGCCAGCTCGGTCATCAGCACGATGCCGTAGTCGGTCATCTTGCTCATCCGGAGCATGGGTGCGGGTGTCTCCTCTCTGGGTCCAGGCGCCGAAAAACCTCGGGCCACGGAGAACCTCATATGTAATCAGGACCGTTTCAGTCCACATTGCAATTTGAATCCCTCCCTGAAGCGCCGCTGGTTGGAGGGCGGGGGGGAGAGGGATAGGGTGACACCACCGTCCCCCGGAGGAACCTTGCCGATGCGCCGTCCCCTGATGCTGCTCGCGACCCTGGCCCTGGCCGTGGTGGCCTGCGAGAAGAAGAACGCGCCCGCCGCGCCCTCGCCGGAGGGGCAGGCGGCCGGGGCACCGGTCGCTCCGGTGGACTCGAACACGATTCTGCTGGGAGAGGTCGGCAGCCTCACGGGGAGCGAGGCGACCTTCGGGGTGTCCGCGCGCAACGGCATCGAGCTGGCGCTGAACGAGGCCAACGAGGCGGGCGGCGTGAAGGGCAAGAAGCTCCAGGTTCGCGTCTACGACAGCCAGGGCCGGCCGGAGGAAGGCGCCCAGGCCGTGACGCGGCTCATCACCCAGGACAAGGTGGTGGCGATTCTCGGCGAGGCGGCCTCGTCGGTGTCCATGGCCATGGCGGAGAAGGCGCAGGCGGGCAAGGTGCCCATGGTGACGCCCACGTCCACCGCGCCGGAAGTGACGCTGAAGGGCGACTACATCTTCCGCGTCTGCTTCATCGACCCCTTCCAGGGGCTCGTCATGGCGAAGTTCGCGCGGGAGAACCTGAAGCTGTCCCGCGTGGCGGTGCTGCGCGACAACAAGAGCGCGTTCTCCATGGGCCTGGCGGACGTGTTCACCGCCAGGTTCAAGGAGTTCGGCGGCGAGGTGCCGGGCGACGAGAGCTACTCCAAGGGCGACACGGACTTCCGCGCGCAGCTGACGTCCCTCAAGCGCCTGAAGCCGGACGCCGTCTTCGTCCCGGGCTACTACACGGACGTGGGCATCATCGCGCGGCAGGCGCGTGAAATCGGACTCAAGGTGCCGCTGCTCGGCGGCGACGGCTGGGACTCCGACAAGCTGTACGAGCTGGGCGGCTCCGCGCTGGAAGGCAGCTACTTCGCCAACCACTACTCGCCGGACAACCCGGACCCGCTGCTCCAGAGGTTCCTGGCCCGCTATAAGGCCACCTACGGCGGCGTACCGGACAGCGTGGCCGCGCTGGCGTACGACGCGGCGCGGGTGACCATCGACGCCATGAAGCGCGCGCCGGACCTGAGTGGCCCTTCGCTTCGCGACGCGATTGCCGCGACGAAGGACTTCCCGGGCGTGACGGGCAAAATCACCCTGGACGCCAACCGCGACGCGGTGAAGGAAGCCGTGGTGCTCAAGGTCTCCGGCGGCAAGGCGGAGTTCGTCACCACGGTGACGCCGTAGCCGCGGCGTCCAGGCCCCCGTGCCTCAGATGGGGGCCTGGATGACGTAGTAGATGGAGTTGAAGTAGCGGTGCAGCGCGTTGAGCAACTGCACCAGGAAGGGCCACCCCATCGTGCTGAAGCCCAGCAGGGCCGCGGTGACGATGGCGTACTCCACCATGGACTGGCCGCGGGCGTGCCGCGACCGACGCAGGGACTTCTTCATGGGGCAGCGCTCCGGCGTAGCAACGTGAGCTGGACCTCGACTCCCGGGCCCGGCGAAAGGCCGCGCAGCACCGCGCGGCCGCTCACGGACTCCTTGAGCACTTCGAACGCGACGCCGTTCGGCGCCGTCGGCGCGAGCGTTCCCACCTGCCAGCCGCGCGCACGGAAGAGGTCACCGTAGCGCTGTGCCGCCACATCCGGCGAGTCCGTCTGGAGTTGGCCCGTCACCACATGGTGCGAAGCGCCCTCCAGATTGAAGTTCACGGTGCGCGTCTCCGCGAGTTCGCCGGGCACGGGAAGCCAGTCGGGCACGGCCGCCGCCCGCGCCAGCATGGAGCCCACCTGGCCGGCGGAGACGAACACCAGCGTCTCACTACCTTGCGCCAGTGTGGACACCAGCCGCACCTCTTCCGTGGCGGGGCTCCAGTAGCCCACGTAGCCGCCCTTCTCTCCGTGGCGTTGGTGCAGCACCGGCAGCCCCTTGGCGAGCAGCGCCTGTGTGTAGTGCTCCAGGACCTTCGCGGGCGCGTCTTGTGTGGAGAACCACGCCACCGCCATGGGCGCCCCGGGCCCCATGTAGTCGGCGGCGAGCGGTTCGGGACGGGTGGCGTTGGGGTACGGCGGGAAGTGGACCAGTGCCCGCTGGAGGATGGCCTCCTCCGCGGGCGTGCGCACCCACCCGCTGGAGGATGTCTCCACGTCGGTGCCCAGCTCCGGCGGGCTCCATTCCTGATGGCTGTCGCTGCCCCGGTAGACGGCGTGCTCCCATGAGAAGCCGATGAGACCGCCCACCACCGCCACGGAGAAGAGCAGCGCGGGAATCCGGACGACGGGGCGCGAGGCGGCAACGGGCATCAGCACGACTCCGACCTCGCGCAACCCAGGTACCAGTTGCCACGCGCCTCGTAGGTGCGCTGGTTGTTGTTGCTCCCCCAGTCCTGCCACTCGTTGCTGAAGTAGCCTTGGCGGCCTCCCTGCTGCTCGATTTCCTCCACGGCGCCGTCACCACTCTGGTCGGGCTTGATGGCGAGGCTGGGATTGCGAGGATCATCCCCAGGCGTCCTGTAGCTCTGGGATTCCAGCCTCAGGCTGTCATGGAGGAGACCCGAGTTGATGGCCTGATTCACCAACCGCTCGGACGCGCTCGACATGTCCGTGAAGCCGCTGTTGTCGTCGTTCTGGTAGAGCTGGGTGACGCGCTCGTGCATCCCTCGCCCACCCGCGGTGCCCGGCCGCACGTCCGCGTGCTCCGTGAGCGCCCAGGTGTCGGTGAGGATGGCAATCTGCTCCCAGGGGAGCAGGTAGACGTTGTCGCCTCGGGCATGGCCCTCCGGGAGATTTTCGCCCGTGGCGTTTCTGTGGATGCCGTTGGCCCGCTCCTGCTTCTCCTTGGCCAGCTTCACCTCGGAGAATTCGGGCAGGAACGACTCCGGCAAGAGATAGTTCTGGACGCCCAGGCGCGCGGAACAACGGATGAGGCCGCCCCGCCCGAAGGTGTCCATGAAGGACTGGTGGAGGGAGACTCCGTACGCGCCCACGGCCTGTGCATCCAGGGTGCAGTACACCTGCCGTGCGCCAGGATTGAGCCAGCACGCGTGGGCGACAACGTCCGTGTGGTGGTCTTCTGAATCGGGAGTAGCGCTGCACTCCGGACCCTTTCCTGGGCCGTAGCTGTCGATACCCGACTCGTGGTCGCAGTACATGTACCGCGAATAGGCCTGCGCCATCTCGAAGCCAGAGAAGGCCTCCGTCGTCGTCCCCCCGTCCTCCGTCGCGACGCTCTCGGGCTCCTTCTCATAGTCCAGGACGGTGTAGTCCCAGGCCGTGGACAGGGAGGTCTCCTGCGAGTCCAACATGTGGCGCAGCAGGTCGAAGAGGAACAGCGAGTAGAGGAATACGGGGACGATGACGAGCATGCACACCGCCATCTCCACGGCCGCGGCACCTCGCCTGGATGCGCGCTTCACAGGGACACCCCCGGGACCCGCGCCAGCCGGGACGCGTCCGTGTTGCCCGCCGCTTCCAGGACCTCCGCGGCCTCGTCGGCTGAGATGGGGTGCAGCTTCGCGCGCCAGTAGGGGCTGAAGAGGTTGGGCGCCTCACGCCAGCCATTCGCGCCGAAGCGGTGGTAGTAGACGAGCGCCTTGGAGAGCGCCACGCCGTCCTGCGCCGCGAGCGTCAGCGTCGCTGTCCCCTGCGCGCCATGGTCCAGCTGAATCTGGGCCGACGCGTTCAACTCCCAGGGCGCCCGGCTCGGGTCGCCGACCCGGAGTCGCCGCGTCAGGTAGCTGTACACGCGCGGCTGCCCCCAATCCCTGCCAGAGGAGGGGTTGGCTCGGAACTTCATGAAGCAGTTGCCCGACCGGGCGCAGCCCGACAATGCGTTGGCGTTGACGCCCTCGAAGTTGTGCGAGCCCGAGTGCGCGCCACCCGGGGTATGGCCACCGCCGTTGGCATCGCTCCAGACTTCCGCCTCGTAGTCGGTGGTCGACGTGAGCTGGTGCTCCCAGGTGTTCCGAATCGCCCCTTCCTCTCGCGCGGCAACCGTCGTCCCCTGATTACCGCCTTGCTTCCCGCCGTCGTTGACCTGGCCCTTGTCCTGAACCGACTTCGCCGTTCCCTCGTGGGAGGTCACCGTGTACGGCTTCTTCTGTGCGATGTCCCGAAGGTCCCGGATGACGTCGTCATGCAGGTACGGGGGCTTTGCAACCCCGCGCGCTCCGGTCTTTCGCGCCGCCGGCCAGCCAGAACGGGTGGCGTTGGAGATTTCCGTCATGACCCTGGCGAGCGCTTCGGGCGAAGCGTTCTCCACGCTCCCTCGGCAGTTCATCCCATCCACCGCGCAGTTGAATTCATTCGCGTTGAGCCCCCCCACGGCTTGCGGCAGCGCACCGACGTCCGACGCGGTGTAGTCCGCCAGGAGCGACAGGCCATGGCTGCGGCCATCCTGGATGGCCTGGAGCGTCTGGGAATGCGCCTCACGCTGAGAGGCATGCAGGTTGTCCACCATGACGTCGAGGCCCCGGATCGCGGCGTTGAAGCTGGACTCCAGGGCACGGACCTTCTGGTCGTACTCACGGCCCGCGTTGGCGAACTCGGCCGCGATCTTCGCCGCTTCAGTGGCGTGCACGCAGTGCTCGTAGCACCCCTTGCAACTGCACATGATTTTCTCGCGCCTTGCGAACTCCTTGAAGTTCGCCTCCGAGGCCCGCATCATCGAACCCGTCACGCTCGCCGCCACCATGTATGCATGGATGCTGTTCATCGCGACGTAGGAAGCCGCGATGGCCCTGTTGCTGACTGCATAGTAATTGAGCGACCGCGCCTCCAGGACCGCCATGGAGTAGGCCAACGCGTCGCTGTGCTGCTGCAGCCCCATCTTCTGGCGCAGCGCATGTGCGAGATTGAAACTCAGCGTCACCATCAGCGCGAGCACCAGGAAGGACAGCGCTCCCAGGACAATGGATTGCCCTCGCTGCGCGCGTCTCCTGGCCGAGGCGCTCACGGCGCCCCGGTTTTGTAGGAGAATGGGAAGACGCATTCGTTGCTCCCTGGGAGGGCTGCCCGGTTGAGGAAGAAGTTGGACTGCATCCGCATGGTGTAGGTGGCGCGGATAGGGGTGATGTAGACCTTCTGCGCAGCCGCCTGCTCCAGGAGGGACTCCGTGCGGTCCGGCTTGTCGCCCTGCTGCTTTGGGTCGGTAGGCTTGCGGTACATCCGCAGTTCCTTCCGCAGCTCGCGGCCACGGGTGGATTGGTAGATGACCCAGTCCGCGAAGGGGATGATCATCCGGTAGTTGAACGTCACCTGGACGCGCAGCTTGGTGCGGTGGCTCTCCTTCCAGCCCGTGGGCGCGGTGTTCCGGGGGTCATCGAAGTCCAGCTCCGGCCCGCCTCCGCCGACGTCGCCCTGCGTGGGGCCGCAGACGGTGACCTGCGCGTGTTTCAGTGATGTGCCGGGAATCTGGTTGCCCGACACGTCACGCCACTTGGCCTGGAACTCCGCCGCGCTTCCCACCGGGGGGATGTAGGCCCCCCGCTGCCCGGGCACGCTCAGCATCGGCAACAGCACCGCGAGCGCGGCCTTCTCCATCTCCTCGACCTTGGCGCTGTTCAGCGCCCCAGCCCGCACAGCCTTGTAGGCGGCGTACTTAGTCAGCAGCCGCGCCTGGTGCATCAGCCCCAGTTGGAGGATGCCCAGGATGAGGAAGACGAACAGGGGAAGGACAATGGCAGCTTCGACGGCCGCCTGGCCCGACTGATTCCTCTCACGAAGACTGCCCATGGCGCCAAAGACTACCTAGCGCCCCCCGCAAAAAGAAAAACCCAGACCCCTCCCGGCCCGCAAATAATGACATCCAATGTTGGGCGCCAGACAGACGCCACCCACAGGGACTGGAAATGGCCCCAAACCCAACACCAGACAAACCCTGTCAGGCAGGCAGCCAGGCAGGGGCTTGCCTAGCGCCGCCGGACAATCTCCTGGATGAGTTCGACGTAGCGGCGGTTCTTCGGGTTCAGCTTGAAGGCCCTGCGGAACGCGTCTTCGGCCTGTCCCCACTGGCCTTCGCCCTGGGCCACTTCACCCAGGAAGGCCCAGCCCTCCTCCAGCGTGGGCTCCTGGCGCAGCACCTCCTGCAACTCCTGCTGCGCCAGCCGTCCGTGTACCTCCGGCTTCATCAGATAGCGCGCGTAGGCCCGGTAGGCCTGGTACAGCGGCTTCGGGTCGATGTCGCAGGCGTACTCGAAGTACTCGAAGGCCCCCGCATGGTTCCGCGCGGCCAGCCGGCGCTTCGCCTCATCGAACTGCGTGGTCGCGTCCAGCAAGTCCGTGCGGATGCGGAACTGCTCGGCAGTGGTGGGCCGCGTGCCCCGGTCCTTCTCCCGATGCGCCGCGCGCCGCTTGCGCCACAGCAGGTTCTGCTCCGCGTCCGACAGCGCGCCAAACGCCTTCGCATGGGCCGCCAGCAGCACCTCCGCCTTCTCGCGGAGCTCCGGCGTGTGGAAGCGCAGCGGCGCGTAGCGGTCCGCCAGGGCCAGGAAGGCCTTGCGCAGCGGCACCGGCTGCACGTCCTCGGGCACGTCCAACAGCGCGAAGGGGTCCTTGCTCCGGTGCGACATGAAGGCGCTCACCAGGGCATTGCGCGCCGCCTCGTCCTCGTCGGAGAACGGCGTCCCCTGCGGAGCTGGCGCCGCCACCGGAGGCGCCACCGGTTCGGGCGCGGGTGCGGCGGGCGCCGTCCCCTTCCCCGCGCTCAGCCGGGCCGCCTTCGCGTCCACGTCCTCCACGAAGCCCGCGACCTCCAGCAGGCACAGCGCGTACAACCGCCGGAGCACCACCTCCGTGTCGAACCCGGTGCGCTCCATCAACTCACCGAAGGTGGGGCGCAACCGGAGCGCCTGGAACAGCCGCGCGTCCTTCGACGACAGCTTCAGCCCCGCCTCCGTGCCCGGCATCTGCCCGAAGCGGCGCTCGTCCGTGAAGGTGAAGTGCGTGGCCACCGCGTCGAAAGGCATCACGTTGGCCACCCCCGTGAGGATGAGCTGGCCCGTGTTCGTCCGCACGCTGGCGTCCGGAGGCTCCACGTCGGCGATGAGCCGGTACTTCGCGTCCACCCAGCGGAAACAGTCCAGCAGCTTGTGCGCCAGGTTCGCCTGCAATTGCTTGTACAAATCGAAGGGACTGATGAGGCCCTTCTGCACCAGCAGGCCGCTGAGCGGCACCTCCGCGGAGATGCTCTCCGCCAGCGCCTTCTGGTAGTCCGTCTCCGACAGCTTGCCCTTCTCCACCAGGTACTTGCCCAGCGTCTCGTGGAGGAGGTTGGACTGGCACGCCACCGGCGCGCCGTCCTCGAAGACGATGCGCTTCTCCCGCTGGCGCACCTTCAATTCCAACGTGCAGGTGCGCTCCTCCGCCATCAGCGCGTGAAGCAGCAGGGGGAACGGCGTATCGGCCAGCACTCCCTCCCGCTGGCGGAGGACCTGCGACGGCGTGGGGAACATGGGCGAGAGCCTAGCGCTACTCGCCCTGGTACTCCTCCATCCCCAACGCACTGGGTGGCTCGCCATGCGCGTCGTAGCCGTAGCGGTCGCCGTAGCCTCGCTCCGGGGTCACTACGAACCGGGGCAACATGGACGCCAGCAGGCCCAGCACCAGGGTCACGGCCGCCGCGTACATCAACGGCCGGCTGGGCCGCGCGCGCCAGGCCCACTTGCGCTCCCGGCGCCGCTGGAACCGGGGCGCCACCACGTATTCGGACCAGGCCAGGTCGCGCATCCGCTTCGCGTCGTCGCCGCGGCCCGCCCGGCTCAGGGCCTTGGCCAGCAGATAGCGGCCTTCCACCGTGCCGTGTCGCACCTTGCAGTAGCGCTCCAGCGCCTCCACCGCGCCCGGCACGTCGCCGCGCTTCAGCCGGAAACGGCCGCGCTCCAGGTCGATGGCGCCCAGCTTGTGGTCCGCGTCCAGCTTCGCCGCCTCGTCCAGCAGCAGCTCGCCGCGCTGCGCGTCCCCGGCGCCCAGGTAGGCCACGCCCAGCAGGTACAGCGTGTCCACGTCTTCGTCGCCCGCCTCCAGGTTGGGCTTGAGGATGTCCACCGCCTCGGCGTAGCGGCGCTGCTCCACGCGGATGTCCGCCAGCTCGTGCCGCGCGCGCCGCTCATGCGGGTTGGTAAGGATGGTGCCCGCCAGTTGTCCCGCGCGCTGGAAGCGCTTGAGCAGCCGCACCGGGCTGGGCAGCACCTGCCACGTGAAGCGGTCCGCCACGAAGATGATGACGAGAATCAGGCCCAGCGACAGCAGCGGGCTGCCCGTCAGCAGGGAGAGGAACATCCACAGTATCCACTTGTTCATACGCCTCTCGAATCCGTTCCGGTGGACGCCGTCCTAGAGCAGCCGCGCGCACACGGCGCTGTGGACGTCCGCGCCCTTCTCCGTCAATGCCAGCCGCCCGTCCCGCAGCGTCGCGAAGCCATGCGCCACCAGCCGCGCGACTTCCGCCCGACGGGGCTCCACCGGCTGCCCATATCGCTCGCAGACGGCCTCCCAGTCCACGCCCGACACCAGCCGCAGGCCCATGGCCAGGCGCTCCGCGAAGAGCTCCTCCGGGCCCAGCGGCTCGCGGCCTTCCTCTGGCAGCCGCCCCGCCTCCGCCTCCACGAGGTAGCGCTCCGCGCTGCGCAGGTTCACGTACCGGTGCGGCTGGGGCGACAGCAACATGCCCGTGGCCCCCACGCCCAGCGCCAGGTACTCCCCGCCCGTCCAGTACAGCGCGTTGTGCCGCGAGCTGAACCCCGGCCGCGCGTGGTTGGACACCTCGTAGCGATGCAGACCCGCCGCCCCGTACACCTCGCGCACCACCCGCGCCATGTCGACCACGGTGTCGTCGGGCGGCAGCTCCAGCTCGCCGCGCTTGAGCCGCTTCGACAGGGGCGTGTCCTCCGCCAGCACGTCGCGCTCCACCGTCAGCGCGTAGGTGGACAGGTGCTCGGGAGCCAGCGCCACCGCCCGGCGCGCATCCGCCTCCACCTGCGCCACCGTCTGCCCGTGCACGCCATAGATGAAGTCCATGGCCACCACCGGGAAGGCCGCGCTCCGGGCCGCGTCCACGGCCCCTTCCACCATGGCCGCGTCATGCGCGCGCCCCAACGCCTTGAGCGTCTCCGGCTGGAAGGACTGCACGCCCAGCGACAACCGGTTCACCCCCGCCGCGCGGTAGCCCGCGAAGCGCTCCGCGTCCGCGCGCTCCGGATTGCCCTCCAGTGACACCTCCACGCCAGGCGCCACCCGCAGCCTCGCGGCGATGCCGTCCAGCACCTGGGCCACGTAGCGCGGGTGCCACAGGGACGGCGTCCCACCGCCCAGGAAGATGGAGTCGAGCACCTTCCCCGCGAGCGAGGGCTCGGCGGCCAGCCGGGTGTCCAGCTCCGCCAGCACCGCGCGGGCATAGCGCTCCTCCGGCACCTGCCGCGCCACTGCCACCGCGAAGTCGCAGTAAGGGCACTTCGCGAGGCAGTACGGGAAATGCAGGTACAGCCCGAAGCGGGCCGCCGGCATTCCCGTGAGGGCATCCACTGGCGCGTCGAAAGGCATGAAGGAAAACCTCTACCTCTTGCCCTTCAATTGCGCCTCCAGCCGGGCAATCTTCGCCTTGTAGCCCGCCGCGTTCTCGAGCGCTGTCTCGGCCGCCACCAGCTTGCGCTTGAGGTTGGCCGCGTCCGCCTTGAGCTGCTCGCGCTCCGCCTCCCAGTCCGCTGGCGCACCCGCGCTCTGGGAGGGAGTCCCCGGCTGCTCCGCCAGCTTCACCTCGAGCGCCTGCCGTGCCTCCTGCTCCGCTCGCAGCGAGGCTTCCACGTCGGCCCGCTTCTGCGCCTCGGCCTTCAGCGATGCCTCCGCGCGAGCCAGCTTCGCCTCGGTCGCAGCGCGCGCCGCGTCCGACTTTCCGGCCGACGCGGCCTGGGCCTTCGCGCCTTCCAAGGCCCCCTCCATCATCTTCAGCCGGCCCTGGAGACGCTCCACCTTGTCCGCCTCGGCGCGCGCGGCCTCCAGTTCCTCGGTGAGCGAGGCCACCTGCGCCTCGGCGCCACCCTGCCCCACCGTCAGCGACTCCACCTGGGCCTCGGCCTGGGCCGCCTTCACCTCCGCATCGGTGCGCTCGGCCTCCGCCGCCTCGCGGCGTGCACGCTCCAGCGCCAGCGTCTCGTGAGCCTTCGCCACCTCTGCTTGCAGCCGCACCAGCTCCGCCTCGCGCTGGCCGGACGCCGCCTCCAGCATGGACACCCGGGCGGCCAGGCCGACGCGCTCGGCGTCCTTGGTGGCCGCCTTCAGCTCCACCGCGGCGAGCTGCTCCTTCCACGACGCATGGTCCGTGTGCGCGGCCTCCACCACCGCCGTCAGCTCCGACACCTTCGTCTCGGCCTGCTGCACCGCCTCGCCCAGCGCCGCCGCGTCCGCTTCCATGCGGTCGCGCAACGACACCTGCTCCACCTCGGCGACTTCCAGCGCCTCCTTCAGCGCCGCGGCCTCGCCCTCCGCCAGCTGCGCCCGCTCACTCGCCTGCGCCAATCCCTCTTCCAGGGCCAGTGAGCGCTCCTCGGCCTTGGCCGCCTCCGCATCCAGCTTCGCCTTGAGCTGGGTCAGCTCCGCGGTGCGCGCCTCCAGCGCCTGACGCAGCGCGGGCAACTCCGCGGCCTCGGTGGTGCGGGCGGTGAGCGCCGCGCGCAGGCCCACGATTTCGGCGTCCTTCAGCGCCAGCGAACGCTCCAGCTCCGCCACCTGCTCCTGCAGGGTGCGCAGCCCGTCCTCCACCACCGCCAGTTGCTTGCGCGCCTCGTCGCGCTCGGCCTCCAGCGTGCCCGCGCGGCCCTGGGCCTCCTCCAGCGAGCTCTTCGACCAATCGCTCTCGCTCTCCAGCGCGCTCAGCCCGGACTGGGCCTCCGCCAGCGCGGCCTCCAGCTGCGCGGTGCGCAGGCTCAGCGAGTCCTTCTCCGCTGACGCTGCCTCCAGGTCAGTGGTCAGCCGCTCCACGTCGGCGATGGCCTGCTGGTACTGCTCCTGGACGGCCTCCAGGGCGCCCTGGGCCTCGGACTTCTCCGCGGCCAGCTCCGCCACGCGGTCCTGGGCCAGCGACAGCGCTTCCTTCGCGCCAATCAGCTCCTCGGCCACCGCGCCGCGGGCCTCGCGCTCCTCCTGGAGGTCCGCCGTCAGGCGCGGCACGTCGGATTCGACCTCCGCCAGCGCGCGCGACAGGTCCTTGCGGTCCGCCTCCACCGCGGAGAGCTCTTCCTGGAGGCTGGCGAGCCGCGACTGGGACTCCGCCGCCGCCCGGGCCAGCTCCTCCTGGAAGGCGGAGACACTGGCCTTCGACTCCGCCAGCTCCTTGCGCGCCAGCGTCAGCGACTGCTTCACGCCGTTGAGCTCACCGTCGCGCTCCGCGTACAGCGTGCGGGCCCGCGCCAGCGTCTCCGTCTTCTGGCGGACCACGGCCCGGAAGTACTCCAGCTTGTCCTCAGGCGAGCCGCCCATGGGCATCCGGATTTCGGGCGGCTCACTGAATGGATCATTCCCCGGGGCCCGCGCGGCGCGGACGGCGGGGGCGGCAGCAGCGGCAGCCGGGGACGCGGGCGCCTTCGGGGACGCGGGCGCTCCCGTGCCCTTGGGCACGGCGGCCAGGGGGGCGGCCGGGCGTCGCGGCGGCAGCGGAGGCGGAGCGGCGGGCGGTGGAGCCGAAGGCGGTGGCTTTGGCAAGGGCCTGGAG
>NZ_JAAEAH010000097.1 GCF_010998615.1 Myxococcus sp. CA023 | reverse complement strand
AGCGGCCGGCTTTCAACAGCTCGACCACCCGCTCACGGAACTCCGGCGGGTATGGGGGACGTGACTTCGGCATCGTGGGACCCTTTTCGCACAGCGGGTGGAACTCCACGAAACCGGGGCAACTTCACGTCAGCAAGGGAGCCAAGCTCATCCACATCGAGCCGCAGCGCCTTGAAGAAGGCTTCCCAGCGTCCTGTCTTCGTCCAGCGATGGAACCGATTGTAGACCGTCTTCCAGTGACCGAACCGCTCGGGCAAGTCCCGCCACTGCACCCCGGTCTTCACGCGCCACACCACTGCGTTGATGAAGTCACGGTCCCCTCGCTTCGAACGAGGGCCGCTCCTGGAGCCCAGCAGGGGCTCGATGCGGCTCCACTCGGCATCGCTCAGTTCATGTCGGCGCACAGCCCGCGTTGAGCATGCCTAGCGCCAGGCAGCAACTCCGATTGAGGCACTGCCCAAACGTGCCAGATAGCCGTAACCGACCGACGGCCGGCGTTCGGCAGGCACACCGGTGCCCGCGCGCAGCGTGGTCGTCACGCTCGCCTGTTGGAAGTCCACGTCACAGCCTCCTGATGAGTCTCAGGACGAGTCGAGCGCAGACGCGGGTCGCCAGCGATGCGGCAGCAGTTCGTCGAGGCGGGCGGCGGGGTGGCTGCCCAGGCGCAGCAGCACGTCGGCCAGGTACTCCTCGGGATTGACGTGGTTGGCCTCGCAGGTGGCCACCAGCGCGTAGAGGCCCGCGAGGTTTTCGCCCGCGGCCTCGTGGCCAACGAAGAGAAAGTTTTTACGGCCCAGCGCCGCCTTCCGCAGCGCTGATTCCGAGCGGTTGTTGTCGAGGGGGAGTCGCTCATTCTCGACGAAGCGCGTGAGGGACTCCCACTGCTTCAGCGCGTAGGAAATGGCCTGGCCCAGCGGACTCTTGGGCGGGTGACGCGGGGCCTGCATTTCAAGCCAGACGTGCAGTCGCGTGAGGACGGGAGCGCTGTGCTGCTGGCGCAGCTCGCGGTGGGCGGCGGTGCGCACCATGTCCGCGTCGCGCACCTGGGCCTCCACGCGGTACAGCTCAAGGATGAAGTCCAGCGCCTCGCGTGCCTCGGGCGCGGTAGCCAACGCGTCGAAGAAGCGGCGCCTGCAATGGGCCCAGCATCCGACGCGGACTCGCCCCTGCGGCAGTGTCACCGCGTTGTAGCCGGTGTATGCGTCCACCACGAGGGCGCCCGAGGTGCCACCCAGGACTTCCTTCGGCGTCTTGCTGGCCCGGCCCATGCTGAAGCGGTAGCCGATGAGCCACTCGCCCGCCTCATTCTGGGTGAGGAAAGTCCAGAGGTAGCCCAGCTTCGTCTTCTTCACGTCCAGCACGCGCAGCGGCGTCTCGTCGGCCCACACCACGTCCGCGGCGGCAATGGACTGCAAGAGGTGCTGGGAGAGAGGCAGCAGCACCGAGGCGGCCTGGTGGAAGAGGTCCGTCAGCGTGCTTCGGCTCATGGGCGCGCCGCTTCTCTCCACCCGCTGGGCCAGTCGGTGCAGCGGCATTGCATCCGCGCACTTCGACGTCACCACGTGGGCCAGGAAGCCGGGGCCGTACTCACCTCTGTCCACCACCTTGGCCGGAGGCGGGGCGGTGACGACGCCCCGGCCGCACGCGCACGCCAGCACCTCCTGCACGTGCACTTGCTTCTCGAAGCGCGCGGGAAGGTGCTCGTACACCACCGAGGTGCGACCTTTGCCCAGCGGCCGTAAGTCCTCGCCGCCGCACGCCGGGCAGTGGCGCTCCTCGGCTGGCACCGCGTGGCGAATCTCCCGCGCCGGGGCCTCCTCCGCCTTCCGGGCGGCCCTCTCCTGGCGCTTCTTCTTCGCGGCGTCGGCCCGGGCCGCAGTCGAGTCCATAGTCCATCGCAGCTCGGCATCCACCGTCGGCAGTTTCTCCGCCCGCCTGCCGAAGACGTGACGCTGCAGGGCCGCCAACTGCCCCTTGAGCGCGTCCACCTCCCCGCCGATGCGGCTCACCTCGGCTTTGAGCTCCTCCTCCTCCTCGCGCCAGGGGCAGAAGTGGTCTTGCGGAAGCTCTCGGGGCACCGGGCCTCAACACGCCGCCGCCGTGCTGCGTCCCCGGCCAGCAGCGTCACGTGCCGGTACGCCCGGGAGGCGTCCAGGCGGGCTGGCGCCTCACCTGGGCCACGTCGATGCCGTCCAGCAGCATTGCCAATTGCGTGGCGTCTAGGTGCACCACCTGCGCGTCCTCGTCCACCGGCGGCAGCCGGAAGCGGCCCGTCTCCAGCCGCTTGTACAGCAGCACGGAGCCGCCACGGCTCCACGTCAGCACCTTGACTCTGTCCCCCTTGCGCGAGACGAAGGCGAAGAGATGCCCTGAGTAGACGTCCTCTCCCCACTCGCTGCGCACCAGCGCCATGAGGCCGTCAATCGACTTGCGCATGTCCACCGGCTCGGTGGCCAGCACCATACGCACCGAGGCTGGAAGGGCAAACACTGCCTCACCGCCCCAGCGCGGCGACGAGCCGGGCCACGTAGACGACGTCGGTGCCCTCCTCGAAGCGCACCCGCGCTCCGCTCGCCGTTGCCACCTCCAGCATCGACTCCGTCGCCGCGGGCCCCGTCGCGACCTCCACCGGCAGCAGGCGCACTCCCACTGTCTGACTGCCGTGCAAACGGCGGCGCCGGTACACCCACGACTGCAACGTGCTCAATCGCAAACCTCGCTGCGAGGCGAACTCCTTCTGCGTCAGTCCGCTCGCCTCGAAGGCTTCGGCGACCCGAAACCACTCCTGTTTCTCCACCGGCTTCGACATGCACGCCAGGGTCCACGGCGCCAACTCTTCACTCAATGCCCCTCTGCACGTCGTTGGCCGGACGGATACCCTAAGACGGCAGAGTGATCAGCCGCCCCCTCTATGCTGAGAGAACTCCTTCTGCGTCAGCCAGCTCGCCTCGAAGGCTCCGGCGACCCGCAACCAGCCTTGCTTCTCCACCAGCTTCGATGCACGCCAGGGGCCATGGTGCCCACGCCTCCGACAACGTCCCGCAGCACGTCGTTGGTCGGACGGACACGAAAGAACTGGCGTGCCTACCCCCAACTTAGCACGTCGGCCGTTGGTCAGTTACTCACCATCTGCGCGTTGAGTTCATCCGCGTAAGGCACCTCGTCCTGCCTGCGCTCTCCCCAGGGGGCATCTGCTCTGCACCTCGGCTGAAACGACAACGTTCCCGACACAGAGGGGGAGGCCCACCCAGGGCTTGTGTTTCGCGTTTTCCTCGCGCCACGTTCATGCGCACCTTCGGAGATTGGCTGGTACGTCGTGCGCAGTTTGAACGTTGGGTTTTATCAGAGCGTGTTCTTCATTGATACATGCGTCTTTGACTTGAGCTGTTTGATGACTTCGGGGCTAGTCACGCGAACCCATTCTAGCTCAAGAGACTTCATTGCCGGGCAGCTTAGTAGTGGGGAAAGGTTGGGGCGCCCATGTGGGAAAGATATGTGCAGGGAGAATGGTCGCTCAATGCGTTGTAGGATTGCGAGATCAAACGACTCGGACATGCTTCTCAGTTTGATGGACAGGAAGCGGCTGTGTCTGTTTAGTGAGGTGATGTTTTTAAGGGCTTCGAATCGGTCTATCGAGAGGGTCCATAGGTGTTCGATTTTTCCGGCGAACGCCAAGTCGACGACATTGCTTAGGCCTGATAGGGAAATATATTCAAGTGTTTTTGAGTGTTTTTCGATGTGGGGTGCAAATATGTCGAATGGAGTTGCCTTGGGATTCTGGGCCGAAATAGCTAGGTTCGTCAGTGAGTTGATGTCGTTAAGGAAGTTGGCAGAGAAAAGAGGAGTGTCCATGTGTACTTCGAAGGATTCGAGATGGGGCGGGAGGCGTATGCTGTGCAATGATTCAGGCGTGCCAATATTGTGGAGGTAGATGTCTTTTAGGTGATTGTTGGTGCGCAAGTCGAGCGACTGCGTAAGGAAGGGGAGTTCGAACAGGGAGAGTGAGCGAATGTTCTCCATGGCGCTAATTTCTGAGAAGTCGCTCATGCTGACTATTTCTCCTATCGAAAGGCGAATGAGATTTTTGAGATGTCGCAGAGTAGGTAGTTTATCTGTGGTTAGTCTCCATAAATTGAGTCGCTGTAGGTTGGGTAGTGCTTCGATTGGAGATAGGTCTATGTGCTTTAACGTGCGGCCACCGTCGATCTTGAGATGCTTTATCGCTCTGTGGTGAAGTAGAGGTGTTAGGTCTGTGTCTTCTGGGTCTGTGATTGATATGTCTTCTATTTTTTTTATGGATTCTATTGAAGACAGTGGGATTCCGGGGCGGATTTCTATGCTTGTTGCGTCTGAGAGCAGAGATGAGGCGTATTCTTTCGGATCGAAATAGCTCCAAGCGCGAATTATTTCTTGTTGGACAGTGCGCCTGGGGTCTGTGCGATACGACTTGAGTGCATTGAGTGCGATGGGGCCCCCGATGGTCGCGAGCGTTCTGACGCAAGCGGCTGCTTGGTGGGCGAGGAGCTTGTCGCTTGCTTGTAAATAGGGAACGGCGAGATCTCCGGCGGCCGCCAGTGCTTTTGCGTCGCTCATATTCGTTGGAGGAACTAGTGATTTTATGCGTTTGCTTACTTCGATGCGGAGCAGTTCGCTGCTTTCGACGACGGAGCCCATGCAGCCGACTGCCAGCATGTGGAGTTGGTGTCGCGTGCTTTTGTTTTTATCTCCCTCGTTGATTAGGTGTGATATAAGTTTCTCCGCCGTCTTGGTGGATGCTAGGCCTGCGGCGAGGGTGATGACTTCGCGCCAGCTTTCGTCGGTTGCGTGTCGCGTCAGCAGGCCGATGTCTTCTTCGTCGAGCGCGGCTTGTGCTGCTAGGAATTCTTGGAAGGTTTTGTGGATGAAGTCGACGCGACTTGTTACGACTTCCCGAAGCACGCCAGAGCGTTCGAGTAATAACTGGCATACGTCTTTGCTTTCGGGGCAGGGGGATAGTCCGAGATTTGGGAGTCTGTTTGATATGCGAGTGGTGAGTTGGTCTTGGGATGCTTCAGTGAGGCCATTTCTTAGTAAGTAGTATGCAAAGTCCTGAAGGAGTAGGCTCTTCTGACGGAAAGTGAGATCTGGATAGTCAGTCAGTTTTATTTGCCGCTCCGGATCTCGCCTGTCGACGAGTGCCTCAATACAGGCCTTGTAAAGGCCAATTCGTTCCTTTGGGAGGCGCCTGTTTCTGTCTCTGTATAGGGCGCAAATCATTGCACAGAGCAGGGGAGTGCTGGCAAGGTTTGTGAGGCGTGGCTGGGTCTTTAGGAATTCCTTTAGGTCCGAAGCAAGCGGAGCGAGCGCCGCGCGCTGTGTCTCGGAGGTCAGTTGTTCGAATATTGCCTTATGCCAATGGTCTATGAATTCGCCGATTCGATAAAGATCCATTGGTTGGAGTTCGACGCGCTTAAATCCGTTTCGCTCATACCATTGCTCGCCAGATGCGTAGGGGCGCGACGTTAGGAGTAGTACGGTTTCCGGAAATTGCGCGCGCAACGAGATAATCCACTCTCGGAGCGATGCTCTTCGGGTCTTTGGGAGCTCGTCTACGCCATCGATCAGGAGGATCGCCTGTGAGTCAGATAGCTTTTCGTGGGCCCAGTTTAGGGACATCTGGCCTGCGACTTCTGGTGCAGTGAGGCTTGGGAATGTTTCAGGTGGAGGAAGAGGAGCTGTTGCGAAATCCCGCAGGCGAATGAAGAATGGGATGCGATTGTTTAGGTGGGCTAGTTTTCCTTGGAATGTCATTCCTGCGGCTTGGACTGCTATCCACTGCAGGAGTGTTGTTTTTCCGGAGCCTGCGTGGCCTGTTATGAGTAGTGCATTCGAAAGGCCGATGCCCTCTTCGACGCCCATGATTGAGTCGTCGGAGGTTTCTGGTGAGGGAGATTTTATGTCGACGGGAGGGGTTGTTCGGGCTGCGTCTTCTGGGGGTTGTTGGTGTTTTGCTGACAGGGAGACGTATGCTACGGTTAAGGAGTAGTGTCGATTTGTTTCGGATACGTCAATGCCAAATAGTGAAATTTCCGAATGGCGCCTCGTGATGGCGAGCCTGAAGTCTTTTTCAAGCCTTGCCTTTGAGCTTTTTGCTGCTTGTGGCGAAATTGCTTCGTTGAGTCGCTGAAGATTTGATGCGATTTCACTTACTTTTCTAAGTATCGTGTCGTCCCTGGTCAGCAACTCCCCTATCGTCTGCTCTGTGAATCCAGGTAGACGTGAGGCTGTGTCGCATATGAATTGAGCGGAAAACGACAGGATTGATTTGTAGAGTTCTAGCTCTGTGGGGGATAGGCCTTTAGTGGAAAATGGAGAGACTTCGTTGCATTTCCTCACCAAACTTGCGGGATCGAGATTTGTTTGCGCAAGGAGTTTGGGGGTTATGTAGGCTGCCTCCAGTGTGTCTGAAACTGCGTGTGCGGCTGAGAGTATGGAGTTTTCTGGTAGCTCGCAGCCGTCGTGCGTTAGTGTTTGGCTGACCTGTTCTGCGATTGTGATTGATATCTTCTCGAGCTGTAGTTGGGCTCGCTTTTGGGCGAGGGTTTCGGGTATGTAATGTTTGAAAGTGTCTAGCAGGCTTTGTGGGTTGTTGGCGCTGGATTCGTGTCGAAGCCAGCGAGTGATTATGCTTTTGGCGATTGTTGTTCCTATCTGCCATGCTTTCTCTGAAATTGGATCCGCAGTCATTGGATCCACAGCATAAAGCGAGCAATCTACAGCAGCAATCGCCAGAACAGTCCGGCCAGGGTGGTGTAGCCCACCGCCGCGCGTTCCACGCGCCCCTCCGAGGAGATGAAGAACACGGTGGGGAAGCTGTTCACACGAAAGGCGGATTGAATGGCGTCGTCCCCGAGGAGCACCGGGTAGTCAACCTTGTGCTCCCGGGCGAAGCGCCGCACGGCCTCCTCGTCTTCGTAGGCCACGGCAACGGACACGACATGCGCGGAGTCCCCCGCGAGCTTGCGCAACTGCGAGAGGTTGGAGGACTCCATTCCGCAGACGCCGCACCAGGGGGCCCAGAAGGCCAGCACCACCGGCTTGCCGCGGAGCGCGTCCAGCCGCACAGTGTCACCTGTCAGCGTCTGGAGGGTGAAGGCGGGCGCGGGTGTCCCCGCTCCGGGAAGGTTCCGGGCCTGCCACGCGGCCACCGCCGAGAAGAGGAGGGCGAACACGACCAGGTCCACGCCCCAGCGCACCCATCGCCGCTCCCGGGCACGGGCCCAGGTGGACTTCAGCCTCGCCAACATCCCCGTGCCGCCCTGCATGTGCATCCTTTCGATTCGGGACAGGCCACGGCCGCCCGGAAAGGGGCGGCCGTGCCTGCGTCACATCATGTCAGCGCGGCGGCCTCGTCGGGCTGCCAGGCCGCGTCACGCAGCCGGGCGCCGTCCTGGCGCTGCGCGCGGCCCACTGCTCGCGTGACGGCGTTGCTGGCGCGCTCCAGCGTCCGGTCGATGGCCGCCAGCAGGTTGGTGTCCGAGGACTCGATGGCCAGCTCCCGCCCGTGTTCCAGGCGGAGTGCCACGCGGCACACCTGGTCCACGCCGCCCTTGGGGCCGTTGGCATCCTCCAGCCGCACGACGACTTCCTTCACCCTGTCGGACAGTCGGTCCAGGGCGAAGCGCACGCGACGCTCGGTGTAGGTTCGAAGGGTCTCTGTGAGGGGGATGTTCCGGGCTCGGATTTCGACTCGCATCCAGGACGCTCCTTCCGGGGCCCACCATGGGCCCACGCCTCTATCTCTGTCGTCGTGACGCTTTTGCCGCAAATAGGAAAAGCCCCCGTGAGCGCTTCGGAAAACCGAAGGTTCACGGGGGCCGGTGGCGGGGCCATGAGGCCCTGGAATTACGGGCCGCTGGACGTCGCGGTGCTGCCCGCGGGCTTCTTGGCAGCCGCCTTGGCGGGTGGGCTGGACGCGCCCGCCGTCGCGGGGGCCTGCGCCTTGCTGGCCGTCTCCGGGGCCGCGGCGTCCGTGGGGGCCTTCTTCGCGGGCATGGCCCAGATGGGGGCCTCCGGCATCGCGCGGGCACCAATGCGCACCTGCTGCTCCACCATGCGCGACCACAGTGACGCCTTGTTGCCTACCAACGCGTTGTTCGCCAACTCCAGGGCCCGCGTGTCCTGTGCGCGACGGTAGAGGCGTGGGGCCACGTCCGGCTGGGCCGGGTCGGAGTCGCTCACCTGCACCTGCTCCTGCACGCTGATGCCCTCCTCCGCGAAGGTGAGGGTGGACGTCAGCTCGAACTTGCGGCGCAGCCCGTTGGGCAGCTCGAAGGTCATCTCCCGGGACAGGGGGAACCACGCGGCGCCCAGGCAGGCGCGGCTCGCGTTGGAGACGGACTCGCTGAAGAAGCGGTTGGTGCGCAGCGGCATGATGCGCGCGTGCCGACGGCAGACCTCCTCGTCACCGGAGGTGCACGCGTCACCTTCCGCGACGAGGATTGGCGTGCCCTTCACCTTCTCCAGGCGCAGCTTGGTGTGCTTCGCCATGGCGCGCAGCGAGCCCAGGGCCTCCACGCGGAAGCCCTGCTCGGTGCTCTCCACCAGGGCCACCGGGCCCAGGGCCTCGCCGTTGGTGAAGCGCCGCGTCTGCACCCAGACCAGCCGCTGGCCCGCCTGGAGCGTCTCCAAGACGAGGTCCTCCTCGGAGAGCTTCTCCGCGGGAGGTAGGGCCTGCGAGTCCGGACCGGCCTCCAGGCACTCGTCCGCGGCCGGGTCCTGCCACCACACCGGGGCACCGGCGCAGTCCACGCTGGGGCGCGGGTTGGCGCCCGTGTCCTTGTCGTAGCCGTGGAGCAGCAGCGCGAACCAGGTGTCCGGCGTGGGGAAGGAGCGCGCGTTGGGGCCCGCCTCGGCGAAGCACATCGACGGCTTGGGGACGGCGGCGCAGCCGGCCAGCAGCGACAGCGCGACGGCGGAGGCCTGAAGCGTTCGTTTCATGGGTTCTCTCAGGCCTCGGCGAACCGGAGGTCCCAGTCGCCTCCCTCGGTCAGGGCCACATGCAGCTTTGGGGGCACCGCGCCGCTCACCAGGTGCTGCAGCAGCTCGCGGGACAGCGCCGGCATCAGCGAGCCCTGGAGAATCTGCTCCATGTTGCGCGCCCCCATCTCCGACTCCGTGCAGCGGCGCGCAAGCTCGTCCAGCAGCTCTGGCGCCAGCGTCGTCTCCACGTTGTGCGCCGTGCGCAGCCGGCTCACCAGCTTGGCCAGCTTCATCTCGGCAATCTGGCGCATCACGTCGCGCTGCACCGGGCCGAAGGGGACGACGGTCATTCGAGCCAGCAGCGCCGGCTTGAAGTGCTGGCTGAGCGCGGGGCGAATCACCGACAGCACCTCGTCAGAGGTGGGCTGCGCGCCGTCCTCGAACATCCGCATCACCAGGTCCGAGGCCAGGTTGCTGGTGAGGATGAGCACGGTGTTCTTGAAGTCCACCGCGCGGCCCTCGCCGTCCGTCAGCGAGCCCTTGTCGAACACCTGGTAGAAGAGGTTCATCACCTCCAGGTCGGCCTTCTCGCACTCGTCCAGCAGCACGACGGAGTAGGGCCGCTGACGCACGGCTTCCGTCAGCAGGCCGCCCTCGCCGTAGCCCACGTAGCCCGGCGGCGAGCCGATGAGCCGGCTCACCGTGTGCTTCTCCTGGAACTCGCTCATGTTGAGCGTCGTCATGAAGCGCTCGCCGCCATAGAGCGCGTCCGCCAGCGCCAGCGCCGTCTCCGTCTTGCCCACGCCGCTGGGGCCCACGAAGAGCATCACGCCAATGGGCGTGTCCGGGTTGCGGATGCCGGCCTGGGAGATGCGGATGATTTCCGCCACCTTCTTCAGCGCCGCCTCCTGGCCCCGCACCCGGCCCCGGAGCTTGTCCTCCAGGTTGAGCACCGATTCCAGCAGGTCGCTGCGCATCTTCCCCACGGGCACGCCCGTCCAGCCCGCCACCACCCGCGCGACGATGTCCGCGTCCACGTCCGCGTGCACCAGCGGCACCTCGCCGCGCGTGGCAGCCAGCTTCGCCGCCGCTTCGTCCACGGCCGCCTTCAGTGGCGCGGAGTCCGTGTCCGGAGCGGCCTCGCGCAGGGCCTTGCGGGCCTCCATCAGCGCCGCGACGGCCGTGCGCTCCGTCTCCCAGCGCGCATGCAGCGTGGCACGTGCATCCACCGTGGCGCTCAGCTTCGCCTCGGCGGCCTCCAGGGACGTCTGTTCGTCCGGGCCGCCCGTGCCCTCGGCGAGGTCGCGCTTGCGCGTGTCGCGCTCGCGCTCCAGCGCCGAAATCTCCTGGTCCAGTTGCACCAGCTCCTCGGGCCGGGTGGACAGCTCAATCTTCACGCGGGCCGCGGACGTGTCCAGCAGGTCCACCGCCTTGTCCGGGAGCTGCCGGCCGGAGATGTACCGGCTGGACAGGCGCACCGCGGCGGTGACGGCTTCGTCGCGGATGATGACGCCGTGGGCCGCTTCGTACGTGGGGCGCAGGCCGCGCAGCATCAGCTCCGCGTCCTCCTCGCTGGGCTCCTCCACCTTGACCGGTTGGAAGCGCCGCTCCAGCGCGGCGTCCTTCTCGAAGTACTTCTTGTACTCGGCCCAGGTGGTGGCCGCGAGCGTGCGCAGCTCGCCGCGCGCCAGCGCCGGCTTGAGCAGGTTGGACGCGTCCGTTCCGCCCTGCGAGCCGCCCGCGCCGATGATGGTGTGCGCCTCGTCGATGAACAGGATGATGGGGGTGGGGGAGGCCTTCACCTCGGAGATGACGGCCTTGAGGCGGTTCTCGAACTCGCCGCGCACGCCCGCGCCCGCCTGGAGCAGGCCCAGGTCCAGCCCCAGCAGCTCCACGTTCTTCAATGCGTCGGGCACCTCGCCCCGGACGATGGCCCAGGCCAGGCCCTCCACCAGCGCCGTCTTGCCCACGCCGGGCTCGCCCACCAGGATGGGGTTGTTCTTCCGGCGACGGGAGAGGATGTCCACCATCTGCCGGATTTCGCGGTGCCGGCCGAAGATGGGGTCGATCTTCCCCTCGCGCACCCGGCCGGTGAAGGACGTGGCGAAGCGCTTGAGGGCTTCATCCCCACGGCCGCCCGCGCCACCGGCCGCGCCTCCCGCGGCGCCACTGGCGGCGGCATCCGCGGAGGCGACCTCGACGTTCTCGGGCGAGGGCCGCAGCACCACGTCCAGCGAGCTCATCAGCTCGTCGCGGCTGATGGCGTCCAGCTCGGGGAACAGCTCCGCGGTGTAGCGCGCACGCCGGCTGACGAACTGGGCGAACAGCAGGCCCGAGCGCAGCCGCGTGGCGCCTTGCTCCACGGAAGCCAGGAGCCACGCTTCCTCGAACCACTGGAACAGCGTCTCGGAGAAGACGGGCCTGCCGGAGCTGCCCGCGCGCAGGCCCTGGAGGGCGCGCTCCATGCTGGCCAGCAGGTGGCGGCGGTCCACGCCGAACTGCTGGAGGATGCGCGCGACGTCCGAGTCCTCCGGCTCCAGCATCTGCACCAGCATGTGCTCCGGGACGATTTCATAGAACCGTCCCGCGCTGGCCCGGGCCACGGCGGCCTCGAGCAGACGGGTAGAGGTGGGCGTCAGGCGACGGACGAGCGCTTTCGGATCGACGCGAATGGGAGCCCCCAAAAAGGAAAGCGGTGGTGGACGGTATATCGGGCGCGCCCTGGCGACGTAAATCCCCGCGCGCCGCGCCCGCCTGCTCTAACGACTCATTTCACGACGGGGACACTCATCTGCGTCTGCTGACTCAGGCCCAGCCACGTGTCCCGCCCGAGCTGACTCGGCTCCCGGCTGGAGAGCCGGAACTGGTGCTGCACGCCTTCGGTGAGCCCCAGCTCCAAATCGTACTCCAGGGGGTCCCTCACGAAGAGGGCCACCACCTCTCTCACCAGTGGCAGCAAGTCCCCTTCCTGCATCAGCCGCTTGTAGGCGCGCGGCGGCAGCGGCCGGATGTGGATTTGAATCTTCCCCGTTCGGTCGAAGGCCTTGCCGCCCAGCAGCATGTTGCGCCCCAACTGGTGGTTGGAGTGGCCCAGCCGCGCCCGGGCGTCGATGTCCACCCAGCGGCCCACGAACTGGCGCACCGACACCCGCGCGCCCTCCAGGTCGTCGCCCAGCACGTCCTCAAGCGCGACCTCCAACTGCTCGGACGTCCTCGCCCGGCTGGCCAGCAGCGGGGCGATCCGCAGAAGGCGCCAGGTCGGCAGCGTGCCCTCCAGGGCCTTCTCGTAGGTGTCGAACCCGCCCAACGCCAGCAGGCGCCGGGACCACTGGTCCGAGAAGGACGTGTCCGTCTCGCTCGTGACGCGGTACTTCGACTCGATGCGGTACAGCAGTGACAGCAGCCGGTGGTGGAACAGGTCCAGGAACTCGCGCCGCACCGGGTGGTCCGGGTCTTCCTGCGCGACCTCCTCGGCCAGGTAATGGGGCAGGGGACTCACCGCGCCCGTCAGGCCCAGGAAGCGTGTCACCACCTCGAAGAGCGGCCGCTTCGAATACGGGTCCTCCGCCCGCACCGGCACCTGGTGGAGCGTCACGGACGACACGTCGCCCGAGGGGAACCCCAGGGACGGGTCGTGCCGGAAGCGAATCATCTCCTCGTTGACGGGCCCCGCGCCGCCCACGCGCGTGGCCTGCGACGTCAGCCGCTCCAGGAACGCCACCAGGGGAAAGAAGCCCACCCGGGGCGCCAGCTCGGCCAGCTTCTGGGCCGTCTCTACAAAAGCGTCTGGGAGCCGTTCCTCGGAAGCCACGCGAACTCCGTCTGCGAGGGGTGAAGCCGGATGCTCAGCTCGTTGAAGGAGTTGATGGTGACGTGGGAGGCGAGCAGCTCCTCCAGCACGGAGCCGAAGAGGAACGAATCGCCCACGCCCATGAAGTTCTCTTCGTCCAGGTCCACGCGGGTGCGGTGACCCCGCAGCGGCGCGCCTTCCAGGAAGCGCGTCACCGGCTTCGTCTCCACCGCGCGGATGGCGTTGATGCGCAGGCGGCTGGCGCGCGCCGCCAGGTTGTCGGTGAGCGAATGGAAGTTGTACAGGTCCATCAGCCGCCGCAGCGCGGCCGCGTCCGCCAGCGAGTGCTGGTTGATGGCCAGGTGCGACAGGAGCCGCCAGTGCAGTTCGGTGCCTAGCGGCGCGCGCGCGGGCCGGCTCACCGGGGAGATGTTCTTGAACTTCGCCTGCGTGGGGCTGGCGGAGGTGGACGCCGTCAAGTCACCCACCTGCAGCCGCGAGGGCAGCGAGCGGTTGGTGCATGTCAGGTCCATGGACAGCGCTTCCTCGGCGTTGACCTCCGGCGCGATGTTCCGCGGCGTCTCCAGGGTGATGTACGTGTCGATTCCTTCGTCCAGCGGCGAAGGCGCCCGGCGCAGCCGATAGAAGGACTGCTCGGCGTCCCCACCCGCGGTGTGGGTGAACTCGTAGAAGGGCCGGTAGACGCGCCGCTCGTTGCGCCCGGCCTTCAGGCCCGTCACCGAGTCCACCGAGTAAATCTCCGCGTGGTTGGGGGGCAGGTCGGACGCGCGCAGCAGGTGCTCCCGGTCCAGCGTGCGGTGGAGGATGGGGTCCGCCGGCACGCTGAAGAGGTTCACCACGGGGGTGCAATGCAGCCGGAACATCTCCCGGTGGATGCGCGCATCCAGGGGCGGCGGCCGCTCCAGGTGGAAGGCAATCTCGAAGCGGTCCTCTTTCAGCCCGGCGGCGGCGTCCAGCCCGCGCACCTCGAAGAACAGGAACTTCTCCGGCAGCGTCAGGTACTCCTGGAGGTGCCGGTAGCCCTCGCTGGCGCGCGGCCAGGGCAGCAGCTTGAAGTCCCGGTGGAAGCCCACCGGTTGGATGGCATTCACCGGCAGCTTGATGCCGTCTCCCTGGCCAGACGCGCCGCGCACGCGCACCTGGCGGCAGTAGCGGAGCAGCCACAGCAGCACCACCGACGCGGCGGACAGGTCGGCGTGGATGAACAGGCGCAGGCCTTGCTCGCGGAACACCTCCGCGCGGCCCTGCTCCGTCGTCTGGAAATAGAGGCGCAACACCGGCGCGGTGATGGACGACCGGTCCAGGAGCGCGTCGGTGAGCTGCACCGGCAGCAGGTCCACGTCCGTGGTGGTGCGGAAGACGCAGCTGGTGCCGTCAATCGGCTGGGACGCCACCTCCGCCCCGGCGGCAAGCCGCGAGCGGCCACGCAGCGCGCGCAGGTGCGGGGTGAACTCGACGATGGTGGAGGCCGGCAGCGGGCGCAGGTAGTGCGGCAGCAGCAGTTCGGTGAGCCCGTGCACCAGCTCCGGCACGTCGTCGTCCACGCGCTCGCGGATGCGGGCCGCGAGGAACGCGAAGCCCTCCAGCAGCCGCTCCACGTCCGGGTCCGCGCCGCGCTCCACCAACAGGCCCGCGACAGAGGGGTTGGCCAGCCCGAAGGCCCGTCCCATCTCCCGCAGGTACGACAGCTCGCTCAGGTAATACTTGCTGAACATCCGCGCCCTCCGCCACGCACCCCTGGATTCACCCGGCTCACCACAGGTCCACGCGTCCGCCCGGGTGCACCTGGGTATGGAAACGCACCATGCCTCGTCGATCCCGCGTGGCCAACTGGGCGGTGATGTCGAAGCGCAGCGCCGTCGGGTCCACCGGGTCCGCGTTGTAGTGCACCACCACGCTCTTCAGGCGCGGTTCGTACTCCTGGATGGCCTGCCGGATGGACTGCGTCATCCGCGGTATCGCCGACGGGTAGGAATGGACGATGTCGTTCAGGTCCAGGATGCCGTAGCCCGGTGAGGCCACGGACTCTCCCTTGCGCGTGTTGAGGAGGTTGCGCAGGTGCTCGGCGATGGATTCAACGACGTCGCCAGGCGGGGCGAGCGTGCCGTTGCCTTCAGCGATGCGCGACAACAAGCCTCGGGAGCCCATGGATTTCCTTCAACAACGGAGTACCCCAACCCCCGGCCGCCCGCGTAGCCCACTCGCACGGACGGCCGGTGGAGGGACGGACATCAACGCTGGGTGTCCCAGGTGTCCTCGTGCGTGACGCCGCCCTGGGTGATGGTCCAGTTGATGGTGTGGAACACCAGCTGGAGGGTCTCCATCGGGGGCAGGTTGGTGCTCGCCGGCACGAAGGAGTTCGGCACCGTCTGCTGGATGGCGTTGATGCGGGCCTTCTTGATGGACACCGTGTAGAACTGCTCGGTGGTGCCGTCGCCCGTCGGGTTCGGACGGAAGAACTTGAAGGTCGCGTCGATGACCTGGTTCTCGCAGAGGGCCTTCATCAGCAGCGGCGACGACTTGTCGATGCGCTTGGTGATTTCGATGCCCTCGTACTGGCGGCGGCCCGTCGCCAGACCAGAGCCGGCCTCGCGAGCGGTGAAGACCTTCTGGCTGTACGCGACGCACTCGATGGAGTCCGCGCGGCCCAGGCTGGTCTGCGTGCTGTCACCCTTGATGTCGCTGCCGTTCGCCTTCAGGTACAGGTGTACTGATTCAGCCATGACTTCAACCTCGTCGCTTTGCGCGCGTCCGCGCGCTGGTGGACCCAGGCTCACCCTGAGCCTGGGCTTGTTGGAGCCCCTAAACTAGCTGAAATGACCGACGCCGGGTGAAACGGGCTCTACTCCTTGTCCAGCTTGCCCACGAGGGACAAGGTGAACGACGCACCCATGTACTTGAAGTGGGGGCGCACCTGCAGGCTGCAGCGGTACCAGCCCGGCTGACCCTCCACGTCCTCCACCACCACGCGCGCGGCGCGCAGGGGGCGGCGCGAGCGCACGGCGGGAGCGGGGTCGTCCATGTCGGAGATGTACTGGCTGAGCCAGTGATTGAGCTCGCGCTCCAGGTCCGACTTCTCCTTCCAGCTACCGATCTGCTCGCGCTGGAGCACTTTGATGTAGTGCGCCAGGCGGGTCATGATGAACATGTAGGGGAGCTGCGTGCCCAGGCGGTAGTTGGTCTCCGCCGCCTTGCCCTCCGGGGTGTTGCCGAAGAACCGGGGCTTCTGCGTGGAGTTGGCGCTGAAGAAGGCCGCGTTGTCGGAGTCCTTGCGGAACACCAGGCCGATGAAGCCCTCCTCGGAGAGCTCGAACTCGCGCCGCTCGGTGAGCATGACCTCGGTGGGAATCTTGGTCTGGATCTCCCCCATGGCCTCGTACTGGTGCAGCGGCAGGTTCTCCACCGCGCCGCCGGACTGGGGACCGATGATGTTCGGGCTCCAGCGGAACTTGGCGAACGAGTCCGCCACGCGGCTGGTGAGCGCCACGGAGGCGTGACCCCACAGGTAGCGCTCGTGGTGGCCCACGACGTCCTCGGTGAAGTTGAAGGCCTTCACCGGCACCGTCTTCTCACCGTAGGGCAGGCGCAGCAGGAAGCGCGGCAGCGCCAGGCCCACGTAGCGCGAGTCCTCGCTCTCACGGAACGAGTGCCACCGGGCGTACTGCGGCCCCTCGAAGAGCGACTTGAGGTCCTTCAGGTCGGGCAGCTTGAGGAAGCTCTCCTCGCCGAACACTTCCGGCGCGGCATTGCCGATGAAGGGCGCGTGCGCCATGGCAGCCACGGAGGCGCACTTGCGGAGCAGCTCCATGTCCTGCGGGCCCACGTTGAAGTCGTAGTTGGCGGAGATGATGCCGTAGGGCTTGCCACCGAAGACGCCGTACTCGTTGGAGTACACGAGCTTGTACAGGCCGCTCTTGGTGACCTCGGGCGCGTCCTCGAAGTCCTTCTGCAGGTCTTCCTTGGAGGCGTTCAGCATCTCCACGCGGGTGTTCTCGCGGAAGTCGGTGCGGTCCACCATGAACTTCAGCGAGCGCCACGAGGACTCCAGCTTCTGGAACTCCTTCGCGTGGAGGATTTCGTTGACCTGGGAGGACAGGCGCTTGTCGATTTCGGCAATCATCGCGTCGACGAGCGCCTTGTCCACGCGCTCCTCGGAGCGGTTGGGCGCCAGCATCTCGGTGATGAAGGCCTGCACGCCGCGCTTGGCGACGTCGTAACCCTCGTCCTTCGGCTTCAGCTTGGCCTCGGACAGGATTTCGTCGAGCAGGGACAGCGAGGCGTCATTGGCGACGCCCGTGGACTTCTGGGTCTGGGTCTCGTTGGCCATGGTGATTCGGTTCCCCCGGAAAGGGCTACTTGGTCTCTTCGGTCAGACCCAGTTCCTTGATGAGTGCCTTGCGTCCGTCCTCGTCGGCGAGCAGGGCCTGGAGCTTCTTGCGGAACGCCGGCAGGTTGCCCAGGGGGCCCTTGAGGGCGTTGAGCGCGCTGCGCAGCTCGAGCAGCTTCTTCAGCTCCGGCACCTGATTGACGACGCTCTCGGGCGAAAAGTCATTCAGATTCTTGAACTGGAGCGACACGTTCATCGTGGCGTTCGGGTCCGCCGAAAGCTTGTCAGCGGCGGTCAGGGTGACCTTGAGGTTCTGCTGGGCCATGACTTCGTTGAAGTTGGCCTTGTCCACGTTGATGGGCGCGCGCTGCTCCAGCGGACGGGCGTCTTCCTGACCCGTGAAGTCCCCCAGCATCAGCACCTTCAGCGGCAGCTCCACCTGCTCCTGCGCGTTGCCGGTGGCGGGCTTGTAGACGATGTTGACGCGCTCGGTAGGGGCGACGGAACTCTCTTTGCTCATCTGCGGCTTTCTCCTTGAGAACTGCGTAGAAGACGCGGGCGTCGCATGAGGGAGCGCTTCGCCGCGGTACGACGGGTGTCTTTCAAGCGCCGACGCGCAGCGTGGCGGAAGAGTCCAGCAACGCTAGACGACGATACCGGTTTCGAAATTTCACTGCCACCGGTCCAGACTCCTTTTCGGCGTCGGTTCGGGTTTGCAGCCACCCCTCCAGACACGCGGCGGCGAGCGCCGGCTCCCAGGTGTCGAGCGCGTGGGCGGAGACCTCTTCGTCCAGTGCGTCATAGACGGCGCGCGCGAGCGGCAACTGGCCCGCATTGGCACACAACCGCGCCAGCTCCAGCCGGGAGATGAAGCGGGCGCGGCCGGTGCTGGCGGCGGTGACGGCGGCCTGCAACCGGGTGACAGCTTCGTGGACGCGGCCTTCCTCCAGCAACGTGCGGGCTTCGGCTTCCAGCGCCGCGCTGTCGGCATGGACAGACGGGCCCAGCGACAGGGGCCCCAGCGCCAGGGCCGTGGACACTGACACCGCCACCACGGCGGCGGAAGTGGCGGGTGGGGGCGCGCTCGCGCGGAGGACGTGGTCGCGCAGCCAGTCTTGGGTGGCGTCATCCGTGAGCGGGCTTCCCAGGGTGGAGATGAGCGTCTCCACGCCGGTCATCCGGCGGAGCTGGATGGCCAATTCCTGTACCAGCGCGGTGCGAGCCCCGGCGTACGCGGCACCCAGTCCCTCCAGGGCGGTGGCGCTGTACCGGTGGAGCGTCAGCGTGAAGCGGTGGCGGGCCAGGGCCGACTCGGACTCGTCCAGCAACTCGCCCCAGCGCTGGTTCTGCTCCAGGGTCTCCAGCTTGGTTCGCAGCAGATCCGGCAGTGGGTGAATCTGGGTGCGGCCATTGCCATCCGCGGCGGGCGGCTGGGTCAGGTGCAGCCACAGGCCCATGCGGTTGATGCGGTAGGAGAGCGGGTCCTCGGGGCTTGCCCGGCGTAGCGCGCCCGCGGCCCCCAGCAGCGCGCCGCCCACGGTGCGCAGGAAGTCCGTGACCGCTTCCACGCTGGACAGGTCCGGGGCGGCGGGAAGCTCGGGGAGTGGCGGGACTTCGATGGCGGCGGCGCGCGGTGGGGCTGGTGTGCCGTTCGCGGAGGCGCCGCCCTGGCTGGCTGCGCTGCCTTTGGCGGTGTCCTGAGCGGTGCTGCCTTTGGCCGTGGTGGGGGCGTTCTTCGCCGTGGGATTGCCCTGGGCGGTGTTGCCTTTGCCCTGGGCGGCGCTGTTTCCAGCACCGTTGGCTTGCGCAGGTTTGCCGTTGGCGCTGGCATTGCCCGCCTCCCGAGCGGAACGGTTGCCATTGCCGTTCGTGGACGTTTCAGCGCTGTCCGGAGGCGCTCCTGGCCGCGTGGCATGCGCGGAGTCCGCCGCGCGCTCCCCGGTCTCTCCATCCTCGCCGGACGCGGTGTCCTCGTCCTGGGACGACGCACTCCCATCCGCCGGCGGCTGCGAGGCGTCTGCGTCCTCCGAGGACGCGGTGCGTTCATCCGGTACGCTCGCGGGTTCGGGCTCGGGGAGTCCGGCGCGGAGCCGGGCGATGGCATCCTGGAGCGGCCCGAACGCGGGGGCCATATCGGAGAACCGCTCGCGTGAGAGCTGGGCCAGGCGCTTCACCGCGACCGCCAGCGCATCCAGGGGCTCGGCGCTCACGGAGGCCTGGTCCACGGTGGGCAGGATGCGGCCCAGCCGGTCCACGAACCAGGCCACGGCGTTGGCCCGGCCGCGCAGCCGCTTCGCCTCCGGGAAGAGGTCCTGCCAGTAGCGCTCCGTCACCTCGGCGAGCACGGCCGTGCCGGTGGCCGCGCCGTCCAGGCCTCGCGTGGCATACAGGCCATAGGCCATGTACGAGGCGAGCCAGAGGTCCTTGGTGGTGTGCTTCAGCAGCTCGCTGGCGCCCTCGACGACGTCATCCCAGCGCACGGCGTTGCTGGCCGGAGACTCCAACTTCGCGACTTCCAGCGCGACGGCCTCGTAGGCGGGCTCGTGCTTCGCCTGCACGCCGGCCGGGGACGCCCCCGGTACGGGCTCGGCCCAGGGGAGGGCACGTTCGCGAAGCTGTTCCAGGGTGGGAGGCATAGGCGTGGCGGGGCTTCAGCGCGAAAGCGTCTGCAACAGCTGTTCCAGGGTGGTGGACGGTGCGTCGATGACCTGTCGCGCCGAGGCCGTGAGGCCCTTGCGCGCGTTGTCGATGGCGGCGGGGCGCTCGGTGCGCAGCGGCCACACCTGGGCGCCCGGACGGCTGGGCTGGGCCAGCGCGAGGAAGAGGGCAGGGGAGGCCGCTCCCAGGCTGATGAGCAGCCGGGGCTTCTCGCCCTCGGACCAGAAGAAGGCGGGCGGCTGGTGCGTCCACTTGAGCAGCCGCGAGGACAGCTCCAGCCAGGCCACCGGTCCCACGCGCGTGGTCAGCGGACAGTCCAGGGTGACGCCAGCCGGTGACTGCTCCTTGCCGCGCTCGCCCGCGCATGCGGTGAGGAAGGTGTGCAGCGCGTAGTAACGCCCACCTTCCGGCGTGCCCTCCACCACTGGGCCCAGCAGGTCCACGGTGTGGTGGTCCGCCAGCACGGCGTTGAGCAGCCGCTTCGCGAGGCTGTAGTCCCCCGGCCCCGGCAGGGGCAGCGCCGCTACGCGCTCCAGCAGCTGTGGCACCTCCAGCTCCGCGGCGGACTGGGCCAGCGCACCGGCGGCGCGCAGGAAGGGCTGGTACGCCTCCGGCGTCAACGCGAGCCGCGAGGCCGTCTCCGCCGAAGACACCTCGGTGAAGACGGCCAGGGGGAATGCCCGGCCCACACTGTCCTGGCTGGGCGCCATCAACCCCACCAGCGCCTGCTTCTGGCCAGGCGCGGTGAAGACGAAACAGACGGGCTCGGCGGGCAGGTCCACCCGGGCTCTTCGCGAACGCTCCACGCCCGCTTCCATCCAGCCGTAGAGCTGGAGGGCCAGCGGGGTGGCCGCGTTGTGGCGGATGAACTCGGCCTGTCGGGGCGTCTTGCCCAGCAGGCCGATGCGCGGCGACTGCACTGCCATGTCAGTGAACCCCATCCGCCGCGATGGCCTGCGGCGCGCACTCGCCCTTGCGCGCGATGCTCGTCGGTGGCTGCAACCCCGGGTCCCGGAAGATGGCCAGCAGCTTGGACGTGTTGCCCGACATCCCGAAGAACGGGTTGGCGGTGCGCTCCGGACGGAAGTCGATGGAGACCAGCGCGCCATTCATCTCCTCGATTTCCCACGTCGCGGTGAAGTAGCGGCCGTCCGCGCTGGGCTCGATGCGCTTGACGCGCTCCAGCAGGCGGAACAGGCCCCAGTCACCCTCGGCCTCCAGCGTCGTCTCCGTGGAGCCATCCGCGCTCTGCACGGTGATGCGAGCGCCGAGCTTGCCTGCCTGACCGGGCCAGATCATCGGCTTCCACACCGTGTCCGGGCCGTTGCGGTACGTCTCGTCCGTACCGTCGAGCGTCAGGGTGATGGATGAAATCTGCGACGCCATGCCGTCCGCGGAGACGCCCGGGCGCAGGCGCACCTGGAAGCGGACCAGCGGGTCCACCGTGTCGCCGCCGGGGAAGAGCGTGGTGGAGAGCGCGCCCGTCTTCTCCAGGAAGCCGAGCAGATCCGGCCGGTACATGACCCCGCCCGACGAGGTGAACTCCCACCGGCGTCCGGTGGCCACCACGTCCTCCAGGAGCTGCTCCTTGACGAACTTGCGCACCAGGCCGCCTTCGGGGCGCAGGAACTCCGCGACCTCGGGCAGCGGCGCGTCCGCCTGCGACGCGCGGTCGAACGGATACTTGCCCTTGAAGGCGCTGCTCCACGCCATCACCACCTGGTCCTGCCACAGCTTGCTCTTGTTGCAGGCCACGCCCACGAACACCACCGAGCGCATCTCCTGGAACGGCGGCAGCAGCAGCCGCTCGAAGATGGCGACGTTGTCCGTCTGCTTGCGGACCATCATCTCCACGTTGTTGCGGGTGGACTCAATCTTGTCCAGCAGCAGGCCGGACTCGGCCGGCTTGTCCTTCACCGCCAGCAGCGTCGTCTGGACGGTGGCCAGCTGGTCCTCGTACGAATCCAGCGCCGTCAGGGACTCCTCGCCGTCCTCCGTCTTGGAGGTCTCCGTGGCGAAGCGGATGAGCGAGGCGAACTCGCGCTCCAGGTCGCGGGCCGTGACTTCCTGGGCGCCGGAAGGTGAGTTGGCGTTCAGCAGCTCGCGTTTCTGCGGCACGTCCTTCCCGGGCTCCGAGCCGAACAGCTTCCCCGCCTTGGCCAGGAAGCCCGTGTCGGCCTCCGCCGCCTTGGCGTCGCGCTTGTCGAGCACCACGTTGTACGTGAGCGCGCGGAACAGCCGCCCGTAGGGCTTGGGCTTGCCGCGCGTCAGGTTCGTCAGCAGGCTCTCCATCTGCGTCAGGTTCTCCGGTGCCTGCACGCGGATGGAGCCGAGGAAGTCCTTCCACTCCTGGGTGTAGGCCTCGAAGTAGCGGGTGCGCAGCTCGCGCCGCGAGCTCACCGTGTCCACCTTCTCATCGCGGTCCAGCACCCACGACTGCTGGTCCTGGAAGGCCAGGTCCAGCCGCTCGCGGATGACGTCGTCGTAGGCCTTGCGCGTGAAGGCGCCCCGCACGCGCGAGGAGGCGCTCATCTGCGGCACCGAGCCCACGAGCTGCTCCAGCGTCACGTCCGGGTACGCGCCGCTCATGTTGGCCACCAGTTGCGCCAGCTCCAGCCGCACCAGGGGCACGTTGTTGAGCGAGCGGCGCGCCGACTGCACCACGCCGGTGACGCGGCCGAAGGCGATGCGCTGCTCGCGCGCCGGCTTCTGCTCCTCGGGGAGCATCTGCTCGTTGGCGAGCATCAGCAGGAACGTCTCCGCGTGGTTCGCCACCGCCCGCTCGTCCACCGCGTCGCCCCGCACGCGCTTCCAGTGCTTGACGATTTCGTCCTGGAGCCACTTGCGCTGCAGTTCGTCCAGCTCCGGCTCGCGCGGGTCGCGGGGCGTCGTCACCAGCAGGTACATCTTCAAGTCGTCGAAGTACTGGCGGTACGCGTCGAAGTGCTTGCTGTAGTCCTCGTCGCTGCGCACCGTCAGCAGGTCGGGGTTCTTCCCGAAGCTGTCCAGGCGCTGCTGGATGAGCTCGAACTGCTTGCCGAGCAGCACCCGGCGCAGCGCCGCGTTGTAGAACTGGCGCGCCTGCGGCAGCAGCTTCTGGCCCTGGTAGAGGCCGAAGCGCATGAACACGGGCGCGCTGCCTTCCTCGTACTCCGTCAACTCCTGGAGCCGGTTTCGCAGCGGAATCAGGTCCTCGACGCGCCGGATGTCGTCGCGTGGGTCCAGATTCACACTGGTGATGGCCTCGGTGACGGCCTCCGCCATGTTGCGGTTCTTGAAGAAGGACACCGTGGGCAGCGACAGCAGCAGCACCGTGGCGGCGGAGGCCGCGCTGGCCAATATCATCCGCTGGCGGCGCACCCGCGCCTCCTCCAGCGAGCTGCGCACCGCCACCTGCTGGTCCTGGAACATCACCTTGGTGAAGACGTCCCAGAGGAAGTAGCTGCGGCCGTCCGTGGCGCCATCCGTCTGCGCCCGGCCGTTGGTGCTGCCGAACATTTCCGCCGCGGACGGGGACACCTTGTCCACCGGGCGCAGCTCCTGCGTGCCGCTGTTGAAGTACAGGCCGCGGAAGACGGGCGTGTCCTGGAACACGTTCTCCAGGAAGAGCGGCTGGAGGAACTCCGCCAGGTTCTTCCGGAGCGCGTCGAACTTCTGCGGGAAGCCGTAGATCTTCTCGCGCGTCTCCAGCCGGCGCTCCTGGCCCAGCCGGCGCAGCGAGCGCTGCTCCAGCACGGAGAGCATCTGGTCGAAGCGCTCGCGGAACAGGTCCGTGCTCGCCTCGCGCTGCTGCTCCAGTGGCACGGTGAAGCCCCAGATCTGCCCGCGCTCCACGCGCGACAGGTCGGAGAACATCTCCACGAAACCGGGCAGCAGGTCGCACTTGGTGATCATCACGTACACCGGCACCAGCATCTTCAGCCGGGTCGTGATTTCATCCAGGCGCTCGCGGATGGTCTGCCCCATCTCCCCCACGGCCTGCGGGTCCGCGTTCAGCAGTTCGCTGACGCTGATGGCCACGATGAGGCCGTTGATGGGACGGCTGGGGCGGTGCTTCGCCACCGTGTCCAGGAAGGCCAGCCACTCCGGCCGGTCCTCCTCGGCGCTGGTGTAGCGGCCGGCCGTGTCCAGCAGGACGGCCTCGTTGGTCAGCCACCAGTCGCAGTTGCGCGTGCCGCCCACGCCGCGCACGCCGCCGCGCGCGGAGAGATACGGGAACTTCAGCCCGGAGTTGCGCAGCGCGGTGCTCTTGCCGGCGCCCGGAGGACCGACGATGAGGTACCAGGGCAGCACCGCCAGCGCGTCCTTGCCGCCGCGCGCCAGCTTGGAGGCCTTCAGCGCCTCCACCGCCTTGGTGAACTCCGACTGCATGGCCTTGATTTCAGGCTGCAGGTCCGGCCGCACGGTGGTGGCCTGCTCATCCGCCTGCGCCGCCAGTGCGCCCTCCAGCTTCTTGGCGGCGGCGCGCGCGCGGATGCGCTTGACCAGCCACACCACGCCGGCGGCCAGCAGGCCCGCGAGCGCGGCGACGATGGCCGCCTGCTGCATGGAGAGGCCCAGGTAGGTCATCAGGGCGAACATCGGCGCGCCGATGCCCAACAGCGGTAACAGGTACGCCATCACTGCGCCCCTCCCGCTGCCTGCGTCTGGCTGGCGCTCGTCGCCGTGTTGCGGGCCGCGTGGACCTCGATGCGGCTTCTCAGCTCACCGACCTTGTCGTTGAGGAAGAACTGCAGCACGCCGTAGAACAGGACGGCCACCGCGAGCGCCCCGGCGGAGATGCCCACCATTGACGCCTTCTTGCGCTTGGAGAGCAGCGATTCGGTGGGCCGGTCCCCGTGCGGCGACAGCACGTCGAAGTCGAAGGGCCGCGCGCGCTCCAGGTCCTTCTGCACCGTGTCGATGAGCGTCATCAGCTCCAGCTCGCCGCCGCGGATGCGGTAGCGGCCCTGGAAGCCGAAGAGCATGCACAGGTAGTAGACCTGCAGCACCTCGTGCCGGTGCGGGTCCTTTCGCACGGTGTTGAGGCGCGCGAAGAAGCCGTCGCCGGCGACGTTCTCGTTGAAGTAGTGGAGCTGGAGGGGCATCCAGAGCTGTCGGTACTCCTCCGGGCGGCCCAGGACGACCTCGTCGATGAGCGCCACCAGCGCGTAGGCCATGTCCTGGGCATCCTGATGGCTGAAGCCCAGCACGGCGGCGCGGCGCAGCGTTTCGTCCACCACGCCGCGCAGGCGGTGGTGCAGCGTCTCGGGCGGGGGCACCGCAGAGGCTTCGGAGCCGCGCAGCTGGATGGCGGCGTCGAAACAATCCTTCGTGGCTTCGGTGACTCGGTCCATGGGCGGCTCGGGGCGTCAGCGATTGGCGGTGGGAACCGCGAGCAGTTCCACGGTCGTTCGGCTCGCGTCGAACGGCTGCGGGAGGTAGATGGCGAGGTTGCGGTCCCGCATCACGTTCCTCCAGTAGCCGTCATTCATGGAGAGGCTGAAGTAGACGGTGCCCGGCTGTACGGGGACTTCGGGCGGCGGCCGGTACGTCACCGCCAGCGGCACGCCGGGCGCGGCGGCCTGCACCAGCGCGCGGATGTCCTCCCAGGCGGCCACCTTCGACAGCTTGGGAAGCTGCTCGGCCACCACCCGCTCCGGCAGCTCGCTGCGCACCGCGAGGATGAAGTGGCCGCAGCGCTCCAGCCGGTCGTCCTCCAGCCGGCCGCGGAACATGCCGTCTGCGCCCGCTGTCAGGTCCACCGACAGGCACTGCTCCAACGCCACCGAGCGCATCAGCTCGGAGAGGCGGCGGAACAGCTCCTCGAAGGTGGCGCGCAGGTTGGTGAACTGGAAGGTGGGCAGCGTGGACGGGTCCGCGCTGACGGAGAAGGTGCACAATTGCCCCGCGCACTGCGCCAGCGCCAGGTACAAGTCCCTGGGCCGCAGGTTGCCCGCGTCCAGCGCGTGCTGGAGGAAGGGGATGGTGCCGTTGAGCGCGTTGAGCTCCAGGAAGAGCGTCACGTCGCCCGCGGTGAACTCCAGCGCCGAGGCGTCCCGGTGCCGCCGCCGCGAGGACAGCTGCCGCTGCTTGGACACCAGCAGCCGCAACATCGTCCGCAGCTCGTTCATGATGAACGGGGACGCGTCGATGCGCAGGCACGGCGGGATGAAGGACTCCACCAGCGTCAGGTTGCCGGAGCGGTCGCGGGACAGCTCGCACAGCTTGATGGACTCGAAGTCGTCGCGCGGCTCGGTGCCGAACAGCAGCCGCACGTTGCGCTGACCGAAGGCCACCTGCGAGATGGAGGTGGAGGCCGTCAAATCACTGACGGGGCGGGAAGCGGGCGTGTAGCGCGGGCTGCTGCCCAGCCGCTCCCCGCTGCCGAAGCTCTCCACGCCGCTGCGTTCGCGCGGCACGCCCAGGTACACGTCCAGGGTGCGCTGGGCGGGCGGGAAGTAGCCATCCGCGGGCCTCGCGGGCGGCGCCTCCGCATCTCCGGACTCGAAGGAGACCGGCAGCCCGTCGGGGAGGATGCCGGTGAAGTGGGTCAGCTGCACCTGGCCGGCGCGCAGCGCCTCCATGTCGAACTCCAGGGCCACGACGCCCCAGGGATACGGTTCGAGCGAGGCCAGCCGCTGATCCAGCAGTTGCTCGTGGTAGAGGTCCTGCTGCTGGAGGTGGTGGGGGCTCATGAACATGCCCTCCGACCACACGACTCGCTGCACGGACTTCATACACCTCTCCGCGGCGACACGCCGTCGCCTGCTTGGGGTTGGAGTCGAGGCTCCGGCGCCTGCGTCATGGGCCGGAACATCAGGTCAATCTGATAGCCTTGCAGCCGGTAGCGGAAGACCTCGTCTCCCGGCTTCGGGTCGCCCTGGTCACCCGCGGGGCGCTCCACGCAGCGCGCTTCCTCCACCACGGGGAGCGCCGCCACCGTCCGCCACGAATAGCCCAGCGGCTGCCGGAAGTGCCCCATGGCCAGGACGAAGCGGGCCTTGGGATCACGCTGCACCCAGCGCTTCACCTGGCGGCCGGGCGGAATCACCAGCTCGGCCACCTGGAGCAGGTCCTCCTTGAGGAACTCCTCCGGCTTGCCCCACATGTCCTTGAAGCCCGCGCGCTCCAGCCGGACGCTGTCCTTGAGCTGGACGATCTGCACCACGGTGGGCAGCGAGCGCCCGCGCGCGTCAGGATTGAGCTGCTCCGACGCATCCACCACCACCTGGAACGGCGGCGGCGTCTCACACGCCTGGGGCACACGCTTTACGCAGCCCGCGCTCCCGCTCAAGGCGGCCGCGAGCGCGATGACCACACCCCACCGAAGGTTCCGGCCGGCACGCTTCACCCGACCGGCGCCTGTGTGTCCTAGCGCCAAGATTCGCATTCCTTGAAAGAGCGCACGGGTCCTTACAACTTCCGTGCGAAGCGTAAACTGCCAGACAGGACGGACAGGATTCAAGCCACCCCCCAGATGGCGGTTCCCTGTTTGCTCCTAGTTCTCGGAAATCTTGGAGCCCTTGATGACGACGTCGCCCGACGCGGTGACCTCGATCTTGGCGCCCTTGATGACCACGTCCCCGTTCTTCTTCACCTGGAGCGTGGCGGAGCCGACCTTGAGGGTGAACTGCTCCTGGGCAACCAGTGAGATTTCCTTGGCGGACAGTGTGTAGGCGTCCTTGGCGGCGTGGTTCACCTTGCCGGCCACGCTGACCAGCATGTCCTTGTCTACCTTGAGCGTGCGGGACTTACCCACCTCTTCGGAGAGGTCCCCGCCCACCTGGAGCGTGCGGGCGCCCTTGACCGTCTCGGACTTCTTGGCGCCGACGACCTCCACCTTGGCGCCGCCCACCTGTTCGGACTTGAGGCCGCCCACCAGTTCGTTGAAGGCGGCGCCCACGGTGACGGCGAGCGCGCCGCCCACGTTGAGCATCTTCCCCAGGGCCACCGTCTCCGCGGAGGCCATGGCCACCGTGAGGGCCTGGTTGCCGCTGACGCTGATGGACTGGTCCCCGGCCACCGCTTCGGTGTGGTTGCCGCCCACGGTGGTGGAGCGGTTCTGCGTGACGGCCAGCGTCTGGTTGCCGGTGACGGTGCTGTCGTCGTTCTTCTTCACCAGCAGGGCCTGGTTGCCCTCGACGACGCGGGAGCGGTCCTTGCGCACCAGCAACGTCTCGTTGCCGCGGACCTCCTGCGTCTTGTCGTTCTCCACGACGATGTTGAAGTCCTTCTGCGCGTGCAGATAGACGAGCTCGCTGCCGGCCGCGTCCTCGAAGCGCAGCTCATTGGAGCCCGCGCCGCCGGGGCTGGAGCTGGAGCGCAGCGTGCTCTGCGTCTTGTTGCCGGGCAGGTCGATGGGCGTCGGGTTCGCCCCGTTGTAGACGCTGCCGGTGACGATGGGCCGGTCCGGGTCGCCCTCGAGAAACTCGACGACGACCTCATGGCCGATGCGCGGCAGGTACAGGGCGCCCCAGCCCGGGCCCGCCCAGGCCTGGCTGACGCGAATCCAGCAGGAGCTCTTGTCGTTGTTCTTGCCCTCGCGGTCCCAGTGGAACTGGACCTTGATGCGGCCGTGCTCGTCGGTGTGGATCTCCTCGCCGCTGGGGCCCACCACGATGGCCGTTTGCGCGCCGGGAATCACCGGCCGGGGCGTCACGCGCGGCGGGCGGAAGGGCACCTCCGCGGGCTGGAGGAGGAACTCGTTGCGGTAGTCCTCCCGGCTGCGCAGCGAGCCCTGTTCGATGCTCAGCGCCTCCGACTGGTGGCCCAGGTGCCGCACGGAGACGGGCAGGTACTTGCGGTTGGCGGCTTCGTCCGGGTGCTCCGCCAGTTCGAAGGAGTGGCCCACGCAGATTCGGCGGCTGTAGCTGGCGCCCGTCACCGTCTCCGCCCGAGCGCGCAGCTCCTCCAGGCGCACCTTCGCCAGGCTGCGGCCGGGCGCGGGCTCTTCATAGCGGCCGGGGTAGTCGTAGATTTCGAGCGCGGCCTCTCCGTTCTCCGCCTCGGAGCTGGTGCCCAGGTCCTGGGCGGGGCGCAGGAAGTTGTAGTCGCGCAGGGCCACGGCGCCGGGCTGCACCTCCATGCGGGAGACCAGTTCGTGGACGTACTCCTGCGAGGCGACCATCTGGCTGCGCTCGCGGAAGACGAGCTTGGATTCGCCCTGCATCGCGGGATTGGCGGAGGCGCCGTCGCCAATCACCATCATGTGGGCGTCCTCGCCGTGCTCGAAGAAGTAGAAGATGCCTTCTTCCTCCAGGAGGCGGGACACGAAGTCGAGGTCGGACTCGCGGTACTGCACGCAGTAGTCGCGCTTGGGGTACTCGCCGGTGAGCGCCAGCCGGTGCTCCACCTTGGCCTCATCCAGCACCTTGTGGACGATGTCCGGGACGGTCATCTCCTGGTAGATGCGGCTCTTGCGGCGGTGGCGGAGCGTCCACAGCCGCGGCACCACGGTGGCGCGGTAGCGGCGACGCTCGGGGCCGCTGCCTTCATCCCACCGAGACATGCGCGACACGATGCCGTGGAAGAAGCGCGCGGTGCCGTCTCCGAGCATGACGGTGAGCCGGGCGTCCTGACCCAGCAGCGCCTTCTCATCCACGTCCACGTCCGGCCGGGCGGCCAGTGCCACCTCCACCGCGTAGGGCTGGGACAGCGTCTCCTCGGCTTCAAAGCCAAGGACGGCCAGCTCCCCGGCGGTGAAGGACCCTGCCTGGAACTCGAACTCAGCCTGGTTGGCTTTCAAGGCGGCGTTCGCGATCATCCACAGACCCCCAGCGCGGGGCCTCGTCCATAGGATTGGGCCCGTTTGTGGTGCGGCAGCATGCCACGAATTGGCGTACCAGGGGGGCCTGACACGAAATTTTCATTGCCGGCGTGCGCTGACGCTGGGGCCACCCCATTCCAGGTCGGACTTCGGTGTAGAGTGGAAAAGGGGGGCTGGCTTGAAACTGCGGGTCTTCCCGGGGTACCCAGACGGCTTCGGGGAGAACCATGAGAAGAAAAGAGCTCCTGCACCGCGGGCTCGCGCTTGCACTCGCGCTGACGTCCCTGTCCGCCGGGGCGCAGGATGCATCGCCCCTCCAGCGCGGTTTCGATCTGGAGCGCTTGGAGCTGAACCCCGGGGCGGAAGGCTCGCTCCTCGTGGGGCTCGGTGAGCTCCTGCCCAAGGGACATTACCGCGCGACCGTCCTGGCACACTACGCCCACAACCCGCTGCTCTTCGTCGACACGGGCCGTGAGCTGGCGGTGGTCGGGAATCGGGCCACCGCGCATCTGGCCGCCGCCTATGCGCCGTTGGCCTGGCTTCAGGTCGGGCTCCAGGTGCCGCTGGTTGCCTTTCAAGGTGGGGATACCCTGCTCATGCAGGAGCGGAACATCGCCGCGCCCGCGAGCCAGGCCCTGGCGACGCCCCTGGTGAGCGGGCGGTTTGGCTTGTTGCGGCAGGAAGTGCATGGCGGCGTGGACCTCGCCGTGGAGCTGGGCGTGGGATTGCCGTTGGGCTCACGGGATGCGTTCTCACGGGATGGAGATTCGCTGCGCTTCTCGCCGAAGGTGATGGTGGGGCGCCACTTCGGCTTCATCCGGGCGGGGGCGGAGGTCGGGTACACGCGGCGGCCCCGGTTGTTGTTGACGGAGAAGGAAGGCGACCTCGAAGACGAGGTGGGCGAGGAGCTCCGGGTGGGCCTGGCGCTCGCGACCACGGGGCGGCGGACGCGGTGGGAGTTCAACGTGCGGGGCATGGTGCCGCTGACCAACCAGCCCGCCTCCGTGGAGCTGCTGCCGGGCGGTCGCTACCTGGTCAACTCCTCCTTGGAGGTGTTCGGGCTGGTAGGTATTGGCGTGGGCTCCGCGCCGGGAACGCCGCTGTTCCGGTTGATGGTGGGCGGTTCCTTCGGCCAGGTGACGCCGCCGCGCGGCCCGGGCGAGTCGTCCGTCATGTGCGAGATGGGACTCCCGCCGGAGGTGAAGGTCGTGGAGTGCCCCGACCTCGACGAGGACGGCGATGGCGTGCGCAACACTGATGACAAGTGCCCCCTGGTGGCGGGTGACGTGGCGCGCAGCGGCTGCTCCGCGCAGGACACCGACGGCGATGGCATCGAGGACATGCTCGATGGTTGCCCGTTGGAGCCGGGACCCGCGGCGCGGCAGGGCTGCCCCACTCCCGACGAGGACAGGGACGAGGTCCCGGACGAAATCGACAGCTGTCCCACGGACCCGGGACCCGCGGACAATCGCGGTTGCCCGATTCGGGACACCGACGGCGACGGCATCGACAACGACAAGGATGAGTGTCCCAGCGAGCCGGGGCCCGCGGAGCGCAATGGCTGCCCCGAGTCGGATTCGGACAAGGACGGCGTCCCCAACCGTGTGGACAGCTGTGCCAACGAGCCCGGCGACGCGAAGAACCTGGGCTGCCCGCTGCATGTCCTTCCCCTGGTGGAGCTGCGGCCGGACCGCCTGGTGGTGATGGGCAAGGTGTTCTTCGAGCCCGCGCAGGCACGCGTGCAGAGCCGCTCCTTCGAAGTGTTGGACTGGGTGGCGAAGGTCATCAATGAGCACCCGGAGATTCCGTCCGTCGTCGTGGGCGCGCACACGGATGACCGTGGCTTCCCGGACGCGAACCGCCGGCTGTCGCAGGGCCGCGCGGAGTCGGTGCGTCAGTACCTCATCACCAAGGGCGTGGAGCCGGGCCGGCTGCAGTCCGTGGGCTTTGGCCAGGACCGCCCCATCGATAGCAATGCGACCTCCAACGGCCGCGAGAACAACCGCCGCGTGGAGTTCCTGCTGGTGGTTCCCGAAAAGGAGAAGACGGGCACCCCCCGTCGCTAAGCCATGGGCCATCCAAAGAGGGGCGTCTTGATGAAGGGCACGGGGCTCAAGGCGGCGCTCGCGGCGGGCGTGTTGTTGAGCGCCATTGTCGCGGTGGCTGGGCCGGACACGTTCTTCCTGGGATTGGGCAGCGATGGCTTGACGGTCCCGTCCGCCCAGAACCAGCCCACGGAGGTGCAGGTCAATACCTACGCCCCGGTGATTGCCATCACGACAACGAGCGAGGGGCGTCCTCAACTGATGCTGGGCAACCGGCGCCAGGGCAACGCTGCCTCCAACTTCGCCAACGACCGATTGGTGATGGTGCTCCAGACAACGGGCATCACCCCGACCGAGGTCCCCGATGAGGCGTTCGAGCAGGACACGCTCGAGTTGGGGAACAGCGCGGTGGGCCGGTGGGAGTTGGGAACGATTACGGGCTTCAACAGCACCACGGGGGCGCTGGTGCTGTCACAGCCGCTCAAGTACAGCTACGCTCCTGACGCCACACAGGTCATTCTCGTTCCCCAGTACACCTCCGTCACCGTCGCGGACGGCGCGCGTATCGAGGCGTTGCCTTGGGATGGCGCGTCGGGCGGCGTCGTGGCGTTCCTGGCTCAAGAGGGCATCCAACTCAATGGCACGGGCGTCATCAGCGCCGCGTCGGCCGGATTCCGTGGCGGCGTGTTCACGCGTGAAGAAGTCGAAGACGACCCTGCGGAGGGGTGTGACCGAACCGATGACGGGGCCGGGGACTTCCGGCTAGGGATGAAGGGGGAGGGGCTGTCGACCACGCGCTACACCGGGGCCGGGGCCCTTCGAGGCCTCAGGAACTTCACCCATGGCGGCGGCGGCGGCGTGTGCAAACAGTCTGGCGGCGGTGGTGGCGGCAACGCGGGTATGGGCGGATTGGGGGGCAGGTCGATGGACGGCAGCCGGAGCATGGGCGGGCGTGGTGGCACGTCTCTGAGCTATTCACCGCTCGACCACCTGACGTTCGGCGGTGGAGGCGGCAGCGGTCAGGGACACACGGCGACCGCTCCGGCTCCCAACGGTGGACGGGGAGGCGGGATTGTCTTCCTTCGCGCGGCCAGCCTGTCAGGTGGCCGGGTCGATGCGTCTGGCGCGTCCGCCGCCGAGAGTTCGGACAGTGGCGGCGGTGGTGGGGCGGGTGGCTCCATCTCCGTCCGCTTGACGGAGACCTGCAGCACCACCGCTATCGTGGCGAACGGTGGCAACGGAGGTGATGTCGATAGTGTGCAGTCGGGGACGGTGAACGCCGCGGGCCCGGGCGGTGGCGGCGGTGGTGGACGTGTCCTGCTTCAGGCGGGCGCTTCGTCGACCTGTCCCATCTCGGTCGACAGTGGCGTGGCGGGGCTGACCTCGGACGATGGCGAGGCGCCGGTGGCTCGGGGGGCGATGCCTCCTGCATCGTCCATCCGGCTCCCTCCCTACGTCGGCTCGGTCACCTTCCTGGTGGGCGGTATGCCCGAGGTGATTGCCGCGCCGGAGCTGACCATCGCGAACGCACTGGTGAAGACCACGTCTCCGCTGGTGACAGGAACCGGAGCGCCTGGGGCCGGGCTGTTGATCTATCGGAACCGTCCCGGCCAGGCCTCGGTGCAGGAGTTCTTGGTGCGCACCGTCATCGGTGCGAATGGGACATACGCCGTGAACGTCCCTCTTCAAGAGGAGAGCAACACGCTGAAGGCGGCCGTGGAGCGCCAGGGTTTGCAGGGGAGTTACAGCACGGATTTGTCTGTCACCGTGGACACCCGCCCACCGGATACACGCGCCTCTACGAGCCTGTCGTTCCCGACCAATGCCGATGAAATCACCTTCACCGTCGAAGGAGATGAGGCAGAGGGCCAGCGATGCGATAACGCGGCGACCCGCCCCTGCACGCTGCAGTGCCGGCTCACGCGGCCTTCTCAGCCCACGCCAGCCTTCAGCCCCTGCACGTCCGTTTCCAGTCATGACATCTCAGCGGCCGGCGGCACCTACCGGTTCGAGGCGAGGGCGATCGATGCCGCGACGAACGAGGACCCGACGCCCGCCGTCATTGAATTCGTGGTGGACCACGACTCACCGGATGTGAGCATTCGCTCGACGAATCCAGCGCCTCCGGTGTCCATGTCTCATTTGGACATTGCTGCGTTTGGTTTTGATTCGAATGCCAGTGATTTGGACCGCTTCGAGTGCAGACTGGGCGTGGCGGTTCCTCCCGAGGAAGACCCGGAATACGGCGCGTGGGCGACGTGCCCGGCGAACCATGTCCTGTCCGGGCTCCTGCACGGGCACGGCTACACGTTGGAGGTGCGCGCGGTGGACCGTGCCGGGAATCAAAGTCCCGAGGATACGCACCCGTGGACGGTGGACCTGGTGGCGCCCGACACGGAGTTCACCGATGCGTTGCCGGAGGTGACGTCACAGAACGTGCCGTTCGCATTCGGTAGCGACGACACGGACGTGGTGCGCTTCGAGTGCAGCCTGGATTCGGCGCCCTTCGCGACGTGCACCTCGCCCTTCACGCCTGTCACTCCGCCGGTGGACGGGACGCACACGTTGCAGGTGAGGGCGGTGGATGAAGCGGGCAACGTGGACCCAACGCCCGCGATGCATACCTGGGTGGTGGACACGGACGGGCCTCCGGCGACGATTCGACTGGGCCCGCCG
>NZ_JAAEAH010000096.1 GCF_010998615.1 Myxococcus sp. CA023 | reverse complement strand
AGGTGTATAAGAGACAGCTCCGGGGGGAGCGAGGGGGCTGACAATGACATTCGAAGGCAAGGGTACCGGCCTTCCTCGCTCCTGTCACAACCTGGGCCGTCGGGTGAGGGGGACGGGCCGCCCGCTCGCCCGAACGTTGGAGAAACGCCGCACCGCGCGTGACGCGTGGCAACATCCGCCGTCATGCGATTCACCCTGAACCGGGGCGTCAGTCTGGCTGTGCTTGCCTCGGCCCGGACGGAGGACGACCACCACGCGGACCTGGGCTGTAGCATCCAAGGCCCCACCGCGCGTCCTGTCCGCCGGGCCTTTCTCCCACTGAAGCGGCACGTCGCCACGCTGGGGCGCGAGGGCGCGCTGCACGATGCGGAGGCGCTGGTGCGTTGGCTGGAAGACACCCCACGCTATGCCGCGCTGTGCGTGGGCAAGCAGCGGCGCATGGGCCGACGCGTGTTGCGTCCCGACGTGCTGTTCCCGGTGGCTACGCGACACCGGCCGCGCGTGCTGCACCTTCGCCAGGAGGAACTGGGCCTGGATGTACCCGTGCGTGCGTCCGAGTGGCCCGCCGTGGCGGACTTCTTCGCGGCGCTCGCGCGCGGCGCCACGCGCGCGGAGCTTCGGGCCTTCGCGGCGCTGCCCGTGCTGGCGGAGTTGGTGGCGGACCTGGGGCAGGCGGGCTGGCTCGTGCGCCATGAGGCGCCCGTGGAGGTGCCCTCGCCCGGCGCGCTCTTCGTGGGGCACAACACGGTGCTGGTCGCGGGCCGCGAGGGGCGCGTGCTGGTGGACCCGTACTTCCGGCCCGAGGGCGCGGTGGACGCGCCGGGCTATCCGCCGATGCAGCCCCGCGACGTGGGACGCGTGGACGCGGTGGTCATTACCCATTCACATGGGGACCACTTCCACCTGGGCTCGTTGCTGCAGTTGCCTCGCGACACGCGCATCTTCGTGCCGGCGGTGGCGCGTGAGAGTCTCTTCTCCACGGACTGTGCCCTCCGGCTGGCGCAGTTGGGCTTCACGCGCGTGGAGCCCTTGCGCTGGGGCGAGTCCCGGCAGGTGGGTGACGTCACCGTGCGCGCGCTGCCGTTCTACGGCGAGCAGCCCACGGATGGAGAAGGCCCGTACCCGGACCTCTTCAATGAGGGCAACGCGTGGCTGGTGCGGGCGCCCGGCTTCTCCGCGGCGTTCTTCGCGGACTCGGGGCACGACGTGCGCGGAGACATGGCGGCGGTGTGCCGGCGCGTGCGCCGCGAGGCGCCAGTGGACGTGCTCTTCTGCGGCGTCCGCGGCTTCCGGCTGGCGCCCATCTTCTTTGGCTTCACCACGCTGGAGGCGTTCCTGGTCAACGTCCCCCGCGCCATGCTGAAGGCGCCGCAGCGGCTCATGGCCGGGCCAGAGGAGGCGCTGCGCTATGGCGCCTTGCTGGGCGCGCGCTACGTGGTGCCCTGCGCGGATGGCGGGGCGCCCTGGTACTGGCGCGAGGGCATGGGGCCTCGCTACGCGGGCTACCCCGGCGAACCCGTGAGCGGCGCCAGTCACCTGGATGAGAACCCGGACGCGGACCCCTATCCGGAGCGGCTCGCCGAGGTTCGGCGGACGATGAAGGACGCTCCCAGGCCCCTGGTGCTGCGGCCGGGAGAGTCGCTGCGCTGGAAGGGCGTGAGGACGCCGGAGGTGGTGCGCCACCCTGGCTTCGTGTGGCCATTCGGCGACGTGGCGTGACGTGTCCGCCGCGCGGGGACTCAGCGCACGGCGAGCCGGGCTCGGCCTCGCACGAACTGCACCACGTACACCCCGGCGACCACCGCGAAGCACACGGTGGCCACCGTCAGGTACCTGCCGATGAGCTGGTGCTCGCCCCAGTTGTGGGGCATCCCCACCAGCTTGCTGGCGTCGCTCAGGCCCACGCCTTCCATCCTTCCGAAGGGGATGGCGTTGAAGTCCTTCTTCGACTTCCACCACGTGAGGAGGCCGTCCACGAGCGACAGCGCACCGAGCCCCAGGAAGCCCCAGCGCAGGGCCTGCTTGTGGAGGTAGCTGCCCGCCGGGGCGTAGATGGTCAGCATCATCACCGTGCCCAGCACCATCATCCCGCCATCGCCGTTGAAGGTGATGAGCATGTCCACCGTCTGCGGCGACAGCAGCAGCGTGCCCACGGCTTGAAGCGCCAGCAGGCTGGCGCCGCAGGCCACCCACAGCCACTGACGGCGCCTCCACCCCCACCACGCCCACGCGCCCAGCGCCGCGGCGAGCATCAGCGCGAGGACATAGGAGCGGCCGAAGATGGCCGTCTTCCACAGCGTGGGGAACGCGGACCGGCCGCAGAACCAGGCCGTCATGGCGTGGCCCAGCTCATGGAACGGCATGGTGATGAGCCGGGCCGCGAAGGCGCTGAAGTTGCCGCTCAGCGCCATGTAGGACACCAGGAGTGCCACGGGGATGGCCCAGGTGCGCAGGCGGTGCTCGAACGCGGCCCCCTCGGCGTCGCCGTCCCAGGCGGGTGTCTCCGGTGGCAGCACGTCCGGGCGCAGGTCGGGCGTCGCCAGCCATGCGGGGTCGACGAGCGGCCGTGGCTCCTCGGGCGCCACTGTGGGGGCTTCCTCGCGCTGCCGCGCCGCCCGGGCCTCCGCTTTGGCGTAGATGATGCCGCAGCGGGGGCACTCCGGCCCGGCGGCGCGAGGTGAGTGGCAGCGGGGGCAGGCCTGGGGGGACGAGGCTTCCACGGTCGTCCCACTCTAGGAGGCCGCCGCGTCCGGCGAAAATCAGGGGGATGGTGCGGGGTGGGCTTGACGGCCACGCCAGACTCACCCAAGAGCGCACCATGCCGCCGCTGGACACGAAGACACGGGGACGGACGTCGCGCGGACGCCTTCGCGCGCTGGACGCGTTCCTGTGCCGCTTCGAGCGCCCGTTGCTCGAACGTCGTGACGGGCCCTGGGCACACGCGGTCTTCGTCGACGTGGGGTTCGGCGAGCACCCGTGGACGACGCTGGAGAGCGCCCAGGCCTTTCGCGCGCTCAACCCGGAGCTCGCCGTGGTGGGCGTGGAGCTGGACGCGGAGCGCGCGCGGGCGGCGCAGGCGGACGCGGATGCCCGCACGTCCTTCCGTGAGGGCGGCTTCGCGCTGCCCCTTCGTCCCGACGAGCCCGCCCGGCTGGTGCGGGCCATGAACCTGCTCCGCCAGGGCCCCCCTGAGCGTGTCCCCGAGGTGCACCGCACCCTGACCCGCTACCTGCTGCCGTCGGGCCTGCTGGTGGAGGGGAGCGCGGACGCGACGGGCGCGGTGATGGCCGCGCACCTGCTGCGCCGCGGCGTTGGGGAGGGCGCGGAGCTGCCGCTGCGCGAAGCGCTCCTGTTCCATACCGACTTCAGCCTGGGCTTCGCGCCCATGCTCTTCCGGGACTGGCTGCCCCGGGACTTGCGCCGCCGGGTACGTCCGGGTGAGCCCATCCATGACTTCTTCTCCGCATGGAGCGCCGCCTGGCAGCAGGCGCGGACCATGGGCCATACCCACCCACCCGATGCGTTTCGCGAAGCCGCGCTGGGTCTCTCCGCACGCATCGAGGGAGTGGAGACCGACCCGTGGCTCTTGTCCCAGGGCTACGTTGTTTGGAGGCCCAAGGGGGGCGTCTGTTTTTGACGACAGTGGGCTGCGTCTTTCTCAGAGAAGGAGAGGGCGCAGCCGAGGGAAGCCAAGTGGGGGGGCGTGCGGTTATCCTTCGCGCGACCAGGACTTGAAACGGCACCTCCTCTCCTTCGCGTGAGGCGTGCCGGGAACGCAGCGGGAGAACGACACCGTCATGTTGGAGCAGGCACCCCAGGTTCGAATGGAGGGCCGTCCGTCCGTGCTGCTCTTCTCCGCGGGCTTCTACGGCACGCTCGCGGCCGCGCGTTGCTTCGGACGCAATGGCATTGACGTCACGGTGGCGGACCCCGGCAAGCTGGGGCCCGCGAGCTGGTCTCGCTTCGTGGGCCGCCGCGTGCAGTGTCCTCCGGAGTCCCAGGCCGAGGCCTTCGTCGAGTGGCTGATGGACCTGGGCCGCCGCGAGCCGATGCGGCATGTGCTCTATCCGACGAGCGATGAGCTGGCGTGGCTGGTGTCCGTCCACCGCGAGGCGCTGTCGGAGTACTTCCACCTCTACGACCCGGGCATCGACGCCGTCTACGGCCTGCTCAACAAGCGCAAGCTCTTCGAGGCGGGCCAGGCGGTGGGCCTGAAGCTCCCACGCACCTGGTTCCCCGAATCGGAAGCGGACCTGAACGTGGTGTCCCGCGAGGCGCGCTTCCCGGTCCTCATCAAGCCCACCACGCAGATTCTCTACTCCACCCACCGAAAGGGGCAGCCGGTGCAGGCGCCCGAGCAGCTCGCGGAGGAGTACCGCGCCTTCTCGAGAGACGGGTACGCGCCCATGCTGGTGCGCTTCGACCCCGCGGTGTCGCGCCCCATGGTGCAGGAGTTCCACCCGGAGGCAGCGGAGGGCATCTACAGCCTCTCCGGATTCGTGGACGAGACGGGCGAGCTGTTCGAGGTGCGCGGCGCCATGAAGGTGCTCCAGCGTCCGCGGCGGCTGGGCGTGGGCGTGTGCTTCGAATCCGCCCCGGTGCGCGAGGAGCTGGCCGCGGGGCTCCAGCGTTTGTGCAAGCGCCTGGGCTACCACGGCGTCTTCGAGGTGGAGTTCATCCAGACGAAGGACGACTTCCTCCTCATCGACTTCAACCCCCGCTACTACGGGCAGATGGGCTTCGACATCGCCCGGGGCCTGCCGCTGCCGCTCCTGGCCTACCACGCCGCGCTGGGGGACCGGGACGCCCTGCGCCGCGAGCTGCGGGCCGCGCGTGACTGGCGCGGCAACGGCGAGGTGTTCTGCAACCGCATCGCGCTGGAGATGCTGCTCAACCTCCAGCGGCTGTCCGGTGCGTTGCCGGAGGACGAGGCCCGCCAGTGGCGGAGCTGGCTGGCGTCACACCGGGACGTGGCGGTGGACCCGCTCATCGACTCGGATGACCTGATGCCCACCGCGGTGGAGGTGGCGCAGATTCTCTACGGCTCCGCGCGCCACCCCCGAGCCTTCATCCGGATGATGGTGCTCAACCGGTGAGCGCGGCGCGGCTGTCCGGCGCGTCGAACGTCACCAGGTCATCGAACGTCTCCGCGCGCCGTAGCAGCCGCTCCTTCCCGTCCTCCAGCGCGATGATGGCCGGCTGGGGATAGGAGAAGGACGTGGCGAAGGGCACGAAGTAGGCGCCCGCGTCCATGATGGCCAGCGTGTCACCCACGCACAGGTCGGGCAGCCGCTTCGCGTGGTAGAGCGTGTCGCCCGGCGTGCAGATGGGGCCCACCACCGTATAGATCTTGTCGGCCGGCGCGTCCGGCCGGTTCACGTGGAAGAGCTGGTGGTACTCGTTGCGCACGCACTCGGCATGGTTGATTCCGGCGTCCAGCACCGCCCACGTCCTGTCTTCCCCCGCCTTGAGCGCGTGCACGCGGCCCAGCAAGAGCTGCGTGTCGCCCGTCATGGCGCGGCCCGGCTCCAGGAAGATGCGGGGACGCTGACGGCCGCGCCGCGCGTAGTGCGTCTCCACCATCTCCACCGCCAGCGCCACGTAGCGGTCGATGGACAGCGACGCCGCCGGGTCGGGCGCGGGCACGTCGCGGAAGAAGGTGAGGTTGAGGCGCCAGTCGCGCTCGGCGATGTGCTGGACGGTGGGCGTGTTGAGGCTGCCGCCCAAATCGAGCACCTCCAAGTCCAGTCCCAGCTCCTGGTGCAGCGTGTCCGTGAAGTCGAGCACCGACTCCACGAAGGCCGTGAAGTCGCCCTCCGTGCGGATGGTTTCTCCACGGTGCGCGTGCAGGCCCACCACGTTCAGGTGCTTCGAGCCGCGCGCCTGCTGGTAGGCCCTCAGCGCGGCGCCTCCCGCGATGGGCGTGCCGAACTGCGCGGACCAGCCGCTGTTCGTCGTCACCCGCACGGCGACGCGCGGGCGGCGGTCCAGCTCCGCGGCCAGCCGGGCGAAGACGGCAATCTCCTCCGCGTGGTTGGCGGCCAGCAGCTGGATGCCCCGGGAGATGGCCTCGCGCACGGAGGCCTCCGACTTCACCGGGCCGTTGTAGACGATGCGCTCCGGGGGCACGCCCAGCTTCAGCGCCAGCCACATCTCGTAGGCGGAGATGACCTCCGCGCCCACGCCCAGGCCGTGCAGGAAGGACAGCACGCCGGGCACCGGGTTTGTCTTGTACGAGTAATAGACTTCACAGCCGCCCGTGCGCCCCGGCGGCACCGCGAGGAAGCGCTCCGCGTTGCGGCGCAGCGCCGCCATGTGCACCACGTGCAGCGGCGAGCCCCAGCGCTCCACCAGTTGCGCCAGCGGGACACCCTCCAGGCTCAGGCCCTGGCCGGGCACGTCCCGCAGGCCCCAGTGCGAGGCGGGAATGTGGTTGCGCGCGGGGGCCATGGCCCGCTGGAGCACCGGGCGCAGCGTCTGCTTCACCTGGCGCCTGGCCGTCCCGAGAAGCCGGCTCTTGAGGCTCATGACGCGCGGCCCTGGTTGCGCAGGCGTAGCGGCAGACGGCGAGCGACCTCGAAGGGCAGCACCCGCAGGGCGGCCTGCATGAGGCGGTACTCCAGCATGCCGTTCGTCTTGCGGTACTTGCCGTGAATCATCTCGTTGGACTGCACCACCAGCGTGCCGTCCTTGCCCAGGTTGTGCATCAGCGACGGCCGGCCGGTGCGGTAGTGCAGGATGGGCCGGTTGACGTAGACGTGGCCGAACGCGCGGATGCCGCGCAGGTAGAAGTCCACGTCCTCGTAGACGGGGATGCTGGCGTCGAAGCCGCCCAGCGGGGCGAAGTGCTCGCGGCGCACCATGCACGCGGAGTTCACATACAGCGTGCCGCGAAAGAGGATGTGGGCCACGGTCCACGCGCTGTTGGGGGTGCTGGCGCCCACCTGGGCGGCCCACTCGAAGTACTCGCTCTTGTCCTTGAGCCAGTCCGCGTCGTCGCCGAAGGGCACCACCCAGCCCACCGCCACGCCCGCGTCCGGCCGCGCGTCCAGCGCGCTCACCATGGCGTGCAGCGCGCCCTCGGCGAGCATGTCGTCGTCATCCAGGAAGTGCAGATAGCGCCCGCGGGCCAGCGTGGCGCCGTGGTTGCGCACCACCGCCGGGCGGCCCTTCGACGGCGGGTCGTTCACCAGGTAGCGGACCCGCTCGTCCTTCAGCCCTTCCACCGCCTCGCGCGCCGTGCCCTCGGGCGTGTCGTCCAGGACGAGGACCTCGACGTTCACCCCTTCCTGGCGGAGGACCGAGCGGATGGCCTCCACCACTTCCTTCTCCCGCTTGTGGGTGGGCATCACCACCGAGACGTCAATGACGGACATAGCGGACTTATACGCGTTGGCGGCCACGCATGAGAAGCCGCCCGCCCGCGCGCCACCCCGTCACATCAGTAGCTCGCGAACTCCAGGTCGAAATCCACTCCAAGCACCTCTTCCGGGTCGCACTCGACCTGTGCCCGGACCGCCGCAAGTAGGACAGGAATGTCCGGATTCGGGCGGTTCCCACTCGGACGCGAGGGGGATGTGGTGCTCACAACCACCCAGTCATGGCTGCCAGTGGCCGCACGGATCTGCCTGTCCGCTCGACCGAAATCCCAATGCGACAGGCGGTTCAGCGAAGGCTGCGTGCGGTGGCGGGCCATGGTCATCCTCCTGCCTCGACTCCGCGAGGCTGGCCGTTGGTTGTGCAGACGTCATGCCAGCCTGCCGGCTGGGCAGATGGGCGTGCCGCGGACAACGCTTTTCCCTCTGAGAAGCGGGTGCTCGCCCGGAAGTGGTGGCTTCGGGTCACCGGGTCAGACTTGACGCCGGACGACGGTCGCGACAGGAACAGGCCCCACATGGCGTTCCTCCTGGCACACGAAGTCGAGCCGCCCCGGGCCTGCAGCTATCTGCCGGAGCGGGAGGCCTCGCTCGAAAACCTCGTGCTGGAGGACGTCACGCCGGAGGAGTACGAGCACCTGCTGGTGCGAGGCTGGCGCCGCTTCGGCCTGGTGTACTTCCGGCCGGCCTGCGTGGACTGCAATGCCTGCGTGTCATTGCGCATCCCCGTGGAGGGCTTCCAGCCCAACCGCAGCCAGCGCCGGGCGCGTGCCGCGTGCGCGCACCTGCGCGTGGAGGTGGGGCCGCCGCGTGTGGATGACGCGAGGCTGGCGCTGTATCGCCAGTGGCATTCGGAGCGCGAGACCGCGCGCGAGTGGGCGCCGTCACCCATCACCGCGCGCGAGTACTCGCTCCAGTTCTCCTATCCGCACCCGTCCGCGCGCGAGGTGGCGTGGTACGACGACGGCGCGGAGGGCGGACCCAGGCTGGTGGGCGTGGGCATCTGCGACGAGACACCGCGCGCATGGAGCGCCGTGTATTTCTTCTACGACCCCGCCTATGCGCACCTGTCGCTGGGCACGGCCAACGTGCTGCACCAGGTGGCGCTGGCGAAGGCGCGGGGCATCCCCCACGTCTACCTGGGCTACCGCGTGCTGGCCTGCGCGTCCCTGCGCTACAAGGGCGCCTTCCGCCCGCACGAGCTGCTGGAGGAGCGGCCCGCGCTGGACGCGGCGCCTCAGTGGGTGGCGCCGCCCGAGGAGGCTTGAGGCAGGGCCTGGAGCGCCGCGCCGAAGTGCTGGAGCAGCCGGCGCGCGTATTCCTCCGGCGCCACGCGCGCGTACTGGCCATGGCCCGCGCCCTCGACGACCCAGAGTGACTTGGGTTCGCACGCGGCCTGGAAGAGGCTGGCCTGGAGCTTCGCGGGCGCGTCCGGGTCCACGTCGCCGTTGACCAGCAGCAGCGGCCGGCCGCCCAGCCGGCACATCCCGTCAATGGGGCGCACCGCGTCCACCGTCACGCCCGCGCGGCGCAGGGTCCACAGCACCGGCTCCGCGCTCATCGCACCCCAGCGGCCATAGCCGGCGTAGATGTCCGCCTCCAGCGCGGGATAGGCCCCCGCGGCGGCCACCGCCTTCACCCGCGCGTCCTCGCTGGCGACCAGGAGCGACGTGGTGCCGCCCATGGAGAAGCCGAAGAGGCCCAACCGTCCCGGGTCCACGTCCGGGCGCCGTGAGACGAAATCCAGCGCCGCCGTCACGTCGCGCCGCTCCCGGTCTCCCCACGTCACCGTGTCGCCGCCGCTTTCGCCGTGCGCGCGCAAATCAAAGAGCAACACGCCGTAGCCCGCGCCCACGAGCGTCCGGGCCTCGAAGAGCAACTGCGCGCGGTTGTCCGCGAAGCCGTGCACCAGCACCACCGCGGCGCGGTTGCGTGAAGGCACGTACCAGCCCTTGAGCGGCACCCCATCGGACGTGGTGAAGGCCACGTCCTCCAGCGGCGACAACACCGGCTCCGCCAGGGGACGTGTCACCGGAATGGGCCGCGGATGCAGCAGGCCCTGGCCGATGCGATGACCGTTGACCCCGAGGTATCCCGCAGCGGTGAGCAACACGCAGAGGGGCACCAGCGCCACGAGACAGCGGAATTGAGTACGTGTTTTCACGGATATCTTGGATTGGCTTGGAACAAAGCGAACCCTAGCTGAGCCGTGGGGGTGGCGGAGCGAATGCAAGTTGGTTACACCGCGGGTGGGTCAGGTTGGAGCCGGGGGGAGTCCTGTCACTCCGAAGGTCCTGGACCGCGGTGTCTCGAAGCACGCGAGAGTGCGGGTGATGCTCGTAACGACACAGGGCGAGGCGCCTCCAGTAGCCGCTCGGAAGCGGGTGCTGTTCACGCTGGTGTTCCTGGGCTCGGGCGGCATCGAACGGTCCGTGTGCAACGTGCTGACGGGGCTGGACCCCGGCCGGTTCGACACGAAGATGTTCTTCCACCACCGGCCCCATCCGAAGAGCCAGAGCGACCGGATTCCGCAGCGCACCGAGGTGGTGTGGGGCACCGACGCCTTCGAGTACCGGCGGGGCATGCTGCCGCGCTTCTTCTGGCGGCTGGTGCGCGAGGCGCGCGACGTGGACGTCATCGTGGCGGGGCAGGAGGGCCGGGCGGCGCTGCTGGCGTGCCTGGCGGGGCGGCTGCTGCGCAAGCCCGTGGTGGGCATGATTCACTTCGACTGGGGCGCCTTCCACCTGGAGCAGCCCCGGCGGCAGCTCTGGGGCCTGCGGTGGCTCTACCCTCGCATGAGCCGCATCGTCGCGTGCGGCCACGATTCAGCGAAGGCCTTCCGGGACCTGGTGCCGGTTCGGTCCGAGCAGCTCCACGTCATCCCCAACTTCGTGGACGGCGACCGGGTGCGCGCCGCCGGTGAGCACCCGCTGCCCGCCTGGGCGGAGCCCATCTTCCGCAAGCCCGTGGTCATCGCCGTGGGCCGGCTGGAGCACCAGAAGGCCTTCGACGTGCTCATCCGGAGCCACGCGCTGATGCGCCAGGCCGGGGTGGACCAGCACCTGCTCATCCTGGGGGAAGGCTCGCTGGAGGCGGAGTTGAAGGCGCTGGTGAAGTCCCTGGGCGTGGAGGACTCCGTCTTCCTGCCGGGCTTCGCGCCCAACCCGCATACGCTGATGCGGCGGGCGGCGGCCTTCGCCCTGTCCTCGCGCTTCGAGGGGTTGCCCATGGTGCTGCTGGAGGCGCTGGCCCTGGGCTGCCCCGTGGTCAGTACCGACTGCCCCTCCGGCCCCGCGGAGGTGCTGGAGCACGGCAAGCACGGCGTCCTCGTGCCCATGGAGCAGCCCCAGGCGCTGGCGGACGCCCTGGCGCGAATCGTCCAGGACGACGTGCACCGGGCCGACCTGTCCGCCCGGGCCCGGCGCCGCTCCGAGGAGCTGTCCGCCGACCGCGCCCTCAAGGCCTGGGAGTCCCTGCTCTCGTCGCTCTGACAGAGAGAGAGGGGCCCGGTCCCCCGCCTTCCGGACGGGGGGATGAAATGAGCCCCCCCGGAGGTTCCCCTGCACGGCTTCTGGGTGTCCACCTTCGTCCCGGAGGCCCGGCCGGGCGGCACCTGAGGTAGGAATCCCTTGCCGGCCCCCGGCTGCTTCACGAGGATTCGCCCCCATCATGACGACGACGAACGAAACGCAGGGCCTGAACTTCCTCCAGGAAATCATCGAGGAAGACCAGCGGACGGGAAAGTACGCGGGCCGCGTGCACACCCGCTTCCCGCCCGAGCCCAACGGTTACCTCCACATCGGCCACGCCAAGTCCATCTGCCTCAACTTCGGGCTGGCGCAGCAATACGGAGGCAAGTGCAACCTGCGCTTCGACGACACCAACCCCGTCACCGAGGACACGGACTACGTCGAGGCCATCCAGCGTGACGTGAAGTGGCTGGGCTTCGAGTGGGAGGACCGGAAGTTCTTCGCGTCCGACTACTTCCCGAAGCTCTACGACTTCGCCGTGCAGCTCATCAAGCAGGGCAAGGCGTACGTGTGCAGCCTGTCCCCGGAGGAGATTCGCGAGTACCGCGGCGACTTCACCACGCCGGGGCGCAACAGCCCGTACCGCGAGCGCTCCGTGGAGGAGAACCTGGACCTGTTCCACCGCATGCGCGCGGGCGAGTTCTCCGACGGCCAGCACACCCTGCGGGCGAAGATCGACATGGCGTCGCCCAACCCCGTGCTGCGCGACCCGCCCATCTACCGCATCCGTCACGCGCACCATCACCGCACCGGCGACGCGTGGCCCATCTACCCGCTCTACGACTTCGCGCACTGCCTGTCGGACGCGATTGAGGGCATCACCCACTCCATCTGCACGCTGGAGTTCGAGAACCGGCGCGTGCTGTACGACTGGATTGTCGACAACCTCGTCAGCGGGGACCGGCCGTACCAGTACGAGTTCAACCGGCTGAACCTCAACTACACGGTGATGAGCAAGCGCAAGCTGCTCAAGCTGGTGACGGAGGGCTTCGTGTCCGGGTGGGATGACCCCCGGATGATGACGATTACCGGCCTGCGCCGCCGTGGCTTCACGCCGGCGTCCATCCGGGACTTCGCCACACGTGTGGGCGTGGGCAAGGCGCAGCAGCTCATCGACATGAGCCTGCTGGAGCTGTGCATCCGCGAGGACCTCAACGAGACGGCCCCGCGCGCCATGGCGGTGATGCGCCCGCTGAAGGTGGTGCTGGAGAACTACCCCGAGGGGCAGACGGAGTTGCTGGAGGTGCAGAACCATCCGCAGAAGCCGGAGATGGGGACGCGCCAGGTGCCCTTCATGCGCGAGCTGTACATCGAGGCGGACGACTTCATGGAGGACCCGCCGAAGGGGTTCTTCCGGCTGGCGCCCGGCAAGGAGGTGCGGCTGCGCTCGGCGTACTTCATCAAGTGCGAGCAGGTCATCAAGGACGCCGCGGGCAACGTGGTGGAGTTGCGCTGCTCATATGACCCGGCCACGCGTGGCGGCAACGCGCCGGATGGCCGCAAGGTGAAGGGCACGCTGCACTGGGTGCCCGGCAACGCGCCCATCGCGGAGGTCCGCCTCTATGACCGGCTCTTCTCCGTGGAGGCGCCGGACGCGGACGAGTCCAAAGACTTCACCACGTTCCTCAACCCGGCCAGCCTCCAGACGCTGAGAGACGCCCGCGTCGAGCCGATGCTGGTGGATGCCGCCGTGGAGTCGCGCTACCAGTTCGAGCGCACCGGGTACTTCTACGTGGACCCGAAGGACTCGAAGCCGGGCAAGCCCGTCTTCAACCGCACGGTGACGCTGAAGGACTCATGGACGAAGGAGCAGGCCAAGGGGAAGTAGTCCCTGGCGTGCTTCCGGGTGCCGCCCACGCTGGCGGCACCCGGCACGGTGCTTTCTTCGGAAGGCTCGCGGCCTACCGCGTCGCGGCAGGCTGCTCGAGCTCCTTGAGCATCTTCACCGCGTTCTCGTTCTTGGGGTCCAGCTCCAGGGACTTGCGGTAGTTGGCGATGGCCTGTTCCTTGTCGCCGTGGGCGGCGTAGGCCTCGCCGAGGCTGTCGTAGCAGTTGGCCTCCTTGGGGAACATCTCCACGTTGAGCTTGAACACCTCGATGGCATCCACCACGCGCCCGCCGCGCAAGAGGTGGTAGCCCACCGTGTTCAACTGCGATTCGCTGAAGTCGTACTGGGCTTCTTTCGTCTTCTTCAGCGTGCGGTAGTTGGCGATGGCCTCGGCGGTGGAGCCCTTGCCGAGAGACTCCATCATCACGGTGCCGATGGGCATCCGGGCCTGCCGGGGGGCGATGCCATGGAGGATGCTCAGCACGCCGCCGGCAATCTCCTGGAGGCCGCCGTGGGACGCGTTGTCGAGGAGGATGACGACCTCCTTGCGCTCGGGCACGCGGACCAGCAGGGATGAGAAGCCGTTGATGCCGCCGCTGTGGAGGATACCTGGAAGCTTCGTCTTGCCGTCATGCAACTGCACGGGGGCAATGGCCCAGCCGAAGCCGTAGTGCTGAAGGCCCGGGGTGAGCATCTTCTGCTTGAGCTCCGAGGGCATCAGCGTGTCGCCGTAGAAGGCCCGGTCCCAGCGGTACAGGTCCTCCACCGTCGAGTACAGCGAGCCGGCGGCATAGGGCTGGCCCATGTCGACGTAGGGCGCGTTGACGTACCCGCCCGGCCTGGACGTGTAGCCGCTGGCGCGATTGGGCAGCACCGTGGCGGTGACGTCATAGCCGGAGTCCTTCATGCCCAGCGGCCCGAAGATGCGCGTCTGCACGGCCTGCGCATACGTCTGGCCGGTGAGCTTCTCGATGAGGGCGCCCAGCAGGTAGTAGCCGCAGTTGTTGTACGCGTACTTCGTGCCGGGCTCGAACTCCAGGTCGCCACTGCAGGACTTCTTCACGAACTCCGCGACGCCATAGGGGTTGACCGAGTCGGCCCGGAAATGGGGGGCCGACGTGTAGCTGGGAATGCCGGAGGTGTGGTTCAGCAGGTGGGTGATGGTGACGCGCCCACCAGTGTCGTCCCGGTAGTCCGGCAGGTGCTTGGTAATGGGGTCATCGAGCTGGAGCTTTCCCTCGGCGACGAGCTGCAGGATGACGGTCGCCGTGAAGGACTTGGTGATGGAGCCGATGCGGAACTTTGTATCCGGCGCGTTGGGCACCTTCCACTCGAGGTTCGCGGAGCCGTAGCCCTTCTTGAGGAGGATGCCTCCCTCATTGGCCACGAGCGCCGTTCCGTTGAACATGCCCTTCTGGTGGAACCCACGGATGTACCGGTCTACCTCCTGCTTCCGGTTCGCCGCCTCCGCCATCGGCGCCACCAGCACCCATGCCACCAGTACGCCCGTGAGGCGCGCGCTCAGCCATCTCATTCAGACCTCCCCTTCATTTCGCGCAGTACGTGCGGGGATGCGGGTGATTGCAGCTGTTTTCGCGGGCCGCCCCGGTTTTCCCTTAGTCCAGAAGTCGGGTTTTCTGCCAGACGCTTGTTCATGAGAAGTGAAGGGGTGTCTTGCAAAGGCAGTCATTCGTGCACGACAAGGGTTGGCGTCAATGGCTGTCGAAAAAAGGAGCCCATGACATGGCAAAGCCTTCCCCCGATGGCGTGCATCGCTTCCTGGCCCCGGCGAACCAGATTGATTTCCCCGAGGACCCGACAGCACAGAAGAAGCTCAACGAGGCATGGAACTTCAACCTCACGGGCTTCACCGACCAGGGCATCACGGGCAACCCGTGGAACATGTCCAACTCCGCCAACAACACCTGGTATTTCAACCCCGCGCAGACGGACACGGCGCAGGGGAGCTACGCCGCCATCCAGTGGAATGCGTTCCCCGGTCGTCTGGGATTCTACTTCGGCGGGCAGGGTGGGACGAATGCCAAGGGGCTGGTACTGCCGGAGGAGGACCTGCTGGCTCTGGCGGACACGGGCCGGACGAAGGATGGAACGCCATTCTCGGACCTGCCGCAAATCACCAATCCCTGTACCGGGGACGTGAGCCACTACGGCCCCTTCGGCCCTCGGGGGTGGCAGGACGAATATTGCGAGTGGAGCGTCGAGCGCGACAGCCAGGGCAACATCCTCCGCATCGACTTCACGTGTGAGAATCCGGAGTACTGGAACACGCTGTGGGCGGTGGACCCGAACAAGGTGCTGGAACTGTATCGCTCCACCCTGGGCAAGCGGCAGATCGCGCTGGAGGACCTGTATCTGATGGACCCGTCAACGGGACGGCCGGTGGAGGACCCGTCCACGGGACGCCCCGCGTACAACCCGCTCAACAGGTGGAACAGCGGGCCGGTGTCCACGGCGAGCCAGGGTGGCGCCATGCACCTGACGAGCACGCCCAACACGCTCCAGACGGAAATCGGGCTCGCGTCGGCCGCGACGGTGCCGCGTCCCGTGGGCAACTCCAATGCGCAGACGCTCATCTGCTGCGCGCAGTATGGCCAGCCCGCCCGCAACAGCGACCCGCACATCGGGCTGTCCGTGAATCAGCTCGTCGCGCCGCCCAATCCGCAGCGGCCGTCGAACAAGGCCACCCTGGCCAATCCGCCCGGGCTCTACATCCAGATGCCAGACTTCTCTGGCTACCAGACGCCGGACCAGACGAACGCGGCGGAGTTCTGGACCATCGTCCGAGGCACCTCGTCGCTGACGGACCCGGATGGCAGGCCCATGCCGGGCAACTACATCCTGCACGCCACCTTCCGGGTACCGCCGAACAAGCGCTACACCGTCTCCGACATCACCATCAACGGCCAGAAGATTCGCTGGGCCGGGCAGGTGGCGCAGACCTTCCTCATGCAAATCACCGGCATGGGGCTGGCGCAGCCATCCCGCGCGCCGGTACAGGACTGCGTGGGCGTGCCGTCCACGGAACTGGCGCAGCCGCTACAGCTCTTCCATTCCAGCGTGTTCAGCGCACTGGTCGGTACCAACGTGCCCAATTTCATGGGCGTGCCCATGAACCTGGCCAGCAACAGCACCCTGATTGCCCCGACGGTGAGGCCCGGTGACACGAATGTCCCCATGGTGCTGACCGCGCTGCTTCCCGACGTCTCCGCGCTGCCGACCGTGACCTTCGACGGGGGCGGCATCACCGTCCAGGTGCAGGATATGAAGTCGGTGGACTACGCGGTGCCCGGGAACACCTATCCCGGGCCGGTGGCGGCCATCCGCATCCTGGTCTCCGCGCAGGCGGACGCGGCGCCGGGCCCACGGGGTGTCTTCGTCACCGGTGCGGGGCAGGCGAAGACACCGACGCCGTTCCCCGCGGCGCTGCACGTCGCCTCTCGGTAGGCCCGCGAGCGTGCCCATGCCCGTGCTCCAGAATCGCGTTGGCGTCGCGTTGGCGTCGCTGTTGCTCGCCGCTGGCTGTGCCAGGGACAGGGCCTCCCGGGAAGCGCCTTCGGGAGGGACTGTTGCCCAGGCGGAGACGGGGGCTCCGGCTCCCGCCCGTGCAGCCCCCGCCGGCGCTCCACCGCAGTTCAACTGTGGCAGCCAGCAGATTCTGGAGCTCGGCCCGGAGGTGCCTCCGGACTTCAGCCAGGTGGTGGGCCAGGAAGACGCGAACTGCTTCGCCTGGCAGCAGTTCATCGCGTTGAACTGGCCCGAGTCCGGCACGGACGGGGGGGCGGCTGGCTTTGGCACCCCCGGGGACCTGGAGCCCGTGCAATGGCAGACGTACATGAGCACCGGCCAGCTCTTCCTGCCGGACGGGGGCGCGCCTCCCGCCTGGGGCACGCAGGCACGCATCACGGATGCGTGTCTGGCGGAAGCGGGGCTCTCCGTGGCGCAGGCCCGGGAACGCCTGCCGTTGATGGTCGCGTCGAAGTTCGCGGAGAACTTCTTCCCCGGGAGCGCGAACCAGGCGTTCCCCTTCGACGGCTCGCCCGCGTGGCTGGGGGCGCCCGGAGACACCAACGTCTGGTACGACGTGAAGGTCAACCAGCCCGAATACGACTACATCGTCGACGCGGGTCTCTACAACGCGGCGAACCAGCTGGCCCTGGTGGATTCAGGCGTGCCCGTGGTCCTGCCACAAGGCGCGTACCAGCCAGCGCCTGGCTCGGTGGGCGCCATCGAGCTGAAGGCGGCGTGGATGGAAGTGCCCAATCCCTCCGACGCTCGCTGGAACACGTACAAGCTGTCGCCCGCCGTGGTGGTGGACCCGTCGACGCAGCGGTGCCGGACGGCGACCGTGGCGCTGGTGGGGCTGCACATCATCCATGCCACCCAGTCCCAACCGTCCATCATCTGGGCCACGTTCGAACACGAGGCGAATGCACCGGACCAGGGCACCGACGCGGGGACGGGCGCGTGGAACTTCTTCGATGCCGCCTGCTCGCCGCGCACGCTGACGGTGCCCGCCAACTGCGCGGCGGATGGGAAGTCCACGGAGGTGACGGTGGGGTGCGAGCCCAACGTGCCGCCGCCGTACCACATTGGCGGCGGCTGCCCGGGGCCCGTGCCCATCCAGGTCACGCGGCTGACGCCCATCGACCCGATGGCGAAGCGGGTGAATCAACTGGTCCAGCAGAACATCGCGACGTACTTCCCGGACTCGGTGTGGAAGCACTACGTGCTGGTGAACGTGCTCTGGTCCACCAATCCCAGCCCCAGCCCGACGAAGCCCGTGAAGGCGCCGCTGCCCTTCGCCGGGCCCACGCCCTCCGGTTCAGTGGCCATCTCCAACACGACCATGGAGACCTATATCCAGCGGACCGCGGACTTCGGCCAGGGGCCCCAGGCGAGCAACTGCATCGTCTGTCACCGGAACGCGACGATCGCTGGTAAGACGGGCATCGCGTCGGATTTCAGCTTCGTCTTCGGACTGGCGCAGGGCCTGCCACCGTCCCAGGCACCGTCGCTGAAGTCCATGCGTCTGACGCCGAGCCAGAAGGCCGCGGTGGCCCATCCCCCGACGATGCGGCGAATCATTCAGTAGCGTCACGAGGGGGCGCCTCGCGCGTCATCTCCACCATGGTGGGGCGCCACCCCAGCTTCGCGAACAGGCGCTGCGCGGTCGTGTTCTGCGCGGCGGTGTGGAGGACGACGCGCGGCACGCCCAGGGCCGTCAGGCGCTTCATCATCTCCTCCGCGAGCAGGACGCCCACGCCCGCGCCACGGGCCTTCTCGTCCACCCAGATGTCATGGAAGCCGCCGCTGCGGTCCAGCAGGGCATTCCAGTCCATGCCTTCCACGCGGCCGTAGGCGTAGCCCACGACCTCGCCGTCCAGCTCCGCCACCAGGACGACCGCGTCTGGCTTCCTGGCCTCGCTGCCCAGCCACTTGCGGAAGCCCGACTCCACGTCGTCTGGGAGCATGAAGCGTGCGGCGTCGAAGGCGTGGTGTTTCCGGGCGAGCGCCGCGCCCATTCGCCCCAGGGCGGGCTCATCCGAGGGCTTGGCGGGACGGAGGGTGACGGGCATGGCGGCTCCAAGGGAAGGAATGGTCCCTTCCTATAACGGGCTTCTTCACCGAGCGACGGCCTTGTCGGAATGCGCGGCTTGGCGGCGTGGCCACGAGACAACATTGTTGACGAGGAAGGGCGTCCAGGAGTCGTTGGTGGACGGGAGGCACGCCAACGGGGAGGGCGCCTCGTTGCCTCCTTGCGTTGGACGCGACCCTCCCATGGACCACCCGGAAGACAGCACCTGGAGGTCGGCTCCGCTCACCCGGGACGATGGCACGCGTCCCGGCGGGCAGGCCTTCGCGGACGGCGAGGGCGGCATCCCGCTCGGCATCCTGGAGGCGGTCTTCCTCAACATGGGAGATGGCGTGTCGGTGGTCGACCGGCATGGCCGGTTCGTCCTCCTCAACCCGATGGCCCAGCAGATTTTCGGCGCGCTGCCTCCGCCGGAGATACCGGTGTCCCAGTGGTCGAAGTACTTCGGGCTCTACCTCCCCGACACCGTGACGCCCTATCCCGTCGAGACGCTGCCGCTCAGCCGTGCCCTGCTGCGTGGCGAGGCGGTGGACCAGGCGGAGGTCTACGTACGCAACGCCCGTCACCCCAAGGGCCTCTGGCTGCTGGTGAGCGCGCGCGTGCTCACCGACTCGACGGGAGACGTATACGGCGCGGCGTCCGTGTTCCGGGACATCACCGCCATCAAACAGACGGAGGCAGCGCTTCGCGCGGAGGAAGAGAAGTTCCGGAGCCTCTACAGGAACACGCCCGCGATGATGCACTCCATCGACGCGAAGGGCCGGCTGGTCAGCGTCAGCGAGTTCTGGCTGCGCACCCTGGGCTATTCGCGCGAGGAGGTCCTGGGCCGACGCTCCGTGGACTTCTTCACGCCGGAGTCTCGCCGGTATGCGACCGAGCACGTCCTGCCCGTGTTCTTCAAGACGGGCGTCTGCAAGGACGTGCCGTACCAGATTCTGAAGAAGAACGGCGAGGTGCTCGACGTCCTCCTCTCCGCCATCTCGGAGCGGGACGCGTCGGGCCGGATGGTTCGGTCGCTGGCGGTGCTGACCGACGTGACGGAGCGCAAGCGCGCCGAGGACGCGCTCGCCGAGAGCGAGAAGCGGCTGCGCGCCATCCTGGACAACGCCAACGCCGTGTTCTTCATCCTCGACCGGCAGGAGCGCTACATCTTCGTGAACCGCGAGTGGGAGCGGCTCTTCCATCACACGCTGCAGGAGGTCGTTGGCAAGTCCACGTCGGACATCTTCCCCGGGCCGCTGGCGGCGCGCTTCCGTGAGACGAGTCAGGCCGTCTTCACCAACGGGGAGCTCGTCCTGCGGGAGGAGCGCATCCCCCTGGAAGACGGCGTCCACACCCATCTCATGCAGAAGTTCCCGCTCATCGATTCGTCGGGCACGATATATGCGCTGTGCGGTATCTCCACCGACGTCACCGAGCTCAAGCAGATGGAGCTGGGGCAGCGCTTCCTGTCGGAGGCCAGCCAGGCGCTGGTGACGTCGCTCGACTCGGAGACCACGCTCCAGCGCGTGGCGGAGCTGTCCGTCCCCACCCTGGGGGAGCTGTGCGTCGTCTCCCTGTTGGACAAGGACGCGGCGCTGCGCCCCGTGGCCGTAGCCGCCAGTTCGCCCGAAGGGGGCCGCACCGTTCGCGAGTTCCTCCAGGCCCATCCCCCCGTCTCCGGTCCGCGGGATGGTCCCTATGGGGTGTTGGAGACGGGACATTCGGAGTCGTCCCCGGATGCCATGGGCCTGCTGGACCCGGCTTGGCTCCGAGACGAACGGTGGCGTGCGGTGAGGGCACTGAGCGCTCGGGCATCACTGAATGTCCCGCTGCGGGCGCGGGGCCCCATCCTGGGCGTGCTGTCCGTTGTCGCGGCGCATCCGGGGCGTCCGTATGGCCCGCGCGAGCGCTCACTGGCCGAGGAGCTGGGGCAGCGCGCAGCCTTCGCCATCGAGAACGCCGAGCTCTATCGCAAGGCCCAGGAGTCCATTCGCGCTCGCGACGAGTTCCTGTCGATTGCCTCGCATGAGCTGAAGACGCCCGTCACCTCCATGAAGCTGCGTGTGCAGCAACTGACGCGGACCCTGTCCCGGCAGGAGTCCGGCCAGATTCCCGTGGAGAAGGTGGGCGCCCTGCTGGAGGTCTTCGGGGACCAGCTCCGGCGTCTGTCGCACCTGGTGGAGCACCTGCTGGACGTGTCGCGAGTCAACGAGCGCCATGTGGACCTGCGGCGCGAGGACATGGACCTGGTGGCGGTGGCCCGGGACGTCACGGGCCACCTGCGGGGACAGATGAGCCGGGCGGGCTGCGTGTTCGAACTGGTGGCGCCCACGCCCGTCCTGGGGCGATGGGACCGGCTCCGGATGGAGCAGGTGATGATCAACCTGCTGACCAACGCGATGAAGTACGGCGCCGGCGAGCCCATCCGCATGGAGGTGTCACGCGTCGGGGAGGGTGCCCGCATCCGCATCCAGGACCATGGCGTGGGCATTCCCCTGGAGGCGCAGCCGCGCATCTTCGATCGCTTCGAGCGCGCCGCATCCCGCAACTACGGAGGCCTGGGGCTGGGGCTCTTCATCACCCGGCGGCTCGTGGAAGCGCACGGCGGGACGATTCGCGTCGAAAGCCAGCCGGGGAAGGGCGCCACCTTCGTCGTCGACCTTCCCCCGGAGGCTCGCTGACCCGTGACTCGAGGAGGACGGAGGGGCAGACTTCGGCCACTGCATGCATACGCTCGACGCCGAACTCGACATCGCCCGCCGCGTAGCCCGCCAGGCGGGAGCCATCCTCCTGGAGGTCTACGCCACGCCCTTCGCCGTCCATGACAAGGCGGGCGGCATGGGGCCCGTCACCGAGGCCGACGAGCGCGCCAACGCCTTCATCGTGCAAGCGCTGCGCGACGCATTTCCTTCCGACGGTGTCGTGGCCGAGGAGTCCGACAACACCTCCGGCGCGAGCCGCTTCGAGCGCTGCTGGTTCGTGGACCCCATGGACGGCACGCAGGAGTTCGTCAACCGCAACGGCGAGTTCGCCATCCATATCGGGCTCGCCATCGCGGGGAAGGCCACGCTGGGCGTCGTGTACCGGCCCGTTGGAGACAGGCTGTACTGGGGCGTGGTGGGGCAGGGCGGCTTCGTGGAGGACGCGAAGGGGCGCCGCGCCCTGCGGGTGTCGGACACGGCGGAGCCGTCCGCGCTGCGGCTGGTGGTGTCCCGCTCACACCGCTCGCGCCTGACGGACGCGGTGGCCCGGCGGCTGGGCATCACCCACGAGCAGGCGTGTGGCTCCGTGGGCCTCAAGTGTGGCCTGCTGGCGGAGGCCGCCTGCGACCTCTACCTGCACGTCAGCGACAAGAGCTATCGCTGGGACAACTGCGCGCCAGAAGCTGTGCTGCGCGCGGCGGGTGGCATCCTCACCGACCTGGGCGGGACGCCGTACGCCTATGACGGTTCGGAGCTCCAGAACCGCCGCGGCCTGCTGGCCTGCAACGCCGCCGCCTTCGAGCACGTGGCGCCCGTGGTGGCCGGATTCGCCCGCGAGGCCGGCATTCTTCGCTGAGGCCTCGCGGACGCCGCTCGCGTCAGGATGCCGTCGTCTCGCAGCGCTGGATGATGGTGCGCAGCTGGGACTGCACGCCGGAGAGCATGCTGCGCAGCCGCGCATGGCGGAGCGAACCCGCGAGCGCGTTGGACAGGGCCTGGAGCACGGAGACCTCCGTCGGCGGCCACTTGCGCTCCGTCCGGCAGTCGTCGAAGCCCACGAAGCCCCACCACTCGCCGCCCACGATGATGGGGCAGACCAGCAGCGACCGGATGTCCTGGCCCTCCAGCAGCTCCCGAGCGGGCGACGGGAAGTCACGGGGCGGTCCCTGGACGGCCTTGCCCGACGACAGCGGCCCGACCCAGGAGGGCATGACCTCCGCGTAGGGGACGTTCTGGAGCTCGGGGTTGTCCAATTGCGCGGAGGCCGCGGCCGCGGTCCACTCGTAGCGCTGGTTGCACAGCAGCTCGCCCGTGGGGCTGGTGGCGTTCTCGAAGATGTAGACGCGGTCGACGTCGAGCGCGACGCCCACCTTGCCCAGGGCCTCCGAGACTGTCGCGGTCTCAAAGCCGCGCTCCAGGAGTAGCTGCGATACGTTCATGATTGCTGCGAATGCCTTCGAGGCCATGGGGTCTGCTCCAGGTGGGGGCGCCTGTTGCGATGCAGGTCCGGGGGAACCTGGCGGGCAGCGTTGCATGCGGGCGCACCCATGGGTCAAGGCACGGTGCGCGAGGCACCGCGAACTCGTACCGGGAGTCGTCAGCCCTGCTCCACGGCGCGTCGCAGCTCGGCGAAAAGGCGGCCTAGCGCGTCGAGTTGGTAGTGCGCGTTGAGCCCGCTGGGATTGGGCAGCACCCACAAGCGCGTGTCGCCCAGGCGCTCCGGTTGCGTGCCCAGCGCGGCCTTGGGACGGCCAAAGGCGATGCGGTAGGCGCTCACGCCCAGCACCGCGAGGAAGCGGGGCTGGTAGCGCGCCACCTTGGCCTCCAGCGCCTTCGCGCCCTGGGCCAGTTCGGCGGGGTTCAGCAGGTCCGCGGTGGCGGTGGCGCGGTCCACCACGTTGGTGATGCCGTAGCCCAGCGCGAGCAAGGCCTCCTGCTCCGTGGGTTGGAAGGTGTGCGGGGTGATGCCCGCGGCATGCAGCGTGGGCCAGAAGCGATTGCCGGGCCGCGCGAAGTGATAGCCCACCACCGCGGAGTAGAGGCTGGGGTTGATGCCGCAGAAGAGCACGCGCAGCCGGGGCGCGATGACGTCCGGCATGGTGCGACCGGTGGCTGCGTCCAGCTCATCTCGCGAGGGGCGACGGAGCGGTGTCATGGGGGCGCATCTTCGCGAGCCTACCTGGGAAGGCAACCCCCCAGGGCCCCATGCACGGGGTGGGGTGTTGCCCGTGGGACGGAGCGGCGTGGGCGCTCGGATGGCTGGCGAATGCGCGCGGGGTGGGGCAGGCTCGGCCCTTTCGCGCCCATGCAACCCAGGAGGCCCTTCGCGATGCCGCACATCGTCACCCTGACGCTCAACCCGACCATCGACGTGGCCACGTCCGTGCCGGAAGTCACGCCGGAGCACAAGCTGCGTTGTGGCCCCGTGCGCAGGGACCCGGGAGGGGGTGGCATCAACGTGGCGCGCGTGGTGCGCGAGCTGGGCGGTGAGGCCATCGCCGTCTACACGCGGGGCGGGGTCACCGGGAGCCTGCTGGAAGAGCTCCTGGAGGAGAAGGGCTTGCTGCGCCGCTCCGTGCCGTTGCAGGACGCCACCCGGGAGAGCTTCACGGTGGCGGAAGGCACGGGCGCGCGTGAGTACCGCTTCATCCTGCCGGGGCCCACGTTGTCCGAGCGCGAGTGGCAGCGCTGCCTCGGCGCACTGGAGGACGTGGCCGTGGGCGCGGCCTTCATCGTCGCCAGCGGCAGCCTGGCGCCCGGGGTACCGGAGGACTTCTATGCCCGCGTGGCCCGGCTTGGGAAGCGCCTGGCCGTCCGCGTGGTGGTGGACACCAACGGTCCGCCGCTGCGGGCCGCGCTGGAAGAGGGCGTGTTCATGGCCAAGCCCAACCGCCGCGAGCTGCGCGACTTGAGCGGCGTGTCGACGGAAGACTTCGCTACCCAGGCCGCCGCGGCGCGCGAGCTGGTGGCCCAGGGCCGCGCCGAAGTGCTGGCGGTGTCCATGGGCGCGGACGGCGCGCTGGTGACGACGCGCACCGCCCAGTTCCGGGCGACGCCGCCCCCGGTGCGGACGCAAAGCTCGGTGGGCGCGGGGGACAGCTTTGTCGCGGGGATGACGCTTGCGCTCGCGCGGGGCCAGTCCACCGAGGACGCGCTGCGCTGGGGCATCGCCTCCGGGACGGCCGCGCTGCTCACCCAGGGGACGGACCTGTGTTACCGGGCGGACGTGGAGCGGCTCTTCACCCAGGTGAAGGCGGAGCCGGTGTCGCGTCCGTAGGCACCCGGAGAAGGCGACGCATGATGCCTCCGTCCAGCGGAGTGCCCAGGTGCCCCTGAGCCCCTGAGCTCGGCGCGGACGCGGTGACGGGGAAGCTCGGGCGGCGGGAAGGCCTGGGTGTTAATTCGACGGGCATGGCTTTCCAAGACCGCTCGAACGCACTGCAGGCGCTAGAGGCCGAGTTCCAGATGGAGAAGGCCTCCTCGCTCCGGAAATTGGAAGTGAGGCTGGAGGAGACACTGCGGGAGCTGTCCGAGGTCGAACTTCAACTGCGGTCCCACCGGATCGCCGACCGGCGCGCGCAGATTGCCCGCCACCACACCCTGCGCAAGGAAGCCGAGCACCAGCGCTGGTGCTTCATGGTGCAGCGGGAGGCGTGTGGCTTCGTCAACCACGACGACCTCGACCGGTACTACCCACTCCCCCCGTCCTGGAGGGAGTGAGCGGGGCTCAGTTCGTGGTGCGCCAGGCGGCCACCGCGAACAGGAGCCAGCCGGCGAGGAAGCCCAGGCCCCCCAGCGGGGTGACGGCTCCCAGCACGCGCACGCCGGAGAGGGCGAGCGCGTAGAGGCTGCCAGAGAACAGGACGATGCCCACCATCATCGCCCAGCCGGCGCCGTTGAGCAGGGACGAGGGGCGGAAGTGCCCCAGCAGGCCCACGGCCAGCAGGCCCAGCGCGTGGTACATGTGGTACCGCGCCCCCGTCTCGAAGATGACCTGGAGGTCCTGGGGCAGCCGGCTTCGCAGCGCGTGCGCGCCGAAGGCCCCCGCGCTGACGGAGAGGAAAGCGTTCACGGCACCCAGGACGAGCCACCACCGCATCATCGTTCGCCTTTCATCATGAGTCGGACTGGTGCACGCTACACCGCCGCAGCCGGAGCGTCCTGGCCGACATCAACACCTGGGGCGCTCACAACAGAATGACCTCACCCAACTTCATTCCTTCAACGAAGCCGCTTCCCTTCGAGCTGCACCCGTCCTCCATCCAGGGCCAGGGTGCCTTCGCCATCCGCCGCATCCGCAAGGGCACGCGCATCATCGAGTACCTCGGTGAGCGCATCACGCAGGCGGAGGCGGACGTCCGCTACGACGACGAATCGATGGCGCGGCACCACACGTTCCTGTTCAACCTCGACAAGCGGACGGTGCTGGACGCGGGGACGATTCACAACGAGGCGCGCTACATCAACCACTCGTGCGCGCCCAACTGTGAAGCCCTCATCGACAAGGGCCACATCTACATCTACGCGCTCACCACCATCGAGCCCGGTGATGAGCTGGTGTACGACTACGGCTACGAGCGCACCGAGGACATGGGGCCCGAAGCCGAGGCTCTCTACGTCTGCCGCTGCGGCGCGCCCAATTGCCGGGGCACCATCCTGGCCCCGGAGAAGAAGGCGCCGGCCCGGAAGACGTCGGCCAAGAAGGCGAAGACCTCGTCGACGTCGAGAAAGAAGTCTGTGTCGAAGTCCCGGGGCAACAAGGACGCGGGGGCCAAGAAGGTGGCGGGGAAGAAGTCATCCGCCGGTACCCGCAAGTCCACCCAGCGGGCGAAGTCGCCCAGCCGTAAGCGCGCGAGCTGAACTGCGCGCGGGTTCCAGCGCCCTCCAAAAAGAGGGCGCTGCTGTGCCGGCTGTGCGTGCCGTGATGGTGCTGGGCACGTAAGGGGCTGCTCATTGACGGTGCTTTCGTGTTCCCCTACGTTCCCTGCTGAAACATTTCCGAGCTACATTTGAGGAGCCAATTGCATGCGGGCCGTCGTACTCGCTTTCATTGTGGCGTTGATATCATCCGGATGTGGGAGCGGCGCTCTGAGTGCCATCCGAGGGAAGGCTGCCCAGGACATGGCCTGTCCGGAGAAGGACCTGGCAGTCAATCCTGTCTTTGATTACGCCGGGGCTCCGAACGAGTCGGGCGCGTACTATGCGGAAGGCTGTCAGAAGCTTCGGCGTTACGAGGTTGGCTGCAACACCTTTGGGTATTGCCCTGATCCTCATGGGGTCGACATCCAGGAGCTCATTCTTCGTCAGGCGGCCTTCGACCTGAAATGTGAGCAGGACTCGATATCAACCCAGCGGCTGAATCGTGACACGTTTGGCGCGAGAGGCTGTGACCAGCAGGCCAGCTACATCCTGCTGTGCAGTCGCAGCAGCTGCCGCGTGGTTCAGAATACCCAGAGCCAGTAATACAGCCCTGAGAAGTCCTGGGGCGGAGGGAGCGGTGGCCGCTCAACCATTCGTTCAAGAACTGGTGGACGAGCCGGCGAGGGCCGCCAATAGACTCCCCCCGTGAACGACGTCCTCCATTTCCTGCTCACCGCACCCGCCGAGCCCCAGGTCCTCGATTCTGTCGACACCTGGTGGCGCCAGCACCTGGAGCTGTCCTCCCGCTTCTCCTCGCCCGCGGACCTGGCGCTGGCCGGGGGCTTCCTCGCCGACCGGTTGGGGTTCGCCTTCGCTTCCGGCTACCACGCCGCGCACCGGCGCCTGTTTCCGGAGCTGTCGGCGGAGCGGACCATCGCGCTCTGTGCCACGGAGCCGGGTGGCGCGCATCCCAATGCCATCGAGACGCGGCTGACGGATACCGGCGCGGGCCCGCGCCTGTCAGGCACCAAGACGTTCGTCACCCTGGGCACGCGCGCGGAGCTGCTGCTGGTGGTGGCGTCGGAGGGGCAGGACGCCCAGGGCCGCAACCGCCTGCGCATGGTGGCGGTGGACGCGAAGCGGCCCGGTGTGCGGCTGAGCGCGCTCCCGGAGCTGCCCTTCATCCCCGAGGTTCCCCACGCGGAGCTGTCCCTGGAGGACGTGGCGGTCGCCTCAGAGGACGTGCTTCCGGGAGACGGCTACGCGCGCTACCTCAAGCCCTTCCGCACCGTGGAGGACTGCCACGTCCAGCTCGCGATGCTGGGCTGGCTGCTCCAGGTAGGGCGCCGCAGCGGCTGGCCGGACGACGTGCGCGAGGAGCTGTCCGCCCTGGCGGTGATGATGCGGGGACTGTCCCAGTTGGACCCGACGGCGGCGTCCACGCACGTGGCCCTGGGCGGAGGGCTGGCGCTCACCAAGCGCGCGGTGCTGGAGCGGTGCGAACCCCTCTGGGCCGCCACGGATGCCATCACGCGAGAGCGCTGGGCTCGGGACCGCGTGCTGCTGGGCGTCGCTGGCAAGGTGCGCGCGAAGCGGCTGGAGGCGGCCCGGCAGCGCATCCAAGAGGAAACGGGTCGGAGCGGCTGAAGGTTGGGACGCGCCCGCTGCCGGGCAGTGCTCACACGGCGCTGGCGGAGCGCTTCGATGCGGCCCGGACGCGCGAGCCCGGCCGTGGGGCAGGGCGCCTGAAAGGCGAAGGGCCGGGCCTCCGCGCAGGAGGACCCGGCCCCGGTGCTCACCGCGACGCGGTGGCGGTGCTCAGTACCGGCCGCCGCCCACGGCGGAGACGATGGCGGAGAGGACGCGGTTCTCCACGCCCCACACCGCCTTGTTCAGGCCCTTGATGCCCGCGCCGCGCAGGTAGTCGGTGAAGTCGTGCAGCGCGGTGGAGCGCTGCATGCCCTCGCCCTTGGCCGCGTAGAGCAGCGGCGTGTTGGGGGCGCCCGTCAGGCCCAGGTCCGGCACGGCCTCGGACAGCTTCTGCGGGTCGATGCCCGTCGCGGCGGACATCATCGCCACGGTGAACTTGTGCACCGGCAGGTCGCGCACGTTCGGGACCTTCTTGTAGACCTTCGCCTTGGTCTTCTCGTCGCTGGCGAGCTGGTCCAGCGACACGTTCGCCATGGCGATGAGCTGCTCGTTCGTCACGTGCTTGCTGTCGAGGATGGCGCGGCTGAACAGGCTGGCCGCGGTGTCACCCTTGATGGTGATGTTGTTCGCGTCCGGGTTCGACTGGAGCCGCGAGACGATGGACTGCACCGCCTTGCCCACCTCGGTGTCCGGACCGCCGCGCCACGCGCCGGGAATCGGCTGGGCCGCCGCGGCCGGACGGGCCCGGGCCGCGCCCTCGAAGGAGTTCACCTGCGTGTGACCCACGGCGGTGGCACGGGCCACGTTGGCCGTCTGCTGGGCTGCCGGCTGGGCCCGCGCAGGCGCGGTGGTGGGGTTCGAGATGACGCGGGGGCGGCTGTCGATGCGGGACATGGCCTGGGGGGCTCCGGGAAAAATCAGCTTGTCGGTGATTATCGCAAGACAGCTGTAAAGGTTGCGTGGGGCGCTATGTTCCACCGCGATGAGTGCTTTTCCCAAAGAGTTCGCTGACTGGCTGACCCCCCGGGGTCGCCGCATCCTCGACGGCAAGGAGCGTGACGTGGTGGGCGCGCTGCTCGACCCGGCGCGTCCCTTCGTGTCACTGCAAGGTGTCATCGACCCACGCCGTGCCGCCGTATGCCGCGATGCGTTGGACGCGGCGATGCGCGAGACGATGGTGCCCATGGAGGACCCGATTCCAGAGGACTCCATCTCCGGGCAGACGATGAACTACATGGAGCTACTGCCCAAGACGGTGCGGGTGAGCACGGCGCTGCTGGAGAGCCGCCGTTCCCGCTCGTGGCGCGCGGCGGAGTCCGTGGGGCTCACGGACATGCTGCGCTCGGACACCTTCGCCGGGTTCGCCGCCGCGGTGACGGGCCGGGCGCTGCGACGCAAGTGGGGCATCCAGGCGCTGTGCTACGGGCCGGGGGACTACTCCGGGCCGCACAACGACCACCATCCAGAGGAGCCGGAGGCCCGGGACGGCTACGTGGACATGCACGTCAGCCTCACGCTGCCCGGGGTGGACCACCAGTACCTCGTCTATGCCCAGGACGGGCACTTCACGCAGATGACCCCCGTCAGCACCGTGGGCGGCATCACCGTGTACCGGCTGCCGTTCTGGCACTACACGACGCCGCTGCTGGCCCGGAAGGGGAAGGAGGAGACCTCCCGCCGCTGGGTCCTGTTGGGCACCTTCCTGGACGCGGCCCCGGGGGCCCGGCCCGCGACCACCATTCTCCCCGCACGGGCTCCGGCCAAACGCATGGCCGCCCGGTAGGCCGGTGACTTTCGGACGTGGCGGCGGGGCCGGACGGCGTTAGCTTGGGGCGCCCTATGAGCCCCACCGATACCGACGCCCTGGCCGGAGACCTCCTCGAGTACATCGACGCCTCGCCCACGCCGTACCACGCGGTGCGCGAGTCGGCCCGCCGTCTGACGCAGGCGGGGTACCGCCCACTGGACGAGCGCGAGCCCTGGACGCTGGAGCCGGGCGCGCGCGTGTTCATCACCCGAGGGGACACGAGCATCGCGGCCTTCCACCTCGGCACCCAGCCCGTGGACCGGGCGGGCTTCCGGCTGGTGGGGTCGCACACGGACTCTCCCAACCTGCGGGTGAAGCCGAACGCGGCGGTGACGAAGAACGGCTACCAGCAGCTCGGCGTGGAGATTTACGGTGGGGTGTTGCTGCACACCTGGACGGACCGGGACTTGTCGCTCGCCGGCCGCGTCATGGTGATGGTGGAGGGACGCCCGCAACGGCACCTGGTGGACTTCCGCCGGCCGCTGCTGCGCGTGCCCAACCTGGCCATTCACCTCAACCGCGGGGTGAACTCGGACGGGCTCAAGCTGAACGCGCAGGAGCACATGGTGCCGGTGCTGGGCCTGGAGCGCGCGGGCGTCGCGGAGCTGCACGGGCTGCTGCTGGAGGAGTTGGCCAAGGGCGGCGTGAAGGCGCAGGCGGGGGACATCCTCGGCTACGACTTGTGCCTCTATGACTTGCAGCCGTCCATCCGCTCGGGCGCGCACGGCGAGTTCCTCCACGCGCCGCGCCTGGACAACCTGGCCAGCTGTCACGCCAGCCTGTCCGCGCTGCTCTCCAGCAGCGAGCCGCGTGAGGCCACCAGCGGCGTCATCCTGTTCGACCACGAAGAGGTGGGCAGCCGCAGCGCGCAGGGCGCCGCGTCACCCTTCCTGCGCACGCTGCTGGAGCGCCTGACGCTGGCGCACTCGGACGGCAAGCCGGACGCGTTCCACCGCGCCATCGCGCACTCGTTCCTGGTGAGCGCGGACATGGCGCACGCCATCCATCCCAACTACCCGTCCCTGCACGAGCCCAAGCACCAGCCGCACATGGGCGCGGGCCCGGTCATCAAGTCGAACGTGAACCAGTCCTACGCCACGGATGGCGAGTCGTGGGCCTTCTTCACGGCGCTGTGCCGCGAGGCCGGTGTGACGCCGCAGCACTTCGTCACCCGCACCGACCTGGGCTGTGGCAGCACCATTGGCCCCATCTCCGCGGGCCAGCTCGGCATCCGGACGGTGGACGTGGGCAACCCCATGCTGTCCATGCACTCCATCCGGGAGATGGCCTGTGCCACCGACGTGGCGCAGATGGTGGCCGTGCTCAGCCGCCTCTTCGGGTAGTCCCGCTGGTGCTCAGGAGACCGCGAGCGTCAGCCGGCGCTCGCGGGCTTCCGTCAGCGTGTGCGCGTCCATCAGCACCGCCGTCTTCTCCGGCGGGGACAGCGGCTCCACGTTGTCACCCAGCAGCTTGCGCCTCGCGGAGGCCAGTGCCATGGGCACGGCGGCCGGCGAGGGCTGGGACTCCAGCAGCGCCAGGTGCAGCGCGTGCGCCTTGGCATCGGAGATGACGTGGTCCACCGCGTCCTTCACCGGCTCCAGCGCGTGCTCCTCGGCCACCTCTTGCGCCCGCTCCAACACGCGCGGCGGCTCCGTCTCCTCGGGGATGACGAGCAGCCCGCGCCGCTCCAGCCAGATGCCGAGCGACGCGCGGGACGTGAAGACGGAGAGGGGGATGGACAGCAGCAGGCCGGCCACGACGGGCGACAGCCACAGCAGCAGCCCGGGTGACAGGAAGAACGCCACCGCCGCCAGCACCACGCCCACGGTGGTGTGGGCGGCATGCCGCCGGGTCGCCTCGGCCCAGGGCAGGTCGGCGTCGTCGCGCTGCTGGCTGGACCACGTCACCTTGTAGCCAAGCAGCGTGCCGAAGACGAAGTGCGACTGGAACAGCATCATCACCGGTGCCATCAGCGTGGCCAGCACGCTCTCCAGCAGGACACTCAGCACCAGCCGAATCCTGCCGCCCATGAGCGCCGAGTCCTGGGAGCTGGCCAGCGCCAGCAGCAGCCCGAAGCACTTGGGCGCGAACAGCATGGCCATGGACACGGAGAACAGCCGCACGGCGCCCGTGGTGTCGAACGCCAGCGCCTCCGGGCCCAGGTCCTCCAGCAGGTGCGGGTTGGAGAAGGACAGCCACCCGTCGTAGAGGCCGGCAATCAGCCCGGACATCAGGAACAGCAGCCACAGCGGGGACGCCGCGTAGGACATCACGCCCATCAGGAAGTGGCCCCGGCTGATGGGGTGCAGGCCGCCCGCGGCCACCAGGCTCAGATGCTGGAGGTTGCCCTGGCACCAGCGCCGATCTCTCTGCGCGTAGTCCAGCAGGCTCGGGGGCGGCTGCTCGAAGCTGCCGCCCAGCTCCGTCACCAGCCACACGGTGTAGCCGGCGCGGCGCATCAGCGCGGCCTCCACGAAGTCGTGGCTGAGGATGTGGCCACCGAAGGGCTGCTGGCCGGGGAGCACCGGCAGGCCGCAGTGCTGGATGAAGGCCTCCGTGCGGATGATGGCGTTGTGGCCCCAGTAGTTGGACTCGCCCAGCTGCCACGCCGCCGCGCCCGCGGCCACCACCGGGCCGTAGACGCGCCCGGCGAACTGCTGCAGCCGGGCGAAGAGGGTGCTGCGGCCCACGTTCAGCGGCGGCGCCTGGAGGATGCCCGCGCGCGGGTTGAGTTCCATCAGCCGCGCCATCGTCACCAGCGTGCGGCCGTCCATCAGGCTGTCGGCGTCCAGCACAATCGTGAAGTCGTAGTGCCGGCCCCAGCGCTCGCAGAAGTCCTGGAGGTTGCCGGCCTTCTTTCCCGTGTTGTCCGTGCGGCGCCGGTAGAAGATGCGCCCCTGGCCACCCACGCGGCGGCACAGGTCGGCCCAGGCGAGCTCCTCGGCGATCCACGCCTCCGGGCGGGTGGAGTCGCTGAGGATGTAGAAGTCGAAGGCGTCCAACTGCCCGGTGGCCTCCACGGACTCGTAGGTGGCCTGCACGTTGGCGAAGACGGAGGCCGGGTCCTCGTTATGGACCGGCATCACCACCGACGTGCGCGAGGTGAGCCGCGTGGCGGAATCCTCCGCCGTGGGCCAGCGCAGGCCGGGCAGCCGCTTGCTCACGGCGAGCTGGAGGAACCCCGCCACCGCCGTCCAGAAGGACAGCGCAATCCACCCGAAGCACAGGGCGAAGAGCACCAGCAGCACGCCTTCGGGGACGGTGGTACCGCGCGCGCTCAGCAGGCGGTGCATCTCCCACGTGCCCACGAGGGTGGTCACGGCGGCCAGGCCCAGGACGAAGAGGCGCCGGATGCCGGCGCTCTCCGGTGAGAACGAATGAGCGTGCATGGCGGAACCTCGCGAGGAATCTCTCGGAGCGGGAGGCTGCGTCAGCGGGAGACGGACATGTCCGGCTGTCCGGCACGCAGCCAGCGGCGCAGGCGCTCGCCCAGCGGCCACAGGACAAGCTGCTGCTCCGGCATCTGCGTGGCAACCTGCGTCGGCGTCGGCACCGGCACCGCGGCGCGCAGGGCGCGGGACAGCTCGCGCGGCACCGCGTCCCGGGTGAGCACGGAGGCGCCGAAGCGTGCGCCGTCGCTGAGGACGAAGGCGGCGCGGCCACGGGTCAGCAGGCGGCCTTCACCCACCACGTCCATGTCCAGCAGGCGCGTCAGCCACGTCTCCATGCGGGCACGGGCCAGGGCCACGGCGGCCTGCGGCTTCACGTTGGACGCGGTGACACCCTCCAGCGCCCAGGCGGCCAGCGCGGCCAGGTCCTCGGCGGCTTCGAAGCCGAAGCCCTGGAAGAAGGCGTCGAGCGCCACGCACGTCTCCGGACGGACCCAGTCGGTCGGCACGGAGGGGCAGGTGTTTGGCGTCGTCACGGAATCCATAGATAGCTCCAGGTCTCGGTGAGGGTCTCTGAACCGCGCCGCAGGAACGCGCGCAGCTCGATGGGTTCACTGGTGCCCTCGGGCTCCAGCTCGAAAGTGGTGCGCCAACCACCGGAAGGTTCGTGGCGCTGGATGGTGGAGCGCAGCACCTGGCCCTTGGCCGCGGTGATGACGGCTTCCACCGGCCCGTCCTCGGCGCTGGCGGTACGAGAGAAGTCGAGGATGAACCGGCGCGTGGCCGGCGTGACGCCTTCGCCCACGGGCATGCCCGGGGTGATGGCGGAGGTGATGCGCGTCGAGGTGACGACGCCGCCGGTGTTCTCCCAGGGCGACCTGGCGCCCCAGTGCAGACGGTAGGCCACGCGCAGCGGCGTGCCCGGGGTGAGCGGCGCGTCCGGCACCCAGAAGGCGACGATGTTGTCGTGCGTCTCGTCCGGCGTCGGAATCTCCACCAGCCGCACCGCGCCGGCGCCCCACTCGCCCACGGGCTCCACCCACGCGCTGGGGCGGCGCTCGTAGTGGGCCTCCAGGTCCTCGTAGTTGTGGAAGGCCGTATCGCGCTGCAGCAGACCGAAGGCGCGCGGTGTCTCCGCGCGGAAGCTGGAGGTGCGCACCTGCCGCGGGTTCTGCAGCGGGCGCCACAGCTGCTCGCCGTCCTTGGTCCAGACGAGGAGGCCGTCCGAGTCGTGGACCTCCGGTCGGAAGTCGTCGAACTTCGCGCGGTCGTTCTCACCGAACAGGTACATGCTGGTGAGCGGCGCCACGCCCAGGTTGTCGATGGTGCGGCGCGAGAAGAGGATGGCCTGCACCTCCATCACCGTGTTCGAGCCCGGGGTGATGGTGAAGCGGTACGCGCCGGTGATGCTCGGGCCGTCCATCAGCGCGTGCACCACCACCTGGTCCGAGCCGGAAGCCGGGCGCTCCAGCCAGAACTCACGAAACGCTGGGAACTCCTCGGGGCTCGGCTGCGCGGTGTCGATGGCGATGCCACGCGCGGAGAGGCCGTAGAGGTTGCCTTGGCCCAGCGAGCGGAAGTAGCTGGCGCCCTGGAACACCGCGAGCTCGTCGAAGATGTCCGGGCGGTTGAGCGGGTGGTGGAAGCGCAGGCCCGCGAAGCCGTCCACTCCGCTGCGAGGCAGGGACGCCTTGTTGACGACCTTGCCGTAGCTGAAGAGGTCCTGGGAGAAGCGCAGCGGCTGCGAGCGGCCCGCCTCCACGACGTTCATCACCACCGGGGACTGGAACAGGAAGCCCGGGTGGAAGAACTGCACCTGGAAGGGCAGGCCCGCGTCGCGCCAGTGCGCGCGCTCAGGACGAAAGCGGATGTCGCGGTACTGGTCGTAGTTGAGCTGCGAGTACGCCTTCGGCAGCGACTTCGGCGGCGCCTGGTAGGGCCTGGCCGCCAGCGCCCGCGCGCGCTCCACCACCGTCTCCGTGGAGAAGGCCGTCGTGCCCTTCGTGGCCGCGGTCTGGGCCTTGGCCGGCGGAGCCGCCACGGCGGCGCCGCTCGACGCCACCGCCACGGCACACAGCCACGGCGCACCCAGCTTCAACGCTTTCTGCCGCAACGACGTCACGTCCGAGCGCCTCCGGATGAGAGGTTTCGCCGAACGGCTCCGGTGTCCCGGACCTCGCCCGACCGCACGCTCCGCGTGGACTCGCGGTGCGGCGCGTCAGTGCCTCAGCAACCCGCGTACCAGCCCCGCACGCCTGAATCCGCCGTCATAAAAACGCTGGGATTCCAGTGGGTTGGGAGCGGTGTGTCACTGGAAAGTCACGGAAAGCACACTCTGCGCATGCCTCCTGTGGACGGTTTCCTGCCCAGCGGTCGGGGGTGGTGGGGAGGATAGGGG
>NZ_JAAEAH010000095.1 GCF_010998615.1 Myxococcus sp. CA023 | reverse complement strand
GTTCGCGCCACGTATCGGGTAGGGTGGGGCTTTCCCCAGGAGGGCGTAATGCGGTTGCGGACCTTCCTCACCCTTGGAGCGGTACTCCTTGCGGTTCTGGGGCTGGGGTCCGCGGGTGGGCTCTTCTGGATGACCACCCTGCTGCAGCGGCAGACCACCAGCCTCATCGACGCGGCGGAGCGGGTGCGCGCGGCGGCCGAGCTGGAATTCACCTTGCTGTTGCTCCAGTACGCTCACGAAGTGGAGGGTATCGCGCCCACGGACGTCGGGCCGCCCGTCGGGGTGGACGCGCTGGTGCGCGAGGTGCCGGAGCGGCTGGCCCATGTCGAGCTGTACACGGAGACGGAGGCGGAGCGCGGGCTGGTGGCGGCTTCCCGCGCGAGCGTCGAGGCCTATCTCAATGCGCCGGAGTCGGACCGGCGGCGCCGGTTGGCGCAGGCAGTGGATGCGACGCGGGCGGTGATGGATTCCAGCATCGCGCGGGCGCGCACGGCTCGCGACGAGGCGACCTCCGTGCGGAGAACGGGGCGGCTCATCGGAACGTTGCTCGCGGTGTCGGTGCTGACGGGCGTGGTGCTGTTCCTCGCCATCGCACAGACGAGCATCTACCGGCCACTGGTGGCCATCCGTCGTGCGTTGAGCGCGTTCAAGTCAGGCCGGCGTGAATCCCGGGTGGCGCGCGCGGGGCCGCCGGAGCTCCAGGAGATTGGCGCGGAGTTCAACGACATGGCGGAGACCGTCATGAGTCAGGACGCGCGGCAACTCCAGTTCCTCGCGGGCGTGGCGCACGACCTGCGCACGCCGCTCAACGCACTGAAGCTGTCGGCGCAGATGCTGCTGCGGGCCAAGACGGCGCCTCCGCCGGAGAAGGTACGGGATTCGCTGGTGCGCATCTCCAACCAGGTGGACCGGTTGGAGCGCATGGTGGGCGACCTGCTGGACCGCACGCGCATCGAGGCGGGGAACCTGGAGCTGCGGCTGGAGGAGTGTGACTTGCGCGGGTTGGTGGAGGAGGTGGTGGAGCTCCACCGGCCGTCGAGTGAGCATCACCGGCTGGAGTACTCCGTGCCGGACTCGCCCGTGCCCTGGCGGTGTGATTCGACGCGGCTGTCGCAGGTGCTCACCAACCTGGTGAGCAACGCCATCAAGTACTCGCCCGAGGGCGGGGTGGTGTCGCTGCGGCTGGAGTCCTCGGAGCGCGGCGTGTCGGTGTCCGTGACGGATGAAGGCGTGGGGATTCCGCCCGGCGACCTGGGCACCCTCTTCGAGCCGTTCACGCGCAGCCGGATCGCGGCGAAGGACATCCCCGGCGTGGGCCTGGGGCTCTCCGTGTCCCGCCGGATTGCCCGGGCGCATGGGGGGGACATCGAGGTGGAGAGCGTCGTCGGCACGGGCTCTACGTTCCGGCTCCGCCTGCCGCGCTAAGGGGGTTCGGGGCGCGGGTGTGCATCTGCTCGTTGCCCACGCCCGGAACGATGCTCCGGGCATGGTGACACCGTGTCTGGAGGCCGGAAGCCGTGCTCCCGGCCCCTCGGGACGTCAGGGAACCGGCGTGGCGGCGTGGCCGCGGCCCGGCGGTGGCGTACCGGGCGGAGGCGGCGGCAACACGTGCGCCATGCCGGCGTATGGGCCCGGCTGACGGCCGTCAGCACCAGTGCTCAGCATCAGCGCGATGATGGAGCGGCCCTCCAGCGACACCTCGCGGTGCTCCACCAGCTCGCGCATGGGCACGTCCACCGAGCCGAGCAGCTCGCTCCCGTTCGGCCCGTCCATGTACACCTGGAAACCGACCCGCCGGTCGTCGAAGGCATTGGCGACAGCGACGAACTCCGCGTCATACGCCGTGTAGATGCCGTCACGCCCGTGCGTCGTCAGGTGCATGCCATCCGGATGGTGGACCTCGATGCGCAGCCTCGGGCGATTCTCATGCGGAATGCTCATGGCCAGGTCCTTCACCAGGTCCGACATCCCACGCTGCCGGGCCATCTGGGTCACCCGGTTGGCCAGCCGAGTGAAGATGTCGTTCGACGCGCCCACCCAGGCCCGGCCATCCGGCCGGCCCGGCGTCACCAGCACCGAGCGCAGCACGACGCGGTAGGGCCGCAGCTGCACCCGCTCCAGCTGGTGGTTGGCATATCCGTCGTCCTGGCCCGTGCGCAGCGCCACATGGTAGGCATCCGCCGCCCCGTTCCAGTCGCGGCCCGCGATCCGCTGGTCGGCGAGGGCCATGTGGCGCACGTACGCTTCCAGCGGCGCGGCCCGGCCACCCTGCCGCAGGCTCAGCGCGGCGCCGTAGCTCTGCTGCGCGCGCCCCCAGTCACGCTGCGCCCGCGCGGCGTCACCCTCGCGCGACAGCCGCTCGACCTCTTCGGTGATGAAGTGCTCATACTCTGCGGCGATGTTCTGCGCCCACGCCGAGGCGGAGGCGTCCAGCCGCAGCACCAACTGCGCCAGCTCGTGGGCCGCGATGAAGTTGCCCTCGTGCAGGTACCGGTCTGCCTGGGCACGCCCCTGGGTGGTGATGATGCGCCGCACGTCCTCCGCGTGCGCCTTGACCTCGGGCGCCGGGGATAGTTGCAGCGCCCGGTCCATCAGCGAGGCGGCCTCCGCGTACTGCCCCTGCTGCGCCTGCTGGACGGCCGTGTCCAATTGGCCCATCGCCACCTGCTGCGCCGCGTTCGCGCGGAACGACGCAATCTCCGCGTTGCCCGGCTCCACGGACAGGGCGAAGTCGGACTCGGCGAGCGCACAGCCCCAGTCATTCACCTGCGCGCACGTCTGCGCCCGCTGCCGCGCATCCTGGAGCGCGTTGGTTCGGGCCGTGTCGAACTTGAGTTTGATTTCGGGGCTGTCCGGCTCGCTGGTCAGCGCTTGCCGGTAGGACGCATACGCGGCCTTCCAATCCCCTACGGCCGCGGCGCGGTCTCCCGTCTTTTCGTGCGCTGCGCACGCATTGAGGACTACGGCTGCGAACAACCCCAGAACCACTCGCTTCATGTCGTCGGACTCCCCTCGATATTCCGAGGGACGATAGCCGACGCGCCCCGGGGAAGCCGATACCCCCGTCCCGGGTCGGGCATTCCCCGGGTCCGTGGCTTCCCTGGAGCAGCCAGGCGCACCAGGCGCTCGCTCGGGCTGCGGGCGCCCCCTCTCGAAGCGAGAGGGGGCGTGGGTGACGGCGTCTCAGCTCGCCGTCGCCGAGGCGGGGGCCTGCGCTGGAGCGGGCGCCGCGGCCAGGGCCGCCACCTGCGTCAACAGCCCCGTCATGCGACGGGCGAAGCGGTTGGGGTCGGCGATGGTGCTGCCCTCGGTGAGCAGCGCCTGGTCGTGGAGCAGCTCAATCCACTCTGCCACCTGGGCCGCGGCCGGGTCGCGGTCATGCACGGCCTTCAGGTGCTCGATGACGGGGTGCTTCGGATTCACTTCCAGGATGCGCTTCACGCGCGGCATGCCCGCGCCCCGGCCACGCTGCTGGAGCAGGCGCTCCAGGTAGGCCGGCGAGCCACCCTCCGGCACGACGAGGCACACGGGCGAGTCCGTCAGGCGGTCCGACACGCGCACCTCGCGCACCGACTCCTGGAGCACGTCCTTCATCTTCGAGGTGAGCGTCTTCAGGCCTTCGGCGTGCTGCTCCTGCTCCTTCTTCTGCTCGTCCGTGGACTGGAGCTTCAGGTCCGCCTGGAGCGCGGACACCAGCGGCTTGCCCTGGAACTCGCGCAGGCCCTGCGCGGCCCACTCGTCCACCGGGTCCGTCATGTAGAGGACCTCGAAGCCGCGCTGCTTCAGCGCCTCCAGGTGGGGGCTGTCCGCCACCGCCTTCCGGGACTCTCCGTAGACGTAATAGATGGCCTCCTGGCCTTCCTTCATGCGGCCCACGTAGTCCGCCAGGGACGTCAGGCCCTCCTCGCGCGAGCTCTCGTAGCGCAGCAGGCCGCCCAGCTTCTCCTTCTGCTCGGCCTCCGTGGCCAGGCCTTCCTTCAGCACCGTGCCGAAGGCCTTCCAGAAGGTGAGGTAGTCGTCCGGCTTGTCCTTGGCCAGCTTCTCCAGCAGGTCCACGGACTTCTTCACCACGTGCTTGCGGATGGCGCGCACCACCTGCGAGTCCTGGAGCAGCTCGCGCGACACGTTCAGCGGCAGGTCATCCGAATCGATGACGCCGCGCACGAAGCGCAGCCACTGCGGCACCAGCTCCTCGCAGCGGTCCATGATGAACACGCGCTTGACGAACAGCCGCACCCCGCGCTGCTGCTGCGCGTCCAAATCAAACGGAGGCTGCTTGGGCACGAAGAGCAGGCCGGTGAACTGGGTGTTGCCGTCCGCCTTGAAGTGCGTCCACGCCAGCGGCGCTTCCCAGTCGTGCGTCAGGTGCTTGTAGAACTCCTGGTACTGCTCGTCCGTGATTTCGGACTTGGAGCGCTGCCACAGGGCGCTGGCCTTGTTGACCACCTCCAACGACGTCTCCGTCTTCGCCTCGTCGCCTGTCCCTGTCGTCTTGCTCACCTGGAGCTTGATGGGGTGGCCCACGTAGTCGGAGTACTGCGTGATGAGCGACCGCAGCCGCCACTCGCCCAGGAACTCCTTCTGGTCCTCCTTCAGGTGCAGGGTGATGGAGGTGCCGCGCGCGGCGCGCTCGGCGGGCTCCACCGTGAAGGAGCCCTTGGCTTCCGACGTCCACCGCCAGGCGGACTGACCCTGGCCGGCAGCGCGACTGACCACCTCCACACGGTCCGCGACCAGATAGGCGCTGTAGAATCCCACGCCGAACTGGCCGATGAGCTGCATGTCCTTCTGCTGGCCCTTCTGCGCCAGCGCCTCGATGAATTCGCGCGAGCCGGAGTGGGCGATGGTGCCCAGGTTCTTCACCAGCTCGTCATGCGACATGCCGATGCCGGTGTCCTCGATGGTGAGGGTGCCCTTCGCCTCGTCCGGGATGAGGCGCAGCTCCAGGGCCGGCTCGTCCGCCAGCAGCTCTGGTTCCGTAATCGCGCGGAACCGGAGCTTGTCGAGCGCGTCGGACGCGTTGGACACCAGCTCGCGGAGAAAAATCTCCTTGTGGCTGTAGAGCGAATTGATGACCAAGCTGAGGAGCTGATTGATTTCCGCCTGGAAGGCGTGGGTCTCCCGCTGGGGGGCGTTTTCGACGGTCATGGTGACAGGGGCCTCCGGGGCGCCCGGTGGGGCGCCAGCGTCGCTTTCCCTTAACCATGGAAAACCGCTTGTCGAGTCCGGACCGTCCGCCCGCCCGCTCAGGGGCGGGTGTGCTGGAGGTCCATTCCGGGTGTGCGCGAATGAGGGGGAAATGTGGGACGTTGGGTTTTCAGATGTGAGGACCGCTGGGAGGGTAGGCCCGGGTTGGAGTAGGGAAGGGGACATGAACCGTACCCTCCTGTCCCTGCTCGGCGCGGCGATGCTGTCGGGCGCCGCCACCGCCGCGGAGAAGACGCCCCCTGCCCGTTTCCCGGATGCCGCGGAGCTCCAGCGCCTGACGGCGCGCTTCGCCCCGGTGGAGCTCCGGGTGGACCTGAAGGCGCTGCCGGAGTCCGAGCGCCGCGCCCTGGCCCGCATCGTCCAGGCCTCGAAGCTGATGGACGCGCTCTTCCTGCGTCAGCGGTGGGCGGGCAACGAGCCGCTGCTGCTGGACCTGGTCCAGGACACGACGCCGCTGGGCCGCGCGCGGCTGCAGGCGTTCCTGTTGGACAAGGGGCCCTGGAACAGCCTCGACGAGGCGCGGCCCTTCATCCCGGGCGTACCGGCCAAGCCCGCGTCCGCGAACTTCTATCCGGCTGGCGCCACCCAGGCGGAGGTGGAGGCGTGGGTGAAGTCGCTGCCCGAGGCGCAGCAGAAGGAGGCCACCGGCTTCTACACCACCATCCGCCGCGGCACGGATGGCCGCTTCATCACGGTGCCCTACAGCGTGGAGTACCAGGGCGAGCTGGCCCAGGCCGCTGCGTTGCTGCGTGAGGCCGCCGCGCTCACCCAGCAGCCCACGCTGAAGGCATTCCTCACCTCGCGCGCGGACGCGTTCCTGTCCAACGACTACTACGCCAGCGAGGTGGCGTGGATGGAGCTGGACGCCAGCATCGAGCCCACCATCGGGCCCTACGAGGTCTACGAGGACGAGTGGTTCAACTACAAGGCCGCCTTCGAGGCCTTCGTGGGCCTGCGCGACGACGCGGAGACGCAGAAGCTGGCGAAGTTCAGCGGGCAGCTCCAGGGGCTGGAGAACAACCTCCCCATCGACCCGAAGCTGCGCAACCCGAAGCTGGGCGCGCTGGCGCCCATCCGCGTCATCAACAGCCTGTTCTCCTCCGGTGACGGCAACCGGGGCGTGCAGACGGCCGCCTTCAACCTGCCCAACGACGAGCGGGTGTCGGAGAAGATGGGCTCCAAGCGCGTGATGCTGAAGAACGTGCAGGAGGCCAAGTTCGAGCGCGTGCTGCTGCCCATCGCCAAGGTGGCCCTCACCCCGGCGGACCAGAAGGACGTCTCCTTCGATGCCTTCTTCACGCACATCCTGATGCACGAGCTGATGCACGGCCTGGGGCCCAGCAACATCACCGTGGGTGGCAAGGCCACCACCGTGCGCAAGGAACTCCAGGCGGCCTCCAGCGCCATCGAAGAGGCGAAGGCGGACATCTCCGGCCTGTGGGCGCTCCAGCGCCTGGTGGACACCGGCGTCATCGACAAGTCGCTGGAGCGCACCATGTACACGACGTTCCTGGCCTCCGCCTTCCGCTCCATCCGCTTCGGCGTGGACGAGGCGCACGGCAAGGGCATCGCCGTGCAGCTCAACTACTTCCTGGACACCGGCGCGGTGAAGGTGAACGCGGACGGCACCTTCTCCGTGGTGCCGGCGAAGATGAAGCAGGCCGTCACCTCGCTGACGAAGCAGTTCATGGAGATTCAGGGCCGCGGCGACCGGAAGGCCGCCGAGGCGCTGCTGGCGAAGTACGGCGTGGTGCGCCCGCCCGTGCAGCGCGTGCTGGAGCGCCTCAAGGACGTGCCGGTGGACATCGAGCCGCGCTACGTCACCGCGGAGGAGCTGGTACGCGACGTGAAGAAGTAGCCACCGGCCCATTGCCCCGCCCCGCCGCCTGGGCATTTCCCATGCGCGGCGGGCCGGCGATGGCCAGAAAGCATGAGAGATGGAGACTTCCGCCCGCCAACTCCGTCCAGCGCCGCCCGGTCCCTGGGGCGTTGTCATCGCGCTCGTCATCATGGGCGCGTGGGGTGGGCACCTTGCCTGGGCGCTGACACGCGCGGAGCTGCCGTGGGTGGAGCCGCTCACCTGGCTGCACGTCGCTCTCCAGGCCTGGCTGTGCACGGGCCTCTTCATCACCGGCCACGACGCCATGCACGGCACGGTGTCCGGCCGGCGCTGGGTGAACGAGGCCGTAGGCACGGTCGCCTGCTTCCTCTTCGCGGGGCTGTCCTACCGTCGGCTGGTGGTGAACCACCGTGCCCACCATGCCCGACCCACCAGCGAGGCGGACCCGGACTTTTCCACCCACAGCCAGTCCTTCTGGCCGTGGCTGGGCACCTTCATGGCCCGCTACACCACGCTGCCCCAGCTTGGGGTGATGGCGGCCAAGTTCAACGTGCTGCTCTTTCTGGGCGTCTCCCAGCCACACATCCTCGGCTATTGGGTGCTGCCCTCGGTGTTGGGCACGTTGCAGCTCTTCTACTTCGGCACCTACCTGCCGCACCGGCGCCCGGAGACGCCGGACATGGCCCCGCACCACGCGCGCACGCTGCCGCGCAATCACCTGTGGGCCCTGCTGTCGTGCTTCTTCTTCGGCTACCACTGGGAGCACCACGAGTCCCCGGGCACACCCTGGTGGCGGCTGTGGCGCCTGAAGGACGCCCGCGCCCGTGAGGCCGCGCTGACGCAGAGCGCCGGGACGCTCCCGGGACAGGAAGGCACTGCCCGGTAACGCGCGGGCGGCCCGGGCCGTTATACAGGCGCCATGCGCGACAAGCCGCCCGCTGAGCCGCCCAGCTCCGAAGTCACCCCCGAGAAGACGTACCTGCGCCGGCGCGAGCTGCTGAAGAACGCGGGCCTCTTCGCGGGCACGGCCGTCGCCGTCGCCGGAGGGCTGCACCTGCTGGGCCGCAAGCAGACGCGCCCCATGGACCGCTTCGTCCCGGACGCGGGCCTGGTGGAACAACCGGTGGCGCAGGCGATGGGCCCTTTCGACACGGACGAGCCGCGCACGCCCTACGAGGACGTCACCACCTACAACAACTTCTACGAGTTCGGCTTCGACAAGAACGACCCGGCCCGCTTCGCGCACACGCTGAAGCCGAAGCCGTGGAGCGTCGTCATCGACGGCGAGGTGCGCAAGCCGCGGACGGTGGACGTGGAGCAGCTCACGTACTGGTTCTCCCTGGAGGAGCGCGTCTACCGCATGCGCTGCGTGGAGGCCTGGTCCATGGTGATTCCGTGGCTGGGCTTCCCGCTGGCGGCGCTGCTCCAGCGCGTGGAGCCCACCAGCCACGCGAAGTACGTCGCCTTCACCACGCTGTTGGACCCGGAGCAGATGCCGGGCCAGCGCCGCGCCCTGCTGGATTGGCCATACACGGAAGGCCTGCGCTTGGATGAAGCGATGAATCCGCTCACACTCATGGCCACGGGGCTCTATGGCCGGGAGTTGCCCAACCAGAATGGCGCGCCGCTGCGGCTCGTGGTGCCTTGGAAGTATGGATTCAAGGGCATCAAGTCCATTGTCCGCATCAGCCTCACGCGGGAGGAGCCCATGACGACGTGGCGCCTGTCCGCGCCGCGCGAGTACGGCTTCTACGCCAACGTGAATCCTTCCGTGCCCCATCCGCGCTGGAGCCAGGCCAGCGAGCGCCGCATCGGTGACTTCGATCGCCGCCCCACGCTGCCCTTCAACGGCTACGCGGAGCAGGTGGCCCACCTCTATACCGGCATGGACCTGCGCCGGTTCTACTGAGTCCCCGCGCCATGGCCTCGTCTCCGTATCCCTGGCTCAACCCCGCGCTCGTCGTGGGGGGCCTGTCGCCGCTGCTGATGCTCGCCATTCAGGGCCCTCGGGGTGAGCTGGGGCCCAACGCGATTGAAGCCGCGCTCCACCAGACGGGGCTGTTGGCGCTGGTGCTGCTGGTGGCCTCGCTGGCGTGCACGCCGCTGCGGCTGGTGGCGGGGTGGACGTGGCCCGCGCGCGTGCGCCGCACCCTGGGCCTCTTGGCCTTCACCTACGCGGTGGCGCACTTCCTCGTGTACGCGGTGCTGGACCAGGGGCTGGCGTGGGGCGCGCTGTGGGCGGACGTCACCGAGCGCCCCTTCATCACCGTGGGCTTCGCCGCGCTGGTGCTGCTGGTGCCCCTGGCCGTGACGTCGACGAACCGGTGGGTGCGGCGGCTGGGCTTTCCGTGCTGGCAGCGCCTGCACCGGCTGGCCTATGTGGCCGCGGCGCTGGGCGTGGTGCACTTCGTGTGGCGCGTGAAGAAGGACGTCACCGAGCCGCTCATCTACGGCGCGGTGCTGGCGCTCCTGATGGCCATCCGCGTGGGTGAAGCCATGCGACAACGCCGGGCCCGCGCCGCTGCGGCGGCCCGGAACCCGGCGTGAGGGAAGCGGCGCCCAGAGGGGCGCGGCGCGCTACTTGCGCGGCAGCGGGAGGATGGTGTCCACCAGCGTCATGAGCTGCGCGCAGCTCACCGGCTTGCGGACGAAGGCGCTGATGCCGGCCTTCTGACCCAGCGCGCGCACCTCCGCTACGTTCGGGTCGCCCGTCATCATCAGGATGGGCACCTTGGCCAGACGCGGGTTGGCGCTGGCCCGAATCTGCGCGGCGAAGTCCGCGCCGTTCATCCCATCCATGTGGAAGTCCGTGAGGACCAGGTCCACCGGCTCCGCTTCCGACACCTTGAGGCCTTCCTCGGCGGACTCCGCTTCGAGGAACTCGAAGTTGCGAGCCATCAGGTAGATCTTCAGCAGCGTGCGGATGGAGCGGCTGTCATCCACCAACAGCACGCGCTGCGGAGCCGTGCCCGCGGCGGGGCGCGCGCCCAGGGGGCGGGTCGTCTCCGTCGTGCTGCGGAGGGGGAGGGGCTCGGGGAGGGTTCCGGCCTTCATCGGATCATCAACCTCAATTGGGGCAGTTCCCCGGGGAACAGCGATCATGTTGGCGGATGGAGCGTCCGAAGTCAAAGCACCGCCACTCAGGGAACCTCCAGGAAGAAAGCCTGACTTTCCACAGCAGGAAGCCCCAGTCCAGACGCGAGGGCGGGTGCCAGTTCATTGGGCACACGCCATGTCTGTCCACTGGGTTGGATCAACACCACCGCGTAGCGACCTCGGGGCAGCTCACGCAGCGGCACGGGGTTGGTAGGTACCCGGGCATCCAGTGCCTGGGGTCGCACTTCCACCACCAGCTCCGGAACGACGGCGCCTTCCATGCGAGGGTTGCCGTTCTCGTCGGTGAGCGCGGCGATGATGCTGTCTGGCACCAGGCGCGCGTTGAGCACGACGACATCCGGTACGCCGTCCTGGGAACCATCGGCGCGGGCGTAGTCCACGCCGGTGTCATCCGGGACGCCATCGCGGTCCAGGTCGTTCTCGTCCACCAGGTTGCTGGCGTCGTTCGCCAGCTTGCGCACCACCACGCGCGGCCAAAAGCCATCGGGGGTGCCGTCGTTGTCTGCGTCCAGGTAGCTGACGGCGAAGCCATCCGGGCGCTGGTCCACCGCGCCGTCGTGGATGGACAGCGGCTGGATGCGCAGCAGTTTCTGCGAGCTGCCCAACTGCCCGTCTCCCTGCACCACCTGGAACGTGGGCCGGTCCCTCAGAACGCGCGCGGTGTCGGAGAAGCTCACCGCCACGCCGGTGAGGGGCTGCGGCTGGCCGTCCGCGTCCGCCACGACTTCCACCGTGAGCGGTCTGCCGGACGCGTCCACCGCCGCGCCACCCACGTCACCCGCGTTGGGCTCGCTGGTGACGCCGTACCAGGGGTTGAAGTCGGACCGGCGGCAGTCCGCGCCCGCGTCCGAGCCGCAGCCGTTCACGTCGATGAAGCCGCGGAGCATGTAGCGGCCCGCGGGCACCAGGCTGAAGCTGAAGGGCGCGACGAAGGGGCCGGGCGTGTCACCCGCCAGCGCCGGGCCGAAGAGCTTCTCGGCGGGGACGACGGTGAAGGTGATGGGGCGGCCGGTGCCCTGCGGCGGCGGAGGCCGGTCCGCGTCGTAGAGGAACACCACCACGTTGCCACGCGCGCGTGACTGCACCACCAGGTTGCCGTCGATGCGCGCGTTGCGCGTGTTCTGCCGCACGTCGGCGGTGGGCACCACAGGCGGTGCATCGCATCCGAGTCCGATGACGGTTGCGAGGGCGAGGCCACCTGCGGCTCGCTTCCAGGAGGACAGGGTGGGGCGGCTCATGGAGTCACCGTCAGGGTCGCGTAGACGCGCCGCTCGATGCGATTGCCAAAGGGGTGCTGTGAATGCGCGCCGCCCAGGTGGCTGCCCACCAGCGCGACGGTGACGGTGTCCTTGACGGCCATGTAGCCCACGCGCGCGTTCACCACGGTGTAGGCGCGCAGCGGGTTGGACACCAGGTCGATGCGCGTCGGGTCCGCGGCGGCGGGCTCGCGCTCAATCCACGTGGAGGCGGAGGTGTAGGCCGCGTCCACGCCGAACTCCAGGTCCGCGCGTGAGCGGTAGGTGAGTCCGCCGTACAGCCGGAACTGCGGCGCCTGGTTGCACGGGCCGCACTCGGCCGCCGACTCGCGGTCCGACGTCACGTCCTGCAGCGACGCGCTCAGCTTCAGGCCCAGGCCGTCCACCGGCGCCAGGGTGACGCCCGCTTCGGCGCCGCGCGCGGTGTAGATGGCGTCCTCGTTCTGGAAGGACGAACTGCCCAGCAGGTACGAACCGGTGCCCGGGTCATACGACTGGCCCGGCGGCAGCCGCGACACCCCGGACAGACCGATGAGGTCTCTCACCGTGTTCTGGTACACGGCCACGTCCAGGTCGATGCCCAGCTCGGGGGACTCGCCGCGCCAGCCCAGCTCGAAGGCGGTGAGGCGCTCGGGGCGCAGTTGCTGATTTCCGGTGGTGAGCGTGCTGACGCCGTTGATGCCCGGCACGGGCACCGTCAGCTGCGTGTAGCTCTCCAGGAACGTGGGCTCGCGGAAGGCGGAGGCGGCGCTCGCACGGAAGGCGTGGTTTTCGAAAGGCTTGAACAGCGCGGAGATGCGCGGCGAGTGCGCCAGGCCCGGGCTGCCCAGGTTGAGCAGCGGGTGCCGGTCCACGCGGTAGCTGGCCACCAGCGCCAGCGGCTCCACGATGCGCCACTCGTCCTGGACGAAGAAGGCCGCGTGCACCTGCTCGCGCAGCGGACCCAGGTAGTCTCCCCAGTCCACGCGCTTGATGCGGCCCTCTACGCCAATGTTGAGCTGGTGCGTGCCCGCGAGCTCGAAGTCGCGCGCGAAGAGCAGCTCGGCGTTGAAGAGGTTGGAGCTGAGCGACGTCACCAGCGAGCGCTGGCCCGTGGCTTCATACTGGGGACCCGCGTCGCTGGAGATGTGGTTCCAGAACGTCTTCAGCTTCAGCGGCCCCAGCTCCACGTCGCCCTTGGCGAAGGCGTTGACGCCGTCGATGAAGTAGTTGCGCAGCAGGCCCGGCGGATAGATTTCCGTGGTGAAGCGATTCACGCCGCCGGACAGGCCCACCTGGCGCCCTTCGGCGAAGGTGTACACGGCGGACAGCGACGCGCGCGCGCCGCGAGCGCCCAGGTCCGGGTCGGGGCCGCGCAGCGTTACGTCCGGCAGGCCGCTGGCGTAGTCCCGGCTCCACTTGTCCGTCTGCGAATAGCCCGCCGCCGCCCGGTAGCGCATCGCGCCTGAGCCGCCGTGGCTGACGAAGGAGCCCGCGGCGGTGTTGCCGGTGCCGCCGGTGACGTTGAACTGCGCGCGCGGTCCGGTGCCGGGCGCGCGGGTGATGATGTTGACCACGCCGAGCATGGCGTTGGCGCCGTACAGCGCGCTGCCCGGGCCGCGGATGACCTCGATGCGCTCAATCTCCTCCAAGCCGATGGGGATGGAGGACCAGATGGTGAGGCCCAGGAAGTCCTGGTACTCCGTGCGGCCGTCCACCAGCACCAGCACCTTGTTGGCGATGCGTTGGTTGAAGCCGCGCAGCGACACGTTGGCGCTTCCCACGCCCAGGGCCATGACGTCCGCGCCGGGCACGCGCCGCAGCAACTCCGGCAGCGACGTGGCGCCCGACAGGCGGATGTCCTCAGCGGTGATGACGGTGGTGGCGTTGGGCGCGTCCAGCGAGGACTGCGCGCGGCGGCTCGCCGTCACGACGCGCTCTTCGTAGGGCACGGCGCCCAGGTCCACGCCGCCGGCCGTGTCGTCCGCGTTGGCGGAGGCGACGCCGGTGGGCGTCAGGCCGGGAATGGTGGCGCTCCCCACGGGCATGGCCTCGGCCCGTTCAATGGCCTTCTCCAGCCGCTCCAGCAGCGCGCTCAGCTGCTGCTGCGACTGCGTGCCCGCGGGGGGCGGCGGCATGGGCAGCGACGACGGGTCCTGCGCGGCGGCGGCCTGTGCTTCCTCGGCCTTCCGCTTCTCCTCCAGCGCGGCCACCAGGGGCATCACGGAGGCCGCGTCCGGCGGATTGCTGGCGAGGTAGCGCTGGTACACCTCCAGCGCCTCCTTCGACCTGCCCGAGTCCTGGTAGGCGCGGGCGATGTTGAAGAGGACGTTGGGGTGCGGCTTGATGGCGTAGGCGGCTTCGAGCTCGGCGATGCCCGCGTCGTACTGCTTCTGGGCGATGAGGCTCATGCCGCTGCGGAAGTGGCGGCGGGCCTCAAGGCGGGCGTCCGCCAGGGCCTCCCCCGCGCACAGACACATCGCGAGGAGGCCCGCTCGTTTGAGGGCTGTCAGGGTTTTCAATGGTACGGGTCGTCCTTGTAGGGCGACGAGTCTGGGGCCTTTCCAGGCCGCGTGCTCGCCTTCTTCTTGGGCTGGAGCTTCTGCGTGAAGCGCTCTTCGGGGCCCGCGCCCTTGGCGACGGCGCGGGCGCGCTGGTAGCCGTCCAGGGTGAAGGTCAGCGCCGCTTCCGCGACGCCGCTGGCATCCGGAGTCACCTCGAGGTTCAGGGGCGTCTCGCCCAAGTCCTTCCCCAGGTACGTCACGCGTGCGCCCATGGGGTCGCTGACGATGAGGAAGCGCACCGGCTCCACGGTGGGGCGCGTCAGCGGAGCCAGGGCCAGCTCCTCGTCGGACGCACCCGCCATGGACTCCGCGGGAGGAAGGGCGGCCTCGGGCGCGTTGGCTTCGGGCACGGCCTGGGCGGTGGCGGGCTGGGGCGGTGTGACGATGGGCTCGGCGGGCGGGGTGGGGCGCATCGCCACCACCAGGGCCGCGCCAAGGCCCAGCAGCAGCGCGCCGCCGCCGAGGATCATCCCCATCGGCTTGCGGCCCTTGACCGGCGCCTCCTCCACGGAGATGTCCAGCGCCACGGTGGCGGGACCGGAGCCGGCCGCGCCGTGCGGGCCGCTTCCGTGGGGCCCGCTGATGGGGCCGCTGCCACCGACGCCGCTGATGCCCGCGCCCGCGAAGCGTGCGCCACTGAAGGCGCCGCTGACGCCCACCGTGGACATGGTGCGGCGCATGGCCTCCATCACCTCGTCCATGGACTGGTAGCGCTCCGGTGGCGTCTTGGCGAGGCACTTCATCACCAGGGCCTCCACCTCTCCGGGGATGCCATGGTTGGGGTAGAGCGAGCCGAAGGCGGGCGGCAGTTCGTTGATGTGTTTGACGATGACGTCGATGCTCTGCGCGGCCAGGAAGGGCGGCCGCCCCATCAGCATCTGATAGAGCACCACGCCCAGGCTGTACACGTCACTGCGCGGGTCTGCGATGTTGCGCGCCTGCTCCGGCGCCATGTACTGCGGCGAGCCCAGGATGATGCCCGCCTGCGTGATGGACGTGTCCTGTGGCACGGGCGCCGCGTCGCCGATGAAGGACTTCACCAGGCCGAAGTCGAGCACCTTCACCACGTCGTGGTCCGTCTCCTGATTGAGGACCATGACGTTGGCGGGCTTGAGGTCGCGGTGGATGAGGCCGACCTTGTGCGCCTCGCGCAGCGAGCGGGCAATCTGCTGGGTGATGTTGAGCGCGCGCGGCCACGGCAGCGGGCCCATCTGCGTGAGGAGCTGGCCCAGCGTCAGCCCCTCCAGGTACTCCATGGCGATGTAGTAGATGCCGTCTTCCGTCTTGCCGTAGTCGATGACGGTGACGGTGTTCGGGTGGCGCAGCTTCGCGGTGACGCTGGCCTCCAGGAAGAAGCGCTTCTGGAAGCCCGGGTCCTTGCCCTCTCCGTACTGCGGGTTGAGCACCTTGAGCGCCACCAGCCGGTCCAGCGGCGACTGCACGGCCTTGTAGACGCGGCCCATGCCTCCGGCGCCAAGCGTCTCCAGGATGCGGAAGCGCTCGTTCAGGACCCGTCCCAGCATCGGGTCCGCGACGTCGGGGGGGGCGCCATTCGTCGGGGCGTTGCTCTCCATCATGACTGCCCCCACCGACCGGTGAGGCACGTGACACGCCGGTCGAACATGAGGGCAGATGCTAACACTGCAATCGTCCACGTCCCAAGCGACCTGCCGGGTTGGCGCAGTGCGCCACCGGCCGAGAATCCGGCTCGGGCGCGACAACGTTTCACAGGTGACACACGTGAGCCGTGGCGTGACTGGGAGTGTGGTGAAAGCCCGGTCCACGCGCACGGACAAGTGCTACGGACACGTAGCGCGGCGGTGGCCGCGTTAGGGTGTGGCCCCGCATGAATGCCCGCCTGTCCGAGCTGCTCTCCGGTGCGTCGCCCTATCCCCGCCGCGTCGTGTGTCTCACCGAGGAGACGACGGAGGTGCTCTACCGCCTGGGCGCGGAGGACCTGGTGGTGGGCGTGTCCGGCTTCACCGTGCGTCCGCCCCAGGCGCGCAAGAAGCCGCGTGTCAGCTCGTTCCTGGACGCGAACTTCGAGCGCATCCTGGAGCTGAAGCCGGACCTGGTGCTGGGCTTCTCCGACCTGCAGGCGGACATCGGCCGCGAGCTGGCGAAGCGGGGCGTGCCCGTCTACCTGTTCAACCAGCGCTCCCTGGCGGAAATCCTCCAGTCGGTGCGGCTGACGGGCGCGCTGGTGGGGCGGCCCGAGGCCGCGGAGGCGCTGGCCACCGAGCTGACCGCGAACCTGGAGCGGCACGCGGACGCGGCGGAGTCGCTTCCACGCCGGCCGCGCATCTTCTTCGAGGAGTGGCATGAGCCGCTCATCTCCGGCATCCGCTGGTGTTCGGAGCTGGTGGAGCTGGTGGGCGGCGTGGACGTGTGCCGGGAGTCGCGCGCGTCGCAGGGGGCGCAGGGCCGCATCTTCGCGCCGGAAGAGGTGGCGCGGCGCGACCCGGAGGGCGTCATCGCCAGCTGGTGCGGGCGCAAGGCGAAGCGGGAGAAAATCATCGCCCGCCCCGGGTGGACCGGGGTCCGGGCGGTGGTGGATGACCAGCTCTATGAGGTGAAGAGCTCGCTCATCCTCCAGCCGGGGCCAGCGGCCCTGTCGGACGGCGTGGACCGGCTGGCGAAAATCGTCGCGGCGGTGGCGCGGGGCGAGAAGCTGCCGCCCCTGCGCGATGGGGAACTGCGCTCCGCGGGAGCCTAGAAGTCCTTCACGCGGTCCGCGAGCGCCGAGTCCTCGACGAAGGCGTTGGAGTTGCCCTGGATGTTGGCGATGCGGCGGTTGCGCTCGATTTCGGCGGCGTCCACCGTGTCGAGCTTGTTCCACGCCTTGAGCGCCGCCTCCTCGTCGTTGGGGATGGCCTTGTTGTAGGTGGCGGAGAAGTAGAACATCGCGCGCGCCACGTTGCCCTTGTGGGCGTCGGGCGGCTCGAAGACCATGTTGCCGCGCGCGTCGGTGCCCAGCTTGGCGCCGTTCTGGCTCCATCGCACGTTGACCACTTCGCCGAACGGGAAGCTGCTGCGCCGGGAGTTGGCCTTGCTGTCGGTGGGGTAGAGGTGGTGCAGGTCGCTCTTCGCCGCGCCCGTGGCGCCCTTCGACTGGGGCCAGGTGTGCTCGGTGTTCATCACCGAGTTGTTGGGAATCTTGCCGCCTTTGACTTCGGCGCCCGTGTAGACGCAGACGACGTTGCCGTTCTCGTTCACGTCCAGGCTGGAGAACATCAGCCGGCGGGCCTCGTTGTAGCTGACCACCTTCTTGCCGGACGAGTAGTCCTGGAGCGCGTCCAGCAGCGCGCCGTCGCGCAGGCCCTCGAAGAGGCCACCTTCGGGCTCTTCCGGCGCCTCGGGCTCCGTCACCGGCGTCTGCGGGGCGATGTCCAGGCCCCACGACTTCAGCGTGCCGGTGTCGCCGCGCGCCGCGTCCTGCACTTCCAGCGTCCAGGTGCCCTTCGTGGGCTCGCCCTTGAACGCGGACAGGTCGAAGGCGCCCGTCAGGTCATCCGACGAACCTCCCTTGCGGTTCGACACCACCGCGCTCTTGCCGGACGGCGAGGTCAGCGTCACCTTCAGGTCGCCCCGGTAGGTGTGCTCGATGTCCAGGTTGAGCTTGAGCGACTCCACCGTGGCGTCCTCGGGGACGTCGATGGTGCTCTCGATGGTGGTGTGGTCCTTGATGTCCGCGTTGGGACTCGTGCTGTGGACCAGCGACGCCGCCCGTGTACCGGCCGCGTCCTTCAGGTGGGAAGCCGCCGCCTGCGTCGCGGTGGGCGTCTGGGGAACGAAGACTGCGCCGAGCTTCGTCAGCATCGAAGGCGTTGTGCCCTCGAGTCCCGGCCGCGCGGGCTGGAACGAGCTGGTGGCCGCGGAGGCGGTCGTCCGGGGGGAGGACGTCGTCTCACGGGCGTTTTCGGTGGTCGGGCGAGCGAGGAGGGGCGAGCGGCGGGGGCCGACGACGCTGGTCATGCCGTCATTATCCACCCAGTGGGCTTCGCGGTTGCTTCCCCCATGTATATTTTCGACGCGACCGTGAAAGCTGGAAATCCAGCGATGTGACAGAGCGCGGCATTGTCCAGGGGCAATGCCGCGGCTCATGACAGGATGCCTTGCGTGCCGCTTTCGCTGCCTGCGTTGCTCGTCGCCACGTCTCTCGCGGCCGCGCCTTCCTCGTCGGAAGCGTCGTCTGACGCGCCGGCGCAGGGGCTCGCGTCGGCCATCGACAACTACGAGGACGCGCTGATTGACGAGGCCCTGGCCCGGCATGGACGGGTGCTGGAGCCGGCGCCGGAGGGCAAGATTCTGGAAGAGGTGTTGGTGGCCACCGAGGACGTGGTGGCCGAAATCGACCCCTTCCCGGACTTCCTCAACATCTTCCATGCCCGGACGCGGGACGACGTCGTCCGGCGCGAGGTGCTGCTCCATGTGGGGGCGCCGTACTCGGACGTGCTCGCCCAGGAGTCGGCGCGCAACCTGCGCGGGCTGCGCCTGTTCTCCATGGTCCGCCTAGTGGCGGTGAAGGGGCGCACGCCTGACTCGGTGGCGCTGATGGCCGTCACCAAGGACATCTGGTCGCTGCGGCTCAACAGTGACTTCGCGGCGGTGGGTTCGCTGCTCCAGTACCTGAAGCTGCAGGGCACGGAGCAGAACTTCCTGGGGCGCGGCAAGCGCATCGCCGTGGACTTCGTGCTGCGGCAGGACACCCTCAGTCTGGGGCAGAGCTACACCGACCCGCGTGTGCTGGGCAGCCGCTGGTCGCTGAGCGAGTCCATCGCCGTCATCCAAGGGCGGGAGACGGGCAAGGCGGAGGGCTCGCGTGGCAGCTTCGCGGTGAGCCGGCCGTTGTACTCACTGTCCACGCCGTGGAGCGCCAGCGCCTCCGTGTCCTGGAACGTGGAGACCAGCCGCGTCTACCGGGGCGCATCCATCTGGCAGTTGCCATTCCCGGGCGGGCCCGCGGTGCCCTATATCTACCGGGCCGAAGAGGTGGTGGGCGGCTTCTCGTACGCGCGCTCGATGGGCACCCGCTACAAGTGGAACGTGGGCGGCACGGTGGGGGCCTACCATTACGCCTACGGCGCGCCGCTGGCGTCCGGCCTGTCTCCGGAGCAGTCGGAGTGGTTCAACCGCAACTACCTGCCGCGCGCCGAGGACGCCGGCTACGTCGGCCTGAGCCTGCGCGCCTTCGACGCGCGCTACGAGGTGCTGCGGGACGTGGACTCGTACGTCCTGGCCGAGGACTTCCAGATGGGGCACTGGGTGGCGGCCACCCTGCGCTACGCGCCGCCGGTGTTCGGCGAGCAAAGCCACTTCGTCGAAGGCGGGCTGGCGCTGCGCTACCGCCTGAGGCTGGGGGACACGCTCACCTCCGCGTCCCTGTCGGGCGCCGTCCGCCGGCCGTTGGGGCCTCGGGGCGCGTGGACCAACCGGCGCTGGGCGGCGGAGTTGATTGAAGTGTCGCCCAAGGTGCTGGGCGGGCGCTTCGTGGCGCGCGGGCTGCTGGATGTGAATATCGACGACCTGTTCGACCGCATCCACCTGCTGGGCGGCGCCAACGGCCTGCGCGGCGCGGGCGCGGATGCGTACTCCGGCCGGCGGCTCCTGCTCTTCAACGTGGAGTACCGAAGCCGCCCCATCGTCGTGAAGACGGTGCACCTGGGCGGCGTGCTCTTCTGGGACTCGGGCAGCGCCTTCAATGACCGGCCCGCCATGGTGCACACGGTGGGCGTGGGCCTGCGGCTGCTCTTCCCGCAGTTCAACGTCCTGCCCTTCCGCGTGGACTTCGGCTACGTGCTCAACGACGCCCGGCCGCCGGTGGGCAGCCGCTTCTCCTTCGCGGGCGGGCAGATGACGGACGTGCGGCCCAACTTCATGGAGACGCCGCTGTAGCGCGCGGCGTGGCTCACGGGGGCTCGGTGCGCAAGAGCTCCCGGAACAGCACCTGGGCCGCGTCCTGGAACAAGTCCCCGGACGCGAGCAGCCCGCCGCAGTGGTGGGGCTCGCGCGCCAGCGTCAGCGCCACCGTCTTTCGCAGCACCGCGTCCCAGAAGGGCTCCGAGTCCTCTGGTAGCAGGAACTCGCGAATCACCTGCTGAGGCCAGGGGAGCACCGTCGTCGGGTCCGCGTCGCTCAGGGACGTGAAGCAGTCCAGGTCCACGTCCAGCAGCACCCGGCTGGCCGCGTCCAGCACGTCGCGCACGGCGTCGCCGGGGGCAGGGCGGCTGTAGGCCTCCGCCGCCCGGTCCACGGTGGGCACCACCACCAGCCGGTGGGGCCGGCCCCGGCTGTCCACGTAGGTGTCCCCCGTGAAGGCGCCGCGGGGACGGGCGCGGGCAATCAGCAGCGCGTCTCCCACCAGCCCCGCCTCCATGGCCGCGAGGATGTGGTCGTAGTTGCGCACGTCCAGCGCCCAGCGGGCATGTTCATCCAGCGCGCGCAGCCCGGCCGTCCGGTCCGGCACGGCCGCGGGGGCCCGGGGCATCACGGTGTCCAGGTGCCGGTCCAGCGTCACCAGCAGGGCGGGGCCTTCCGTGTCACCCAGGGCGCAGGCCCAGGCGGGGAGGGCGAGCCGGTGCGGGTCGAACACGTAGGCGTCTCGGGGGCCCCGCCCTCCGCCCAGGCCCAGTCGGATGATGCCGGCCAGGCGCAGGTGCCGCGGGGCGTCGTCTTCCGTTTCCATTGCGTCGGGAATCCTCCAGCACGCCAGGCGTTAGCTCCGGCCGCGAGGCCGCCGAGTGTAGGCTGTCCCGCACCTTTCCACGAAAGGAGCCCCGCCCTTCCCGCGGGGATTCGACGACGCATGCGCCACGTCCTCACCGCCGCGCTCCTGCTTGCGAGCGCTTCGTCCTCCGCCCAGGAGCAGAAGCCCCTGACCATGTCCAAGACGCAGCGGTCGCAAGACCCCTTCCTGCGCCAGTTCTCGGAGACGCGCCGCTTCATGAGCGGCCGGCCCGGTGGCGTGCGCATCTCTCCCGACGAGAAGAGCATCCTCTTCCTGCGCACCCAGCCCACGTCCAACGTGCAGACGCTCTACGCGTTCGACGTGGAGAGCGGGCAGACGCAGGAGCTGCTCACCCCCGAGGCCATCCTCAAGGGCGCCGAGGAGACGCTCACCCCCGAGGAGAAGGCCCGACGTGAGCGCATGCGCGTCAGCGCCCGGGGCTTCACCAGCTACCAGGTGTCCGAGGACGGCAACCGGCTGCTGGTGCCCCTGTCCGGCCGCCTCTACGTGGTGGACCGCGCCAGCGGCAAGGTGACGGAGCTGAAGACGGGCCCGGGCACGTTGGATCCGCGCTTCTCCCCGGACGGCAAGCAGGTGTCCTACGTGCGGGACCACGACGTGTACCGCATCGACGTGGCCGCCAACCGCGAGCAGCGCGTCACCAAGGGCGGCACCGAGGCGAAGTCGCACGGCGTGGCCGAGTTCGTCGCCCAGGAGGAGATGGGGCGCTTCACCGGCTACTGGTGGAGCCCGGACGCGAAGTCCATCGCGTACACGGAGGCGGACACGACGGACGTGGAGAAGCTCACCATCGTCGACGTCATGCACCCCGAGCGCGGCGGCGAGGACTTCGCGTACCCGCGCCCTGGCAAGGCCAACGCGAAGGTGCGGCTGGGCATCACCCCTGTCACCGGTGGAAAAACCGTGTGGGCGCAGTGGGACGCGGCGAAGTACCCGTACCTGGCCACCGTGACGTGGCCCAAGGGCGGTCCGCTTACCGCGCTGGTGCAGAACCGGGAGCAGACCGAGCAGAAGCTGCTCGCGGTGGACCCGCGCACGGGCAAGTCGCGGGAGCTGCTGACGGAGCAGGACGCCGCCTGGCTCAACCTGGAGCAGGTCTTCCCGCTGTGGCTGGAGGATGGCAGCGGCTTCCTCTGGTACACGGAGCGCAACGGCGGCCCGGAGGTGGAGCTGCGCAAGGCGGACGGCGCGCTGGTGCGCACCCTGGTGAAGCCGGACGCGGGCTTCCGCTCGCTGGCGCGCTACATCCAGAAGGATGACACGCTCTACTTCAACGGTGGCCCCAACCCCACGCAGAGCCACCTGTGGCGCGTGAAGGCCGGTGGCGCGCCGGAGAAGGTGACGACGGGGCTCGACATCGAGTCGGGCTCGGTGTCCAAGAGCGGCGGGCTGATGGTGATGAATGGCCAGGGCCTCAAGTCCATGCCCAGGGTGCAGGTGGTGCGCGGCGACGGAACCACCGTGGGCGAGCTGCCCTCGGTGGCGAAGGAGCCGCCCTACACGCCCAGCGTGGAGCAGCGGCAGGTGGGCCCCGAGCGCTTCTGGACGTCCCTGGTGCGCCCGCGCGACTTCAAGCCCGGCAAGAAGCTTCCCGTCATCGTCGAGGTGTACGGCGGCCCCACCACCACCGTGGTCCACAAGAGCATGGCCGCGCACCTGATGTCGCAGTGGGTGGCGGACCAGGGCTTCCTCGTGGTGAAGATTGACGGCCGCGGCACCCCGCTGCGCGGCGCGAAGTGGGAGCGCGAGGTGAAGGGCGACTTCGCTGGCGTCACGCTGGAGGACCAGGTCGCCGCGCTCCAGGCGCTGGCCAAGGAAGTCCCCGAGATTGATTTGTCCCGCGTGGGCATCTCCGGTTGGAGCTTCGGCGGGTACATGTCCGCGCTGGCCGTGCTCAAGCGCCCGGACGTCTTCAAGGCCGGCGTGGCCGGCGCCCCGGTGGTGGACTGGCTGGACTACGACACCCACTACACCGAGCGCTACCTGGGTGTGCCGCAGCAGAACCCGGAGGCCTACGAGAAGAGTTCGCTGCTCACGTACGCGAAGCAGGACAAGCCCATGGGCAAGCTGCTGCTCATCCACGGCACCGCGGACGACAACGTCTACTTCTTCCACACGCTGAAGCTGAGTGACGCGCTCTTCCGCGCCGGCAAGCCGCACGACTTGCTGCCGCTGAGCGGCCTGACGCACATGGTGCCCGACCCGCTCGTCACCGAGCGCCAGTGGGAGCGCGTCATGGACCACTTCAAGCGCAACCTGTAGGCCACGCGGCCCCAGGGCTTGAAAAACCAGAGGCCCGGTTCCCAGGTGGTGGGGCCGGGCCTCTTGTCATCGGCCAGTCCGGAGGGAGTGGCTGACGGACGCGTTAGCCGGCGGCGCGGACGTTCTGCGCCTGGAGGCCCTTGGGGCCACGGGTGACTTCGAACTCCACCTTCTGGCCTTCGGCCAGGGTGCGGAAGCCGTCCATGTTGATGGCGGTGTGGTGGCAGAACACGTCTTCACCACCGCCGTCCTGGGTGATGAAGCCAAAGCCCTTCGCGTCGTTGAACCACTTCACGGTACCGGTTGCCATTGCACGTCCTTCAGTCTTGCGGGGCGGCGCGAGGAGAGCCGCCCGTTCTTCCCGCCCCCCGACAACCGGGAGACACTCCCAGTTGTAGTGAAACGGCCGGCTGGAAGTCCAGCCGGCCGCCCGGAATGCAAGTCTTGCCCGGATGCCGGGCCTGAAGTCAGACGTCCAGGAGCAGTCGCTCCGGGTCCTCGATGCACTCCTTCACGCGCACCAGGAACTGAACGGCTTCGCGGCCGTCGACCAGCCGGTGGTCGTAGGTGAGCGCGATGAACATGATGGGCCGAATCACGACCTGGCCGTCGCGGGCCACGGGGCGCTCGACGATGTTGTGCATGCCCAGGATGCCCGTCTGCGGCGGGTTGAGGATGGGCGTGGACAGCATGGAGCCGAAGATGCCGCCGTTGGTGATGGTGAAGGTGCCACCCTGCAGGTCGGCCAGGGCGAGCTTGTCATTGCGCGCCTTGGTGCCCAGCTCGCCCACCGTCTTCTCCAGCTCCGCCAGGCCCTGCTTGTCGGCGTTGCGCACCACCGGCACCACCAGACCGCGGCTGCCGCTGACGGCCACGCCGATGTCGTAGTAGTGCTTGAAGATGACGTCCTCGCCGTCAATCTCCGCGTTGATTTGCGGGAAGGCCTTGAGGGCCTCGACGGAGGCGCGGATGAAGAAGCTCATGAAGCCGAGCTTCACGCCGTGCTTCTGCTGGAACTTGTCGTTGTACTTCTTGCGCAGGGCCATCACCTCGCCCATGTCCACCTCGTTGAAGGTGGTGAGCATGGCGGCGGTGGACTGGGCCTGGATGAGGCGCTCGGCCACGCGCTTGCGCAGCGGCGTCATCCGCACGCGCTCCTCGCGGGCGGCGTTCGGGCGGGGCCCGGTGGGCTGCGCCGGAGCGGCGGGCGCGGCCGGGCGGTTGAGCTGACCCAGCACGTCGTCCTTGTGCACACGGCCACCGGCGCCGCTGCCCTTCACCTGGGAGATGTCCACCCGGTTCTCCTCGGCCACCTTGCGCGCGGTGGGCGTGGAGCGCGCGTCGGACGCCGCGGGCGCCTCGGCGGCGGGAGCGGGCGCGGCGGCCGGAGCGGCGGCGGGCTTGGCGGCGGGAGCGCCGGCGCCTGCCTCGACGAGGCCGAGCACGTCGCCCACGCGGACCTTGTCGCCCTCCTTGAATGCGATGCTGGACAGCGAGCCCGCGGAGGGGGCCGGCACGTCGATGGTGACCTTGTCGGTCTCCAGGACGACGAGCGGCTCGTCGGCGGTGACGGCGTCACCCGGCTTCTTGTTCCACTTGCCGACGACGGCTTCGGTGATGGATTCGCCCAGGGGGGGCACTGTGATTTCAACGGCCATTCTTGGTCCCTCGGAGGATGGCTTCCTCGATGATGAGCTGCTGCTCGTATTCGTGCGTCTTGGGGAAGCCCGTGGCGGGGCTGGCGGCTTCGGCGCGACCGATGTAGCCGATCTTCACCTGCTGCTTCGACTGCGTGGAGGCCAGGTCGTGCAGGCGGGGGAACATGAAGTGCCACGCGCCAGCGTTGCGCGGCTCTTCCTGCACCCACAGGAGCTCGGCGAGCTTCGGCATCTTCGCGATGAGCCCCGCCAGCACGTCGGAGGCGAACGGGTAGAGCTGCTCCAGCCGGACGATGGCGATGCTCTCGTCCTTGCGCTCGTCCCGCGCCTTCACCAGGTCGTAGTACACCTTGCCGCTGCACAGCAGCAGCCGCGTCACGCCCGCCGGGTCCACCCGGTCCAGGATGACTTCCTGGAAGGTGCCCGTGGCCAACTCCTCCACCTTGCTGGTGGCCTCCGGCCGACGCAGCAGGCTCTTGGGCGACATGATGACCAGCGGCTTGCGCACCGGGCGCAGCACCTGGCGGCGCAGCAGGTGGAAGATCTGCGCGGGCGTGGTGGGGTAGCAGACCTGGATGTTGTCCTCGGCGCACAGGTCCAGGAATCGCTCCAGACGCGCGCTGGAGTGCTCCGGGCCCTGGCCTTCGTAGCCGTGCGGCAACAGCAGGGTGAGGCCGCTGAGGCGGCGCCACTTGCTCTCACCGGCGGCGATGAACTGGTCGATGATGATCTGCGCGCCGTTGCCGAAGTCGCCGAACTGCGCTTCCCAGGCCGTGAGACCGTCCGGCACGTCCAGGCTGTAGCCGTACTCGAAGCCGAGCACGCCCATCTCCGACAGCGGGCTGTTGTAGATGTGGAAGCCGTTCTTGCCCTTGCCGCTGATGAACTGGCGCAGCGGGACGAACTTCTCGCCCGTCTTCACGTCGTGCACCACCGCGTGGCGGTGGCTGAAGGTACCGCGCTCGCAGTCCTGGCCGGTGATGCGGATGTTATAGCCCTCGGAGAGCAGCGTGGCGTAGGCCAGCGACTCGCCCTCGCTCCACTGCAGCTCGCCGCTGTCCAGCATGCCCAGGCGCTTCTTGATGACGGTGCGCTCCACGTCGCGGTGGACGTTGAAGCCCTCCGGCAGCGTGGACAGCTTGCGCAGCGCATCGCACAGCACCTGCTTGTCCACCGCGGTGGACACGTCCGGCGCGCTCTTCAGCGAGCCGCCCTGGTAGGGCTTCCACAGGCCTTCCAGCGCGCTGGGCTCCTTGAACTGGCTCTCCTGGCGCGCGCGGGTGAGCGCCGCGTCGAACTCCTGCTGGCAGCGCTGCTTGATGGCCTCCGACTCCTCGGCCGGAATCTTGTTCTGCTCCGCCAGCTTCGCCGCGTAGAGCGTGCGCACCGTCGGGTGCTTGCGGATGATGTCGTACATCGCCGGCTGCGTGAACGAGGGCTCGTCACCTTCGTTGTGGCCGTAGCGGCGGTAGCAGACCAGGTCGATGACGACGTCCGTCTTGAACGTCTGGCGGTACTCCGCCACCAGCTTCGCGATGTGGACGCAGGCCTCCGGATCATCCCCGTTCACATGGAAGATGGGGATGTCCAGCATCTGCGCGATGGCGGTGGAGTAGAGCGACGAGCGCGAGTCGTGCGGGTCGGTGGTGAAGCCGACCTGGTTGTTGATGACGACGTGGACCGTGCCGCCCGTGGTGTAGCCCTTGAGGCCGGACAGGTTGAGCGTCTCCGCCACCACGCCCTGGCCGATGAAGGCCGCGTCGCCGTGGATGAGCAGCGGCATCACGCCGGTGCGCTCGGTGTCGCCGCCGCGGTCCTGCTTGGCGCGCACGCGGCCCTCCACCACCGGGTCCACCGCTTCCAGGTGGCTGGGGTTGAAGGCCAGCGACAGGTGCAGCTTGCGGCCCTGGCGCGTGGTGTGGTCCGACGAGAAGCCCATGTGGTACTTCACGTCGCCGCGGCCCAGGTAGTCCTGCGGGTTCCGGGGACCGTCGAACTCGCTGAAGATCTGGTCCGGCTGCTTGCCCAGGATGTTCGTCAGCACGTTGAGGCGGCCGCGGTGGGCCATGCCGATGACGATTTCCTTCAGGCCCATGCCGGTGGCCACTTCGCCCAGCGCGTCCAGCATGGGGATGAGCGCCTCGCCGCCGTCCAGGCTGAAGCGCTTGGCGCCCACGTACTTGGTGTGGAGGAAGTGCTCGAAGCCCTCCGCGTACGACAGCTTGGTGAGGATGTGCCGGCACTCGTCCGGGGAGAAGTCGGTGCGGTTCTCGTTGGACTCCATCCGGTGCATCAGCCAGCGGCGGCGCTCGCTGTCGAGCATGTGCATGTACTCGACGCCGATGGTGTCCGTGTACGTGCGGCGCAGGCGCGCCAGCAGATCCGTCAGGCGCACGCGCTGCTCGCCGAACACGCCATTGGTCTCCACGAGCTGCTGGGCCTCGGCGTCGGTGAAGTGACTGTCATCCACCAGGGCCACATCCGCCACGTGCGCCAGCGCCGGGCGCGGACGGCCGAGCGGGTCCAGCTTCGCGCGCAGGTGGCCGCGCAGGCGGAACGCGAAGATGACGTGGTCCACGCGCGCCTGCAGCGAGATGTCCTGGACGGACTGGCCGGGCGCGGCCACCGGGGCGGGCTGCAGCGCCGGGGCGGGCTGCGGCGCCGGCGCGACCTGGGCCTTGGGCGCGGCGCCCTTGCCGCCTCCCTTGGCCGCCGCTGGAGCCGGTACTGGCTCCAGCAGCCGGGTGCTGAAGATGGGTCGTCCGGCGCCGTTGCTGCGGTCGAAGACCTCCCGCCAGCTTGCATCCACGCTGGCGGGGTCCTCCAGATAACGGGCGTAGAGGCCCTCGATGAAATCGATGTTGGCGCCGGAAAGAAACGTGTCCTGGAAATTCGCCATGGCGTGTCGTCTTTTACTGGATGGGCGCCCCGTTGGGGGGTTTTAGCAGCGCCTATTTGTAGCGCCCGCCCGCTGGCTGATAAGCCGCACCCATTGCCGCGGAGCAGGTGGATTCATGCCCCAGGTGAGTGCAACTTCAAGCATTCCGCCCAGAAGGAATGGTAGAGAACGCGTTTCCTGTCTTTCCTCTTCCGCAACGAGGCTGTCTCCATGCTGCTCCAAGGCAAGAAGCTGCTCATCACCGGGGTGCTCACGCCTCAGTCCCTGGCCTACGGCATCGCCGAGCACGCGCTGGCTCAGGGGGCCGAGGTCCTCCTCACCGGCTTCGGTCGGGCCAAGTCCCTCACTGAGCGGAGCGCCAAGCGCCTCAAGCCGGGAATGGAGGTGCTGGAATTGGACGTCACCAACTCCGCCCACTTCCCCGCACTCACGGACGCCCTGCGCCAACGGTGGGACCGGGTGGACGGTGTGTTGCATTCCATTGCCTTCGCGCCCGAAGATGCTTTGGGTGGCAACTTTCTCAACACCCCGTGGGAGAGCGTGCAGACGGCGTTCCGCATCTCCACGTTCTCGTTGAAGGAGCTGTCAGTGGCGTGCCTGCCGCTGATGACGCAGGGGGGCTCCATCGTCACGCTGGACTTCGACAACCGCGTCGCCTGGCCCATCTACGATTGGATGGGGGTGTGCAAGGCGGCCCTGGAGTCCACGGTGCGCTACCTGGCGCGCGACCTGGGCCCCAAGGGCATCCGCGTCAACGCCCTGGCCGCCGGTCCCCTATCCACCATCGCCGCGAAGGGCATTCCAGGCTTCAAGGCCCTGGAGCGTGGCTGGGGCCAGCAGGCCCCCCTGGGCTGGAGCGCGAAGGACAGCCACGACATGGTGGCCCGCACCGCGTGTGCTCTGCTGTCGGACTGGCTGCCCTCCACCACCGGCGAAATGATCCACGTGGACGGTGGCTACCACGCCATTGGCGCGCCTCCGGTGACGCCGGACGCGGACGAGCTCCCGCCCAAGCCCGCCGGCGAGTAGGCCCTTTCCCCCGGGACCATCTGGACCCGGGGGCGTCCCCTCTGAGGTCATCCGACACCTGCCTGCCCGGATGGATGCCGGGCCGGCCCGCCCCCTGTTCTCACGTGAGTGCCCTCACGGTAGAGTCTTGAACGTTTCGCAGGACTCTCCGCGTGTCGCGGGGCCTGCGCAGGAGCCGCCGCACAGTGAGCACCCACAGCACCAACGTCTTGCTGGTGGACGACAGCCCGACGGTTCGCAACATCGTCAAGATCTACCTGATGAACCTCAAGGTCTCGACCGTCGAGGCTGACGATGCGACCCGGGGGCTGCAGATTCTTCGGCTGGTGCCGGTGAGTCTGGTCATCGCGGACATCAACATGCCGGGGATGGACGGCATCACCTTCGTCAAGGAGGTGCGCGCCAGCGCGATGCCGCAGGTCCGCTCGGTGCCCATCCTGCTGCTGACGGCGGAGAAGAACGTGGACCTGCGTCAGCGCGGCACCGAGGCCGGCGCCAACGCCTTCATCCAGAAGCCGGTGTCCCACCACGAGCTGACGGAAACGGTCCGTCAGTTCCTCACCAAGGCCTGACCGCCGTGAGCCTGCCGTCCCTGCTGCTCGTCGACGACAGCGACGCGATTCTCGCGCTGGAGCGGGCCATCCTCTCCGGCCACTACACCATCCACACCGCCAGCAACGGCCGCGAGGCCCTGGAGAAGGTGGGGCGCCTGCGTCCGGTGGCGGTGTTGCTCGATTTGTCCATGCCGGAGATGGACGGCGACGAGGTCCTCCAGCGGATGAAGGCGGATCCGGCCACGGCCGATATCCCCGTCATCATCATCTCCTCGGAGAAGTCGCGCGCGGAGGCATGCCTGGGCCTGGGCGCGGAGGCCTTCCTGGCCAAGCCGTTCCGCGCGGACGAGCTGCTGCAGACGGTGGGCGAGGCCATGACGAGCGCGCGGCAGCGGGCGCGCACGGGCTCGCTGTTGGTGCTTCGCGTGACGGTGGGCGAGCTGGAGTTCGCCATTCCGCTGGACGCGGTGCGGGAGGTCCTGCTGCATCCGGCGACCCGGCCGCTGCCCACCGGGCCGGCGTACCTGCGCGAATACGTGGAGGTGCGGGGCGCGGCGCTGTGCGTGCTGGACGTGGCGCGCCGGCTGGGCGTGGAGCACAAGCTGACGCGCGTGGAGCGCATGCTCGTCGTCATCGAGGCGGAGGGCGTGTCGCTGGCGCTCGCCGTGGACACGGTGAAGGACCCCGAGGAGTACGCGGCGGCGGATATCGACCGGCGCGAGCGCGTGGGCGGCGCCGACCATGGCCCGCTGCGCGAGGGGCTCATCGGCATGCTGCGGTCGGGAGGGCGTGCGCTGCCCATCCTGGACCCGCGGGTATTCATCGCGCGGGGGCTCCTGCGGGAGCTGCCCGCGATGCTCGAGGCCGCGGAGGCCGGGCGGAACGCATGAGCGGAGCGCTCGACCCGCGGCTGCTGGCCCGCGCGCGGGAAGTGGTGGCCAGCATCACTGGCTTTCGCAATGACGCCATTGCCTCCGAGGCGGTGGACCGCGTCGTTCGCGCGGAGCTGGCCCGCGGGCGCACCGCGCCCGACTTGCTGGGCGAACTGCTCCATCCCGTCTCCCACCTGGCCACCGCGCTGGTGAAGGCCATCCTGGTGGGGGAGACGTACTTCTTCCGCCACCCGGAGCACTTCCGCTTCATCTCCCACGAGGCCGTGCCCGCGGCGCTCCAGCGTGGTGCCCTGGCCCTGCGGGGCTGGAGCGCGGGCTGCGCGTCTGGCGAGGAGGCGTATTCGCTGGCCGCGTGTCTCCAGGCGTCGCTGCCGCACGGCTTTCCCGTGGAGGTGCTGGGTACGGACATCCACGAGGCCAGCCTGGAGGCGGCCCGCCGCGCCACCTACGGAACGTGGTCCCGCCGCGAGTCCGCGCCGCGCCTCTTCCCGCTCTACTCGGAGACGGGCGAGCGCGAGGTCACCATCCTTCCCCCCGTCCGCCGCATCACCACCTTCGCCCAGGCGAATCTGCTGGCGCCGCTGCCCGAGCGCTTCGGTCGCTTCGACTTCATCCTCTGCCGCAACGTGCTCACCTATTTCACTCCCGCCGCGCGTGACGCGGCCATCTCCCTCCTGTCGCGCACGCTCAACCCCGGCGGCTGGTTGTTCCTGGGCGCCGTGGAGGTGGACCGCGTCCCCGCGGGCATGGTCCGCGAGGGGCCGCCGGAGCTGCAGGCCTTCCGCCTCCTCACGCAGGAAGAGCTGAACGCCCGCGCCGCCGCCGCGTCCCGCGCCGCCACCCTCGCCCGTCCGGTGGCGGCGCCGTCCCGCCGTCCGGTGGCGCCGCTGATGCCCGCTCCGGTGCGCGAGGTGCCCGTGGCGCCTCCGCCGCCGCCCACGCGGCAGCACCTGAATGCGCTGGAGCGCATCGAGGAAGGCGACGAGGTGGGCGCGTCCTCCGTGCTGGAGGCCCTGGTCCGCCAGGCGCCGGACTATCTGCCAGGGCTGTTGGAGCTGGCCCTGCTGCGGGAGCGCTCCGGGGCGCGGGAAGGCGCGGTGCCGCTGATGCGCGCCTTGCGCTCGCGCGCCGAGCGGCTTCCTCCTGACCAGCTCGTGGAGGGGCCGGAGGCCCTGCCCGCGCGTTTCTACCAGGCGTCCGCTGACGCCTACCTCAACCAGGGGGCGCTCGAATGAAGGTCACCCCGCGGACGTTGGAAGAGGCCCAGGAGGCCGAGGCGCTCGAGCTGTTGGAGCGGCGCGCGTCCCGCCTGCGAGAGCAGGGGGAGAACACCGTCGAGGAGGCGGTCCACTGGATTGCCGAGTTCCCGCTCGGTGAGGAGCGCTACGCGCTCTCCCTGGAGTCGCTGCGCGCCGCGCTGCCCCTGAAGATGGTGTCGCCGGTGCCGCTGTCGGCGCCGCACGTCGTCGGGGTGCTGCGCTTCCAGGGCCAGGTGCTGGCCGCGCTCAGCCTGGCGTCGCTGCTGGGCGGCCACGGCTGGCGGCAGGACCCGGCGGTGCTGCTGGTGGTGGACCGCGGTGACGGCGAGCTGTGCGCGCTGGACTGCGAGGCCATTCCCCGCCCCACCACGCTGCCCATGAGCGCGGTGGAAGCCGCGCGGGTGCGCGCGGAGGGGGCGGTGATGGAGGTCTTCACGCAGGACCGGCAGCTCATCCACCTCATCGACCTGAAGCGGCTGTTCTCCGCCACGCGCGGCACGGGAGCCCGTCATGCCCGTTGATCCGATGCTGCAGGGGCTCGTCGCGGGCTTCGCCGTCGAGGCCCAGGAAGTGGTCCAGAAGGTCACCATGGACCTGCTGGAGCTGGAGCGCGAGGGCCTGGAGACGGACGCCCTCACCAGGCTCTACGTCCGGCTGGGCCGCCACCTGCACACCCTGAAGGGCAGCGCCGCCTCGCTGGGCATGCAGGACCTGAGCGACATCGCCCACAAGCTGGAGGACGCGCTCGCCCCGCTGAAGGCCAACCCTCAGAAGATGCCGCGGCCGGTGGTGGACATCCTGCTCCACGGCCTGGACCTCTTCCTGCTGCGCGCGCAGGCCCACGCGGACGGGCGCGGGGACGCGCTTCCGGACCCGGCGGCTGCCCTGGCGCAGTTGGTGGCGGACGCGCCGCCGCCCGAAGAGGCCGCGGCCATGGTCGCCGCCTCCGGGGGCCTGGCCGCCGTCGCCGCGCCGGCTCCGTCCGCGGAGCCCGTGTCCGTGCCGGACGCGCTGCCAGAGTCCGCGGACGCGGGCTGGCGCGTGTCGTCGTGGCAGGTGACGGCGCTGATGCGTGAGGTGGAGCGCCTGCGCGAGGTGCGCCTGCGCGTGGAGGAGCGGGGCCGCGAACTGGAGCGGGTGGCCGTGCTGCTGGCGAAGCAGGGGCTGCTGGCGGAGACGGCGGAGGCGCGTACGGCGCTGTCCGGCACCGCGCGCTCGCTGCGCACCGACGGTGAGGAGACGAGTGACATCGTCGACGCGCTGGAGGATGGCCTCAAGGCCATCACCACGCGCCCGGTGCGCACCATCCTGGATCCGCTCCAGCGCATGGTGCGTGATTTGTCCCGTCAGCTGGGCAAGGAAGCGCGGCTGTCGGTGGTGGGCTCGGAGGTGTCGCTGGACCGGCGCCTGCTGGAGAAGCTGCAGGGCTCGCTGGTGCACCTGCTGCGCAACGCCGTGGACCACGGGCTGGAGCTGCCGGCGGACCGCGAGCGCGCGGGCAAGCACCACGAGGGCGCGCTCACCCTGCGCGTGGAGCAGCAGGGCAACCTGCTCTACCTGGAGGCGTCCGACGACGGCGCCGGCATCGACGTGGAGGTGGTGCGACGCCTGGCCGAGCAGCGCGGCGTCGTCACCGCGGAGGAGACGGCGCGCCTCAACGAAAACCAGCTGCGGGACCTCATCTTCCGGTCCGGCTTCAGCACCCGCACGGACGTGACGGACACGTCCGGCCGCGGCGTGGGCCTGGACGCGGTGCGCGCGTCGGTGGAGGCACTGCAGGGCCGCATCGAGGTCGCGAGCACGCCGGGGCAGGGCACGCGCTTCATGCTGACGCTGCCCACGGACCTGGGCAGCTCGCCGGTGCTGGTGGTGCGCGTGCTGGAGCAGCTGGTGGGCCTGCCCATGCTGGCGGTGGAGGCCACGCAGCTGGCGCGCGCGGAGTCGCTGCGCCTGGGCAAGCGCCGGGCGCATTTGGAGTACCAGGGACAGCTGTTGTCGGTGGTGGACCTGGGGGCGCGGCTGGGCCTGCGCGCCCTGGCGCCGCCGGCCGAAGGGCAGCCGCTGCTGATTGTCCAGAGCGGTGGCAAGCGCGTGGCGCTGGTGGTGGACGCGGTGGTGGGGGACCGGGATTTGGTCATCCGCCCGCTGCCGTCGGAAGTCCGCGACGTGCCGGCCTGGCAGGGCGCGGCCACGCTCAGCCGTGGCGAGCTGCTGCTCATCTGCCGCCCGGACTGGCTGGTAACGGAGACGGTGCAGGTGCAGGTGTCGGCGCAGCGGCGGGCGCTGGTGGTGGACGACTCGCTCACCGCGCGGGCGCTGCACCGGGCCATGCTGGAGGCGGGCGGCTTCACGGTGCACCTGGCGGCCAGCGGGGCCCGGGCCCTGGACCGGCTCCAGTCGGACACCTACGACGTCGTCATCTGCGACCTGGACATGGAGGAGATGGACGGCATCCAGCTCATCGCGAAGCTGCGTGAGCGCCCGGAGACGGCGTCGCTGCCCGTCATCCTGGTCTCCGCGCACGACAGTTCGGTGGCGCGCGAGCGGGGCCTGAAGGCGGGCGCGGACGGCTACCTCAGCAAGCGCGAGTGCGCTGCGGGCCGTCTGCTGGCAGAGGTGCTGGACGTCATGAGCCGCCGGGGGAGTCGCGCGTGAGCGTTCAGCGACCCATCCGGGTCCTCGTGGTGGACGATTCGCCCACCATGGCGAACATGCTGACGGCCCTCCTCACGGAGGAGCCGCGCATCGAAGTCGTGGGCCGGGCGGGAGATGGCAACCGCGCCGTGCAGCTGGCGCGCCTGCTGCGCCCCGATGTCATCACCATGGACCTGCTGCTTCCCGGCCTGGATGGACCGGGGGCCATCGCCGCCATCATGTCCCAGTCCCCCGCGCGCATCCTCGTGGTGAGCGCGGTCGCGGAGCAGCGCGGCGTGGACCTGGGCTTCCAGGCGATGAGCGCCGGCGCGCTGGAACTCATCGGCAAGCCTAACGTGACGAACGCGGAGGAGCTGCGCCGCTGGGGCAAGGAGCTGGCGCACTCGGTGTGCCTCATGGCGGAGGTGCCCGTCATCTCCCGCCGGCCGCGTGCGGCCACCGCGCCGCCGCCGCCCACTGGCGCGCGGGTGGACATCTTCGGCGTGGTGGCCTCCACGGGGGGGCCGCCCGCGCTCGCGGACGTGCTGTCCAAGCTGCCTCGCTCGCTGCCGGTGCCGCTGCTCATCGCCCAGCACATCACCGTGGGCTTCACCCAGGGCATGGTGCGCTGGCTGTCCCAGGTGACGCCGCTGCCGGTGGCCATCGCCAAGGACGGCGAGCGGCTGGAGCCGGGCCGCGTGTACTTCCCACTGGACGGCCATGACCTGCTGGTGGACGCGGCCGGGCTGGCGCGCCTGCAGCCCAGCCGGGGCGGGCCATGCCCCAGCGGGGATGTGATGCTGACGTCGCTGGCCGCCGCCTTTGGCCGGCGCAGCGGCGGGGTGGTGCTCACCGGCATGGGCGAGGACGGCGCGCGCGGCCTGCTGGCCATCCGCCGGGCGGGCGGCGTCACCTTCTCCCAGGACGAGGCGTCGTCGGTCGTCTTTGGCATGCCTCGCGCCGCGCTGGATGTGAAAGCCACCGACCAGGGCGTGCCCCTGGCCTCGATGCCGGAGCTCATCCTCCAGAGCTGTACCTTCGCCCCCTTCCGGGGCGGACGCCCCGAGGGAGGACCCACCCGGTGAGCTCCTCCTGTGCCTGTTTCACCTGCCCGCCTCCGCGCGGGTGCCGTGCTGACGTCGTTTCCCCGGCGGTGATTCCGTGAGCCTCCCGCAACAATCCTTCGCCTCCCAGTTGTCGAAGCAGTTCCGCCAGTCGCTGGGGCTGGCGCCGAAGTTCGTGCTCGTCACCGCGCTCATCAGCGCGACGGCGGCCACCCTGCTCACCGGTGTCGCCACGCGGCGGCTGGAGAGCGACCTGGCGGACAGCTACCTGGGCGCGGATGTCGTTGAGTCCCGCCATGGTGAGCTCGATGGAGGCCTCGCCGGACTTGGCCAGCGTGTCGGCGCGTTCGGCCACCGACAGCACGCTCTCCGCCTTCTGCGCGGCCAGCATGG
>NZ_JAAEAH010000094.1 GCF_010998615.1 Myxococcus sp. CA023 | reverse complement strand
CCCTCCCACCCGGTTTCGCGCAACGCCCGCTTCTGGGCCTCCTAAGTGGGCTACATGGTTGAGGGTTTACGTTGACGCACCCGCCGAGGGCTCCTTATAAAGCCGCGGATTCTTCTCCCTTAGTCATTGGGGCACCCTTGAGCACTTTCGCGTTGGACAGGGTCTCCGCCCAGCTCCCAGAGGCGGTGGCGGATCGCTACGTGGATCGGACCGGAGGCGCCTGGGCCGTCATCCATGCAGACTCGCTCCCGAAGGTCGCCGCGTTCCTTAAGAACGACCCGGAGCTGGAGTTCAAGCTGTTCGGCTCCATTGACGCCGTGGATCGGCTGCACCTGGCGGAGAACGACCCTCGCTTCGAGGTCGTCTACTTCCTCTACTCCCTCAAGCGGCACGAACACGTGCGGCTCAAGGTGCGGGTGAGCGAAGCCAACCCGGTGGTGCCCACCCTGGTGCCGCTCTTCCGCGGCGCCAACTGGTGGGAGCGGCTGACCTTCGACTTCTACGGCATCCGCTTCGACGGGCACCCGGACCTGCGCCGCATCCTCCTCTACGACGAGTTCGAGGGGCACCCGCTGCGCAAGGACTACGCGCTGCGTGACCGGCAACCGCTCATTCCCGAGCGCCCCATCAAGGACATCTTCCGCGGCCCCGGCACCAGCGGGCTCTCCTGAGCGAGGACATCCATGGCTGACACCCTCAAGCCCGAAGCGCCGAACCCCGACACCGACGCATACGCCCACGAGTCGGAGCTGGAGGCCCACCTCCAGACCAAGCGGATGGTCATCAACATGGGCCCCTCCCACCCGGCCACGCACGGCACCGTGCGGCTGAAGGTGGAGCTCGAGGGCGAGACGATCGTCAAGATCGACCCTGAGATCGGCTTCCTGCACCGCGGCTTCCAGAAGAGCTGCGAGAACGTCACGTGGACGCAGTGCCTGCCCTACACGGACCGGCTCAACTACCTGTCCGCGATGATGAACAACTTCGGGTTCCTCAACGCCGTGGAGAAGCTCATCGGCCTGGAGATTCCCGAGCGCGCCCAGTACATCCGAGTCATCGGCTCCGAGCTCCACCGCCTGACGGACCACCTGACGTGCGTGGGCGCCACCGGCCTGGAGATGGGCGGCTTCGCGCCGTTCCTCCTCGCCATGGAGTTCCGCGAGCTGCTCCATGACCGCACCGCCGAGCTGACCGGCGCGCGTCTGACGACCAGCTTCGGGCGCGTGGGCGGCAGCAACCGCGACCTGCCCGAGGGCTGGATTCCCCGCGTCCACAAGACGCTGGACCAGGGCCTGGCGCTGCTCGACGAGATGGAAGGCCTGCTGACGAACAACCGCATCTTCGTGGACCGCACGAAGGGCACGGGTGTCATCAGCGCCGAGGACGCCATCGATTACGGCTACACCGGCCCCGCCCTGCGCGCGTGCGGTGTGGACTACGACATTCGCAAGACGAAGCCCTACTGGGTCTACGACCGGTTCGACTTCGACATCCCGGTGGGCGAGCACGGCGACAACTACGACCGCTACCTGGTCCGGCTCGAGGAGATGCGTCAGTCCATCCGCATCCTGCGCCAGGCAATGGACACCATCCCCGCGGGCCCCATCATCGTGGATGACTGGCGCATCGCGCTGCCGCCCAAGCCCGAGGTCTACGGCACCATCGAAGGCGTGATGTCGCACTTCAAGCTGGTGATGGAGGGCATCCAGGTGCCCGCCGGCGAGGTGTACGACGCCACCGAGGCCTCCAACGGCGAGCTGGGCTGGTACCTGGTGAGCGACGGCCGCGGCCGTCCCTACAAGGTCCACGTTCGCGCCCCGGGCTTCCCGGTGCTCGCGGCCGTCCCCCACATCATCGAAGGCAAGATGCTGGCGGACCTCATCCCTACGTTTGACACCATCAACATGATCGGCGGCGAGGTCGAGCAGTGAGCGACAACGACACGAAGAAGCCCACCGGTGATGCGCAGCCGCCTCCGAAGGGGGCGCCCACGGACACGCCCGCGGCCAAGATTGGCCCGGAGCCGTCCAACCCGCCCGCCGGCGCGAAGCTGGACAACCCGCCCGCCGCCGCCAGCGGCCCTACGGGGACGCCGCCGCCCAAGCCGCCCTCCGGCCCGCCGCCCAAGCCGGCGCCGAAGAACCCGGGGTTCATCACCGCCACCATCGACGGCAAGGAAGTCGTGGTGAAGCCGGGGACGAACATGATCGAGGCGGCCAAGGCGGTCGGCTCGGACATCCCCTACTACTGCTACCACCCGCGCCTCTCCATCGCGGCCAACTGCCGCATCTGCCTCATCGAGGCGTCCAACGCGCCCAAGATGGTGCCCGCGTGCCAGACGCCCATGGCCGAAGGCCAGGTCGTCAAGACGACCACGCCCAAGGTGAAGGAGCAGCAGCGCGCGGTGATGGAGTTCCTGCTGCTGAACCACCCGGTCGACTGCTCCATCTGCGACCAGGCCGGTGAGTGCAAGCTGCAGGACTACTACATGAAGTACGACTACCGGCCCTCGCGCCTGGAGGGCACCAAGGCCCTCAAGAACAAGCGCAAGGTGCTGGGGCCCCGCGTCGTCATTGACCAGGAGCGCTGCATCATGTGCACCCGCTGTGTGCGCGTGATGAACGAGGTGGCCAAGGAGCCGCAGCTGGGCGTGTTCGGCCGCGGCAGCCACGAGCGCATCGACGTGTTCCCGGGCAGCGAGCTGAGCAGCAACTACTCGCTCAACACCGTGGACGTGTGCCCGGTGGGCGCGCTGCTCAGCCGCGACTTCCGCTTCAAGGCGCGCGCGTGGTTCCTGTCCGCCACCCCGTCGGTGTGCACCGGCTGCTCGCGCGGCTGCACCACCTACGTGGACTGGATGTCGCAGGACTCGTACCGCTACCGCCCGCGGGAGAACGAGGCCATCAACAAGAGCTGGATGTGCGACGAGGGCCGGCTCACCTACAAGTACCTGAATCTGGGCCGCGTGCTCCAGGCGCAGGTGGGCCGCCGCGCCAACCGCGCCGGTGAGGCGGTGCCCGTCACCACGCGCAAGGAAGCGGTCCAGGCCGCGGCCAAGGCGCTGCGCTCGGTACAGGGCAGCAAGCAGCTGGCGGTGCTGGCCTCGCCCCTGGCCTCCAACGAGGACCTGCTGGCCGGGCTGAACTTCGCCAAGAGCACGCTGGGCGTGTCCACCGTGTACGTGGGCGGCCGCGCTTCGGGCCCCGCCGACCACTTCCTGATGACGGCGGACAAGAACCCCAACCGCAAGGGCCTGGAGCTCATCGCGAAGGGGCTGGGCCTCAAGCTGGAGACCTTCGACGCGCTCACCACCGCGCTGAAGGCGGGAACGGTGAAGGCGCTCTACGCCATCGGCACCGAGGTGCCGGGCAACGTGGACGCCTTCGCGGAGGCCGCCGGTCAGCTGGACGTGTTCGTGGCGCAGGCCTTCACCGAGTCCGCCATCACCGCACAGGCCACGGTGCTGCTGCCGGCCTCCGTCCCCGTCGAGGACGAGGGCTCGTTCGTGCAGCAGGACGGCATCATCCAGCGCTTCCGCAAGGCGTACCCGCCCAAGGGCGACGTCGTCCCGGGCTGGGAGTGGGTCAGGGAGCTGACGCGCGAGCTGGGTGGCGAGTCCACCTGGAAGCGCGCCGTCGACGTGTGGCGCGAGCTGGCTGGCAAGGTGGCCGAGTTCGCGGAGTTCAACTGGGAGAAGGCGTCTCCGGCGGACCGGGAGAAGCCGGGCATCAATCCGCTGCCGGCAGGTGCCGACGGTCGCCCCGCGGGGTACCGTGAGTTCGGCACGCCTCGGGTGAGGGGTATCTAGTCATGAGTCGCGTACTGACGATTCTCGTCGCCATGTTCACCATCGTCTTCTTGATGGCGGGTGGCATGGCGTCGGCCTACCTCGTGGGTGGCCTGGTGGAGGAGCACTGGTTCACTGGCGCGAGCCGGCTGACCAACGTGCTGTTCCTCGTCCTCATCTTCGTGATGGTCATCGCCACGCTGCTGACCATGGCGGAGCGCAAGTGGAGCGCGTTCATCCAGGACCGCATGGGTCCCAACCGCGCCCGCATCGCCCTGCCCGGCCTGAAGAACCGCTCGCTGGGCGGCCTTCCGCACATCCTCACGGACGTGCTGAAGATGCTGACCAAGGAAGACCTGATTCCGGCCGCCGCGAACCGGTTCATGTTCAACCTGGGCCCCATCCTGGCCTTCGCGCCCACCTTCGCCCTGTTCGCCGTGGTGCCCGCCGGTCCGTCGGTGCAGGTGTTCGGCCGCAACGTGGACATGGTGGTGGCCACGCCGGACTTCGGCGCCCTCTACGTGCTCGCCATCGCCTCGCTGGCCGTCTACGGCACCGCGCTGGCCGGCTGGGCCTCCAACAACAAGTTCGGGTTGCTGGGCGGCGTGCGCGCCACCTCGCAGATGATCGCCTACGAGGTCGCGCTCGGCCTGTCCCTGGTCGGCATCTTCCTCACGTTCTCCTCGGTGCAGTTCCCGGCCATCATTGGTGACATCGGCAACGCGCTCACCGGCGGCACCGGCCAGGGCCGCTACCTGTGGCGCACGGACGGCGCCTTCGACCTGGGGCTGCCCGCGTGGGGCATCTTCATCCAGCCGCTGGGCTTCCTGCTCTTCTTCGCCGCGTCCTTCGCGGAGACCAAGCGCGCCCCGTTCGACCTGCCGGAAGGCGAGTCGGAGATCATCGGCTACTTCGTTGAGTACTCCGGCATGAAGTTCGGCCTCTTCATGATCTCCGAGTTCGTGGAGGTCGTGGTGCTGGCCGGCGTGACGACGGCGTTCTTCTTCGGCGGCTACCACCTGCCCTTCGGCAACGAGTGGCTGGCCAACCTGCCCATCATGCAGGAGCACGGCTGGCTGCTGGGCACCATCCTGGGCACGGTGTTCTGGCTGAAGGTGCTGTTCCTCATCTGGGTGCAGCTGCTCATCCGCTGGACGTTCCCCCGCTTCCGCTACGACCAGATTCAGTCGCTGGGCTGGAAGATCCTCCTCCCCCTCGGCCTGGTGAACATCTTCGTGACCGGTGCGCTGGTCCTCTGGGATCCGTCCCTGCGGGCGCTCGCGGTCCTCGGCATCGCGGAGATTGGCATCTTGGTGGTGTTGACCACGACGACGAAGGTCCCCGCGGGCGGTGCGCACGGGGCGCACGCCGGCCATGGTCACGACCACGGACATGGCCACGCCCACGGTGGGCACGGTGCCCATGACCTGCCGGCGCACGCCCACGGCGCGGCCCCGGCCTCCACCCACTAGGCCGCACCTTTCGGCCCCAGCATCCGGGAATCGAGAACCATCATGGCCTACAAGGTAAGCAAGGACCCTCGCACGGATATCCGCGAGCGGACCTATGTGCCCAACCTGCTCCGCGGCCTGGGCATCACCGCGAAGCACTTCTTCCGCAACCTCTTCGGGACGCGTGACACCAACACGCAGGTGGTGGACCGCACCGGCGCCAGCCTGATGACGACGGTGGCGTACCCCGAAGAGAAGCCCATCTACCCCGAGGGCTACCGCGGCCTGCACCGGCTGGTTCCGCGCGAGGACGGCAAGCCGCGCTGCGTGGCTTGCTACATGTGCGCCACCATCTGCCCGGCGCAGTGCATCTACATCGAGGCGGGTGAGTACGAGGACGAAGCCTCGGACTCCGAGGACCGCGTCATCGAGAAGTACCCCACCCAGTTCGTCATCGACGAGCTGCGGTGCATCGTGTGCGGCCTCTGCGTGGATGCGTGCCCCAAGGACGCCATCCGCATGGACACCTACACGCACACCCCGCCCGAGTACACGCGGCAGAACTTCGTCTACGACATCCCGAAGCTGCTCAAGGGCGCGCCGGTGTCCCACCCGTCGGACCCGTGGAACAAGCGCGAGGGCTCCGAGGAGCCGCACCACGTCCACAAGGAAGCGCACACGCGCATCGGTGAGGGCCTGGTGGAGCTGAAGCTGCCGCATGGAGAGCACGGCGGCCACGGCAAGGCGCTGCCCGCGGGGGCCCATGCGGGCCACCAGGCGGTCGTCACGCAGCAGGGCCCCATCCAGGTGACGAAGTTCATCAAGTGAATCCAGATTCCCAGTGAGGCCGTACCGGCCTCACCCGGACTCCCGGCCCGCCCTCCCGCGTCGAAGCGGAAGGCGGGCCGGCGCTTTTTCAGGGGGCTGGTGGTGAAGCTGAACCTCTTCAATACGCTTGATGGCGGCCTCCAGGAGACGCCGCCGTGAAGCGCTACCGCTTGTCGGTGTGCAAGGGCTCCAGCTGCAAGGCGGGCGGCGCGGACGCCGTCTACGCCGAGGCCCGGGACGCCCTCTCCGGCCAGGGGCTGGTGCCGCGCTGCGAGCTGTACCGCGGCGGCTGCTACGGCTTCTGCCACATGGGGCCCAACGTCGTCGTCCGTGAGGACACCGGCCGCAAGAGAGACCCGCTTTCTCCCGAGGACTACCAGCTCATGGGCTGGCCGGGAGAGGTGTACTACTCGGCGATGACGACGGAGAAGATGCGCCGCGTGGTGGCGGAGCACATCGCGAAGGACGCCCCCGTGAAGGAGCTCTTCGGGCAGCCGGACTCGGACGACGGAGAGGAATGACTCACGCCGCCGCGGCGGTGGGCTCGCCCTCCTCCATGCCGTGCACGCCGTCCCAGTCCGCGGGCGGCGGCGTGACGAGGAAGCGGGCGCAGCGGCCGGCGTAGAGCGCGGCGACGGTGTCCTGGTACTCGTGTGAAGCGCGCTCGAAGAGGGCGTGCGCCTCCGCGAAGCGGCGCTGGTGATAGGCGGTGAGGGCCTGCTCGTGGAGCGCGAGCTGCTCCTGCATGCGGGGCGTGAGTTCTCCGCGGCGCGCCACCAGCTCGTGCACGCGCACCGGCTGCGGCCGGCCCTTGAAGCGCACCAGGTCCACCACGCGGAAGACGTAGCTGCCGCTGGCGAGCTGCGCGGTGGTGTCCCCGGCCAGCACATAGGTGCCGTACACCTTGTTGATGGCCTCCAGCCGCGAGGCCAGCCCCACCGCGTCTCCGAGCACGGTGTAGTTGGACTTCATCTCGCTTCCCAGGTCGCCCACCACCAGTTCCCCGGTGTCCACGGCCGCGCGGAAGCTGAGGCGGTGGCCGTACTTCTTCTCCCAGGCGGACTGACGCTCGGTCAGCACCTCCCGCATCTTCAGCGCCGCCTCGCAGGCCAGGTGCGCGTGGCGGTCCGTGCGCACCGGCGCGCCCCAGAAGGCCATCACCGAGTCGCCGATGTACTTGTCCACCTGCCCCGCCGTGGACCGCACCACCGCGGAAATCTCGGTGAGGTACGCGTTGAAGAGGCCCACCAGTTGCTCGGGCGGCATGCTCTCCGACAGCCGCGTGAAGCCTTCGATGTCACAGACGTACACGGACATCTTCCGGCGCTCGGGGCGCATCAGGCTCAAGTCCCGCGCCACCAGGCGGGCCACGTCCGGGCTGACGTAGCGGCCGAGCGCGTTGTGCACGAAGTCGCGAATCTGCCGCTCCGTCCCGTAGGCGTAGCGGATGGTGGCGACGAAGGCGCCCACCATGGCCAGCAGCGGCCCGGCCATGGCCACCCACAGCCGCTGTTCGACGAAGACGTACGCGGCTCCGAAGGCGTAGCCCGCGCCCGCCGCCACCAGGAAGCCCACGTAGAGCACGGCGCCGCGCACCGAGCGCAGCAGGAAGCTGAGCGACAGCGCCAGGAAGGCGCCGAGGAAGGCCAGCCCCACCGTGAGGAGCAGGTCCAAATCTGGCGCCGCGCGGGTGATGCCCTCCGAACGGAGGATGTTGGCCAGCGCCTGCCCCAGAATCGCGCCCCCCGGCGTCTCCGGCCCCAGGGGCGTGGAACGCAGGTGCGCGGACTCGCCGGCGGTCCGCGTGAGGACGACGGTGCGGCCTTCCAGGTCATTCTCGAAGCGCGCGGGGCGCTCGTCCGCCACGTCGAAGACGTTGAGGAGCACGTTCCACGCGCGGATGGAGCGCGCCAGCGAGCCGCGTGAGCCCCGGCCCGCGTTGGGCGCATCCCAGCGCAGCAGGCTCAGGCCCGAGGCGCTCATCGGGAACGCGTACTGGTCCCCCACGTGCAGCTTGCCGCCCTCGTAGCGGAGCGAGCGCGTACCGGCCAACCGCATGGCAGCCGCCAGGGGCAGCGACGGCAGGATGTGGCGCTTGCCGCGCACGGTGTAGCTCATGAGGTGCGCCACGGCGCGCACGCGCCCGTCCTGGCCCGCCACGAGCGTGGACGCACCGAACCCCGCGCTTCCGCTCAACAGCGGCACCACGGGGTGCTGAACCTGGCGCAGCTCGATGAGGTTCGCCGCGTCCAGTCCCTCCACCTGGACCTCCGCCAGCGCGATGAAGAGCTCCGTGGGGCCCACGCGGTAGCTGTCGTCCGCGGCGCGGCGCTCCTCGAGGACATGCGCGGTGGCTCCCAGGCGCGAGCCCAGCGCCTTGCCGTCCGCTGCGTCCATGGCGCCGCCCCAGACCTCCACCTGGCTGCCCGCGGGGATGATGAAGGCCGGGCGCTGCGCCGCGAGCACGGCCTGCGCGCGCAGGGAGGCCGCCTCGGACGCGTCATAAACGCCCAGCTTCACGCGGTACGGCCACAGGCGGTTGGCGGGGGGCAGCACCCGGGGCCCCTGCGCTTCCCAGGTGAACGACAGCAGCGCCCGGCCCGGGTCTTTCGCCAGCTGCGCGGCGAAGGCCGCGTCGTCGCAGGAGAGCGACGAGGCCGACGCGGACGAGGCTTCGGCACAGGCGTTGGGGCTCAGGTCCGTGAAGGGCAGGTCCACGAGCACCAGCAGCGCCCCCTCCTGGACCAGCCGGTGCACCATGCGGCCCACGAGCTGGCGCGGCCAGGGCTGCGTGGCGACGCCAGGGCGCACATCCTGGCGGGCCTCGGCCAGCGTCTCATCGTCGATGGCGATGACGACGGCCTCGTCGGGACGCTCGGAGCGCTCTCCCAGCTCCCGCACGCGCCAGTCGTAGGTGACACGCTCCCAGCCTTCCAGCCAGGCCTGTGCGGCATCCACCGCCGCGGAGGGGACCCAGGCCGACGGCGGGTCCTTGGGCGGCACGATGCTGGTGGGGCGCAGGTACACGAGCAGCCCCAGCACGCCTCCGAAGAGGAGGGCCATCAACAGGGAGACGCCAAGCCGCTTCAGGAAGCGCCGGCCTGCGGAGTGAACGCGGTGACCTTGCACGGGTGGTCCGGAGGATACCCTGAGATGGGCCCGCGCGCGGTCGTCGTTGCGGGGGGCCCTGCTATGCTCCTGCTCCCATGAAACGCACCCTGGTGTCCGCGGCGCTCGCCGCCTCCTCCCTCGCCTTCCTGGCTTGCGACCTGGATCAGCTCACCGCCGACCACGTCATGGTGGGCACGCTGCTCTCCACCCCAGAGGTGGAGGTCTCCGCTTCTGCGTTGGCCGGCTATGACGCGGGCACCTTCAGCCCGGACGGAGGCGACGTGCTCGCCCTGCCCGCGCAGACGGCCGCCATCGTCTTCTTTGGCAGCCGGACGGGTGAGAACTCGCAGCCCTCCGGCCTGGCGGGGGCCGAAATCACGGTGCAGCCGGTGGGTGGCGATGCCACGGAGCTCGCGGACGAGGGCTCCGGCAACTACCGCCGCACCAGCGTGGGCGCCTCCGACTTCACCTACCAGCCGGGTGCCACCTACCAGTTCATCGCGAACCGGGGGGGCACGCGCTACGTAGGCCAGGTGGACGACGCGCCGATGAAGGAGACCATCGCCGCGCTGCACCCGCCCGAAGGCTTCCTGCGCATCGACGCGAGCACGCCCCTGTCCTTCGACCGACCCGCGCCCGCGGCGAATACGGACCGCACGCTCGGCTTCGTCACCGTGGTGCCCCTGAGCGCCGAGGGCGCGCAGGGCGAGCCGACGTACACCAACCTGCCCTCCACGCCGGTCCAGTTCCTCCAACTGGTGGGACTGCCGGGCCCCTACCGCGAGGCCCGCGTGACGATTCCGGGCACCGCCTTCCCCCAGCGTGAGCAGACGTACCTGGTCATCTTCCACGCCGTACGTATGGGCGGCGCCGAATCCGGCAACCTGTTCCTCGGCAGCGCGCTGCTGGCGGGCACCGCCGAGGTGGGCGTCGTGCGCACGCGCTAGGACGGACCTGCCGGCGCGAGGCGCGTCAGCCCACTTCGATGTCCAGCCCGATGCGCCCTTCCAGCTTGAGGCGCAGCAGGTGCCCCGCGAAGCGCTCGGACTCCTCGCGGGAGAGGACGTTGCGGAAGGCCGCCCCGTCCGCGACCTCCACCTCCAGCACCACGCCCCGCTGAAGCAGCCGGAAGAAGTCCTCGCCTCCCGAAGGGCGCGGAACGAACACGGGGAGGAAGCCCTTCAGCGGCACCACCTCCCCTGCCCCCCGCACGCGCGACTCCAACCCCACCGCGTCCGGACGCACTTCGTCCGCGGCCACGCCCTCGTCGGCATAGAGCGGCGCGGGCGGCAGCGACACGTCCTCGGTCGCGTCATCCAGCAGGAAGCCGTACCGGGACGGAATCCTGGCCGCGAACAGGAAGCACAGCAGCACGGGCGTGTCTCCGGACACGCGCTCCAGATGGAGAATCGCGCGCTCCGTCCCCACACGGCGCAGCAGCAACGTCAGGGATGGACGGCCCGCGCTCAGGTAGCGCTGGACGCGGTCCTTGAGCGTGGCACGAATCTCCGCGAAGGCCTCGGCATGCTTCGCCTCGCTCTCCGTCTCTCGCCGGGCAAGCGCGTCGCGGGCCTGCGTCAGCTTGTCCTCCGCGTCCCGCAGGAAGTCCCCTGGAGCGGCGGGCGGAGTCACCAGCGCGGGCTCGGCGCCCGACGAAGGTGTCAGCCCCGCGGCGCGCACCGCGCCCAACAGGAACGCGCCCTGCTGCTCCAGCCGCTCGCGCTCCTCACGGAAGCGCAGGCGCGACGCCGCGTGCTCCACCTGGAGCTCCAGCCACGCCTCATACCCGGACTCCAGCGTCTCCAGCGCGCGCAGCCGCGCCAGCGCCGCGTCCGGGCTCACGCCCTCGCTGGCCTCGGCGTGCTTCACCATCCCACCCTGCGTCGTCTCGCTCACGGCCGTGGACTCTAACCGGCTCCAAACGGGAAGGCCCCCACCCGCGGCCGTTGCCGGCGCGAATGGAGGCCCCTGGCCCCGTCCGGGGCCGTGTGCGGCGAATGCCGCGAATCAGGCGGTGCGAGACACGGTGCCCTGCGGGCCCGTCTGCGCCGCGCCCTCGGAGGAGCGGCCGACCGCGTTGGACAGGTACTCCTGGCCGCTGTGCAGGCGCTGACGGAGGTCATCGCGCAGCTGGTTGCCCGACTTGGGCGCCAGCAACAGGCCCAGGCCCGCGCCCACGAGGATGCCCGCGGCGAAGGCGCCCACGACGGGCAGGAGCGTGTCCACCGTGTCCCGACGCGTCTCCAGGCCCACCAGGTGCAGCAGGTCGTCCTTGTCCAGCTTCTTGAGGTTGTTGAAGTTCACCATTTGAGACTCCGGGGGTTGTGGGGTGGAGGAAAGCCCGGCCTCAGTACGTCGGCGGGCGAGGAGTGCCTGCGGAAGTGGCGTTCGCCGAGGCGGAGCCCTGCGGGCCCGGACCAGCCATACCACGTCCAGTCTGATAGCCCTGGAAGGCCGATTCCGCCATGCCCAACAGTTCATCCTTGACCAGTGGCAGCGCCGCGAGGCGCACGCCGAGCCGGAGGATGCGCGCCGTCAGCGGCGTGAAGAGCCCGCCGCCCAGCAGATAGCCGACGCCCACGGCGGCCGCCATCATCCCGTACGGATTGCGCTCCACGCGCCCCCGCAGGTCCAGCGTCTGCCCCAAGTCCGTCACCGCGCCGCGCGCGTCGGACCAGAGCTGCTGCGCGTCGCTGCCAATGTGGTCCACTCGCTGCCCGAAGCCGCCGCCCTGCGGGTCCTGCGGCGTGCCATTGCCCGATGCACCTGGAAACGTCGTCATGCGTTCACCCTCTCGTGTGGTTCCAGCGCGCGTCTTCAGCGGCGCGAGGCAATGCGTCCGACGAGGAAACCCACGGCCACGGCGCCCAGCAGGCACGTGCCGGGATTGGCGCGGATGAAGCTCACCACGCGGTTGTTCAGGTCCACGATGTTCTGACGGGCCTCGTCTATCTGCGGCACCACGCGGTCCTGAAGCTCACGCGCCTTGTCGGCCATCTGCTGCGGATTCATCTCCATCGAAGCCATCTCCTCAATTGGGGGTACTACGGCAGTCGTCAGTCGCGCGAGCCCAACCACAGGCCCACCACGAACGCCGCGCCTACACACGCGTAGGGATTGCGGCTCACCCACTGGCGCCAGTCGGCGGCCACGGCCACTTCTTCGCGAAGGGCACTCACGGACGTGGCCAGCTCAGCGCGCGTGCGCTCGATTTCGGCACGCAGGTCCGCGCTGCTGCGGGGGCTGTAGGCCTTGGGCTGTCCATTGCTACCGGCCATGCGGGGGCTCCTTGAAGATTTCACGGTTCGTCCCCTGGAGCGCATTCACGGATGCGTTGGGGACGGCGTTGGTGAGCGCGGCCACGCTGAGAGAGAGCTCCTGCGACGTATCGTCCATCATCCGGCGCGCCTTCAGACGGTTCACCGCCCACATCGCGCCGCCCGCGCCTCCCACCAGATTCAGCAGGCCGATTCCAGCCAGCGCTCCGGACCATCCCAACCACGTGGACAGCCACGCCGCCAGCGCCGCGCACACGAAGCCATAACCCACGAGGATGAAGGGCACGAAGGCCACGATCATCGCAACGTCCAGGCCCGTGGCCTTGACGTCCTCGGCCAGCTCCATGCGCGCCAGCTGCAGGTGCTGCGTCACCAGCCGGCTGAAGCCGTCGGCCATGCGCCCGACGAGCGCGGAAATCCCGCGCTCTGCCTGTTCACTTCCCACGTGCATGCGCTCTCCGGCCGACGCATACGGCCTCTCAGGTGCGGGCCAACCTAGGCATGCGCCTGTTCCGCGACAACCACGTCACGGAGTTTTTGTCCGGCGCACGCAAGCGTCGGCCAGTGAACGCGCGCGTCGGCCCATCCGCCCAGTCTACCCGATGAGCTGCACAGGAGGAGAGACGGAAGGCTCCACGGCGATGGGGGCCTCGAAGCGCAGCACGAGGGGCAGGTGGTCAGACGCCACCCGGCTCAACTCCGTGCGGTGAGGATGGATGGACAGCGGGCGCACGCCCGCGTCCACGAAGATGCGGTCCAGCCGCAGCAGGGGCAGGCGCGTGGGATACGTGCGAGCGGGCGCGCCGAGCTCCAGCGCCGCGTCCTGGATGGCCTGGCGCACCAGCGAGGGCACCGGGCCATTACCCCAGTAGTTGAAATCTCCACACACCACCAACGGGTCCTTCCGCGCGGCATCGCGGAGGATGTCCGAGGACAACAGCAGCGCCTCCTGCCTGCGCCGCTCACCCAGGCGCAGGCCCAGGTGGAGGGAGAAGACGTGGAGCTGCAGCCCTCCCCCGATGTCCAGGTCGCAGCGTAGCGCGCCGCGAGGCTCGCGGCGGCCCACGCTCAAGTCGTAGTTCTTCGACTTGACGATGGGCAGCCGCGACAGGATGGCGTTGCCGTAGCGTCGGCCGTTGCGCACGACATTGGGACCAAAGGCCATGTGCAGCCCGAGCATGTCCGCCAGGTGTTCGGGCTGGTCCTCCCGAGGCGTCACCGCGCGAAAATCGCCTACCTCCTGGAGAGCGACGATGTCCGCGTCCACTTCGCGGAGCACCGCGCCCACGCGGCCCAGGTCGAAGCGGCCGTCCGTTCCGATACCACTATGGATGTTGTACGAAACGAGCCTCAGCTCCACGCGCGTCGCTCACCCAATCAGGACAGAGGAAGGATGCGGCCCGCGGCCATGCGGACGACCGTGACGGGCAGCAGGATGAGCCGGGACACGGCCTTGACGGCGGCGCCCAGTCCACCCCGCAGGGCCTGGAGCTGGTGCTCCGCCTCGTCGCGAATCTCCGGCAGCCGCCCGCGCGGCGGCTGCTCGCGCGTGGGTGGCAGCGCGCCAATCGGCGCCGTTCCTCCCACGACGGGCGCGGAGGTCGTGCGCGCCTTACCCTTCGACGTGCCACGTGCCGCCTTGAATCCCGGGCCGTGGGAGAACTTGGCGTCGGGCTCGGGCCGCGCAAGTTCCTCCATCTGCGCCTCCATCTGATGCGCGATGTAGAGTTCTTCCGTCTCCGCGAAGCGCTTGCCGTAGTGAACGCCCTCGTGGCTCTCCATGGCCTCGGGATGCGCCTTGGAATGGGCCAGCCGCGCCTTGTCCTGCCGACGCAGGCTTCGCTTCGGCGCCGGCAGCGTCTTCGGAACCTGGTAGTGGTCAAAGCTATAGGGACGAGGCATCCGCGAATCTCCCAATCAACGAGTCCGTTCAGAAGCTAGGAAGCCCCCAGTCCCCCGGGTACGCCTTGACGGAATGCGCCCTGGTGGCCCGCCTGCCCTGCGGCCAGGCAGGCGGCATGCGGACAAGATGCGTCGTCCAAGTACCGACAACCTCTGGCGTCGGCTTCGCGCAGAGGAGGCGTGCGGCCTTCATCCCACCCAGGCGACAAGCCGAGCGCTTCGAGGGACGGGGCAGGAGTCCGGCTGCTCAACACCACACTCCGGGAAGAGTTGCGCGCGACGTGGTGTAAAAACGGCCCATGCCTTCGCACGCACCCGGCCGGAAGTATTCCAAGTCCGCTTTCCTGCTACTCGCCCTGCTCGCACTTGGAGCGAAGGCCGGTGCGACCGAAACCGCCTCGGTCCCCGTGCGCACGTCCAGCGAGGACGCTTCCCTGGAGGCCCCTCCCCAGCTGACGCTGCACCCCGGCGCAGCCAAGCCGGGGGATCCGGTGCTGGTGCCGGTGAGCGGCATGACGGCGCCGCCCACCGGCACGCTCGCTGGACGCGCGCTGCGCTTCTTCCCCTGGGGTGATGGCTATCTGGCCGTCTCCGGCCTGCCGGTGGAGATGACGCCCGGCGCGGCGCAGGTGACGGCCATGGGCCCCGTCACGCCGGGCGCGCCGCAGGTGGAGCTGACGGGCACGCTGGATGTCGTGGAGTCCGGCTACCCGTCTCGAGAGCTGCGCGTGGCCGGCAAGTACGTGAAGCCGCCCGCGTCGGTGCGCAAGCGCATGGCCGCGGACCGCCGCGCCTTCGCTGAAGCCTTCGCCCAGGACTTCAGCGCGCCGCACTTCGCGCAGAACTTCGCGTGGCCGAGGGCGGACCGCATCACCGCGCCCTTCGGCGACCGCCGCACCTTCAACGGAAAGCTGTCCAGTCAGCACTTCGGCGTGGACATCGACGGGGACCCGGGCACGCCAGTGCAGGCCGCCAACGACGGCACGGTGGTGATGGCGCGCGACAACTACGCGGCGGGAAACACCGTGCTGGTGCACCACGGCGCGGGGCTCTACACGGCGTACTTCCACCTGTCCCGCATCGACGTGAAGACGGGCACACAGGTGAAGCAAGGCCAGCTATTGGGCAAGGTGGGCAGCACTGGCCGCGTCACCGGCCCGCACCTGCACTGGGGCGTGAAGGTGGACGGGCTGTGGGTGGACGGAGAGCGCCTGCTGAAGCTGGACTTCTTCCCGCACCTGCCGCCCAGCGTCGCCCGGGGCGGCAACGCCGAGCTGGACACGCCGTAACCAGCGTCAGCGATCGTTCCACTTCGGGGGACGCTTCTCCAGAAACGCGGAGATGCCCTCCCCCGCGTCGTCCGCTAGCACGTTCAGCGACAGCTGCGAGGCCAGGTACTCCAGCGCGGCGGGCAGCGGCAGGTCCTCGGCGGTGAAGAAGGCACGGCGTCCCAACGCCAGCACCGCCTGGCTCTTTCCCGCCAGCTTTCCCGCGAGCGTGCCCACCGCGGCATCCAGCTCCGCGGCCGGCACCACGCGGTTGAGCAGCCCCAACGTCAGCGCCTCGCGCGCGGGCAGCCGGTCTCCGGTGAGCACCAGCTCCAACGCACGCTTGCGGCCCAGGTGACGCTGGAGCAGCGCCATCATCATCATCGGGAAGAGGCCCACGTCGATTTCGGGCGTGCCCAGGTCCGCGCCATCCACGGCGACGGCCAGGTCGCACGCGAGCACCAGCCCCAGGCCACCCGCCAGCGCGTGCCCGTTGACGCGCGCCACGGTGGGCTTGCGCAGCTCCTGGAAGCGCGCCAGCAGCCGTCCATAGGAACGTCGGCCCTCGTGCGTGGACAGGAAGCCCTCGTCACCGGCCATGGTTCCCAGGTCCCCGCCCGCGCAGAAGACCTTTTCACCGGCGCCCGTCAGCACCACCACGCGCACCGCGGTGTCGGATTCGGCCCGGTCCAGCGCGGCCATCAGCTCGCGCACCACCCCCGGGGACAAGGCGTTGCGGGCCTTGGGCCGGTCAATGGTCAGGAGCGCTTGGGGGCCTTGGACTTCGTAGCGGACTTCTCCGGCTTCCATTCGGACACCTCCGCTGCCTGGGCACCCGTGAGGACGCCGTAAAGGAAGGAGTCGGCAATCTGCGACTTCGCCCGCTCCAGGGCGTCGGGGTCGCGCGCGTCGGCCAGCCCCACGACGAAGGCGGTGAGCGCCATTTCGATGTTGCCGAAGAGGAGCGCGGAGGCCAGGTGCGGGTCCAACCCCGTCCGCAGCTCGCCCCGCTCCTGCGCGGCGTTGAAGAGCGCCGAGCTGAGCCGGATGGCATCCACGAAGGCCGTCTGCCGGTTGATGCGCGAGCCCGCCGGGCTGCGCGCAATCTCCAGGATGAGCACCTTCACCGCGCGCGGGTCCACCCGGTAGGCCTCGAAGGCCACCTCGACGATGCCTCGGACCTTCTCCGCCAGCGGGCCTTCGCCCTCCACCACCGCGCGCACGCGCGTGACGAAGCCACTCCAGCCGGTGTCGAACACCGTCTCGAGCAGCTCATCCTTGTTCTTGAAGTAGTGGTAGACGAGCCCGTACGCGACGCCGGCCTCTTTCGCCACGTCCGCGATGCGGCAGCCGTGGTAGCCCTTGCGCGCGAACACGTCGATGGCCGCGCGGAGGATGGTGCGGCGGCGCTCGCTTTCGCGCGTGCCACTCTCCGCCGCCGGCTTGCTCTGCTGACCCACGGTTGTCCTCCACCGGCGGGTGATTCGCCAGTCAACCAGCGGAGAACCTACGGAGGGCGGGCCCTGGGGTCAATGCCTTCGTGGGCCCGCCCGGCGAAACGACGGAGACTACTCCACGGTGCCCCGGACGATGGGTCCCTGGACAATGGCCTCGTGGCCCTCCAGCTGTGCCGCCGTGTACTTGCAGATGGGCGTCACCCTCCAATCAACCGGAGGGTTGAAGACCGGCGGCGGGGGGCCTTCAGCGGGCGGCTCGTGCGCATCGCTGACCAGGTACGTCTCGAAGTTGAAGGACGGGTAGGTCAGCGCGATGCCCGTGTTGGCCGGGGACACCGTGACGGGGCCGGACGCGCCACCACTGCAACCGTCATTGCCGCTGTTCTGGGCCATGCGGTTGTACCAGGGGTCGGAGACGATGAACGAAATCGAGATGCCACCGAAGTGGTTGATGAGCGGCGGCGGCGCGTTGGGCGGCGGGTCGAGCTGCCGCTGCGTCTGGTCCTTGTCCAGCCCGTGGGGCATGCCCGTCCAGAGGATGCGCTCCTGCACCCAGATGAGCGTGCTGGCGTCGTGCTGGCCATTCTTGCCCGTCCAGCGACCGTCGCCGTTGGTGTCCACGTAGCGCTCGCCCGGGTCCCACGTGCCGTTGTCGTTGTTGTCGACGAAGGGCTCGGTCAGGTCCTCGAACGGCTCGCCCGTGTCCCAGGCGCCGTTGTTGTTGAGGTCGTCGAAGGCCTCCTCACCGCTGGTGATGGCGATGAGCGAGACCAGGTTGTCACGCGGGTTGAGGACGATGCCGGGGCGGATGGGGTCCGGACGGCGCGGCTCCGGGCGGTCCTGCTGGGGCTGCGGGGCGTTGCCGTAGGCGGCAATGGGGTTCTCGTCCCAGAGGAAGGGGTGCATCCACAGCGGCGCCAGGTACTCGCCCGTGTGGGTCGCGTCCTTCTGCGGGTTCCAGCTGAAGATGCCCGGCTCCACGTCCTGCGGCAGCGGCAGGGACGTCTTGTAGAGGACCTCCGCGTTGCCCACCACGTCCGTGACGGACACGGCGCTGGGACCGATGGTGCCCGCCTCCGTGAGGAAGGACACCTGGGCACCCACCACGCCGTCACCGTTGCGATCACCCACGTGGGCGATGCACCGGACCTTCACGCCCGCGATGAGGGCGCGCGTCTCGTCCCAGGCGCCAACGGCGTGGTGCAGACCCGAGCCGTCACCGGAGAACGAGCCGCACTGGAAGGTGAACTGACGCGAGTTCGAGTTGGTGCCCGCGAAGCTGACCACCGGCGAGACGGCCCGCTTCATCTCGGCACCCGTGCCGGCGGTGGCGATGACCACGGCGGAGGCCACCCGGCCGCCGCGCGCCGTCATCTGCACGGACACGATGCCGTCACCCGTGTTGGTGACACCCTCGGTGGGCGACAGCTCGACGCCCGGAACGGGGGACTCCAGCGTGAAGGACACCGGCGTACCCGCCTGCGGCTGGCCTCGGGAGTCCACCGCGCGGAAGCGCAGCGTGGTGATTTCTCCCAGTCGCGGCTGAGCCGGTGACTGGTCCACGAATTCAAGTGTGGCGGGGGCCGACGGCGAGCATGCGACAAACAGCAGGCTCGCGAAGGCCACCCACGGGGCCAGACCCGGACGCATCAGTGGAAACTCCTTGAAGGCGATGAAGGAAGCGGGCTGTACGCGAGCAGCGCACAGCGCATCTTCCGCATCTTCCCGGGCCACCTACCGTCCAGTCAAGGACAGGACAGGTGGACCGGCGCCCTCTTGCGTCCAGGGCCTGGAATCCCAGGGGGCAACGTCAGGCGGCGGTGCCGCTGAACATCACCCGGGCCACGCCCAGTAGACGGTCCACGTCCCGGGCGGTGAGGCCACGGGCGCGCGCGAAGTCAGACAGGGGCCGCAGGAGGTCCTCCGTCTGAGCAAGGGTCTGCTCCGTTCCCGTGAAGAGCTCGCCCAGGCTCACGCCCAGGGCGTTGGCCAGGGCCGCTAGCGTCTCCACATGGGGGACACGCTCGCCACGCTCGATCATGGAAAGGAACGACACGCTGATCTGCGCCCGCTCAGCGAGCTCTTCCTGCGTCCAGCGCTCCGGCCGCTGTGTCCGAAGCTCGCGGATGCGCTGCCCAATTCGTTTTCCGAGGTCCGACACGAAGTACTTCTCCTGGCTGTTTCGGGGTTGGAGGAACCACCACCCACCGCTGGTGATTCCTAGCCTCCGGAACCAAAGGATCCGAAATCCGCCACAATGAGGTTGATGCCGGAGAATTCCAGCCCCAAATCTCGCCGCGACGTCACCACCCCTTCTACCCGCCAGCAGTCGCATGCAGGCCCATACGAGAGGCCGAACGTCTGCTGAGCAAGAGGGCGATTTTCTTGAGTTATTGGATCCTGGTAAAGCGGTTGCACAATTGCTTCGTACCGCACTCCCAGCCCAAATCCGAGCTTCAAACGCGTACCCACGATGAGGGCTTGAGCCCGTTCGGCCGGAGGGAAGCCGGGCTCTACTCGGGATAATCCGCCTACCAAGGTATCCAGCGAGCGGCGGAGCACATCTGGGCCCACGGAGCGGGGATCCGCGCCGCGGTTGAGCGCATCTCCCCCGGCCCACAGCAGGTCATCGAAGCGCGCGTACACGGCGTGCCCTTTACCGTTGTCGACGTTCACCTCCGCGGAGAGCCCGGAGATGCGGCCCGCGTTGGGGTCGTAGCGAACGGTGCCTGCGGCCGTGAAGACTCCAGCGGTGGCGCTGAGGCGGGCGAAGGTGTCGCGCAGCACGGGCCCCGGGTCGTCCACCTTCCCCGCCGCGGGCACGTGCCGGGTGAGGTCGAAGCCCTGTCCGATGCGCAGGCGCAGCGGTTCGCGGATGTCGTTGCCGCGCTTGAAGCGCAGCGTCTGGTCCACGGCGAGCACCGCGTGGAGGAAGCCCCGGGTGCGGCCGTCGGCCTGGAACGGCACCGCGGCGTCCACTTCGTCATAGGGGCGGGCCAGGTCCTCACCGGAAGCCCCGGCCGAGGGAAGACGGCCCCACCCGCCCGGCACGTAGCGCAGCTCCAGCGAGGGGGTGATGGCATGGCGGAAGCTCGTCTCACGGCCTTCGAAGACGCGCGCCACCTGGCTTTCGAGCAGCAGCCCGGCGATGGGATAGCCCCGCTGCCACGTCCGGCCCGATACCTCGCCCAGCCACACGTCCTGGCGCATGCCCAGCGAGGGCGACACGCGCATCAGACTGCCCAGACCGAAGGACGTCGACAGGCGGGGGAAGAAGTCCACCCGGTCGCGGGCTTCACGGTCGTTCGAATTGAAGATGCCGTCGGACTGTGTGGTGTCCGCGGGCTTCGGCCACTCGGAGGAGCCGAATGGGAGGTAGTCCCCCCCAGGCCGGAAGATGCCGTCGATACCCTCGTCGCCGTACCCGCCTCGCAAGGGCGCGAGCCGCAGGTACTGCACCGAAAGCCCCCCCATGATTCCGCCCAGCACGGGCCGCTCCGGCAGGGCCAGGGTGATGGCCGGCAAGCGTTGGAACGTGGTGGGGCCCTTCAGGTCCGGGCGCGCCGGGTCCGTGGCTGCCGGGATGCGGTTGTCCTGGAAGAAGCGGTACCCCCACCGGATGTCCTGGCGCAGCGCCACGTCGAGCCCCGCATAGAGGTCGTCCTGGCGTTGGAACACCGTGCCCGTGCTGCGCAGGTAGGTGAACTCGCGGGTGACGAGGTCCGCCGTGAGGTCGCGGGTGTAGTTGCCGTCCGAGACGAACGAGGCGTCGACCCGGTTGTGCCACCCTCCCCCCATGTCCTGGGTGTGTTGCCAGGACGCCTCGCCCCGGAGTCCTCGCCGCTCATCGACGAACTCAGGCGAGGCGACACCGTCCACCGTCCGCCGATAGAACACGAAGCTGCGCGGATCCCGGATGGGCCGGAGGTCGTAGAGGAACCCCAGCGTGGCCCGCCCCCGGGTCCGCTCGCTGGGCGCATAGCGGAACTCGGTGAGCAGGCGCGGCCCCTTCACGCCCAGGTAGCGCGGCTCCCGGACCTGCTCGGTGGCGCCGGGAACGGTATGCAATTCGTAGCCGCCGCTGAAGTACCCCGGCGTGAGCGTCACGTCGTAGCTCTGCCCCAGTGTGATGAAGAGGGGCTGCTCCAGGGAGAAGCCGTTGAGCGAGGAGATGGTGGGCTTGGGGAGCAGCAGGCCGGTGCGCCGCTGTGACAGCGGCATGTAGAGCCACGGCAGCGCGAACACGGGCACGGACTTCACGTACACCACGGGCAGCGTCATCGTGGCGCGCTCGCCCAGGACGACGGTGGCCGACGAGGCCTCCATTCGCCAGCCGGGCTCACCCGGGCTGCAGTTGCACGGCGTGAAGGCCAGGTCCTCCACGAGGAAGGTGTTCTCCCCCGTCCGGCGGATGCGCGAGCCGCTCATCAGGAGGGGCGTCTCCCCCATGGCCCGCAGCTCCTGGGGCGTCTTCGCCGTGAACAGGGCCTCCTGGGTGACGCCCTGCTTCTGCATGAAGAGGCCGCCCTCGAGGTTCGCCTCGTAGGTGCGCACATCCATCTTCACGGTGTCGGCGACCGCGGCCAGGCCGCTGGGGCCCACGAACATCACGCCGCCCGAGGCGGTGACGAGCTGGTTCACCTCGTCGTACGTCACCTCGTCGGCGCGAAGCTGCATCGTCTCCGTGCGCAGCACGGCGTTGCCGCGCGCGGTGACGACCTTCGTGTCCGCTTCGTAGACGACCAGGTCCGCAGCCAGCTGCGCCGTCTCACCGTTGGGCAGAGCCAACGGGGTGGCGAGTGGCACCTGCGACGTGGAGACCAGCAGCGCGGCGGCGAGCGGAACGAAGAAGCTCATTCAGGGGTGCAGGGTATGCCGCGCCCAGGCCGAGCGGCCCGCTCTTTTCACCGGCCTGTACGCTGGAAGTCCAATGAAATGACGTTGCCCTCCTGGCGGGCCTGGAACGGCGCGGACTGCCGGAGCTGGATGGTGATGCGCACATCCCGCCCGGACGCGCTCGGATCTACCCGGAGCACCGGCGTCGCGAAGTAGGACGTGTCCAGCGGCAGCGTGTTGTTGCTGGCATCCACGCGGGTGTTCTCCAGCTCCAGCACCACGGAGCGGCCCCGCTCCGACACGGAGTAGCTGACCGGCTCGTTGGTGCGGATGAACACGCGCGAGGCCCCCGACTGCTGCTGGAAACCCACCAGCGTCAGCGTCTTGCGACGCGAGGACACCGAGGCCTCCGAGCCGGAGCTGCTCGGCCGGGAGGGCTCCACCGCCTGATTCTGGCGGCTCTCCCGGGACGCACGAGCCTCGGCCTGACGCTGACGGCGCTCCTCAGCGGCGGCCTCCTGCTGGGCCCGGCGCTCCTCCGCCGCGGCCTGCGCGGCGGCACGTCGCTCCTCGGCGGCGGACTGCTGAGCGGCCTTCCGCTGCTCGGCCTCGGCCCGGGCCGCGGCCTTGCGCCGCTCCTGCTCCTCGGCGGCGGACTGCTGCTGGGCCCGGCGCTCGTCGGCGGCGGCCTGCGCGGACGCGCGCGAGGCCTCCTCCTGGCGACGCTTCTCCTCCGCAGCAGCCTGAGCGGACGCCTTCGCCGACTCTTCCTGGCGCCGCTTCTCGTCGGCGGCGGCCTGCGCCGAGGCACGCGAAGCCTCCTCCTGGCGCTTGCGGTCCGCCTCAGCCCGAGCCTGCTCCTCCTGCTGGCGCTGAACGGCAGCCCGAGCCTCCTCCTGACGCTTCGCCTCGGCCTCCGCGTCACGCTTCGCGGCGGCGGCGGCTTCGGCGGAAGCCTTCTCCTGGGCCTCACGCTCGGCGCGAGCCGCGGCGGCGGCCTCCGCGGCGGCCTTCTCCTGGGCCTGACGCTCCGCCGCGGCGGCAGCGGCGGCATCCGCGGCGCTGCTTCCCGCCTGGGGCTGCTCGGTGCCCGGCGCCTGCGCCACGGCCTGCCCCCCGCCGCCCGCGACGCGGACGACGAGCTGGTTGCCATGGGCCTGGATGTCCGCCTCCGCCTCGCGCTCGTAGCCGATGAGCACGCGCGCGATGGATGACGCCTCAGAGCCATAGCTGGCGGTGCGGATGGCCGTCACCGTGCCATTGCCCACCTGAATCTCCTCGGGCACGTCGGAGAAGACGGCCTCGGAGATGTCGATGACGAGCCGCGGCGGGTCCGTCATGGTGAACGTGGTGAAGTTCGCCTTCTGCGAGCCGGAGATGGTCACCGTCCCACCGTTCACCTGCACCGCGGTGATGGTGTTCAGGTTCGTGGCCGGCGCCTGCGCGAGCGCCACGAAGGGCACGAGCACCACACCGAGCAGCCACGCGGCAAACGGCTTCATCGACCACACCCCTTCACGTTGACAGAAGAGCGTAGAGGCTATCACGCACCAGCGTGCCTCCAACTTTCCATCCAGACGCGTCTAGCGGAGCCGCGGAAGGCTCGGCGAGCGATACCGGTGGGTCCGCGCGTACTCGATGAGGTTCTTGATGTCGTAGCAGATCTGCCGGATGTCATGCCCCATCGTCAGCTCGATGTGGCTATTACCCTTCACCGGACGCCAGAGCAGATACTCACTCTTGGCGGCGCGATACACGCTGCGCGTCGACTCCAGCGAGGCCAGCGGGTCCAGGTCCCCGAAGATGATGGCCATGGGAACCTCGATGCGACCGAAGCCCCGCTTGAAGTCGAAGCCGGTGCGGTAACAGACCATCTCTCCCCGGCGAATCCACCGCGCGAACTGCTCCAGCACCCGGCGCGGCTCCCGCTCTCCACCTTCGCGGAGCAACCAGCGGATGTCATCCGCGCTCACCCGCTCCGGATTGATGAGACGGTTCAACCGCGTGGTGAGTTGTTGATACAGCGACGAGTCCTCGGCCTTCGCGAGCTGGCGCTCCAGCGTCTTGAGGATGATGTCCACCGGCACCGCGTCGAAGCGCAGCGTCCGCCGCGCTCGGGGTGACAGCCGGCGTCCCAGGCCCTTGTTCAACACGCCCACGCCCCGCGCGAGCAGCGAGCGCCCCGCCCCCTCCACCTTGCCACCCACGTTGAGGCTGGCGAGCGTCAGGTCGATCATCCCGACCAGCATGGGCGCGCCGTGCGCCAGCAGGCGCAGCAGCATGAAGCCGCGTCCCAGGTCCGCCGGGGAGCCAATGGTGATGAGGCCTTCGAAGTCATTATGGATGCCGGCGTAGCCGTAGCCCAGCATCCCGCCCATGGAGTGGCCGCAGTAGAAGATGCGCTCGCGCCGGGTGATGCGCTTCACGCCGGAGACGGCCGCTGGTAGGTCGTAGAGGAAGTAGCTGTCGATATCCCAGCCGTAGTCGAGGTCCGGCGGCAGGGGGCGCTTGAAGCGCTCGGCGCGCTCGTTCTGGAACGCGATGGAGCTCTTGCCGTGGCCACGCAGCTCCAGGATGTGGATGTCCACCCCGAAGAAGAGCAGGTTCTTGACGAACTGCCCGCTGGTCCAGGTGTGCCGGTTTTGTGAGAAACCGTGCACCAGCAGCAGGGGCTCACCAAACAACGGTTGCGGAAAAGGCTGCTTCACCGGACGGTAGCGGGTGATGACCAGCGACCAGCCGTCCGCCGTCTCCACGACGTACTTCGTCTTCGAGTAAAGCGCCCTGAAATCGACTTCGTCGATGGAGGGGATGGGCGGCCCCGATGTCGCGGCGGCTCTCCAGTCCGGCAGGCGCATGTCTTGAATCTACGGCGGCTGATGCATCGCGCCAAGGTTTCGATACATGCGAGCCTTCATCATCCCGACAAGGAACAGTGAACCTGTACAAAGGACGAGGTCGTTCGCGGCTGCCCGCTTGCGCGCCGCGGCAAGGGCCGCGTCCGCATCCGGCCAGGCAGTCACGTCCGCGCACAGCGCGCGCGCCTCTGCCAGGTAGGCCTCGGGAGCCAGCGAGCGAGGCGTCTCCAAAGGCGTGAGCTGCACCGAAGCACACTCGGGCAACAGCGCTCGCATCATCGGTCCCCGGTCCTTGTCCCCCACCACGCCGAAGACGAGGTGGAGGCGGCGCCCCGGGTAGAGGTCCTTCAGCGACGCGAGCAGCACCTCCACGCCCGCCGGGTTGTGTGCGCCGTCCAGCAGGAGGATGGGCTGCTGCCCCACCTCTTCCAAACGCCCCGGCCAGCATGCCGACGCCAGGCCCGCACGCGCGGCCTCGGGCGGCACGGTGACGCGGCGCTCCTGCAAGGCCTCCAGGCAGGCGAGCGCCACCGCCGCGTTCTGCCGCTGATGGGGCCCCCGCAGCGCGACGGACAGCCCATCCAGGGACCAGGTTGCCCCGCGGTACGACAGGCCGCCATCTGGCTGGCGCTCGCCCGTGAAGTCACGCCCCTCCAGCCGCACCGGGGCCCCGACTTGCTCGGCCTTTCGGAGGATGGCTTCCAAGGCCTCCGGGGCCTGCCGCGCGACGACACACGGCACGCCGGGCTTGAGGATGCCCGCCTTCTCGCCGGCGATGGCCGCCAGCGTGTCGCCCAGGTACTCCATGTGGTCGAAGGACACAGGGGTAATGGCCGTCACCACCGGGCTGGCGGCCGTGGTGGCGTCCAGCCGGCCGCCCAGGCCCGTCTCCAGCACGGCCACATCCACGCGCACCTGGGCGAAGTGCCACAGGGCTACGACAGTGCCGAACTCGAAGTACGTCATGGGAGAGGACACGGCGCTGGGGTAGCGCTCCAACACCTCCAGGATGCGCAGGCCGAAGTCCGCGTCGGAGATGTCCTCGTTGTCCACGCGGATGCGCTCGTTGACGCGCACCAGATGCGGAGACGTGTAGAGACCCACGCGGTGCCCGGCGGCATGGAGCGACGCCGCCGTCATGGCACAGGTGCTGCCCTTCCCGTTCGTCCCGGCGACGTGGAGCGCCGGATACCGCCGCTCCGGGTGGCCCAGCGCGGCCAGGGCCTCCTGCACGCGCTCCAACCCCAGCTTGATGCCGGAGGGGTTGAGCTTCGTGAAGAAGGCCAGCGCCTCCTCCGGTGTCCGAGGCGCGCTCAGCCCAGCAGCCCCAGGATCTGGCCCAGCTTCGCGCGCAGGTCCTTGCGGTGGATGATGGCGTCGATCATCCCATGGTCCAGCAGGAACTCGGAGCGCTGGAAGCCCTCCGGCAGCTTCTGGCGGATGGTCTGCTCGATGACGCGCGGACCGGCGAACCCGATGAGGGCCTTGGGCTCGGCGAGGATGACGTCGCCCAGCCACGAGAAGGACGCGGCGACGCCACCGGTGGTGGGGTTGAGCAGCACGGAGATGTACGGCCGCGTGCCGGTGCGGAAGCGGGCGATGGCCGCCGACGTCTTGGCCATCTGCATGAGGGAGAAGATGCCCTCCTGCATGCGCGCGCCGCCCGACGCGGAGAAGACGATGGCGGAGCACTTCAGCTCGTGCGCGCGCTCGAAGACGCGGGCCACCTTCTCGCCCACGACAGAGCCCATGGAGCCGCCCATGAACTCGAAGACGAAGCAGCCCACCGACACCTGGTGGCCCTGGATGCGGCCCACGCCGGAGATGAAGGCATCCGGCTCGCCCAGGTTCTTCCGGGTGGACTTGAGCCGGTCCTTGTACTTCTTCGTGTCACTGAACCCGAGCGGGTCCTGCGGCTCCAGCTCCTTGTCGAACTCCTCGAAGCTGTCGGGGTCCAGCAGCGCCGCCAGCCGCGCGCGCGCCGCCCAGTAGTGGTGGTGCTCGCAGTGCGGACACACCATCCAGTTCTTCTCCAACTCCTGGCGGTAGATGATTTCGTCGCACGTCTCGCACTTCGCCCACAGCCCCTCCATGCGGGACGGGCGGGGCTCGGCTTGCGGTTCGGTGTCGACGGCGATGCGCGGCTTCTTCGAGAACCAGGCCATGGGGTGGGCGGGGTTAATCCGGCCGCTTTCGGCCGTCAACCCCTCCGTATGGCGCGACGCGTCTACAACTCGAAGGTATCGCCCAGCTCCAGCACTTCCACCGGCAGCTCGGCCAGCTCCTTCTTGAGCTGCGACACGAAGGCGGGCTTGAGGTGATACAGCAGCACCGAGGCGCCGTTGCGCTCGAACTTCTGGAGTTCCAGGCTCAGCGTGTGCGGCGTGAGGTGGCCGGAGATGTCGGCCAGCGACTGGAGCTTGTTGGGGAAGGACGTCTCCAACAGCAGCGCCTTGAGGTTCTTCGTCTCGTTCAGCGCCTTCCACAGCTTGTCCGTGGGGCCGGTGTCGCCGCTCATCGCCAGGGCACTCTTGCCGTTGGAGATGATGAAGCCGCACGACTCCACGGGGTGGCTCACCGGCACGCTTCGCACGGTGTAGGGGCCCACCTGGAAGGTGCTGCCAGCCCGGAACGTCTTGATCTGCAGCACGGGCTGGCGCTTCGTCGGGATGCGGGTGAAGTCCGGCCAGAGCGCGTTGTTGAACATGTTGTCGCGCAGGGCCCGGGCGCACTCGCGCGAGGCGTAGATGGTGACCGGGGTGTCGCGCCGGCCGATGACCAGGTCCGCCATCAACGGCAGGTCCTTCACATGGTCGAAGTGGCTGTGCCCCACCAGGACGTGGTCCACGCGGCACAGCTCATCCAGCGACAACGTCCCCGTGAGCGCCCCCGCATCGAGCGCCAGCACGTCATCGACGAGGAAGCAGGTGCTCTTGCAGTTGGGTAGCTCGCCGCCGTGGCAGCCGAGGACTCGCAGCTTCACGCTAGAGGTCTCCGAACTTCCACTTCATCTCCAGGTATTGGAGGAAGTCGTGCAGCCTGGCCGTGTCCAGCACGGTCATCCGGTCCCCGTTCCGCTCGACCAGACCGGAACGCTCCAGCCGGTCCACCACGGCGCGGACCGCGGGCTCGCCCACACCAATCTGGCGCGGCAGTTCCCGCACCGCGAAGTCAATCTCCACGCCCTCGTCCAGGGGACGGCCCCGGCTCTGGCAGGCCTGGATGATCTGGTGCACCACCCGGCTGGCCGGGTCGTTGTGCAGCAGGTTTTCGATCTGGGCGTCCGCCTCGGAGAGGCGTTCGGCCAGCTTCTTGATCATCCGGACGGCGATCTCCGCATTGCCGCGGATCATCCCCTCGAACGTCTTGGGGTCGATGACCAGCAGCCTCGCGTCCTCGTTGACCGTGGCCGAGGCATTGCGCGGCTTGTTGGAGATAATGGCCATTTCCCCGAAGAACTCACCGGGGCCCAGGACGGCGAGAACCTTCTCGACGTCACGGACCCGCTTGGAGATGGCCACCCGTCCTGCCTGGATGACGAACATCTCCTTGCCGGCTTCTCCCTCGCGGAAGAGCTCGGTGCCCTGGGGGAACTCCTTGCCGAAACGTTGAAAGAGGGTTTCCTCGGCGCCCATCCTGCAAAGGAGTCAATCAGCCCACACTCGCCCGGTCAAATTCCCTTTTCTGTGCGCACCGGTGGGACAGCCGCCACGCCACGCGAGACACCGGCGCGGGGGCCGGGTAGAAGGCCGCCCGTGGGAACGACCTACAAGCAGTCCGGAGTAGACATCGAGGCCGGCGACGCGTTCGTCGAGCGCATCAAGCCCCATGCCGCGCGCACCATGCGCCCTGAAGTCATGGGCGGAGTGGGTGGATTCGGCGGCCTGTTCGCCCTACCGCCAGGCAAGTACCAGCAGCCAGTGCTGGTGGCCGGCACGGACGGCGTGGGCACCAAGCTGAAGGTGGCCTTCGCCGCTGGACGCCATGGGACGGTGGGCATCGACCTGGTGGCCATGTCGGTGAACGACATCCTCACCTGCGGCGCCGAGCCCCTCTTCTTCCTCGACTATTTCGCCACCGGGCGCCTGGAGGTCGACGACGCGGCCGAGGTGGTGAAGGGCATCGCCCTGGGCTGCGAGCAGGCAGGGTGCGCCCTGCTGGGCGGCGAGACGGCGGAGATGCCGGGCTTCTACGCGCGTGGCGAATACGACCTCGCGGGCTTCTGCGTGGGCGTGGTGGAGCGCGCGGCCATCATCGACGGCAAGAGCGTGAAGCCGGGTGACGCGCTCATCGGGCTCCCCTCCTCTGGCCTGCACAGCAACGGCTATTCGCTGGCGCGCAAGGTGCTGCTGGACGACGGAAAGCTGGCCCTGGACGCGACGCCCGAGGGCCTGGACCGGCCGCTCGTGGACGCGCTGCTGGAGCCCACGCGCATCTACGTGAAGGACGTGCTGGCGCTGCTCCAGGCGGTGAAGGTGAAGGGCCTGGCGCACATCACCGGCAGCGGCATTCCGGGCAACCTGCCCCGCTGCCTGCCGGACGGCACGCGCGCGGTGCTGAGTGAAAAGACATGGCCCAAGCCGCCCATCTTCGACCTCATCGCGAAGCTGGGGAGCGTGGCCCGCGACGAGATGTTCAGCACGTTCAACATGGGCCTGGGGCTCATCCTCGTCGTGGCGAAGGAAGACGTCGCCCAGGCGCTGAGCGTGCTGAGCGACCGGGGCGTGCAGGCCTTCGAGGTCGGCCGCGTGGAAGCGGGCCAGGGCGAGGCCACGGCGGTTGTCGACCCATGAGCGGCCAGCGGGTCCGCCTGGGCGTGCTCGTGTCCGGCAGCGGGAGCAACCTCCAGGCGCTGCTGGACGCCTGCGCGCGGGAGGACTTTCCCGCCGAGGTGGCCTGCGTGGTGTCCAACGTCTCCACCGCGTTCGCGCTGGAGCGGGCGCGCAAGGCGGGCGTGACGGCCAAGGTGGTGGACCACAAGGCCCACGCGACGAAGGCGGACTTCGAGAAGGCCCTGCTGGACACGCTGCGCGCGGCGAACGTGGAGTGGGTGTGCCTGGCGGGGTTCATGCGCCTGTTGAGCGCGGACTTCCTGGGCCACTACGCGGGGCGGGTGCTGAACATCCACCCGTCGCTGCTGCCCGCATTCCCGGGCCTGCATGCGCAGCGACAGGCGCTGGAGCGAGGCGTGAAGGTGGCCGGGTGCACGGTGCACTTCGTGGACGCGGGCACCGACACGGGGCCCATCATCGCGCAGGTGGCCGTGCCGGTGCTGCCGGATGACGACGAGAAGGCCCTGAGCTCGCGAATCCTCGCGGAGGAGCACCGGCTCTACCCGCTGGCCGTGCGGCTCGCCGTGACGGGCAAGGTGACGCTGGACGGGGCCCGCACGCGAGTGGAGGCGCGGGCCACGGTGGGTGAGCTGGCGCTTCGGAATCCCGGCGCGGCGGTCGACCCGGCGTGAGCGGACCGAAGACGTTCGACCAGGAGCCGGAGTTCCCCGGCGCCGCGTCAGGGGATGATGGCGACGTTCAGCAACCGGAGGCCGATTTGGGGCTGACCCGCGACGGGTTGATCGCCGACGAGCGGCAGTCCACCGGGCCCCTGGGCGGCCCTGCGTCCCCCCGAGACGAGCAAGGCTCAACCGCCCTACCCTCGCAGGCCGAACGAGTCACCACGCTCCAGGATGCTCGCGTGGTGCTGGTCAGTGCCTGTCTACTGGGCGAGGCGTGTCGGTACGACGGCCGCTCCCAGCGCTCCGAGCGCGTCCTCGCGGCGCTGGCGGACAAGGACGTCATCCCCGTGTGCCCGGAAGTGGCCTCGGGCCTGCCCGTGCCGCGCCCTCCCGTCGACCTGCGAGGCGGCACGGGCGTGGACGTCTGGGCTGGGCGCGCAGTCGCAGTGGAGCGCACCGAGGGCATCGACCGGACGGAGGCCTTCCAACAGGGCGCCCGGCTCGCGCTCGAAGCGGCACAACGATTCGGCGCGACGGTGGCGCTGCTGAAGGAGAAGAGCCCGTCGTGCGGCAGCCAGCGAGTCTACGAGTCCGGCCAGCTCCGCACGGGCGAAGGCATCACCACGGCGCTACTACGCGCGAAGGGCATCACCGTCCTCAGCGACGAGGACATCTAGCAACAGTCCCTACCCGCGCGCCGGCATCTTCCACGTGTCGTGAGGCAGCGGCGCGAAGAGCGCCTCCACCATGTCTTCGGTGACTTCCGCCAGCGTGGTGGGCCGCCAGTGCGGCTTGTTGTCCTTGTCCACGAGCACCGCGCGGATGCCCTCACGGAAGTCCGGCCGCGCCGTCATCGACTGGCTGAGCCGGTACTCCACGTTGGCCATCTCGTCGTAGCCGCGAGTGCGCCCCATCCGGAGCTGGCGCAGCGTCACCTTCAAGCTGGCCGGGCACATGTGAAGCAACGTGGCCCACGTCTCCTGGGCCCACGGCGTGCCCTCCAGCTCCAGCGCCTGCTGGATGTCGTCCACGCGCTCGGCCGCGAAGCACCGGTCGATGGCGGCGCGCTGCACCCCTAGTGGCGACGTGCCCGCGTCCGCGTGGAAGCCGGCGAGCACCGTGTCCACCACCGTGCTCGCCGCGCCGGTGCCCCAGGGCGCACCCACCAACGCGTCCAGTACCTCCTCCAGCCGCGCGGACTCCACGTGGTGCGTGGCGTAGCCCAGCCACATCGCGTCCGCCGCGCCGCACCGGGCCCCCGTGAGGCCCAGGTACGTGCCCGACTCACCCGGGAAGCGCGGCAGGAACCAGCCGCCGCCCACATCCGGGAAGAGCCCGATGGCCGTCTCCGGCATGGCCAGCACCAGCTTCTCGGTGACGACCCGGTGGGTGCCGTGAATCGACAGGCCCAGCCCGCCGCCCATGCAGACCCCGTCCACCAGCGCGATGAACGGCTTGCCGAAATAGTGGATGCGGTGGTTCAGCCCGTACTCGGCGCGGAAGAACTCGCGCGACAGCCGCTCCTTCTCTTCAGCGGACGCGTCCCCCACCGACAGCGCCACCGCGCGTACGTCTCCGCCCGCGCAGAAGGCTCGGCCGCCAGCCCCCCGGATGACCACGGCCTGGATGGACGGGTCCGCCGCCCATGCGTCGAGCACCGGGTGCAGCTTGCGGCACATGCCCAGGTTCAGCGCGTTCAGGGCCTTGGGCCGGTTCAGGGTCACCACGCCTACCGCGCCACGCGTCTCGAGCAGAAGGTCGTCCGTCATGGCGCCGGGGATATCAGGCGAGCAGCCCCTTGGGTGGATTCGTTGGCCCACCGCGGGGACAGACGCGCTATGGGGAACGCATGACCTCCGCACTGGCGCCCCTGCGTGCCGTCGTCTTCGACATGGACGGCACCCTCGTCGACAACATGCAGTTCCACAACGAGGCCTGGGTCTCGTTCGCCCGGAAGCTGGGCTTGCCGCTGACCGCGAACGACTTCCAGAGCCGCTTCGCCGGCAGGAAGAACGAGGAGATCATCCCCGAGCTGTTCGGCCGCCCGGTGGCCCCGGATGAAGTGGAGCGCATCGCCGAGGAAAAGGAGAACCACTACCGAACCCTGTACCGGCCGCACCTGAAGCTGCACCGGGGCGCGGCGGCCTTCATCCAGCGCTTGAAGGAGGCCCACGTCCCGGCGGCCATCGCCACCGCGGCGCCCCAGGGCAACCGCGACCTGGTGCTGGACGGGCTCAGCCTCCGTCCCCTCTTCGCGAGCATCGTCGGCGCCGAACAGGTGACGCGCGGCAAGCCCGCCCCGGACATCTTCCTGGCCGCCGCCAAGGCGCTGGGTGTGGCCCCCACCGAGTGCCTCGCCTTCGAGGACGCCGTCCTGGGCATCATGTCCGCCCGCGAAGCCGGCATGACGGTGGTGGGATTGACCACCGCCGCGCCGGAAGCCGACCTCCGCAAGGCCGGCGCGCACTGGGTGGTCCAGGACTTCACCCAGCTGCCCCCTGAGCTGGAACAGCGTCTCTTCAGCGCCCAGGCCCGCTGATCCGCCCTCCGCGGGGCGCGCCGTGGTGAAAAGGGCGCCAGCGGCGGGCACGTTGTGTAGTGTTGCCCGCCTCATGGCGACGTCCTCTGCCAAGCTCAAGCTTCCCGCCGGGCCGTCCCGGCATGTCTACGACGTCATCGTGCTCGGCAGTCAGCTGGGCGGTGCGCTCGCAGCGGCCCTGCTGGCGAAGCGCAACCACCGCGTCCTGCTGGTGGAGCACGACGGCATGGGGCCCGGTTACGAGCACGGAGGCTACGTGCTCCCCTATGCCCCCTTCGTCGCTCCGCCGCTCAAGGCCATGCCCGCGGTGGAGGAGGCCCTCACGGAGCTGGGCCTCAACGCCAACGTCCAGCGCACGCTGCGGCCCCACGCGCCAGAGCTGCAGCTCCTCATGCCTCGCAACCGCCTGGACCTCCATGGCGATGCTGCCCGCCGCAAGGCCGAGGTGACGCGGGAGCTGGGCGAGGAAGGCGAATCCCTGCTGGGCGCCCTGGCCGGCGCCGCCGCGCAGCACGAAGCCAGTGATGCCTTCTTCAAGGCGGGCCCCGCCCTGCCACCGGACGGCTTCTTCGAGGGCTGGGGCCTGAAGAAGCTCATCCGGGCCCATCCCGGCCTGGAGGCGCCGCCCCGGCTCACGGGAGACAGCGCTTCGGTGTCCCTGGTGCGGGGGCTGCTGCCTTTCGTCACCCACCTGGACCGTCCGGAGGCGCACCTGGCGCTGACTCGGGCCATGTCACAGGTGCTGTCGACGCCCTCCTTCTTCCCCGGGGGCAATGAGGGCCTGCGCGAGCTGCTCGCCCGCCGCGTGGCGGAGCTGGGCGGAGATGTGCTCGGGCGCGACAACCCGGCGGGCTTCATCGTGGAGGAGCTGGCCTTCGACGGCAGCAAGTTCGCGGGCATGAAGCTGATGCGCTCGGACACCATGTACCGCGCGTCCTGCCTGGTGGCGGCCACGGACGCGGGCGCGCTGCGACGGCTGGTGACGGACAAGAAGCACCACCGCGGTCTGCTGGAGCACCTGGACCAGTCCAACACCAAGGCCCTGCTCTTCACCGTGAACTGGGTGGTGCCGGAGTCGGCGCTGCCCCGCGGCATGGGTGAACTGGCCCTGCTGGACACGGGTGACGCGGAGCTGGGGCCCGTGCTGATCCAGGTCCACCCCGCGCGCGCGGCGCCGGCGCACGGCGGCAAGGAGGCCAAAGCGACGGAAGGGCTGCGCGTGGTGTGCGCGGGCGCCTTCGTCCCGGCCTCGGCGCGGGATCTGGGCGAGGAACACCTCCAGGGCCTGGCGACGCGCATCGACGAGCACCTGGACGCGCTGATGCCCTTCACCGCCCAGCACCGCGTGCTGCGCTCGGCCCCCTACCTGGACGCCGACGGAGTCCGTGGCAGCCGGCTGATGCCGCACCCATTGTTCAGCTTCGAGTCGGAAGCCGTCCTGGGCGTCACGGGTTTGACCCAGCGCACGCCAGCCAAGAACATCCTGCTCGCCAACCGCGAGGTCCTCCCCGGTCTGGGGCTGGAAGGCGAGCTGCTCGCGGGTATCCGGGCCGCGCGGCTGGTGCAGGACATGTTGAAGAAGAAGGATCCGCTCAAGGGTTGATCCTGGATCTAAGGCTGGATTTCCGGGCCGTTATCTGGCAGGTTCCGCCGCTCTTTTAATCGGCAGGCGTCCAACGCCCCAGTTTTCAAGGAGTTAGAGGTCATGGCGTGGAAGTGTGACTTGTGTGGCAAGCGTCCGCTGGTGGGTAACAACGTCAGCCACGCGAACAACAAGACCAAGAAGCGGACCCTGCCGAATCTCCAGAAGATCCGGGCCAGCGTTCAGGGCAGCACCCAGCGCGTTCTCGCGTGCACCCGCTGCATCAAGGCGGGCAAGGTGACGAAGGCCGCTTGAGGTTCTCTCGCTCGAGGGAGGGCATGACGCGCGTCTCACCACCGCGACTGCCCCCCACGAGCGGTTTCATTCCGTGCGGACGCCGCATCCCTGCTTGATTTTCGAGCAGTGCGGTGGTTCGCCGGTGGCATGACGTATTGGCCGCCATTCGTGCGGTTCGTGCCGTATTCCTCTTCAAGGAAGCGGTGTGAGCCGTCGCGGATGCTTTGCGGGCACGCATCCTGGCGAGCCTGCCTTGAGCCCGTGGCCTCACCTCCAGCGCTGAGCCTCGCGGACCCGGGGCGAATGTCTCGCCGTCAACTGGCGCGAGGTGTCAAGTCGGACTAGGTAAGCTGACACCGTGAGCAGCGTCAATCTGATGGCCCGTGAAGTGGCCGCGAAAATCGTTTTCTACGGACCGGGTTTATCCGGGAAGACGACCTCGCTGAGGAAGATCTACGAGACGGTCCGCCCCGCACACCGCGGCGAGATGATGTCCATCGCCACGGAGGGGGACCGGACGCTCTTCTTCGACTTCCTTCCCGTGAAGGTGGAGCGCGTGGGCGACTGCTCCGTGCGACTGGCGCTCTACACCGTGCCGGGCCAGGTCTTCTACAACGCCACCCGCAAGCTGGTGCTCCAAGGCGCCGACGGCGTGGTGTTCGTGGCGGACTCGCAGCCGGAGGCCATGGACGCCAACCGCGAGTCCCTGGCCAACCTGGAGGAGAACCTCTTCGAGCACGGCATCCGCCTGGACCGCTTCCCACTGGTGATGCAGTGGAACAAGCGGGACCTGGACGGCGTGCTGCCGGTGGAGGTGCTCCGCAAGGAGCTCAACCCCCGAGGCGTCCCGGAGCTGGAGACGTCCGCCGCCAATGGCCGCGGGGTGCTCGACACGCTCAAGGCCATCACCCGGCTGGTCATCAAGGACCTGCGCGCCAAGCGCATCGTCCCGCCGCCCCGCCCCACCGCGAGCGCACAGCCCGCGGGCCTGGAGGCCCAGCTCACCCAGCACCTGCAGCACCGGCAGCAGCCCGGCGCCGTCGCGTCCCAGCCGATGCAGGGTGGCGGCCCGGTGCCTCGCGTGGCCCCGGTGGCCGTCATGCCGCCCCCGCGCGT
>NZ_JAAEAH010000093.1 GCF_010998615.1 Myxococcus sp. CA023 | reverse complement strand
GCAGCGGTGGTGAGGGGGGAGGGGCAGGAGAAGCGGGTGGAAGCGTACGTGGTGGCGCCGGGAGGAGAGGGAGGGGCGCTGAAGGAGTACGTGAGGCAGAGGCTGCCGGAGTACATGGTGCCTGCGGTGGTGGTGGTGCTGGAGGCACTGCCACTGACGCCCAATGGCAAGGCCGACCGCAAGGCATTGGCTGCTACGGATCTGCGGTCGCGCGTTGCCATCGAGGACTTCGTCGCGCCGCGCACGGACGCCGAGCACGCGCTGGCGGGCATCTTCTCGGAGGTGCTGGGCGTGCCACGTGTCGGTCTTCATGACGACTTCTTCGATCTGGGAGGCCACTCGTTGTTGGCAACCCAGGTCGTGGCACGTGTCCGTACGGAGCTGGGCGTGGACATGCCGTTGCGGGCGCTCTTCGAGGCGCCCACGGTGTTGCGGCTCGCGGTCTGGTTGCAAGGCTCGGACACGGAAGGGGCCGCGCGTGACTGTGTGGCATTGCAGCTTGAAGGTGCCGGCACGCCTGTGTTCTTCGTGCACGCCGTCGGCGGCGCGGTGGGTCCGTATCGTGCGCTGGCTCGGCGCATGGGACGCGAGCGGCCTCTCTACGGCTTCCAGGCTGCGGGGCTCGATGGACGCGAGCCTCCTCTGGAGCAGGTGGAGGCGCTCGCCCGCCGCTACGTTGAAGCAATGCGCGAGCGTCAGCCCGAGGGCCCCTATGTGCTGGGCGGCTGGTCCCTGGGCGGGGTGTTGGCTTTCGAGATGGCGCGCGAGCTGGAGCGTCAGGGGCAGTCCGTGTCGCTCCTGGTACTGCTGGACAGCTTCGCTCCCGACGAGAACGCGCCTACGCGGGAACCCGATGCGGCGTTGCTGCTCGCGGGAATGGCCATGGACCTGGCACGGACGGCAGGTGCCGAGTCCTCCCTACGTCCGGAGATGCTCTCGGGCCTGACCGAAGAGGAGCAATTCACCGCCCTCGTCGAGCATGCGCGACATGCAGGGTGGCTGCCTCCCGAGGTCGAGGCGTCAACGCTCCGCGCCTGGCGTGATGTGACTCGCGCGAACCTGAGGGCGTTGGCGGCCTACCGTCCCGGTCCCGTTCGGTGCCCCGTGCTGTTGCTGCGTGCGAAGGATGCGCAACGCTCCCATGCGGTGGATCCGTCCCACGGGTGGGCCCGCTGGGGGCTATCGGGTCTCACCGTGGAGGACGTTCCGGGGGACCACTACAGTGTGCTCAGGGAACCACAGGTGGAGACGCTGGCGCGCCGCCTTGTCGATCACGTCGGCGCCGCCACTGGGCGGCACGAGGCGGCGGGGCAGCAACGCGAGGGGTGAGCGAGGACTTCGCCTGAATGGCAGAGCCACGATGCCCACTCACCAATGAATGGCGAGCCATCCACCACGAGGTCCGGTGGATGGCGTGGGGCATGTCAGGGGACGCTGCGGCTCGGGTTCAGCGGGGGCGGGTTGTGCGTGGCTGGGTGGGCGCTTCGGGCGCGAGCGCATCCACAAGTCCTTGGGCCACGGCGGCGGCGAAGGCTTCCAGCGTTCGTTGCTCTCGCCACCGTGCGGCCTCCTCGAAGTCGAGCGCATGGTGGGTCTCGATGATGACGGAGGGGATGCGTGGCTTTCGAAGTACGAAGATCTGCCTGTGCGTGGGCTCTCGGGCCACGAAGACGCCGGGGTGCTCGGAGTCGATGGCGTAGAGGCCTTCGTAGTCCACGCCATCATAGGGCGGGAAGCCCGCCTGGCTCAGCCGGTGCGCCAGCGAGCGCGCCAGGCCCGCGCGTCCGGCGTGGAGGAGCGCGGTGGCTTCCGCGGACTCGGACCAGAGCACGGTGAAGCCAGGGGCAGAGTCCTGCCGGTTGCACTCCTGGTCCGGATATGGAGACCATGGCGTGGCGGTGCCACGCGAGTCGGAGTGCAGGCTGAGCATGGCATGGGCGCGCCACCGCTCGGCGGCGGTGACTCGGGTGGGATAGGGGACGCGCTCGCCCGGCCTGCGACTCAGGCGCACCTGGAAGTGGCCGGTTGCCTCCAGCCGCTTCGCCAGGTCTTCCGCCACTCGAAGGGTAAAGGTCTCCTCGTCCTCGCAAGTGACGCCCTTGTTGCCGGTGTTCCCCTCCGCGCCGTGCCCCGCGTCCAGGTAGATGCGTCGCTTTCCAAAGGCCTTGGGGAAGCGCACCTCGGAAATGGTGAGGGGCGCGCCCGGAGCGGGCCATGTGGGAGAGGGAGCGACAGTGGTGGGCTCGGAGGAGGCAGCGGGCCTTGCCCACAGGGCGAGTCCCAGTCCCAGCAGCAGAAAGGTCTTCGGCATGGTGCTTGAAACGCCCAAGAAAGGAGCGTCACTGCGTAGTCTCCCTTGTTGATGGGGTGGTGTGGAAGCCCACGTCGCGGTCTTATTCGACTCACCGAGTTGAACAGCCTCTCATGAATCTGCGTTGGACTGGCATGCGAGTGTCTTCAACAGAGGGGGAGGGGTACAGGGCATGAAGACGATGCTGCTAGGTCTGCTGGTGGCCGCCGCAGGGGGAGAGCCGCCGCCGGCATACGTGCTGGGTTCCTCGGTGAATCTGCGGAAGGAAGCCTGCAAGACGGCGGAGGTCCTCCAGAAGCTGCCCATCGGGACGGAGTGCCGAACGCTGGAGTCTCTTGAGGGGGGCTGGGCCCGGGTGCGCTGCGGAGAGGCGGAAGGCTTCGTGGTGGGGGCGCTTCTGGGCCCCGAGAAGCCGTCGGTGGAGAAGCTCGCCGCGGAGGCCAAGGACCCGAAGAGGATGTTGCTACAGCGAGAGGAGAGCGCCCTGCGTGCCGCCACGCTGGCTCCGGAGGACGCCGGCCTCCAGAAGGAACTGGCGACGTTGTTCTTCGAGCGCAACCTGGAGGCCGTCGCGCGGCTGAAGAAACCGAGTCTGCGGAGGCCGTTCGAGTTTGACTGCACGGTGAATGATCCGGCTCGGTGCCTCCGGGGGACGAGCGCGCTCTTCGTCGACGGCGTCAAGGTTCGGGCCGAGACGAAGAAGAATCTGTTTGTCATCGCGTTTGGCACGGCGGAGACCTTGACGGTCTACCGGGGTCGGTTCCGATTCGACAACAAGCACTTCGACAAGACGCAGGAGGCCCACGTCCAGGGCGAGGTTCTGGAACAGGTCGCTTCTTCATCGGCCCAGATTCTGGATGGTGCTCTTTTTTCAGGCATCGCCATGCCTTCGGATGCCGAGCTGTGGCCAGCGCTGGGGCGATATGTCCTGGATGAGAATTCGATGTCGAACGTCTCCAGCCTCTCCTCTGAGTGGGCGCTGATATCACTGGAGGATGTGGATGGCATTCCACGGGTTCAGTGGAACTCTTGTCTGAAAAGGCCCTACATGCTGATGTTGAGGCGAGACATTCATGGGCGAGTGCTCGTCGTGATTGAGGGGGAGGGGGGCGCGCTGGAGCGGTATTGGATGACGGCTGCGTCGAAGAGGGAGAACAGCCTTGAATTGACGCTCGAAGACTTCTACGGGCGGCACAAGAGGCAAGAACTCTTCAAACTGCCTGAACCCGGTGGAGACATCGCATTCCTAGGGAAGACGGCCTACACACACGCACTGTCGAAATATCCAGACACAGGTGAGCCGTGCGTGGAAGGTGGTCCCTAGAGCAGGGGCGTCTCAGCTTCCAGTAGATGCCACGATCTTCGGGACGGGTAACTCGGCCGGTACGCTAGGGGGGGCCGGGATTGAATGGCTGAACGCACTCATGGGGGAGAGCGTTGTGTCTCAGCGAAATCGATATCCAGTTCTGTGGGACTACGAGGTCCCAGCTCAGTTGCTGTCAGCGCTGGATGAATACCATATCTTGAAGGTTCCATTGCTCGGACAGCATTATCCAAAGGGTCCGAGTGATTGGTGTGGTCGGACGGCCAGTGTGATGGCCTATAACTACTATCAAGTGGTGCAAGGGGGAGACTTTTCCTCCCGTTTCGTGACTCATTGGGACGGAGGCGTGCCAGGTCAGTTCGTGGATCTGCGATATCCTGGTGGACAGCGGGCGTTTCACACGAAACCCACGGCTGCTCCATTCAATGCGAATTTAGATGGATATGCGGTCTCAAGCCAAGACCCCAATGCAAGCGCGAACTCCAGAGTGGCGCCTCCTGAGTTTGTAGGGGATGGCAGGCTTGATCAGGCGGTGCGTGACTACAGCGCATCCAAGGTTCTTGGCATGTCTTACTCCCATGTGCTGCCGTATTCGACCGAAGGGCGGCGAAGTCTGGCGGCGAGAATTGCGAACGATCCACATCTCATTGAAGAGAGACTGTCGCTGATTCTCAAGTCGCTTGCCGCCAATAATCCGGTCATATTCTACTCGGGATTCTCCGCGCAGAGGGCGTCCCCCATTCATCTTGTCCTGATTGTTGGATTCGCCTGGCTGGCAGATGCCTCCGGACGACATCTCTGGCTGGTGGTTGCTGATCCGGCGACGCAGAACAACAAGATCAGCGATAAAAAAGGCGGCAGTCTATTCTTTCCCCCAGATCCGGGAGCGAGGGATGGAACGGACCTTGATGCGCTCTCAAAAAAGCGCATCTCGGGCGAGCACGACCTTCTTCGAGTAAGAAGAGGGGACTGGGAGACAGCACAGGCGTCGGTGGTCCTGATTCGTGCCCGGAAGCTCTTCGAGGAGAATACCTACAGCACGGTGCCAGACGACTTGTTCATGGACTACCGTCACGCTCAGCACAAGGGCGGGGCCTTTCTCTACTCGCTCCGTCCCACCGTCGTCCCGTCTGGTTTTCTTGAAACCAACGTGATGCGCACGGTCGCGTATCCGTTCGACCACGGGGATACCCGCTTCCGGCCCATCAACTGCTACGCCCTCACGGAGACGGAGATGCCGCCCGGTGGGCTCTTCCCATTGGGAATGCGCCGGAATCTTCATTCGGGAATCCATCTGCCTGCGTCGCATTTCTCGGCGCGAGAGGGGACGACGAACTCCGCAGCCAGGTCCGGCGTGCGAGAGGTTCGTTGCTTTGCCCCGGGTTACGTGGTGGCCGTCCGATTGGCCCATGGCCTGCCTGCTCCCCTCGAAGAAAAGGAGCGTGTCGAGGATGGACCCGAGGCGCACGAGTTGGCCCGGGAATTCACGGGCAACCACAACTCCTTCGTCCTCGTCCGGCACGATGTCGAAGAGGCAGCGAAGACGGAGGGCCAGCCGCCGCGGCGTTTTACGTTCTACAGCCTCTACATGCACCTCGTTCCTCCGGACTGGAAGGACCCGGACACATACCGGAACGTGGACTGGTTGAAGTTGCTCGTGCGGCGCCACGGCGCGCTGACGGTGGTTGATCCGGCGCATGAGGCGTTTCGCCAGACACGGTGGTTGCAGGAGGCCCTGCCGGAGGCGGGAGCGGACGTCGTCGAGAAGAAGGGGGGAAGCTACTCCGTCGTGGGGACGGGATTGGGCGTGCCCGAGACACTACGCCTGGGAGAGGCACAGGGGGATGATGTCCGGGCGCTCTGGAGGCCGGCGGACCAGGACCTGACGGGTATTCATGAAGCACTGCGCGAGGGGCGGATGGTGACGCTCCGCCACCCCTTGCTCAAGCTGGAGGCTGGCGCGGTGCTTGGCTACGTCGACAGCAGGAGCAAGGCCATTGGGGATGGCTTCGTCCACTGGGAAATCCTGGCGCCATCCGAGCCAGGGCAGCTCAAGGCCTTCCTCGACTTCGCAAAGGACTCGCTGGGCCTGGGAGACTTTTTCAAGGTCTTCGAGGAGGCGGACCAGAACAACTTCTTCGACCCGTCGAAGGGAGAACTCGACGCGCTGATGAAACTGGCGCCCAAGTCGATTCACGCTGCGGGGAACCCAGAAGAGGAGTGCCTCGCTCGCTTCGAGCAGACGTATCACCACGGCGCGCTCAAGGAGATTCTTCGCTCACCTCGAGCGCTCGCGTTCTCGTCCGATGATGCGCCTGGTGATGCAGGCGAGCCTTCGTTTCCCGCGGAGCTTGTCATCACCAACTACAAGGACGCGCTCCCTGAAGGGACCTACTGGCTCAAGCTGACCTTCGAGCCTCCCTTGGGCGAACGGTACGTCGCTTACGATGGAAAACAGAGCCGTCTCAACGTGCGCTTGCCGGCTGGGGCTCGACGAATCTTCGTGGAGCCGGCCGACGGCTCCGGCTTTCTGCTGCAGGTGGGCGGCGGTGCTCAGGATGCACTCGAGCAGGAGCTTCAGCACTTCAAGAGGCTGGCATCCGTCCGTTGGCGAAACGTGGTGCTCAGGCACCTGAACGAGTGGTTGCCGGAGAGCATCGTTGTTCAGGTGTTGAAGCATCTGGAGATTCACGGTCAGCTTCGAATGGGGAGCCAGATCGCCGACATCCAGCAGCCGGACGAGGCGAAGAGGCTGCTGGGACGCTACGCGGAGGCAGTCGGATTCTGGGCCCACCCGGAGGAAGTGCCCTTCCTCGGGCCTGTGGGGGACAACGGTGCCAAGAAGGCGCTCTTCGCAGCGGCGCCTGACGTCGACCAATTGCCTGCAAAGGGGCTGGTCGACAACCCGCACCCAGTCACCTTCGCCTGGCTCCTGATGCTCATGGTTCGGCATGGCCTCGTCCGGTTCTCGGACCTGCCGGCCTGGCGCCCGAGCAACTCGAAGGACGTGCTCGCGGTGGGGTGGCTCCCGGCACGAAGCGCTCATGTCTCATACCGGGTGGGGGAACTCCTGGACGTGGGGGCCGTGGTGCGCGGGAGCGGAGACGACGAGGTGGAACTGCGTGTGCTGCATGAGGGCACCCGCTGCTTCCTCGCGAGCGGAAGTTGCACCGATGGTGCTTTCTTCGCGCAGGTGGAGTTGCCGGGCTGGGGGGCCTGCACGCTCGACATGCCGGGTGCCCGGCTCGTGGGAGCCGCGACATTGGAGGTGCTCCCGCCGGTGTTGCTGGATGGGCGCGAGTCGGCGGAGGTTCCAGGGAGCCAGGTTGTTTCCTCGGCTCGTTACGCTCCCGAGTCTCACAAGGATGGAACGTTCTCCTGGCGTATTCCCTTCAGGGAGAACTGCCCAAAGCTCCTTCGGGGTTGGGTGCTGCTGAGCGCATGGGCGAAGGCCACGAAACAGGAAGGGCTGCACCCGGAGGCACCTGCGTTCGAGTTGGCCCGTGTGGCCATCCCCGTACAGGGGCGGGAGGACTCGGCGTTCAATGATGCCTCTGGGCTCCGCGTCGTTGACGGCTTCATTCAGAAGGGGGCGCTCAAGAAGCTGGAATCGTATGTGACACGGCACTTCACCTACCGCGCCTTCTTGAAGGCCGCTGCTTCCAAGACAGAGCCTCCGTTGGCCTGGGCGCTCGTGGAGGCGGTGGAGCGTGTCCAGTGCGCGTATTCAGAGAAGCAGTTGCTGGCGTTGTCCGCGCTGGCCGAGGACGGATTGTCCATCGTACTCACGGCCACGAATGCCCGGTGGTTGAAGGAGGCCGCCGAGAAGGTTCGAGAGGATGGCTGGTTCACCGCCTTGGAGGACGCGGCCAAGGGGGCGATTCGCGTTCGAGTCCCAGCACCAGCGGAGGGACGTCATCCTGGTGAACTTGTCATCCGGTTCGACGCCAGCGCGGCTTTCTCGGAGCTGCGGAAGGGCATCCCAAGTACCCATGAGGTCCATGTGAAGTTCGGCGCGTTCTTCCCGAACGGGGGAAGCGCGCGGGACTCGCGTCTGGTGACGGCGGATACGCTGGGGATCCGGTGTGAACCTGTGGCGCTCGACGCGCTGCGGAGCGGCGCCAAAGCGGGGGCGCTGGAGGTGTGGTCCACCGAGGTGTCGGAGGTCCTTCACATCCCTTCGCTTGAAGCGCCCAAGGTCTTCGTCACCGCCCGGGGGATTCAGCTTTCCTCGCGGTTGCTGGGTGGGAATCGGACCTTCTGGGAGAAGGCTCGACCCATCATCAAGGTGGGCCACAGTTCCCTTGATGAAGCCGCCGCACGTCAGTCCGTCATTCAGAATGGGTGCGTGGTGCGGACCTTCGGGTTCGAGGATGCGCAGGTTCAGGGGCGAATTCTCATCCCGACCGCCGAGGTGGTGAACAAGCATGTGCCCCTGGGGCACGAACGGATCGACGTCCAGCCAGCGAAGGGCCGTGCTTACACCATGCAGCGCAACGCCAGGTTCGAAGCTCGGTCTCACTACCATGATGCCTTCAGCCTGAAGGTCGCCGTCATGACGGAGGCCGTCCCGGTGAGCAGACCCTTCCGATTGGAACTCGCCAGTCCGTCGCTGCCAGGCGATCCGCCCGGGCTTCGGCTGAAGCTCAAGAAGGGCAGCGTTGTCTACAAACCGGAACGCCAAGGGCACGGTCTGACGGATGTGGAAGGGGCGCTCCATGCGGACGTGGATCTCAATGACGTCGAGGCCGCGTTGGAGGGCGCCAGGGAATACGTGCTCCGTGTCGTCCCGATTCATGAGAACGACGCGGATCTGGCTCGGGAGCTGAATCTCTCGTTGCCCGAGCGGATCGTGCCCCGAGTACACGACGACGTGTGGATTCGCCCCAATCTGTGGTGGTGGTCAGACGACCTGGGGGCCGTGCCCATGAAGGGGGAAGGGTGATGGCGGACACAGCCGTTGCTTCACAGTCACATGCTGGCGGCGAGCGCTTCGAGCTTCGGCGTGAACCGGGAGCCGAGGGCGTCTTCTATCTCGTCGCGGTGGTCCCAACGGAACTCAAGCTCTCCCTAAGGAGCCACCGGGCCAAACAGGACAGGATTGCCTTCATCCTGGAGGGAACGCACAAGAACCTGCCGGCAGACACGGTCTGCAGCGTTCTGATCAAGACGCACGCGCGTGGGATGCCAGCGCGGGAGTACACGCTGGTCAACGTCCCACTGCGTGTCAATGGCAGGTCATGCACCTTGGAGTTCGAGGCGGACATCTACGAGGCGAGCTTCTTCGGCCGGGGCCACGCGGAGATGACCGTCGTTCCTGACTTCCCCTTCGCGCAGGAATGCTGCCTCGAAAAGCCCTTTGAGTTCGACATCCCCCTGGGGCTCAGAGGACTCGACCTGAGCGTCCCTGTCCTGTTTGGCCGGCGGTTCCACTTGAAGCCGGACATGGATGCACGTTTCATCGGCGCGACGCTTCGGCTCTCCATCTACCACTCCGTGGAGCCGAAGCGTGGCGTGGCGCCGAGGATGGCTCCAGAGGAGCAGCGCTATGCCGCGCTGGAATGGGGCTCTTCCGACTTGGGCGCGAAGGACTGGCGAGTTGGCTGCGCCTGGAGTGGGGACGGTCTCCGGTTGCCATGGCGTGAGCCCATTCAGGGCGAGTACGCCTTCGACCTGCGGCTCGAAGTGCTCCGAGACATCGAGGGGGAGGCGCGGCCCTACGTGGTGTGGGAGCAGCCAAGGGCATGCGTGTGCCCGAAGCCGAAACTGACCGGGTTCGAATTCAAGCACCACGCGGTCACCGCGACGGTGGATCATCTGGACCCGGATTTCGAGCTCCCCCTGGAGTTGACCCACTGGCGGTACGAGGCTCAGACGCGAGGAGAGGCCCTGTCCTTCACTCTGATGGACCCCGTCTCGCGGCCGGTGTTGGTGAACGCCAACGAGAGGGGCCTGTTCCTACGGCAGTTCATCGACGCTGAGGACTGGCTGCACCGGAAGAGCTTCGCCTTGTTGCGGATTCCGCGCTCGTTGACGGGGACCGATGAATACGTGCCCATCCGCTCGGTGCTGGACTTCGATGAGACGCAATTTCTCGCGTTCGAGGACGAGGACCTGTGGCTGGAGGCCCCAACGTCGGCCAGGGCTCCCGCGCGACAGAAGCAGGACCGGGTGCGCCAGGAGCTGGTGACGGCACTGGCCTCCAAGGAGTTGGCGGTCCGGCCTTCGCGCATGCCTCGCTTCGGGGACGTCTGGCTGGGGGCTCGCGACAACCACCTGCTCATCACCGTGAAGGTCATCGGGGATCTCGACTACTGGCGTGAGGCCTCACCTGTCTTTTCGATCTGCGACGACCAGAGGCCCGTGGAGCCAATGGCCTCTCGGGAGACCGAGGTGCTTCGGTTGGATGCGCGGCCCCTCGATGGGAATCCTCGTTACTACGAGGCGCTCGTTCGATTCGACGATCCTCGAATCCGCCAGAAGGTCTTCATCCAGGGGCGAGTCTCAAAACCGGATGCGCGGCTCTGGGACGAATTGGTGGCAGCGCCACCGGCCTTCTCGGTGGAGTACCCAGGCGTTCCCCAGCTCCAGGGACTTCGCGCCGAGTTCGTCCAGCTCACGGATGATACGTCCATCCTGGAAGTCCGCTGTCAGGCCCTCCACATTCCCAACGGAAAGGAGGGGGATGGCATCGAATTCCGCCTGTATGAGTTCTTCGCTGACGTCGCGGAGCCCGTTGTCTTCGGTGCCGTGCCCTTCCGGTATGAGGTCGCGAAGGGGGCGGTGGGGCAATGCGACGCTCGTGGACGGGTGGTGGCGCGTCTCCGGGAGCCGGCGCTCGTCGAGCGGATGCGGCGCAAGGGCCGGTTCCGGATTGAAGCGCGCCTGGTGGAGCGGGCGAATGCCAACCACTCCAGCGTGCTTCCTGCCATCCACCTGGACCTGGAGGGAACACCGCGCCGCATCGAAGGCACGCTCATCTACGGCAGCCACCCGAATGTGACGGAGGCGTTCCGGAGGAAGGTGCTGATCATCGCCGAGCAACTGGAGATGAATGCCGATGATTTGATGGCGTGCATGGCTTTTGAAACAGGAAATGCCTTCCGGGCCGATACACCGAACCGGGCTGGGCATCAGGCTTTCGGTCTCATTCAGTTCACGGTCATCAACGAAGGAAGAGATGCGCTCGACATCAAGCTGTCCGCACTGGTGCGGATGAGCGCTGTCGAGCAACTCGACTACGTCGCCAAGTACTTCCGCATGTGGAAGGCGCGGTCGAAGCTGCCTCTAGACAATCTGGGTGATGTCTACGCGTGCATCCTCTGTCCAGAAGCGCTCGGCAAGGACGCGTCCTTCGTCTGTTACGCCAAGGGGTCGAGGGGCTACGAGCCCAACAAGGGGTTGGACCGCGGCGGCAAGGGCTTCATCACCAAGGCAGACATCTTGGTTCCGGTGGAGCGGCACCTTCGTGAAGGCCAGAAGTTCCGCAAATAGAGACGTCTCCTTCAGGTGACAGCATGTTTCTCCAGCCTTGTCTGAAAGACGGGTTGCGCGAGTACATTGTCCTCGCGCTCCATGATGGTCTGCCCAACGGGTACACGCTCGTGACTCCTGCGCGGGGCTGGGCGCTGGAGCGGAGATTGCGCCAGCTCGCGCAGGATTCATCCAACCAGCGGGCGCTCCAATCACTGGTCTACATCCATGGACACCGCAGCGGGATGCGCGCACCGCTGCCGGTGGACGAAGTCGTGCGGCAGGCCGCGCTCCTTCTGGACTCGGGTGTCCTTCGGCTGGCGCAGGCTCCCCCGCGCGAGGCCGCCGTTTCGCCGTCATTCTCCGTTCCCCAGCCTGGGTGTGTGCCTGTTCCGGTGGAGGAGCCGGTATGGCTACGGCTTCAGGTGGTGGACGACACCACCGATGTGCCTATTGCCGGCATCCAGTTGCGCATCCAACTCGACGACCGGTCTGAGCAGCAGGCTCGGACGGATTCTGAGGGCCGCATCGACCTGAAGGGCGTTCCGAAGGGGGGCGCCCACGTCCTGTCCGACCTCGAAGGGGCCACCCTGGACAACACGTTGGCGCTGGTGCGGACGGGAGGCCCCTGGTCCCAGCAAAAGCCTGTGAAGAGAGGTCAGGGGGCGAGGGTGGCCAGCGCGCCGCGTTTCCTCGCACGCGTCACCCAGCACCGGGTCATCGACGGAGAGACGCTGGAGAGCGTGGCGGAGATGTATGGCCTAACGGTGGAGGAACTCACCCGCTTCAACTGGAACACCACGGATGCGGCGGACATCGAGCGGCACCTCATCCTCGATGTGGGCTGCACGCGTAAGGGCTCGCGTGGGCAGTACGTCTTCACCCGAGAGGATGACCCCGGCATCCTCTACGTTCCCCGTCCAGAGGCCGTCCCCCGGCTGCCTGTGGAGCACAGTCACATCCTGCGGGTGAAGCGCGTCCCGGAGCCGCGACACTTCCTGTTCTCGCTCTGAGCGCCACCTGCCCCGCAAAGACAACGGGCAGGTTCCCGGAAGAAGGGAACCTGCCCGTGTCACTTCCTATCGGCTGGAAGGCCGTGCGCTAGGCGCGGACCTCAGGGGCGGACTCGGCCGGCTTCGGCAGCGGAGCCTCCTTGCCCGGCTCGCCGCCCGGGGTTCCCGCCACGCCGACGGGAGGCGTCTCCAGCGCCGCCTTCAGGACCTCGTCCATGTGGGTGACGAAGATGAACTCCAGCTCGTTGCGCGCCTGGTCCGGCACGTCGATCAGGTCCTTGCGGCACCGCTCGGGCAGGATGACCCGCTTGATGCCCGCCCGGTGTGCTGCCAGCACCTTCTCCTTGATGCCACCCACCGGCAGCACCAGGCCACGCAGCGTGGCCTCGCCCGTCATCGCCGTGTCGTGACGCACGCGGATGCCCGTCAGGAGGCTGGTGAGCGCCGTCAGGATGGTGACGCCCGCGGAAGGCCCGTCCTTCGGAATGGAGCCCGCCGGGAAGTGCAGGTGCAGGTCCGTCTTCTCCAGGAAGTTCGGGCTGATGCCGAGCTGCTCGGCCTTGCTGCGCAGGTAGCTCAGCGCCGCCGTGGCGCTTTCCTTCATCACGTCGCCCAGCTGGCCGGTGAGCGTCATGCCGCCCTTGCCTGCCATCTTCGTCGCCTCGATGAAGAGCAGGTCGCCACCCGCCGCCGTCCAGGCCAGGCCCGTGGCCACACCCGGAACCTCGGTGCGCTCGGCGACCTCGGAGTAGAACATCTCGGGCCCGAGGATCTCCTTCACCCGGTCGGCGTTGATGGTCTGCTTCTCCGTCTTCCCGCCGGCCACCTCCACCGCCACCGCGCGGCAGATGTCCGCGATGCGGCGCTCCAGGTTACGCACACCGGCCTCGCGCGTGTACGCGGTGGTCAGCGTGAGCAGCGCCTCGTCGGTGATGTCGATGTGGTCCGGGCTCAGCCCGTGCTCCTTGAGCTGCTTGGGCACTAGGTGGATGCGGGCGATGCTCTGCTTCTCCTCGAAGGTGTAGCCCGTCAGCTCGATGATCTCCATGCGGTCACGCAGCGGACCGGGGATGGGGTCGAGCTGGTTCGCCGTGGCGACGAACATCACCTTGGACAAATCGAAGGGCACGTCGAGGTAGTGGTCGCTGAACGTGTTGTTCTGCTCCGGATCCAGCACCTCGAGGAGCGCCGCGCTCGGGTCGCCACGGAAGTCGGCGCCGAGCTTGTCAATTTCGTCCAGCATCATGACCGGGTTCTTCGTGCCGGCCTTCTTCATGCTCTGGATGAAGCGGCCGGGGAGGGCGCCCACATAGGTACGGCGGTGGCCGCGGATCTCCGCCTCGTCACGCACGCCGCCCAGCGACAGGCGCACGAACTTGCGGCCCGTGGCCTTGGCCACGCTCTGGCCCAACGACGTCTTGCCGACGCCCGGCGGACCGACGAGGCACAGGATGGGGCCACGCATGTCGTTCTTCAGCTTGCGGACGGCCAGGTACTCCAGGATGCGCTTCTTCACCTTCTTGATGCCGAAGTGATCCTTGTCCAGCTGCTGGCGCGCGTTCTCGATGTCGAGGTTGTCCTCGGAGATCTTCGCCCACGGCAGGTCGGCGATCCAATCCAGGTAGGTGCGCGCGACGGTGTACTCGCTGGAGGCCGCCGGAATCGTCTTCAGGCGGTTGAGCTCCTTGTTGGCGACCTTCTCCACGTCGGGCGGCAGGCCGGCCTTCTTCAGGCGCTCCTGCAGCTCGTCGAGCTCCTCTTCCTCCTCGCCCATCTCCCCCAGCTCTTCCTTGATGGCCTTGAGCTGCTGGCGCAGGTAGTACTCGCGCTGGGTCTTCGACATCTCGCCCTTCACGGCGGAGTCGATCTTGTTGGAGAGCTTGAGGATCTCCCGCTTCCGGTTGAGCAGCTCCAGCACGAGCTTCATCCGGGCCTTGAGGTCCACCGTCTCCAGGACGGCCTGCTTCTCCTCGATGGGCACGTCCACGTTGGCGGCGATCAGGTCCGCCAGGTGGCCGGGGTGGGTGATGCTCTCCACCAGCTCGGTGGCGGCGGCGGGCAGCTCGGGCATCAGCTCGATGACCTCGCGCGCCAGCTTCTTGAGGTTGATGCCCAGCGCCTCGACTTCCACGTTCTCCGAAGAGGTCTTGTCCTCCACGGCGTCCACGCGGGCCTTGAGGTAGGGCGCTTCCTGGACCAGCTCCACCACGCGGAAGCGGGCGAGCCCCTGCACCACGAGCGAGTAGTTGTCCTCGCCCATCTTCAGGAGCTTCACGATGCGGGCGACCGTCCCCATGGTGTAGAGGTCGGCGGCACCCGGATCTTCTTCTTCGGCGCGGCGCTGGGTGACGACACCGATGACCTGGTCGTCACGCACGGCGTCCTTGATCAGGGCGATGGTCTTCTGGCGGCCGACGGCCAGCGGAAGCACCCCGCCCGGGAAGAAGACACTGTTGCGCAGGGGGAGGATGGGAAGCACCTGCGGGATGTCTTCCTTGTTGATGAGCCCCGGAGGGGCCATCGCGGTGGGCATAGCGCTCGCAGCGGTGCCCTTCTTCTTCTCATCGGACATGAAGTTCAGCCTTTTCCCTTCGACAACCAGTGAACATTTCCAGGTTTTCTGCGGCGGATGAACCAACGTAACAACCAAAACGGACATGGCAAACGCAGTGTGCGTTTTTCCGCCCCCCGTCACCTCTCCTGGGTTCCTCGGAAGTCTCGCGTCCTGACGTAGGGTGGGGCATGATCGCCCCCCTAGCATCTGACACGGCGCCCCGCCGGGGTGCGCGGCTCTTCGAGAGGCCCCCATGAAGCTCCGACCCTTCGCCCACCTGCTCCTGCTGCCGTCTCTCTTGTGGACGTCGTGCCGGTCGCCCGTCGACGAACCGGGCTCCAATCTGCCCGGGAAGTGCGAGAGCGAGTCCCCCGTCATCGCGCCGCAGAAGACGGACATCCTCTTCGTCATCGACAACTCCGGATCCATGGAAGAGGAGCAGAACGCCATCGCCACGGAGCTGCCCGCCTTCCTGGAGGCGCTGAAGGAGGGCAGCGGCGTCTCGCAGGACTTCCGGGTGGGCGTGATCACCACGTCCGTGTACCGGCTGGCCATGTTCCAGGGGCAGACGACACTCCGAGAGTACGACAAGGAGTCTGGCCGGTTGCAGCGCGTGCCGGACGCGGCGGGCAACCCCACCGACGAGCGCTTCATCGACGGCACGGATCCGTACGTGCTGGAGAAGTTCCGCCGGCTGGTGATCCAGGGGACGAAGGGCAGTGGGCAGGAGACGCCCTTCGAGGCGGTCCGGCTGGCCGTGACGGAGCCGCTGGTGTCGACGCCGGGGGCGGAGAACGGCAACGCCGGGTTCCTGCGCGACGGAGCGCGCCTGCTGGTGGCGGTGGTCACCGACGAGGAAGACTGCAGCACCATCCAGCGCCCTCCGCCGGTGTGGGTGTCCGACGACACGTCCATCGACAACTGCAGTGAGCAGTCCCATCTGCTGACGCCGGTGGAGGAGTACTTCGCCACGTTCCAGCAACTCCGGGATTCAACGGGGGCCTCGCGTCAGGTGCTCTGGGCCACGATTGGTCCGGTGGCGCTGTCCGACAAGCGTGCGGAGCTGATCCGCGATGTGACACCCGACGGCACCTTCGTGCGCAACGTCGACTGCCCGACCTCCTACGGTCCCGGCCACCGGCAGCGCGCCATGGCGGAGGCGTTCGACCAGGGGCTCGACAACCTCGATTCCATCTGCCGGGACAACTACCGTGACACCTTGCTGCGCATCGCGGAGCTGGCCACGGTGGCGCAGAGCATCGAAGTGGTGAACCTGCCCGACCCCCGGCTGGTCCAGGTGGAGCTGACGCGCGCCAATGACGAGGTGGAGCGGTGCTCGGTGGCCGCGGGCGACCTGCGCTACGAGGCCTCCACGGAAGCGTACCCGGCCCGCCTGTTCTTCCAGTCGAGCTGCCTGCGCCGCGCGGACGACAAGAAGGTGGAAGTGAAGGTCCTCTGCGCCGGCTGATGCCCGGGTGAACCCGCGCCAGTGGGTCTGATCCACGCACCCACCGCCATGCGTCCCATGAAGGCGCATGTCAGACCTTCGAGGATAGTGGACGACCGCCCCTCCGGTCGTCCGGTCCGGAGGGGCCTGGCGAGGAGGCGAGATGAGCGCGGCGGAGCAGCGAGTGGGAGCGGGGCAGGGGACGGGCTCGGTCGTGGAGCAGCTTCGGGAGCGGATCCGCCAGTTGCAGGCGGCGCCCCGGCGCTACCTGGCGGTGCTCCGCACGGGCCTGTCGGCGGTGGACGCCCTGCTGCCGACGGGGGGCCTGCCACTGGGGCAGGTGGTGGAGCTGTGCGGTGAGGCGGCCTCGGGGCGCACCAGCCTGGCGCTGCACGCGGTGGCCGCGGCGCACCAGGAGGCGCGGCTGTGCGCCTGGGTGGATGGCCCCCGGGAGCTCTACTCGCCCTCGGCCGCGGCCCTGGGTGTGGACCTGGAGCGGCTGCTCATCGTCCGGCCCCAGGCTCCTGAGCAGCGCATCTGGGCGGCGGTGCAGCTGGCCCGGAGCGGGGCCTTCGCCTGCGTGGTGCTGGACCTGACGCGCGGCGTGAATCCCGGCGGGCGCGCGTGCCGGGTGGCCCTGGCGGAGGCGCGCAAGCTGGCGGACGCGGCGGCGCGCGGCGGCGGGCTGCTCCTGCTGCTTACTTCGCCAGAGTCCCCAGCGGACGGCGTGATCCGGCTGCGGACGGAGGCCCGGGACGGAGACGGCTGGTCGGTGGAGGTGGTGCGCAGCCGGCAGGGCGGCACGGGCGCGCGGGCGGAGCTGCCGTGGAGCGCGCTGTACCCGGCGCTGGGGCTGGAAGGAGGCGGCCGGTTGCTGGACGTGGCCGAGGACACGGAGGACGGCACGCCGGACTTCCTGAGAGATCAGTCCGGGGCGCTGCGCAACGGACTGGGCATCCTGGGCCAGCGTCCCGGTCGTGACGCGCCCATGCCGCCCGTGCGGCATGGACTGGACGCGGCCCTGCCGGCGCCCTGAGGCACGACATGCGCAGGGCCTATCTGCACCTCACCCGCTTCCCGGTGCAGCGCCGGGTGGTGGAGTCCCCGGAACTTGCGGGCCGTCCCTTCGCGCTGGTGGAGGCGGTGCGTGGCCAGCGCCGCGTGGCCTTCGCCTCCACCTCGGCGCTGAAGGCGGGGGTGCGCCCGGGGATGACGCTGACGGCGGCCACCGCGCTGGAGCCGGGGCTGCGGCACTTCGACTACCGCCCGGAGGACGAGCTGCGCGCGCTGACTGCGCTGGGCGAAGCGTTGCTTCCACTGGCCCCGGGTTTCCAGCTCTGCGCCCCGGATGGATTGTGGCTGGACGCGGGGGCCGCGCACCTGTGCGACGGCGAGGAAGGCCTGGGCACGCGGATGCTGTCGCTGTGTGCCGAGCTGGGTTACCGGGCGCACGTGGTGGTGGCCTCGGAGGCCTTCACCTCGCGCGCGGTGGCTCGGCATGGCGCGCGCCGGGTGGAGGTGGTGGCTGCGGGGGACAGTGCTCGGGCCCTGGCGCCGTTGCCGCTGTCCGCGTTGGAAGGCCGCGAGGGGGCGGCGTTCTCCGCGCTGGGCCTCACCACGCTGGGCGAGGTGGCGGCGCTGCCCGCGGGGGCCGTGGCGGCCCGGGGCGGCGCGGCTGGCGCACGGGTTCATGCGCGGTGCCGCGGAGAGGACGACACCCCCTTCGTCCCCGCGGCGCTGGAAGAGGTGTTGGAGGAGCGCGTGGTGCTGGACTTCCCGGCCGAGTCCTTCGAGCCGCTGCGCTTCGCGCTCAAGACGTTGACGGACCGGCTGGGGGCACGGTTGTCCGGGCGGTGCCGGGCGGCGGTGCGGCTCACCTTCACGCTGAAGCTGGACCCCTCGGGGCAACGGCAGGTGACGCTGACGCTGGCGCGGCCCACGGCGCGGGCGAAGCTGTTGCACGAGCTGGCGCGGCACCGGCTGGAGGAGCTGCGGCTGGAGAACCCGGTGGCGGAGGTGTCCGCTCGGGTGGATGAGCACTCCGAGGACGGAGGACAGCAGCTCGCGCTGGGGGACGCGCCGGAGGGCGACGCGGCGCTGGAAGTCGTGTTGTCGCGGCTGGCGTCCACGTTGGGGGAGGCGTCGCTCTTCGCGGCGGGCCTGGAGGCAGTCCACCGGCCCGAGGCGGCCCATGGAACACGGGCCTTCCGGCCTCCGGAGGCGCGGCGGGGCCTGTCGGCGGAGTTGCTGGAGCCAGGAGCCCGGCGCGCCTCGGTGTCGGCGGCCTCACGGGAGCGTCCCTCCCGGTTGCTGGCGGAGCCGGCGTGTCTGGACGCGGAAGTGGCGGAGTCCGGACGCTTGCTGGCCGCGCGCATGGCGGGCCGGCGGCACCGGGTGACGGCGCTCACGGGGCCGGAGCGGCTGGGCGGGGAGTGGTGGTCGGAGACGCCCTTTCAACGGGACTACTACCGGGTCCACTTCGAGGGGCTGGGCCCCGCCTGGGTGTTCCGCGACGGACGGGATGGACGTTTCTACCTCCAGGGACTGTTCGACTGAGGCCCAGCGGCCCAGCATAGTGGCCTCGTACCCGTCTCCCAGGTTCCCCGTCATGCGCGTCCTCCGTCCCGCGGCCGTCCTGCTTTGCCTCCTGCTCGCTTCGTGCGCTCCGCGTCAGGTCCGCCCGCCGGGGGCCCTGCGCAAGGTGGTGGTGGTGGTGGGCTCCCGGGTGGATGCGCTGCCAACCTACACGTACCGGCAGGACATGATGGGGGAAGGCAATCCCCGTTCGGTGCTCGTCAGCCAGGCCCAGGCCACGCTGAGTGAGCGGGGCTTCGAGGTGGTGGGGACGCGCATCTCCCAGGCACCGTCACCCACCATCCACGAGGTGGTGGCGATGATCCAGGACAACGAGGCCGAAGCCGGAGTGGTGGTGGTGCTGAACTGGGTGGACGTGACGTCCGCCCAGCTGATGGGCCGCGCGGAGGTGCTGCTGGAGACGGGGGTGGTGGGACCCAACGGCAAGCTGCGGTGGAGCAACCCCACGCGCACCGTCTCCACGATTGGCATGTACCAGGCGCAGACGGACCTCCGCTCCTACCTGCGCAAGGCGGTGGTGGAGGCCATCGAGGCCATTCCGTGAGCCCCGGGCTCGGGCCGGCTCAAGGGGCCTTCTTCGGGCTGGCCAGGCGCAGGTGTTCGTAGACGGTTTCGGCGCGAAGGTAGAGGAACTGGGCGTCGCCGAAGGCCAGGGTGTCCCCGTCGTGGAGCAGCACCTGGGCGCGGTAGCCCAGGGGGGCACCGTTGATGAAGGTGCCGTTCATGGACTCGGCGTCACGCACGGAGAAGCCGCCGCGGGCGGCGTTCCAGCGCATCGTGGCGTGATGCTGGGATACGGACGGGTCGGGCACCACCAGGTCGCACTCCTCGGTGCGGCCGACCGTCAGCTCCTCGCCGTCCACGGAGGGCTGGAGGAAGTGGACCTCCAGGTTGTCGAAGTCGCGGAGCATGGCGAGCAGCCGCTCATCCATGTGCGCGCGGTGTGCCATGCCGACGGTGCGTGCCGCCAGGCCCCGGCTGTGCTGACCGACGAGTTCCACGGGCTGCTGGATGAGGGCCACGGGGCCGGACGCGGCCCGGAACGCGTCCAGCGAGGCACCGGCGAAGGGGCGGAGCTGATTCACGGACACCATGAGGGCCTCCACCCTACGTGCAAGTGGCGGGGACGGGAAGCGCCGCGTCCACGTCTTCCGCCGTGGCGTGTTGGGGGCTGGCGTGGGAGCGTGGAGGTGGATGCGGGTACTCGTCACGGGAGCTGCGGGTTTCATTGCCCACCACGTCAGCGCGCGGCTGCTGGCGCGCGGTGATGCCATCATCGGCGTGGACAACCTGGACCCGTCCGGGGACGTGGCGTTGAAGCAGGCCCGGCTGACGCGGCTCGGCACGCTGCCGGGGGCGACGGGCTTCACCTTCCGTCTCGTGGACGTTACCGACAGCCCCTCGCTGCGAGCGCTCTTCGAGGAGATGCGCCCCGATGCCGTGGTGCACCTGGCCGCGCGTGTGGGCGTGCGGGCGCCGGCGGGCACCGCGCAGGCATACGTGGACGCCAACGTGTCGGGGTTCCTCCAGGTGCTGGAGCAGGCCAGCGCGGCACGGGTGCGGCACCTGGTCTACGCCTCCTCCAGCTCCGTGTATGGCGCGGGCTCGGTGCCGCCGTTCCAGGAAGGCGCCGCGGCGGACCACCCGCTCAGCGTCTACGCGGCCACGAAGCGCGCCGATGAACTGCTGGCGCACGCGTACAGCCATCTGCACGGGCTCCCCACCAGTGGCCTGCGCTTCTTCACGGTGTACGGCCCCTGGGGACGACCAGACATGGCCCCACTGCGCTTTCTCCAGGCCCTGCGCGACGGCACTGAGCTGTCACTGCACGGCGAAGGCCGGATGCAGCGCGACTTCACGTACGTGGAGGACGTGGCGGAGGCCGTGGTGCGCGTGCTGGACCGGCCGCCCCCAGGGGTACCCCGCCATCGCGTCCTCAACGTGGGCCGGGGCGAGCCTGTTTCGGTGCGGGCCTTCCTCTCTGTCCTGGAGCGGCTCCTGGGCGCCCGGGCGCGGGTGAAGTCCACGCCCGCGCAGCCTGGGGAGATGGACGCGACCTGGGCGGACCCTTCCGCGCTGGAGCGGGAGACGGGATTCCGGCCGCGCGTCTCCGTGGAGGAGGGGCTGACACGGCTGGTGGCGTGGTTCCTCGAACGGTCGGGCACCTGAGGCAGAACAACGAGACGTGGCTGGGCGTCTTCAACGTGCCTTGAGGTGGGGCCTCTGTGCTGGCTACCCGGACGTCACCGTCACCTGGCCATGCTCCACGCGCCACACCTCGGAGGTGCAGGCCTGGGCGAAGGACGTGTCATGCGTGACGAGCATCAGCGCGCCGGGGTACTCCCGCAGCGCCGCCTCCAGCCGTTCGATGGACGGCAGGTCCAGGTGGTTGGTGGGCTCGTCCAGCACCAGGGCCCAGGCGTGTTGCCCCAGTCCCCGGGCGATGAGGAGCTTGCGCACCTCGCCAGGGGAGGGCTGCTCGGAGGCGAGCAGCCGCTCCGGGTCCACGCCGAGCGCCGCGACGAGTGACAGCACGCGTCCGCGTTCCTCGGGCGGCAGTGCGCGCACCGCGTCTAGCGTGGCCTGGGCCTCGTCCGCGCTGACGTCCTGGGGCAGGTAGAGCACGCGCTCCAGCGGAATGCGCGCGTTCTCCAGCAGCGCGCGCACCAGGGTGCTCTTGCCGGCGCCGTTGGGCCCTTCGATGCGCACGCGGGCCTCGCGGCCCACGGAGAGATTCACGGGGCCCAGCAGCTCCACGTCACCGGCGCGGAGGCCGGGCACGTCCAGCGTGAAGAGCCACGGGTTCGGCGCGCGCACGTAGTCCAGGAAGACGGAGCGGCCCACCGTCTTGTCCGCGGTGAACTCACCCACGGCCTCACTGACGCGCTCCAACTCGCGCCGTGCGGTGCCCACGCGCCGTCCGGCCCCAGCCTCCGCCCAGCCGGCCACCACCTTGGCGCCCATGGAGCGGGCGTCGTTGTCGTGTTTGTTCTTCAGTCGCTTGCGGGTGTGCCGCGCGGCATCCGCGGACTGTTGTTCGCGCCGGGCCTGGTCCAGCAGATGCGCCGCACGGCGTTGTTCGGCGCGGGCTTGCTGGTGGGTGGCGATTTCAGCCTCACGCTCGGCTTCCCAGTGCGCCCGCGCGGCGGTGTATGCGCCGGGCCACAGCCGCGCGCTGCCGTGGTGGACGCGCAGCGTGGAGGTGGTGAGGGACTCCAGCAGGTCGCGGTCGTGTGACACCACGATGCCGAGGCCCCGGAAGCGGCGCAGCGCGGAGACCAGCCATGTGCGGGCCTCCGCATCCAGGTGGTTGGTGGGCTCGTCCAAGAGCAGCAAATGGGGCTCCGCGGCCAGGGCGGCGCCCACCTGCCACCGCTTGCGCTCGCCCGGGGACAGCGTGGGCCAGCGCTCCAGCGCGGTGACGTCCAGGCCCAGTTGGCCGTGCAGTCGCCGCGCGACGGAGTCCCACGACTCCGCGAAGGCGGAGATGTCGGGCGTCAGCGCCTCCACCTCCTGACGGCAGAGGCGGAGGGTGGGGGCGGAGGGTTCGAACTGAAGGTGTCCCTCGGTGGGCGTCAGTTCTCCCGCCAACAGCCGGAGCAGGGTGGACTTGCCGGCGCCATTGGCACCCACGAGCCCCGTCCAGCCAGGGGACAGGTGGAAGTCGACTTCAGAGAGGACGGGAACGGCGTCGGAAAAGGCGAACGAAACGCGGTGCGCGCGCACGGAAGACATAAAGGAAGCTCCTGAATCCAGGGCGCAAGCCAGCCCGAAGGCGGCTCAGCGCGGGAACGTCAACGGACCTGGGAATTCAGCGAAGCGTCCTCAAGGGTGCGTCTGACCTCTCGTTGGGAGGGGGCGTCAATCCCTCCTGGGGATGGCTGCAATCTATGTCCAGACGCGCGCCGGAATGCAACCCCCGCCTTCATGCGGGCAGGGGGCACTCCTCCGGCAGTGCGTCCGACTGTCACCCATCAACCTGCCGCGGGCGCCGCGAAGTTCCCCATGCGGTGGGAGAGTCGCCACGCGCCGATGGACGCCAGCAGGGCGCCCATCATGGCAAGCAGCAAGGCGAGCGCCACGTTGTGCAGCGCCTCGAAGGTGCCGATGAAGAGCACGCGCGGGCCCTGGTCCCAAAGCGGGCCGCTATAGGCCTGCAGGAGGGAGAGGATGCCGGTGGCGAAGCCGAGCGTGCCGGCAATCAAGGTGCAGAGTCCAAGCGACAGCATCAGCGGCACGTAGCGCGGCGCGGGCCGGCGCGCGTACTGGACGCAGGTGGCGATGAGCGCGATTCCTGCGAGCAACGTGGGGTACATCCCCCAGCCTCCTGCGATGAAGATGTTCAGCATGCTCCCCTCCAGTGAGTGTGTTCGGAGGCTCTGACATCCGGACAAATGGAAGGTTCCCGCGAAGCGACGGCGCGTGCGGTGGACAGGAGGGCGCGCCGTTTGCTCGGCCCCTGGTGGCGCAATGGACCGTCGTCCTGGATGCGCGAACGCGAGCCCTGCTCAGTGTCCCGCGGGAGGCGTCTTCCTCCCGCGGGGGCTGCCTACGTCTGGTCAGTCGTCCTGCGTGTCCAGGGCGGGCCGCTGGCGCCGAGGGGCCACGGCGGGCGTGCTGCCGGGGAGGGTGGCGTGCTCGGGGATTGCCGTGTTCCTAGCAATGGCCTGGGCGCTCAGGCTCGCGGCGGAGCGGGCCGGCGCCGGGGCGGGTCTGGCGGCATCCCCGGTCTGGGCGAAGACCTCCTTGAGGGTGGCGACGGCGCCCAGCGTGGCGGTGGCCTCGTAGGGGACGAAAATCTTGTTGTCGCCCTTACCCAGCTCCTGGAGGGTCTCCATGTAGCGCAGCGCGAGCACCTCGGGAGTGGCGCGGCCGTTGTGGATGGCCTCGAAGACGAGCCGGGTGGCCTCGGCCTTGCCTTCCGCCTGCAGCATGGTGGCGCGCTTGTGGCCTTCGGCGCGGGCAACCTCGGCGTCACGTTCGGCCTCGGCGCGGAGGATGCGGGAGATCTTCTCGCCCTCGGCCTGGAGGATGGCGGCGGCCTTGTCGCCCTCGGCCTTGGTGACCTCGGCGCGGCGCTCACGCTCGGCGGTCATCTGCTTGGCCATGGCGGCCTTGATGGCCTGGGGCGGCTCGATTTCGCGCAGCTCCACGCGCGTCACCTTGACGCCCCACTTCTCGGTGGCCTCGTCCAGCACGATGCGCAGCTTGGTGTTGACCGTCTCGCGGCTGGTGAGCGTCTGGTCCAGTGTCAGCCCGCCCATGATGTTGCGCAGGTTCGTCATCGTGAGCTGCTCGATGGCGAGCGCGAGGTTCTCCACCTGGTAGAGCGCCTTCGCGGGCTCGACGATCTGGTAGTAGATGACCGAGCCGACCTCCATGTTGACGTTGTCGTGGGTGATGACCTGGACGGTGTCGAAGCCCATGACCTGCTCGCGCAGGTCCACGAGGTTGCTGCGCATGAAGCGGTTGCCCGTGCGCATCTCGATGGCGCGGGGAGCATCCACGAAGGGGACGAGGTAATTGAGGCCGCTGCTGGCGGTCTTGTAGAACTTGCCCAGCCGCTCCACGACCATGACCTTGGCCTGCGGAACGATGCGGATGCCGGTGGCGGCGATGCCCACCAGGATGACCGCGAAGATGCCGAAAATCGTTACGATTTCCACCCCGCCTACTCCTTCCTCGGGTCCCCCGAGGGAACCGGCAACGACGCCGTTGGTCGGCGCACCCAGAGTTTGAGACCTTCCACCTGCTCCACCGTGACGAGTTCGCCCTCGAGCACCGGGCCCGACAGGGAGCGCGCCGTCCACAGCTCGCCATTGATGCGCACCGTGCCCCCGAGCGGGTCTCCCAGAGACTCCACCACCACCGCCTCCTGGCCAAGCATGGCCTCGATACCTGTCTTCAAATGCGCTGCGTCGCGCATGAAAACGCTTTTGAAGAGGGTGCGGGAGGCCGCGAACAGGCCGACGGAAACGGCGGTGAACAGGTAGAGCTGGCCGTTGAGCCCCAGGCCCAGGGCCGCCCCGACCGAGGATGCCAACGCCCCCACGGCGAGCCAGAGGACCATGAAGCTGGTGAGCTGGAGCTCCAGCGCTCCCAGAAGGAGCGCCGCGATCAGCCAGAGCTGCCACGCGGTGGGAGTGAGGTCCATGAAGACATGTTTGTCAGTCGGATCGGCATCCTGTCAAACGGCGGCGGCGCGAGCTTCAAACATCACGGCTCAGGCTTTTGGGTGGAGCGCAGGTCGCTTAACTCCCTGAGGTTTGCCCGGCCTCGCGGGTGTGCAGGACTTGCTGCGCGGATGCGACATTCACGAATCTCGTAACAAGACGAAGGCAGCGCCTGATGAGTTTGTCAGGCCTGGTTGGGTGCCCTGAAGGAGGGGGCCGCCCGCTCTGTCCGGTAAGCAGCAGTCGCCACCCCGCATGAATCGCCCTCATCCGCGTCAACCCATGAAGTCGCTTGCCCGCACCGCGAAGATCCAATCTAGCGCCTGAACGCCTGTTCGGTGTCTAGATCCGGGCGTGGACTACGCCGAGCTGGTCTGCCGCTCCAACTTCTCGTTCCTTCGGGGGGCCTCGCATCCGGAAGAGCTGGTGGCCACGGCCGCGAGGCTCGGGCTGGGTGCGCTCGCGCTGACGGACGCGGATGGCCTGTATGGCGTGGTGAAGGCGCACCTGGCCGCGAAGGAGCACGGGGTGCGGCTCATCCTGGGCGCCGAGCTGACGCTGGAGGACGGCCCACCAGTGGTGGTGTACGCGGCGGATGGGACGGGGTACTCGAACCTGTGTGCCCTGGTGTCCCAGAGCCGGATGACCCACCCCAAGGGCGAGGCAGGGCTGCCGTGGCGCGCGGTGGCGGACCGGTCCGCGGGGCTGCTCGCGCTCCTTCCCGAGCCCGCGCCCTTCGAGCAGGTCGTCTCGCTGGCGGAGGCCTTCCCGGAGCGCTTCCACGTCGGCATCTGCCGAACCCTGTCCGCGGGAGACGCGGAGCGCGAGGCCCGGGCGGAGCGGCTGGCGCTGGAGCTCGGCGTGCCGTTGGTCGCGCACAACGACGTGCACACACACCATCGCCGGAGGCAGGCCCTGCAGGACGTGCTGGTGTCCATCCGCCACGGGACGTCGGTGGACCGGGCGGGGACGCGGCTGTTGCCCAACGCGGAGCGGACGCTGAAGTCCCCACGGGACATGGCGCGCCTGTTCGCGGACCGGCCGGAGGCCCTGGCGCGCGCGGCGGAGCTGGCCTCGCGCTGCCACGCCTCATTGGATGACTTGCACTACCGCTTCCCGGAAGAGGGCTTGCCCGAAGGTCGCACCGCGGACGCGCACCTGCGCGTGCTGACATACGAAGGGCTGCGGTTCCGCTATCCGGAAGGTGTGCCCCCGGCGGTGGTGAAGCAGATTGAACACGAGCTGAAGCTCATCGCCGCGTTGGACTTCGCCGGCTACTTCCTGGCGCTGTGGGACATCGTCCGCTTCGCCAGGGCTCGGGGGATTCTCTGCCAGGGGCGGGGGAGCGCGGCGAACTCGGCGGTCTGCTACGCGCTGCAGATCACCGCCATCGACCCGGTGCGGATGGGCTTGTTGTTCGAGCGCTTCCTGAGCATGGAGCGCAAGGAACCGCCAGACATCGACGTGGACTTCGAGCACGAGCGCCGCGAGGAGGTCCTCCAGTACGTCTACGAGAAGCACGGGCGTCGGCACGCGGGCATGGTGTGCGAGGTCATCTGCTACCGGGGCCGGCTGGCGCTGCGTGAGACGGGCAAGGCGCTGGGCCTGTCGTTGGACCAGGTGGACCGGCTGTCGAAGGTGTCCGCGTCGAACGGCTTCGACGTGACGCCGGACGTGCTGCGCGAGGCGGGCCTGTCCGCGGAGGACGGCCGGGTCCAGAAGACGCTGGCGTTGGCCATGGAACTGGAGGGCTTTCCCCGGCACCTGTCCATCCACGTGGGCGGCTTCGTGATGACACGCGAGCCGCTGACGGAGCTGGTGCCGGTGGAGAACGCGGCGATGCCGGGCCGCACCGTCATCCAGTGGGAGAAGGACGACATCAACGCGGTGGGGCTGCTGAAGGTGGATCTGCTGGCGCTGGGCATGCTGACGGCGCTGTCGAAGTGCTTCGCGCTGATTCGCGAGCACCACGGGCGGGAGCTGTCCCTGGCGACGGTGCCGGCCGAGGACCCGAAGGTCTACGACATGCTGTGCGAGGCGGACACGGTGGGCGTGTTCCAGATTGAGAGCCGAGCACAGATGAACATGCTGCCCAGGCTTCGACCGAGGACGTTCTACGACCTGGTGGTGGAGATCGCGCTCATCCGCCCGGGGCCCATCGTTGGCAACATGGTGCATCCCTTCCTGCGCCGGCGGAACGGCCAGGAGCAGGTGGAGTACCCGAGCGAGGCGGTGAAGGAGATTCTCGGCAAGACGCTGGGGGTGCCGCTCTTCCAGGAACAGGCGATGAAGCTGGCCATGGTGGCGGCGGGCTTCACCGCGGGCGAGGCGGACGGACTGCGGCGGGTGCTGAGCCACAAGCGCGCCGAATCCATGCTGCTGCAATACCGGGGGCGCTTCGTGGAGGGCTGCGTGTCGCGGGGGTACACACGCAAACAAGCCGAGGAGTGGTTCGACAACTTCCGGGGCTTCGCGCACTACGGCTTCCCGGAGAGTCATTCAGCGAGCTTCGCGTTGATTGCGTATGCGTCCAGCTGGCTGAAGTGCCACTACCCGGCGGCCTTCACGGCGGCGCTGTTGAACTCGCAGCCCATGGGCTTCTATGCGCCGCACACGCTGGTGGCGGACGCGCAGCGGCATGGCGTGGTGGTGCGGCCGGTGGACGTGCGGCACTCGAGCTGGGACTGCACGCTGGAGGAGGGCGGGGCCGCATTGCGGCTGGGGCTTCGGATGGTGAAGGGCCTGGGCGAGTCCGCGGGGCGGCGCGTGGCGACGGCGAAGCGCGAGGGCCTCCGTGACGTGGGCGACCTGGCGCGGTGGTCGCGGGCGCCCAGGCACGAGCTGACGCGGTTGGCCTTGGCGGGCGCCCTGTCGTCGCTGTGTGGCTCCCGGCGTCAGGCATTGTGGGAACTCCAGGCGCTGGGGCCGCTGGACTCGGATGACCTGTTCTTCGGCATGGCCATGGACGGAACGGCGGTGGAGCTGCCGTCCATGGATGTGCTGGAGCGGGTCTGCGCGGACTACGACACGGTGGGACTGTCGCTGGAGAAGCACCCGCTGGAGCTGCTGCGCCCGGTGCTGAAGCAGCAAGGCGCGGTGACGGCGGAGGGGCTGAAGAAGGTGGCCCACGGGCGGAGGGTGGCGGTGGGAGGCATGCTCATCTGCCGCCAGCGTCCACCCACGGCCAAGGGGCTCTGCTTCATCTCCCTGGAGGACGAAACGGGCATCGCGAACCTGGTGGTGCCTCCGGACGTGTACGAGCGGTGCCGCAAGGACATCCATGGCGCGCTCTTCCTGGTGGGAGAAGGCGTCCTGGAGCGCTCCGGCAAGGTGACGAACGTGAAGTCCAGTCGAGTGGCGTCATTGCATGGACAGCGGGGTACGCTGCCTGGGTGATGACCGCCGACCTCGAATGGAACGATGGGGTGCGTCCCTATGTGCCGCTTTCCACCCTCACGCCGGTCGCGGACGGCGTCTGGTGGGTGGACGGGCCGGTGGCGAGGATGCGCGTGGGCCCCGTCTCCCTGCCGTTCCCGACGCGCATGGTCATCGTTCGCCTGGGTACGGGAGGCTTGTGGCTCTGGTCGCCCACGGCACCCACGCCCGAGTTGTTCGAACAGGTCGACGCACTCGGCCCGGTGGAACATCTCGTCTCTCCGAACCGGTTCCACTACGCGGGCATCCCGGCCTGGAAGGCACGCTATCCGCACGCGACTGCCTGGGCGTCTCCGGGCGTTCGCGAGCGGGCGCGCTCCCAGCAGATTGACGTCCCATTCGATGCCGACCTCGACGACGCCGCGCCCTCGGCCTGGTCCACGGAGTTGGGCCAGCTCATCTTCCGGGGCAGTCGCTTCGTGGAAGAGGTGGTGTTCTTCCACGGTGCGTCCTCGACCTTGATTCTCGCGGACCTGGTCATGGCGTTGGAGCCCGAGCGTCTCCGGCCTCGCCTGAGATGGCTGCTGACTCTCGGCGGGACGATGTGGCCGGGGCAGACGCCACGCGAGGTGCGGGTGACGACCTGGGGCCGGACCGCGCAGGCGCGCGCCTGCTACCAGCAGATGATGGCATGGCAGCCTCGTCGGGTGCTCCTCGCGCACGGCCGCTGCTACCTCGATGAGGGTGTGGCCCCGCTCGAGCGCGCCTTCTCCTGGCTGCGCTGAACCACAGGGCTTCAGCTTCGCGCGCGCTGCGTCAGCGCAGGTGCATGAACACCCGGGGCGAGGCGGGCAGTTCCACGTCGGGGGTGGTGAGCAGGCACGTCACCCGGGAGCCCCCGGGGAATGGCAACCACCCGGAGCGCAGCATCAGGTGCGTGGGCGTACACGGGCTGCGCAGCATCGCGGCGCAGTCGACCTCTTGGACCACCATGTCCTGCATGGCCACCCATAACAGCCGCCGTTGCTCCGAAAAGGGCAGCCCGTCCTGGAAGGCGAGCAGGTCCACCAGTCCCGTCGTCAGGAGGCCTCGGGCCGTCATCTGGAGGGTGTAGTAGTTGACCATGCCTTGGATGACGCCGTCTCGCTCCAGGACGAAGGTGCGCGGGATGTCACGGAACTGGAGCTGGTGGGCCAGGCGCTCCGAGGTGTAGGCGTAGCCCAGGTTCACCGGCCGCATCATCTTCTGGACCAGGGCCATGCACTGCGGCAGGTCCCGGGGTTGGTAGGCCCGGATGCCGTCGGTGCGCGCCGCCAGGAAGCCCCGGTGGTGGAGCGGACGCGTGAAGGTGATGAACGCGCGCTCGGCGGCGCTCAGCGACCAACGGACCGCCTTCTTCGTGTTGAAGATGTGCAGCCACATGCCCAGGTCGTTGAGGTAGCGCGTGTGGCTCCGCCGGCCCCAGAAGCCCTGGCCCAGGGTGCCATCGGCCACGCAGCTCAAGGTGAGCGCAGCGCCACGCTCGCGGTGGCGTGCCTGCATGGTGTCCGACAGCTTGATGCCAATTCCCTGGCCCCGGCTCTCTGGCGCCACGCTGACCCAGCTCCCGTAGGTGCCATCCACCTGCCGCTGACCAAGCTGGATTTTCGCAGGCTCCGCCAGGAAGGCCCCCACCAGCTTGCCCTTTGAATACGCCCCCAGCAGATAGTCCCGGTCCGCCAGGGGATTGCTGAAGAGCAGCCAGTCGAAGAAACGCTCGTCCCAGACCGTCAGTCCCATCTTCGCGCCGTAGGTGCGCTGCCAGACGCTGTTGATGAACTGGGACGCTTCCTTTGCGCCGCCCTCGAAGGCGCGGACCTCAACCATGACGGGCCTCGGGCGCGGAGATGGGCATCGGTGCCGAGGTAGGAACGGAGACGCCGTTCCTGTGCTCCAGGATGGCGGCGGCCGGGTGCTGGCCAAAGAGATGCGTGTACAGCGCGCGCGTGGTGGGGATGAGGGCATTCCAGTCGGGGAGCTGGATTTTCTCCGGACCGACGAGCACCTTCGCGTAGATGGCCTCGTAGACGCGCTTCACCGTGTTGGGCGCGATGGCGTCCACATCGAACGCGGGCACCAGTCCCACCAGCTTGAAGCCGCGGTGCTCGGCGTTGCGCTGCGCCCGGGCCATCTTCAGGGTGGAGTAATAGAGGACGACCTCGGCGCCGATGTTGCGGCCCACCTGCTCCAGCAGGGAGATACCGAACTGGCCCAGGCCCAGGCCTCGCTGAGAGGGTTCAACGGCCCCCATCGCGGCAGATAGCTGCAGGCCGCGAGCGTTCTTCTCCAGCGTCAGCAGCCCGATGACTTCCTGGGTGTCCCGATCCTTTCCCAGAATCGCATACACCGGCCGATCCGGAGACTCGCCCTGGATACAGACATACTGCTCATAGAAAGAGGGCTCCAGGTGCCGGCTCTCCGTGCCGACCCGGATGTCCGGGTACCACTTCCCCAGGAGCGCCGTGACCTGAGCGACGGAGTCCCGCGATAGCTGCTCGAGGCAGCAGTTCTCTGGTGGTCTGAGCCCCCCCATCATCTCGTCCAGGCTTCGCCATTGCATCGTGTGCATGGTGAACATGATTCGAGATGGTGGATGCATTTCGCAGCTGGTTTTTTCTGCTTCTTCGCGAGTATGTCTTTGGCCGGTCAGGTCTCCCGTTGAAGCGTGATGTGTTACACATGCGCCGCGTTTGGGAGTGGGCAGGTGATGTGCGGGCTCAGATTGAGGGGAGGGGCGCCGTCTGCGAACCGATATCCGTATGCCTTCAAGGGCGCCTGCCCCGGAGGGAGGGGCAGGGCGGCCCCTGGGATAGGGATTGCGTGTAAGTGATTGAGGCTTTTTTGATGTGTCGTGTCGTCTCGGGCTGACGCCAGATGCGGCACATCAGGTCAATAGCCGGACATCCTCCAGGCTCGCGGCCGGTTGGATGAGGTCCACGCCGTGCGAGGCGAAGCGCCGTGCCGCCGCCTTGCTCCGGGGGCCATGGCCATGGTCCAGGCACCACTGCGCATGGGCGCAGAGCAAGGCCAGCTCCAGCGTCCGTCCCAGCGTCAGCGAGAAGCGCCGGGCGCCGGCCTCCAGGGTGGCGGGGTCCTCCATGGCACCGGCCACCCAGGCCCGCGCGTGCTCCAGCGCGCCCTGGGCCGCGTCGACACAGGGGCGCAGGCCCGCGTCCCGGGTCTGGCCCAGACGGCCCTCCACCTCGTGGAAGAACGCCTCCAACGCGCCTTCCTTCGCCAGGGCGCGCAGGGTGTCCAGGGAGAGGACGTTCGTGGTGCCTTCCCAGATGGACAGCACCTGGGCGTCGGCCTGGAGCCGCGGAATGCCCGTGTCTTCCACGTAGCCCGCGCCGCCGAAGGACTCCGTGACTTCGGAGGTGACGTGCACCACCTGCCGGCCGGTGGTCAGCTTCGCCAGGGGCGTCACCAGCCGCTGCAGGAGCAGTTCCTGCTCGGTGGCCACCTTCGCCTCCATGCGGCCCAGCAGCTCCACGGCGCGGAAGGCCAGCAGGAACCCCGCCTGAAACTCCGCCTCCAGCCCCGCCAGGGTGTCCATGTGCAGCGGCTTGTCCGCCAGCTTCGCGCCGAACTGCACCCGCCGCTGGGCGTAGTCCCGGGCCAGGGCCAGCGCCCGGCGCATGCCCCATGCGGAGCCCACCGCGTTCCAGGTGCGTGTCACATTCAGCATCCACGCCATGTTCCGGATGCCATCCGTCAGCCCCGCCACGGGAATGGCCAGCGTGCCATCCAAGGTCAGCTCCGCCGTGGGCACCTTGCGCGTTCCCAGTTTGTCTTTGAGCCGGTTGATCTGGATGCCATTGAGTCTTCCGGCCGCGTCCCGTGTCTCCACGTAGAACAGGGCCAGGCCCTTGCCGCCGGGGCCGTTGCCTTCCGGCCGCGCCAGCGTGAGCGCCATCTGCGCCGTCGTCGCGGAGGTGAACCACTTCGTTCCAGACAGCCGCCAGCCCTCCGGGGTCTGCCGGGCCACCGTCTGCGTGAGGCCCACGTCCGAGCCGCCGGTGCGCTCCGTCATCCACTGACCGGACGTCCACGCCGTGGCCGGGTCCCGGGACGTCAGGTGGGGCAGGGCGCGGTCGATGAGCGCCGTGTTGCCCAGCGTGAGCAACGAGCGCGCCGCGCCGTCCGTCATCGCCAGCGGGCACGAGTACACGTCCAGCGACGCCTGCACGAGGTAGTTGAGGATGAACTGGTGGACGCGGCTGAGCCCGGCGTTCTTCTGCTCGTAGGCCGTGGCCACCAGTCCGCGCCGCGCGGCCAGGGCCTCGGCTTCCTTCCACAGCGGCGACACCTCGATGTGGTCGACGCGGTGGCCCCACGCATCCCACTGGGTCAGCTCCGGCTCGTTCAGCCGGTCGCGGAGCTGGAAGCGGTAGAAGTAATCCCCGCCCAACTCTCCCAGCTCGCGGAACTCATCCGTCAACGCGCGCCGCAGGTCCTCGGGGAGGGTGCGTGCCAGGTAGCTCTGGAGCAGCGTATCGTCGTCGTACTGATTGCCCAGCCTCGGCGGTTCCTGGAAGAAACTCATGCGCCAAGGGTAGCACCCACCTTCCGGTCCGGGCGCGTCTCGCGGTGCGAGGTCATTCGGGCCGGAACGTGGGGGATTCCGCCTGGCGGCCTACGGCTGCAGGGTGAACGTGTAGTTGGCCCCGTAGTCGGAGTCCCAGCGGCGGCAGGAGCCGCGGTCCCAGTTCTCGAACCAGAGCTGCACGGAGGTGGCCCCGGCGGGCGGGATGAGGGTGACGGGGGTTCCCGTGCGCGTATAGCCGCTGGTGGTGGTGACGCTCTTCTCGCCCATCACCCCGTTGTCGAAGCGCCAGCGCACGCCCACGTCCCAGGTGGGCGCGCCGTTGTAGAGCAGGCGGCATTCGGGCAGGCGCGCGATGTCGTAGTCCACGATGAAGGGCTGGCCCTGGCGGGGCGTGCCCACCACGTGCTCCACCCAGCCCTGCTGGAACACGAGCGTCGCCGTGGGCGTGGCGCTGCCCTCCAGGACGTTGAACTGGAAGTTGCCGCCGTAGTTGGAGTCGTAGTGCTCGCAGCCCGGGCTGGACACGAGGAACCACAGCTCCAGCAGGCCCTGCTCCTGCAAGTCCAGCGTCGGTCCATTGCCGGTGACGGGCGCGCCCGCCACATCGAAGCTGGCCGGCGCGGAGCCGTTGATGCGGTAGTGGCCGGTGATGCTCCACGCGGGGCTGCCGTCAGGGTTGTTGACGCGGCACTGCGGCAGGCGCGCGGTGTTGTAGACGACCTGCACCTGGCCCCCCTCGGTCAGCACCTCCGACTGGTGGATGGTCCAGTTGCCGTGGAACGTGAGGGTGGGCGTCGTCTGCGCCGCCGCGGAGGTTCCAATCAGCAGCAGGGGCAGGGTGAGCACGGACAGGAGTCGCTTCACGAAGAGCTCCAATGCGGATGATGGGTGTGGGCTTCGCGCGCCGCGCATGCGGGCGGAGGCGCGCGCACTATCGACGAGGAGGCTGTCAGGAGCACTTGGGTTCAGTGCTTTTCTGTTTGTTCTGCAACTCCGTTTCGTCCAAACCGGACCGATGCGGTAGGCTCCGGCGCGAACACCCTGGAGCGAGCACCGCATGTCCCTGTTCAGGCGACCGCCATCCCCGGACTCCGGCTCGTCGAGCGACGAGTCCAGCCGCAGCGTCACCCCCGTGGAAACGGCCGTGGTGCCGCCCGCGGCGCCCACGCCGGTGCTGTCGGGGCCTCCGCGCCCGCGCGTCGGTGTCACGGGGGTGACCGCCGCGCTCCCGCCGCGTCCCCCGGGCGCCGTCACTGGCTCACGGCCCGCGCTGCCGCCGGAGCCGGACGAGCCCGACTTCCCCACCGAGCGCCGCGCCTCGTCTTCACCGCCTGATCGCCGGGGACCTCCGCAGGCACCGGCCACGTTGCCTTCCGTCATCGTCGCCCCGCCGGAACCCCGTGAGCGACGCGGGCCCGGGCCGTCCCAGTACTCGGGCCCGGACCGGCGCGGCACCGCCGCCAGCGCGCAGTACAACGGCCCAGATCGCCGGGCGCCCCGGCGGCCGGGAGAGGAGGGCGGTGCCAGCCAGGGCGACCGTTTCTGGCCCGCCCAGCCGCGCACCCTGGGCGAGACGGGCCTCAACACCACCTTCGTGGAAGAGCTGGTCCTCAAGGCGCTCTTCTTCGCCGGTGAGATGCGCGGCATGGATATCGCCGCGCGCCTCCAACTGCCCTCCGCGCTGGTGGACGACGTCATCGAAGGCTTGCGCCGCCAGAAGTACGTCGACATCCGCGGCGGTGGCGGCTCGGGCGTGGGCAAGTCGACGATGATCTACCAGCTCACCACGTTCGTGACGGACGTGCTGCGGCAGGTGCTCGACCGCAACCGCTACAACGGCCCCGCGCCCGTGCCCTTCCTGGAGTGGGCGGCCGCCGTGAAGAAGCAGACCGTGCGCGGCAACCGCATCACCCGCGCGCGCATGCAGGACAAGTTCGGCGACCTCATCATCAAGGACTACATCTTCGACGGCATCGGTCCGGCGATGAACTCCGGCCGCGCCATCTTCTTCTACGGGCCCCCGGGCAACGGCAAGACGGCCATCTGCCAGGGCATGGTGAACTGCTTCGACGGGGACATCTTCATCCCCCACGCCATCCTCATCGACGACTTCGTGGTGCGCATCTTCGACGCCAACCTCCACAAGGTGGTGGAGGACGAGCCCGGCGCGCCGCCGTATGATCGGCGCTGGGTGCGCTGTCGGCGCCCGCTCGTCGTCGTGGGCGGTGAGCTGACGCTGGAGATGCTGGACCTCGTGTACTCGCCGGAGGTGAAGTACTACGAGGCGCCGTTCCAGATGAAGGCGAGCAACGGCATGCTCCTCATCGACGACTTCGGCCGGCAGAAGGTGTCCCCCAAGGACCTGCTCAACCGGTGGATCGTCCCGCTGGAGAGCGACATCGACATGCTCACCCTGCACACCGGCAAGAAGCTGCAGGTGCCCTTCGACGTGTTCGCCGCCTTCTCCACCAACCTGGACCCCAGCGACCTCGTGGACGACGCCTTCTTGCGCCGCGTCCGCTACAAGCTGGAGGTGCAGCGCCCGGACGAGGAGCAGTTCCACGACATCTTCCAGGTCATGTGCCGCAAGCGCGGCGTGCCCTACAACGCGGCGGCGGTGGACTACCTCATCGACGCGCACTACCGCCCCGTGGGCCGTCCGTTCGCCGCCTGCCAGCCGCGTGACTTGTTGGATCAGGTCATCGACATGGCGCACTACCAGGGCCAGGAGCCGCGCCTGACGACCGAGCTCCTGGACTCCGCCGTGCGCGGCTACTTCGTGCGCTTCGACAAGGACAAGCCTGCGGGGACGTCCGCCTCCGCGGGCTGAGGCACCCTCATTCGCCCGGGGGTCGGGGCGCGAACGGTCCCCAGGGCGAAGGCTCCAGCCACTGGCGCACCTCGTCCAACTGCACGTTGGCCAGCACGTCCACCAACGACATGCCGTGGACGAAGCGGCCCGGGCGGCCCTGTGCGTATTCGGGATGGCGGAAGCGCTGCCACAGCACGCGCACGTCCACGTCCCGGAACAGGCCCACCTGGAGGTACAGGGACGAGCCCAACCCCGAGTAGTACGTGTGCGCGCCCAACTGCCGGCAGTACGCCACCAACCGGGCCGACTTGTCCTCGCCCTGTTTGTCCAAGGTGGAGGCCAGGACCAGGTTCGGCGTCAGGCCCAGCGGCTCGTTGAAGAGCGCCATGCTCGCCAGCAGCACCCGCAGCAGCGAACCGGGACCCGACTCGCGCGCCGCCGCGTCATAGAAGGGCTCCAGCCGGGGCAATACCTGCGAAGCGAAGTAGGGCCGCTTCGCGTACAGCGACACCAGCGTGCGCAGGTGCTCGCGGGCCCACGGCTGACGGGCATCCACCGCCAGGTCCTTGATGAGGGTGTCCCGGTGCGGGTTCTCCAAGGGGATGGACATCCACTGAAACCCGGGCTCCGTGGGCGGGGGCTGGGGGACGTTGTGGGGC
>NZ_JAAEAH010000092.1 GCF_010998615.1 Myxococcus sp. CA023 | reverse complement strand
GGGGACGGAGGCGGGAGCTCGGGGCCTGGTGTCTGCGGTGTGTCGAGGTTCACGCTGTCCTGTCCGCTCAGTGACGAGGCAACCCCTGGTGGGGCTGCCTATTTCCCGATTTTCTAGCAGCCGGCCCCTTCTTGCGAAGCATAACGACCCAGGAGCCCATTCGAAGGGCTCCAGGTGTCTGGCGCTGGAAGGAGACACAAGGGCGAGGGTCCGGGAGGTGACGCGGTCCACCGGGCTCGCCCTTCCTACGAAGCCCACCACACGCTTCCCCAGCAGCGGCAAGGGAGCGGGCGGGCCGCCGGCTCATCGGACGACTTGCTTGCGGGCGCCCGCCTCGTCGTACTCGACTTCATGCATGGGGACGCCGCCCAGCTCCTGGGCCAGCGCGGTGAGTACTTCCTGCGTCGCGACGATATTAGACCGCGAAAGGCGCGACAGCACGCGCTGCACCGACGACTCCACCGTGCCCTCGGAGGGGATGTCGAGCGAGCGCCCCTCGTCCGTCAGGGAGAACAGCGCCTTGCGCCCGTCGAGCGGGTCGGACTTGCGCTCCAGCAGGCCCCGCTTCTCCAGGCGCTTGAGCACGCCCGTCAGGGTGCTGGGATGGACGTGGAGGATCTGCGCGAGCATGCCCGCGGTGATGTCGGGGAAGCGCCCCACCAGGCGGATGACCAGGCGCTGTGGACCCGTGAGTCCCAGCGTGGACTCCATGCGCTTCGACGTGGACTGGAGCCCGTGGTCCACGGCCCAGAGCAGTCGCATGAATTCGAGCACTTCACCAAGGGGCGGCCCTTTGTAGGTCCGCTCGCCTTCGTGGGGTCCCAGCGGATCTTCTGCCGGTCCCTTCGGGGATTCTTCTGCTGTCACCTGCTGCCTCCGTGTCTCAAGCCAATGGTTTGAGTCGCAGCAGGTCTATCGCGTCGCCGTCCGACCTGCTGCTGAAAAACCGTTGGCTGTTGACCGCTCGCAAGCCGGACGTCAAGCCGGAGGCTTTTCGAAGGCTCAGGCAGGCCCCGGGCGGCGACATGAGCCCCAGCGGACCCGGTGGGGAGGGCCGCCGTGAGCCATCCCCCCGCCATGAGGGCCGGATACCGGGCGGGCGGGCGCTCAGAGCTCCTCGAGCGTGAGCCGGAGGATGGAGCCCGTGTCGTCCCGGTCCAGGACCTTGAAGGTGGCACCGGGCGGGATGAGCACCTCCTCCTCACCCGGCTTGAGTGAGGCGCCCTGGATGTCGCGGCCCGTCTTGGTCCGGATTTCGAGGATGGCGTCGCCATCGAACTTCGCGTCCGGGTTCTTCGCCGTGCTGGTGAATGCATCCCGGGTGATGACGGCGTCCTTCGTGTAGGCGTCGTAGTACTTCTTGCTGTCGCCGCGGAACACGGTGCCCTGGAACTTCGGCAGCTCGTTGAGGGCCGCGCGGGTGACTGCAATGCCATCCAGGTTGTTGCGCAGCGCCTGAGACGTGGGGCCGGCGCCATTCTTTGCCAGGGGGAAGAGGACCTGGCCGTTGTACGGCTTGAACTTCTCCTGTGTGTATTTGTAGAGGGAGACCTTGCCCTCGTCGGAGAGCCCGTTGATGTTCGCCACGCTGGTGGCCGTCTTCGGGTAGTCCTTCTGGTTCTGCGTCAGGTGGGTGTTCGCCATCTCCACGTAGGGCCCGAACTTCCCCTCCGTGAGCACGCTCATCTGCTTGCGGTAGTTCTCCACCGTGGCGTTGTCCACGGTGAAGCCTTCATTGAATACGTTGGCCAGTTTGACGCGCTCCGCGTCACCCGCCTTCACGTGCGGCCCGCCCTGGGCGAACACCGCGCGGATGAGGTCGGCCTTGGGGCCGACTTCCGCCTTGAGGGTGGCGAAGTCGGCGGAGCTGGCGTCGCCCTGGTTCCGCTGCAGGCCCTGGAGCGCGGAGAAGCCGCCGTCGCTGATGTTCTTGATGGCGCCCCGGGGCACGCCCTGGGACACGAAGGGCGCGATGACCGTGTCATCCCGGAGGACGGCGGGGCCGATCGCGACGGGGACGGTCGTCGGCGGGGTGGTGACGGGCGCCTTCGCGCCGCCCAGCGTGGGAGGCGGGAGCGGCGGCGTGAGGCTCGGGGTGCGGACGGTGTTGGTGGGCGTGCCGGACACGAAGGCATCCGGCGGCGTCGGAATGCCAGTCGACGTCGACGGCGCCGAGGACGTCTTCGGCGGAGGCGGAGGCGGCGGCGTGCCAGTCGTCCGCGTGGGCGTGATGCTGGACGTCTTCGTCGTGTTGTTCGTGATGCGACCCATGGCTCTGTCCCCCTCATCCTGGTGAGTGCCAGGAGGTTGATGTGCGCTTATTCCTCATTCTCGGCGCCGGTGTGGCCGATGTTGTGTCCAGAGGGGGTGGAGCAGGAATCATCAGCCTGATGACGGATGCCTGGGGCTGACGCGCAGGGGACGCAGCGCCGTCCGTGGAGCGGGGAGAAGGCTCCCCGCTCCAGGACGGGGTGTTACGGCGCGGGGGCCACGGTGGGCTTGGGCGCCGGCTTCTGAGCAGGGGCGGGCGCGGGAGCCGGAGCGGCGGCGGGCTCCGCGGGCTTGGCGGGCATCTGCAGCGCCTTGCCATTCTCCTGGACGATGCGCCGGTACCAGGCCTCCTGGTACTTGGGATGGTTCACCTTGCCCATCTCATCGCGCACGTTGCCGTCGATGTACTTCACGAGCAGCGTCTCACCGAGCTTGCGCCAGCGGGTGTGGACCTTCTCACCCTGCTGGAGCGAGTAGTCGGTGAGGTACTGGCGCGCCTCCTCGGGGCTGCGCTTGAACTGCTCCTGGGCGCGCTTCTCGACGTCGGCCTGGTCCGCGAGGAACTGGCCTTCCAGCGCGCCCTGCTCCTTCTGCACGTCATTCACCATGTCGCTCCAGCGCCCGTAGGCCTGGTTCGACACCCAGTTGAACACCCAGAAGGAGGAGTCCCAGGAGAACTCTCCGCGGCTGGCCACGCCCTGCGCGAAGTTGCGCGGCACCTGCCGGATGCCGGCGTACATGGGCGTGTAGACGGTGGTGAAGGTGTCGTCCACGCCGAACCAGAGCACGCCGCCAATGGGCGCCGGCAGCCAGTCCCGCATCTGCGCGACGAAGGAGAAGCCCGTCTGCTGCGTGGAGATGGCGCGCTCATGGACGTACTGCTTGCCGTCCACCTCCCACGTCATCGGCCGCCAGCGGTACGGCGCCGCGTAGGGGCCCGCGCCCACGTCCTTCGTCATGTCCAGCGGCGTGCCCGTGAAGTGGTCCCGCATCAGCGCCATGGTGTCCTGCACGGACAGCTTCTTGTCCGGCTTCACCCACAGCGGCAGCCGCTTCTGGGGCGCCGCGCCGTCCGCGTACTCCGCGCCCAGCTTCATCGACGGCGCCGCGCGCCGGAAGATGCTCCACACGCGCGCCTCGGAGAACCGCTGCCCGCCGAAGTCGATGGGGTTGTACGTCTCCGCGAAGTTGAAGTCCTTGTCCGCGCCCTTGAACCAGCCCTTCGCCCGGGCGAAGGAGATAACATCCGGCGAGTAGAACGTCGTCTGCTTCTCGTTCTGCGGGAACGTGCCGATGCGCGCCTGGTTGGCGTGCGCGGAGAGGTACCCGTCGGGCAGCTTGCGGGCCACCCACACCGCGCCTTTCTCGCCCTTGCCCTTGCCAATCATCTCCAGCAGCCAGGCCTCCTTCGGGTCGGCGATGGAGAACGACTCACCGCTGGAGGCATAGCCGTGCTCGGCGACCAGGGTCGTCATCACCTGGATGGCCTCGCGCGCCGTCTTCGCGCGCTCCAGCGCGATGTACATGAGCGAGCCGTAGTCGATGATGCCCGCGGGACCCGCCAGCTCCTCGCGTCCGCCGAACGTGGACTCGCCGATGGAGAGCTGGTGCTCGTTCATGTTGCCCACCACCGAATACGTCGCGGCGGGCTGGGGGATGCGGCCCAGGAACTTGCCGGTGTCCCACTCGATGATGTCGCGCGTGGCGTCCGGCGCGTGGCGGCGCGCGGGCGTGTAGTACAGCTCGCCGTACAGCTCGTGCGCGTCCGCGGCGTAGGTGATGAAGGTGGCTCCATCCGCCGTGGCTCCCTTGGAGACCAGCATGCTGGTGCAGGCGAGCACGGGCGGAGCAACCAGCGCGGCGGTGACAGGCAGCGCGGTGAGCAGGTTCGTCAGGCGTCGGTTCATGGCGGCGGATGGTACCAATCCACTCCAGGATGGCTACCGCTCCCAAGGGGCGCTTCCCTGTTTGCCCCTCATGGGCCCGTCCACGACAGGGCCGCCGCACCAGGCCACGAGAGAAATCCCGGGCGGCGGCCCCCCATTTGTCGGAGCTTTCAGTCTCAGTCGTTCGTCGCGCTCACCTCCTTTCTCTCAGGAGGGGCGGGCACCTGTTCGACTCGCAGCGTCGTGGGCCCGCTCAGCGCCAGGTGCGCCTTGAGCTTGAGAAACTTCTTCTTGCCGAAGCCCTTCACGCGCACCAGTTCCTCCACGCGTTTGAAAGGCCGCTTCTGGCGGTGCGCGATGATGCGCTGCGCCGCCTTCTCACCGACGCCCGGCAGCAAATCCAACTCCGCCGCGCTGGCCTCGTTGAGGTTGACCGTCCCCGTGTGCTGCGTGCGCAGCTTCGCCGCCTCCGCCACCCCGGGCCCGCACAAGAGCAGGCCCACCATCACCGCGCACAGCGCCCTCACGAGTGGCCACCCACCGGCGCCGCGTCCAGCCCCAGCTCGCCCGCGTAGCGGCCGCCGCTCATTCCCGCCGTGTCGCGCTTCTCCGCCGCCTCGCGGACGTGCAGCTTCCCGTCCAGCGGCAGCACGTCCAGCAACACGTTGAGCGAGCCGTCCTTGTTCACGAAGGCGCTCCCCGCCCGCACCCAGATGCTCCCGCCCTTGCCCTCGCGAATGGAGAAGACCGCCAGTCGCTTACCCGCCGTCAGCATCATCCACCTCCACACTCCGCATCGCGCCACCACGGCGCGGCTGCCTCGTCGGCTTGACCGCCTGAGGTCGGGGAGCGCTTGAGCAGCCGGCGTGCCAGCGGTGTTCTCCTCGGGGCGCTCTCCGCACACCGTGCGCGGATGTGAGAACCGTCCAGCGGCGAGGACGGACAGCGACGCGCCAGTGGCTTCTCAGCGGACGAGAGCGCGGCGCCAGGCACGGGAGGGCGCGAGCGCGCACTCAGGCAGGGTTCGCGTCCAGGTGCATGTCCGCCGGAGCCGGCCGCGGCGCGGCGGGGCCGCTGCGTGGAAGCGCGACCGTGAAGGTGGCGCCGCGTCCCGCCTCGCTCTGGACCCGGACCGCCCCTCCCAGCCTTTCGACGAGCTGACTGACGATGTGGAGGCCCAAGCCCAGCCCTCCGTAGTGGCGCGATGACACCGCCCGCTCGAAGGCCCGGAAGATCAACGCCTGTTGTTCCTCCGGGATGCCGATTCCCTGGTCCCTCACTTCCAGGAGGGCGGTCCTGGCGTCTCCGCCGACCTGGATTTCGATGGGCTTGCCCTCGCCATACTTGATCGCATTCGAGAGCAGGTTGGTGACAATCTGATCGAGCCGCGACCGGTCCCAGATTCCTGGCATCGGCGTGTCGGCATGAACCCGGAGCGTGGCGCCGGAGAGGGCCAGCTCGGGTGCGAAGCGTGCCGCGATGTCTCGGACCAGCGCGGCGAGGTCCACTTCCTCCAGCTCGAGTTCGAGCCGCCCGGCATGGATGCGCGAGACATCGAGCAGCGTGTTGACGAGCTTCGCCATCCGCATCGCCTGGCGTTCAATGCCTTCGACCGATTGGGTCACGGTCTCCGCCGACGCGGTGCGGAGCGCTCCAGACCGGGCGCGGCGCAGCAAGCCCTGCACGGACAACTGGAGGGAGGTGACCGGGGTCTTCAGCTCGTGAGAGGCAACGGAGAGGAACTCATCACGAAGGCCAATGGCCTGCTGGGCTTCCCGATAGAGTCGGGCGTTGTCTACGGCCATGGCCGCGCGGCGGGCCAGCTCCTGCGCGACGGTGAGCTCGGCAAGGCCATAGCGGCTCTCATCGTCCATCCGGGCGAGGGTGAGCGCGCCGAGCGTCCGGCCACGCGCGAGCAGCGGCACCGACAGCCAGGACTGGAACTCGAGGAAGCCGCACTCGAGGGCAGCGGAGCCGCAACCCTCCAGACAGAACTCCGGCTCGCCGCGGCGGAGCACCCGCCCAGGGCCATGCGTGGCATTGAGGTCCGGTGGCGCGTCGGCGTCCTTCGCGGGCCACATGGCCCGCAGTGTCTGGGATTGGGCCACCGCGATTCGCTGGGGGGAATGGTCGTTGTCCAGCAGGTCGACCGCGCACCAGTCCGCGAAGCGCTGGACGGTCAGCGCCGCCACGTTTCGCAGCGCGTCCTCGGGGGCGAGCGAGCCCGCGAGCAGTCCCGAGGCTTCCGCCAGGAACGCGGACCTTCCTTCCTGCTCCTCGGCGCGGGTCCGCGCTTGCTGCTCACGCAGAAAGGTCTGGTCTCGCTCCCGCTCGGCCCGGCGTTGCTCGGTGATGTCGATGCCCGTACCGATGATGTACTCGACCGCTCCCGTCGGGCTGCGGAGGATGTTGCTGGACCATGCGATGAGGCGGCGCTCTCCCGCTCGCGTGAGCCAGCAGCTCTCGTACTGCTCGTGCCCCTGGCCTGCGGAGAGCTGGGCGAAGTCCCGCTCGACCCGCGCCACTTCTTCCGGGGCCTGGAGCTGCTTCCAGAACCGCGCGCCGCGAAGCTCCTCGAAGGAGTAGCCAGTCATCTCCTGGCATGCACGGTTGAAGCGGACGATCCGGCCCTCCGCATCCAGGACGATGAACAACGCGCGGGCTGTATCCAGGACCGCCGAGCTGAAGTCCCGCTCGTGCTGGAGGTCCCGCTCCGTGCGCCGTCGAGCGGTGACGTCCCGGAAGTAGACGGCCCGCCCATAGTAGACGCCGTCAGCACTCACCACCGGGGCGTCGTACCGCTCGAATATCCGCCCATCCTTGAGCCGAAGCTCGTCGTGCCCCGACGCGTCGCGGTGCTCGATGAAGAAGGATGCGCGCGCCGTGAACCGGGCAGGTTCCTCCACGAGCTCCGCCGCCGCACGGCCCCACGCCTCGTAGGATGCGGACAGGAGCTCCTCCTCCAGCCCCCACATCTGCACGAGGCGGCGGTTGTGCGTGAGCGTCCTTCCTTCCTGGGTGGAGATGAGGATGCCCTCGTCGGAGGCTTCGCTCAGGGACTCCAGCAGCGTCTTCTGCTGGTGGAGCGCGCGCTCGCTATCCAGGATGCGGGTGAAGAGCTGCCGGTGCATGAGCGCGGTGCGGAGCACGCCGCCGAGGCGCTCCACCATGCCCCGGTACTGTCGCGGCAGGTGCGGCTCGCGGTCGAAGTACAGCAGCAGCGCGCTGGCGCCGTGCGCCGCGTCCGCCCCGATGATTGGAATGGACCAGCGCACGAGCCCCGGCGATTCCAGCTCCGGAAAGGGCAGGTTCACCTCGGCGGGCCCTGGCTTCCCTCCGGGCTCGGAGCGGGCGGGAATCGGAAGCTGGCGGGACGCAGCGGAGAGTCCACTTGCGCCCTGAAGGATGACCTGCCCCCGCGCGTTCACCTGGACCCAGAGCGCGACCATGCACCCCAGCCGCTCCGCGACACGGTCCATGAAGGCGTCCGCGGGCTTGCTCGGGTCGAAGAGGTCGAGCGCCGCGACGGTGAGCTCCTGGAGCACGCTCAGCAGCGCGAGTCGCTCCTCGGTGAGCTTCCGGTCCTCGTCCTCGCAGGGGTCCGCCATGTCCGACCTCGTCCCCTCACCCTGGAAGGGCGAGCACCACCACCGTCTTGTTGTGGAACTGCGGAACTCCACCTCCCAGGGCCCCCACCTCGCCAAGGGTCAGACAGCCCACGAGCGGCGTGGCCTCCCCGAGCGCCTCCTGGACGCGTGAGAGCTCGTCCCGGATTTCCTCGCCCAGGATGGGGTAGCGCGAGAAACAATCGAACACGACCGCGCCGCCCAGCGCGCCAGGGGTTCCTTTCCGAGCCAGGGTGGCCGCACCCGCGGCCGCGTCCAACAGGTCCGCGCGAGCTCCCTCCATCACTCGGACCAACGAGCCATCAGGTATCTCGGCGACGCATCGGACCGAGCCGTCGGGTCCGATGGAGATTAGTTCGCGAATCACGAACTCTCCATTGGCCTGGGGAATCCCCAGCGGGTGGGTCATCGCGAAGCGGGCGAAGCCCTGCGCGTCCAGCGCGTCTCCGCGGCTCGCGGCCGTGCGCTGGTAGACCTCGAACGCGCTCTCGTAATCGAGCTCGACGGCGGTCGCGCCGTGGGCCTTCGTGACCTGGGTCGGTGGGCCGTATGGAGACCAGCCGTGCTGAATCCCGACGCCTATCGGCGCCTGGGCATCAAATGCAATCACCACCGCCCGGTCCCGGTGTGCCTGCCCACCCATGAACTGGGGCGTCGAGGCGCTCCGGAGGTTGCCTCCCGCTCCGCCCCCCGCCCAGACGACGCCCGCTCCCGCCTCCTGCTGCGCCCCGCGCACGACTTCCGTTGGATTCCCGCTCAGCGCGTCCGGGAAGACGAGCAGCGCACGGCGGCGTCCCGGCGGCATGGGAGGCAGCTTCTCGATGGCCCGCGCCACCGCGTCGCGTCCGGCCGCTCGGGGGTCCTTGCTCACGGGCCCACCCATTCCCGTCCCGACCTGCAAGTCCATCCCGCGGAACAGCGCGACCACCAGTCCTTGGAGCAGCAGCTCGGTTCCCGCGAAGACACCCGCCGCGCAGCATCCGGCCCAGGGAATGTCCCGGAGCTCCCGCCGGAGCGCCGACGCCAGGTCATCCGCGTCATATTGGTCCGTGCAGAGGACCAAGGCGAAGGTGGGCGCGTCCGCGCCTCGCAGCGCCTCCGCGCTCGCCTCCCGGGCGGCGACTTCGCAATCGGGCGAGCAGCTCTTTCCAATCTGCATCCGCATCGCACTGGAATCGATATTCACGCGCGGACTGGCGTGCAGGTGGAGCTGGCTTCGTTCGGCCGAAGCGGGCACCTTTCGGGCCTGCCTCGGTTGACACCCCCCACGTGCGCTCGGTTGTATCTCCGTGCTCATCGAGTGAGCGCAGCGTGCGCTCGAAAGGGGGACCCTGTGAGACGCGGAACCATTCTCTTCGTCCTGGCCGTCGTGACTTCAGTGGGGTGTGGCGATGCCTCGGACCCGGACCCGGGCGGGTGTCCCGAGACGGGCACGGGGACGTTGGAGTTGGCCATCGAGGGACTGCCGGCCTCCGCCAACCCTCACGTCATCATCCGCCGGGGCAGTGAGTCCCGGGAGGTGCGCGCGGGCGGCCGGCTGGCGGGGCTCGCGGCGGGCATGTGGACGCTCTCCCCCGAGCCGGTGGCGGGGAGCGGCGGCCGGGTTCGCGCCGCCTATGACGCGCCGGCCCGTCAGGTATGCGTCTTGGATGGGGAAGCGGCTGAGGCGGCCATCCAATACGCGCTCATCCCCAGCAGCCAGCGGCTGTGGCTGTCCACCAGCAACGGGGCGGCCGAGGTGGAGGCCTTCGCCGCCGCGGACCTGGAGGTCACGGGCGGGCCGTCGGCCTCCGTCCGGCTCGGTTCGAGCCCGGGCATTCCCCGCGCTTCGGGGCTCGCGTTCGACAAGCGTGGCAACCTCTGGGTCGCGCTAGGGTCGGGGGAGCTGCGGCGCTACCCCGCCGGCGACCTGGGCGCCTCTGGCGTCAAGAGCCCCGACATCATCATGAGCGGCGGCGTGTTGAGCGCCGGGAGCCCGGGTCCCATCGCTATTGCATTCGATGCCGCTGGCGACCTGTGGACCTCCATCGGGTTCAGCAACACCGTCATCCGGTTTGGCGCGGCCCAGCTTGTCTCCGGCACCGCTCCGGCGCCGCAGGTCGTGCTGAGCGGGCTGGGAGACCCCTCCACGCTCGCGTTCGACGCCATGGGCAACCTCTGGGTGGGAGACGTGACGGCCGGGGCCTCTCGCGTCCTCAAGGTGGCCGCATCGAGCCTCCAGGCGTCCGGCGCGGTGACGCCCGTCACGAGCATCGACGTGATGGAAGCCGCTCCGGGCAGGAGCTTCGCGGGCCCCGCGGGGCTCGCCTTCGATGGGGAGCGAAACCTGTGGGTTTCCTATGGCGCGAGCGGCGTCGTCGTGCGGCTCACGCCCGAAGACCAGGACGGCTCCGGCGCGGTGAGCGTCGTCCCGGGTATCCAGATTGACGCGGGCGGTCCCAAGGAACTCGCCTTCGACGAAGGCGGTGGGCTCTGGATGGCCTACAACTCCGGGAGGATTTCCCGGCTGAGCCCGAGCCAGCTCAGCATCTCTGGCGCGCCCACGCCCGACGTCGTCATCTCCAGTCCCGACCTCGGGGCCACGCATGGCGTCGCGGTGTATCCCGCCCCCGCGAACCTGCCGCTGTTCCACCGGCTGCCGTGACACGGGCCGGTTGGCGCGGGGAGCTGGCCGCTCGGCACTTTCCGCGCGCAACGAACCGTTGAGTGGCCGGGCGGGGGGCTTCCGTCCCCCGTTGCCAGGACGGTAGCGTTGCCCGCATGGCATCGGGCAACGTCTTGCTGCGACTCGGCGTTTTGGGAGGGCTACTAGCGAGTTCCGCTTCGCTGGCGGCGGACGCGGCGGATGTTCCCCGGGCGGAAGCTGCGCCGGTGGCCCCGGAGTCCTCATCCGTGCAGTGGCAGCTCCTGGCGGGCGGCCTCGCCTCACTCGACGGCTATGCCTCAACGGGTTACCAGGGATGGTTGCTCGGGGCCGGCTGGGAGTTTCCCCGGCTGCGCTTCCGCTTCCAGTTCCTGGCGGGCCTCCCGTCGAGCATGGTGGAGACCCGCACCGAGGTGAAGCTGGAGCAGTACGTCTTCGGCTTCTGGCTGGATACGCCCGTGCTCCGCTCGGGTGAGTGGCGTTGGAGCGTGGGCGCGGGGGCGGGCTTCCTCCTCTTCGGCCGGACCGCTTTTGCCCGCGTGGGCGGACTGGACACCGCTGGCCCCCGCTTTGTCCCCGCGCTCCTCACGGGGCCGGATACCTCCCTGCGCTGGCGTTTCTCGAAGTACTTCGCCGTGGAGGGCTCGCTGGCGATGGACGTCGTCTTCGGCCGTCCCCTCATCGGCTTCCAGAGCGCGCAGGGGTTCGAACCGCTCTATGAGGGCTGGGCCGTCCGGCCGCGACTGAGCGTCGCGATGATGGTCTTCCCGTGAAAGGTGGCCGCCCGATGAACCGCACTGACTTCGCATCGCACGCGCCTCGCGGGACGTTCCGGCACCTGCTCGTCCTGGCACTGCTGGCCTGGAGCGGAGGCTGCGCCGTGGAGGACCCCATCGCGCGGCTGCGTGTCGCGGACGGTGGGACGGGCACCTTCTCCACCGATGACGATGAGGCCTTGCTCCTTGGTGAGGAGGGCCTGGAGCTGGCGCTTCCGGATTGCGCGGAGGTCGAGCCGGATGCCGGCTCGGGCGTGGCTTGCGAGGACTCAGGGACGCAGGACGTTCCGTAGTCGCCTGGTGGCAGGCGTGGGTGGACATCCCACGCGGTGGGACTCGCCGGTGAATCGCACGTACTGAGGCTCCAGGAACTGGCGCCGCCGGAGTCTCGTGTCCATGTTGCGCGCGTCCAGCCGGTGAACAGGAAGGTGCGCGTGTTCCAGCCAGCTCCTCGCGATGCGCGGGCCCATGATGGGAGCTGGCCCGTGTTGCTGTGGGAGCCCGCTTCCACGCAGCCGCGCGGTGGGACGCCCCGGTCATTGGAGAGGGCATCGACGCCCTGCGCCATGGCGCCCGTGGTGCTGGAGGTGCGCCCACGGTTCCGCACGGCGGACGCCGAGGTGACGGTGGGCAGCGGCGCCGAGTGCGACATCGTCCTCGCCGAGCCCACGGTGTCCCGCCTGCATGCGCGCCTTCGTCGTGAGCCGCACACCGGGCTGTGGTGCGTGACGGACCTGGAGAGCGAGCGGGGGACGTACCAGGATGGGGTGCTCATCCTGCCGGGCCGGCCCGCGCCACTGCTGTGCCGCTCCCGGCTCACGCTGGGGAACGTGGAGCTCCTGTTCCTCCAGACGTATGCCTTCGAGCAGTCCGTGCGCGTGTCCTCGCTGACGCCCCCGGTGAGCTTGACCCGCCGGAGGTGACCTCCTACAAAGGGCGCGCCCTTGGGTGCCCATGTCGGGCTTTCAAGAGGGAAGCCGGTGAGAGTCCGGCGCGGTCCCGCCACTGTGAACGGGCAGCCCTGAGGTCAGGGCCGGGGGCTTCGGTTTGTCGCCACTCCATCCGCGGCTGAGCGCCGCTCCGGGGGAAGGCGGAAGTCCTCTTCTGGCATGACGCAGCGTGCGCCAGTCGCCAGAGCCCGTCAGCCAGGAGACCTGCCCAGGGGTGCGGCCGAGCCTTTCGCGGGCCCGGGCGGTTGGCCTTCTCTCTTCGTCGGAGGGAGCGGAAGGCGGAGCATGCGGTGGACCTTCCTCGCTGGGCCTGTCGTGTGCCTGGTGCTCAGCCTTCCATGTCCCGTCAGGGCGCAGCCCTCCGAGGCCGAGCCCGCCCCCGCGCGCACCACGGTGGTTCGCGGTAGGACACCCCCTCCGCCTGAGTCTCCGGAGCGGAGGGACCCGACGGGCGCCATCACCGTCATTGATGCGCGAGAGCGAGCGGGCGAGGCGCGCGACACGGCGGAGTTGCTCGTGGGCTCGGTGGGGCTCGCGGTGCAGGACTCCGGTGGCTACGGACAGAGCAAGAGCCTGGTGGTGCGAGGCGCGTCGTCCAACGGCGTGCTCGTGTTCCTGGATGGCATTCCACTCAACGGCGCGGGCGGCCTGTCGGACCTGTCGCTCATTCCCTCCGCGCTGGTCGAGCGCTTCGAGGTGCTGCGAGGTGGCGCGGGCGCGCGCTATGGCTCCGGTGGCCTGGGCGGCGCCATCAACATCATCACCCGCGCACCGGGGCCGAACCTGCGCACGAGTGGTGAGGTGACCTACGGGAGCTGGAACACGGCGCTGGGCCATGTCGCCGCCACGGGGCCGATGCTGGGCGGACAGGCGCTGCTGCTGGTGCATGCGGGCCGCTCGGACGGTGACTTCGCCTACGACGTGGACGAACTGCCCGCCGTGGACGGCAATCCCCAGGTCTCCGAACGGCGTGCCCGCAACAACGCGCAGGGCGGTGGCGCGCTCCTGCGCTACCGGCGACGGCTCGTGGGGGGCTCGCGGCTGGATGCGCTCGCGGAGCTGTCCCTGGAGGACCGCGCCATTCCGGGCACCGTGCAGAATCCCCAGTCCACCGGAGACCAGGAGCTGGGGCGGCTGGCGCTGGGCCTTCGCTGGTCGGGCGTGCTCGATGGGCTGGGGCAGGGGAGTGCGCGAGGCTTCTTCCGGCGTGATGGCCTGGAGGTGACGGGGCGCATTCCCGGCGCGGGCGGTGCGCAGCGGCACTCGGTGGGCGGCGTGGAGCTGGAGGGCCGCAGGCCGCTGGGAGAGTACCAGTCGCTGACCGTCACGGTGGCGACCTCGGGTGAGACGGTGACTCAGGAGGAGGGCGCACAGGCCTCCTCGTGGTGGCGCGCCAGCGTCATGGCCATGGATGAGGTGCGGCTCTTCGGAGGCACGCTGGACGTGGTGCCTTCGATGCGGCTGGAGCGGGTGGGGCCGTACTGGCTGCTGTCGCCGAAGCTGGGGGCATCCGTCGAACTGGGGCGCGGCTTCGGGCTGCGCGCCAACGCCGGGCAGTCCCACCGCGCGCCGTCCTTCCTGGAGCTGTACATCCGACAGGGGACGCTGTTGCCCAACCCTGGGCTGAAGCCCGAGCGCGCCTTGTACGCGGACGCGGCGGTGATGTGGCGCTCCGGTCCGGAAGACTCCGAGGACGCGGCGCCACGCTGGGGCCTCACGCTGGGCGGCTTCGCGGCGCTGTATGAGAATCTCATCGCCTATGAGCTGTACCCGCCGCTGATGGCGCGCCCGTACAACTTCGACACCGCGCGCGTGTGGGGCCTGGAGCTGGAGGGCGAGGCGCGGCCCTTCTCCTGGCTCCTGGCCAGCACGGGCTACACGTACCTACGCACGGAGAACCGCTATGGGGATCCGCGCTTTTTCGGCAAGGACCTGCCGTACCGTCCCAGACACAAGTGGGTGGGGCGGGTGCGCGCGGGGCCAGACTGGCTCAACGCCCGCGCGGAAGTGCTCTACCAGTCCGCTCAGCTCATCAACCGCACCGGCTCGCTCGATTTGCCATCACGCACGTTGGTGAGCGCGGGCGCGTCCAGCACCTTCCTTCATGGTCCGGACCTCACCCTGTCCGTCGAACTGAAGAACCTCCTCGACGTCCGGACCTTCGACTTCACGGGCTTCCCGCTGCCGGGACGCGCCGTCTACGTGACGCTCGCGGTGGCGCTCGAGCCAGGCGCGTCACCGTCATCCTCATCCACTCGGGAGCCCCATGACTCACCCGCGTCCCCTGTCCCCTGAGCCGTTCCTTCCGACCTTGCTGCTGACGGCCGTGGCGGCGCTGCTGCTCACCGGGTGCCCCGAGGAGGGCGCGGTGTGCACCTCGGGCCTGTCCGTCTGCGGTGACGCCTGCGTGGACCTGAGCGGCGACGTCGCGAACTGCGGCGCCTGTGGCAACGCGTGCGGCGATGGGCAGACGTGTCAGGCCGGCGTCTGTGGCTGTCGTCCGGGGACGGAGTCCTGCGGTGGCGCGTGCGTGGCCACGGCGAGCGATGTCGCGAACTGCGGCGCCTGTGGCAACGCGTGCGCCGCCGGGCTCGTGTGTGAATCCGGCGTGTGCCGCGAAGGCTGCTCCGAAGGCAGCTTGCGGTGCGGGGACTCGTGCGTGGACGTTCGCACGGACGTGCTCAACTGCGGCGCCTGCGGCAACGTGTGTCCGGACGTGCAGACGTGCCACGAGGGACGCTGCGGCTACGACGTGGTGGCGGCCTGCTACACCCACGGGCAGCTCGTGGGCATCCAGGCGGGGACGGACCAGCTCGGGCCGCGGCGTCAGTTCGGTTCGGGCGTGCAGACGCTCGCGTCCTGGGACGGCTATGTGCTGGCCGCGGACGCGACGGCTTCGAAGCTGCTCCAGGCGTCGGGTGGCGCGCTGGGGACGGTGGTGGAGGAGGACTCGCTGGGCGGGGTGGCGGGCTCGCCCAACGACATCCTGGTGGACCCGCCTTATGTCTACGTCGTGGATTCGGTGAACAACACCTTGCAGGTGCTCAAGCGAGAGGGCCCTTCCCAGGGCGCGGGGCTGGGCCTGCGCACCGTGACGCAGGTGAACCTGGGGGCCAACACCAGCCCGCAGGCGCTGGCGAAGTGGGGCACCACGCTGTACGTCCCCTTGTTCGGTACGGGCGGCTCCATGTTCCAGTTCGGCAATGCCGTCGCGCGCGTGGACATCTCCAACCCCGAGCAGCCGCGCAAGGTGGACACGATTTCGCTCACCGGGCTGGACCTGAAGCCCTTCGACGGCGGCACGGTGTTGCCGCTGCCTTACTCCGTCGCGGCGACGGAGACGGGTGTGTATGTGAGCCTCACCAACCTGAATCCCTACAACGGCTACAAGCCCAATGGCCCGGGCATGCTCGCGAAGATCGACCCCGCGAGCGGCAGCGTGAGCGCCATTGACCTGGGCGCGGCGGATTGCCTCAACGCGGGCTACGTGGAGGCCGTGGGTGACCAGCTCGTGGTGGCCTGCCTGGGCGAGGCCGAGTACGACGAGGCCAACGGGCACAGCGCCAGCGCCGTGCGCGCCTCCGGGCTGGTGCTGGTGAAGAACGACGCGCCCGTGGCGGCGTACGCGCTCAAGGCGGGGTGTGAGCCCGGAACGCCGGGCTGCAACCTCTCCGTGGCCAGCCGCTTCGCGGTGGCGGGGGGCGCGGTGTACCTGGCGGACACGAACGCGGGCCGCGTCTTCGTGGTGGCGGTGGAGGACGGGCGGTTGGTGGAGCGCCGCGGCTTCTCTTCGCCCCAGGCGCTGGGGCCCGCGCTGGAGGCGTGCCCCACGGACCCGCGCCGGCCCGTATCCAATGCCATTGACGTCACCGCCCTGCACTGAGGAAGCGCACGCCATGCCGATGAACATGACTTCCACTTCGCGTCTCCGCTCGGGCATGTCCGTCCTGCTCGCCACGGTGCTGTGCCTGCTCACCGGTACGGTGAGCGCGGCGGAGACGTCGAGCCTGAGGACGCTGGGACCGCCAGCGCCTTCCAAGGTGCGGCGCGTGGTGACGCTGGCGCCCTCGCTGTCGGAGATGGTGCTGTCCCTGGGCGCGGGGAGCACGCTGGTGGGGGTGTCCCGCTTCGACGAGGCGAAGGAGGTGGCGAAGCTGCCGCGCGTGGGCGGCTTCACGGACCCTTCCGTGGAGGCGGTGATTGCGCTCAAGCCAGACCTGCTCCTGGTGCAGCCCGGGCCGGGCAACCAGCGTCCGGTGGAGAAGATGGCGGAGCTGGGCGTGCCCGTGCTGCTGCTGCCGCTGCACTCCGTGGCGGACGTGCTCGCGGCCATGCGCGCGGTGGGGAATGCGCTCGGACGGGAGAAGGAGGCGGAGGCGGTGGTGGTAGGCATCGAGGCCACGCGCATGCGCATCCGGGAGGCGGCGAAGAAGCTGCCCGCGCCGCGGGTGCTGTTCGTCTATGGCTTCGAGCCGCTCGTGGTGGCGGGGCCTGGCTCCTTCGCGGACGAGCTGCTCCGGGACGCGGGCGGCATCAACGTGGCGTCGGACGCGAGCTCCGCGTACCCGGTGTACTCGGTGGAGCGCGTGGTGCGTGCCCGGGCCACGGTGGTTGTGGATGCCGCGGACGTGGACGTAGGCAAAGACAAGTTGCGGGCACTGCCCGGTCTGTCCAGCGCGCGCTGGGTGGACCTGCCTTCCATGTCGCTGCTGCAGCCGGGACCTTCGCTGGGGCGGGGACTGGAGGAACTCTTCCGTTTGCTGCATCCGAAAGGAACAGGTAAGGCCGCGCCGTGAGCGAGCCGGCGACATCCCAGCGTGCACATGGCGGAGCGGGAGGCTTTCGCGCCTCGCGCGCGGTGATGTTGTTCGGGGGCTTCCTCGTGTTGGCGGTGGGATGCCTGGCCGTGGCGGTGCGCTTCGGTGAGCAGTCCATCTCCCTCACCGCCGCGCTGACGGAGCCCACGTCCACGGACGCCGTCATCTTCTGGTCGCTGCGGCTGCCGCGCGCGCTGCTGGGGGCCATCGTGGGCGCGGGGCTGGCGGCCTCGGGCGCTACGCTCCAGGGGCTCTTGCGCAATCCGCTGGCGGACCCGTTCGTGCTCGGCGTGTCCGGCGGGGCGGCGATGGGGGCGACGCTGGCGCTCGCGGTGGGGCTCGGCACCGTGGGGGAAGTGGCACCGGGCCTGGGCGGCGCCATGGCGCGTCTGTCCGCGCCCGCGCTCTTCTCCTTCCTGGGCGCGGGGGCCGCCATCCTCTTCGTCCTCTCTGCCAGCCGGGGCTCCGCGTCGCGCGCGCCCTACGCCGCGCTGCTCACCGGCGTGGTGTTCAACGCGTTCGCCTCCGCGGCCATCACCCTGGTGAAGACACTGTCCGCCCCCGACCGGCTGGGGGAAATCCTCTACTGGCTCGCCGGAGCGCTGGGGTACGAGCGCGGCGGCACGCTGGTGCTCTCCGCGCTGCTTCAGGCTGGCGCGATTGGCGTCATGTGGGTGCACTCCGCACGGTTGAACCTGTTGTCGCTGGGTGACGATGACGCGGCGTCCCTGGGGGTTCCGGTGGCGGCGACGCGCCGCTGGTTGCTGCTGGCCGCCAGCGCGAGCGTCGCGGGCGCGGTGGCGCTCACGGGGTTGATTGGCTTCGTGGGCCTCATCGTGCCGCACCTGCTGCGGCTGGCCTTCGGGCCGGACCAGCGGCTGCTGGTGCCACTGTCGGCGCTGGGAGGCGCGGCCTTCCTCGTCCTGTCGGATTTGCTGGCGCGGCTGGCCTTCCCCTTGTTCGGGGCCGAGCCTCCCGTGGGCGTCGTCACCGCGCTGCTGGGAGGCCCGCTGTTCCTCGCGCTGCTCCGGCGGCGGGTGCGTCTGGGGACCAGTCATTGACAATGGCTTGCACCCGCCATATCCCCGCCCGCGTCCTCGGTGTCGCCGTGGAACCACGGTGACTCAAGGGAACCCGGTGTGAATCCGGGACTGCCCCGCAGCGGTGAGCAGGAACGAACGCCGTCACGTGAAGCACTGGCCCGAAGCGGGCTGGGAAGCGACGGCAAGTAGGTGGGTGCTCCGTGCACCCGCGCCTGCGAGTCCGAAAACCTGCCGAAGACCCGTGCCCTTGGCACGGACATCACCGAGGCCTCCGAGGGGAGGCGGCGGGGGCGGTGCTGTCCGGCGCGAAAGGTCCGCCGGGGCTTTGCCTTCGGCCGTGTCCTCCTGGAAGCCCATTCGCCCGTGGGGGCGGAAGAGGGAGCGAGGACACCGATGAAGTACGCCGATGTGAAACGCGCAGGAGCCCGCACGAAGTCCCTGATGTTCGCTACGGCCAGTCTGGTGCTGGCGGTTGCCACCACGGGCTGTGGCGCCGAATGCGTGGATGTCTACGACTGCCGCAGCGAGAACGGCCCCGCTCCCGCGGGCCAGGAGTGGACGTGCGCCTCGGAGAAGTGTGAGACGCGGCCCATCCAGCAGGTCCCCGAGGAAGACGCGGGCACCAATCCGGAGCCCGACGCGGGCACGGAGCCCGACGCGGGCACGGAGCCCGACGCGGGCACAGAGCCCGACGCGGGTACGGAGCCCGACGCGGGGACGGAGACGGACGCGGGCACGGAGTACACGTGTGAGACGGCGCCGTACGACCCGGTGCTCGGCACGCTTCAGCTCCAGACGGGCTTCGAGACCGCGGGCTCCGCGCCCATGCCGGACGACGTGCTGGCGGTGGCCGTCACGCCGGGCCCCACGTACGCGGTCTATGCCGTGCAAGGGGGTACGAGCGCGGACGTCTATTCGCTGGGCATCTGGCCGGACCTGACGCCTTCCGCGTCGCCGCTGTTCAACGTCCTGGCGCCCGAGGACCGCGGGGCCACGTCGGGCATCTACCCCAACCGCTTTCTCGTGCATGGCGCCGAGCGGCTGCTGGCCGGCTACACGAAGTCGGGTGGCGCGGGCACGGTCTCGCTCTATGACATCGTCACCCCTGGCAACTCGAGCTACGTCAACTCGCCGGGCAACATGAGCGCCGCCGCGTTCACGTCGGGCACGACGTCCGCCTTCCTCATCAACAGCGCGGGGCTGTCCGCCATCAACGGCTTCGGAATCTATGCGCTGGTGACCTCCGCGGACCCCATGGCCTCCGTGAAGGTGGCCGACTTCCCGCAGACCGCTGGCGCAAATGGCTTCAGTGCCGTGGCGAACAACGGCGTCTCCGTGTTCGGGTTCGCCGTTCCGCCGGACTACTCCAACGTGGCCTACGCGGTGGCGCCCTCCGTCGTGAGCGCGGCGCTCTCCTCCAACACGCCGTTCGCCTTGGATGCGCAGCCCCAGATTGACGTGGGCAGCGACTTCGACGCGGCCTCCGCTTTCGGTGACGGCGTCGTCGTCAAGCGGGGTGCCTACGATGACACCTGGCAGTTCGTCACCACCGACGTGTCCCGCTACGCCCTCTCCGCGGACGCGACCCCGGGTGAGGTCGTCATTGGCGAGCGCACGCCGGTGCTGTCGTTCGTGGACCAGTGCACCTCCGTGACGCAGCTGACCCACCTGGGCTCGGACCTGCTGGTGGGCATCGAGGACGTGAACGGCGAGCGGCTGGTTCGCATCCGGGTCGTCCAGTGAGCCATCGCGGCCTCCATCGCTTCGCCTGGGGCACGGCGCTCGCCGTGCTCCTGGGCACCGCCGCGTGCGGTGACGATGCCTCTGGCGTCGGCGAAGACGCGGGAACAGACCCGGTGCGGGACGACGCGGGACAGCCGGATGGCTCCACACCGCTGGAGCCCGATGCCGGACTTCCGCTCGAAGACCCGTACGCGGACGAAGTCGTCCTCTTCCAGCCCGGCGACTTCGCGGGCTTCGGGCAGGACCGCTTCCCGGACGTCGTGCTCGGGCCTCCGTCGGGGCTGGGGCCGGACAACGGCTCGCTGGACGTGCTCTCGCTGGGCCGGGGCGGCAGAATCGAGCTGCGTTTCACCGACATCGCCGTGATGGATGGGCCGGGCGTGGACCTGCTCGTGTTCGAGAACACCTTCCGCTTCGCGGGCGGATCGGCCACGTACTCCGAGCGGGGCATCGTCTCCGTCAGCGACGACGGCGTCACCTGGTACGACTTCCCGTGTGCCACCACCGACGAAGCGGGCGGCTACCCGGGATGCGCGGGCGTCGCCACCGTCCAGGCCAATCCGGCCAATGGCGTTAGCGCCACGGACCCCGCAGTTGCGGGTGGAGACGGGTTCGACCTGGCGACGGTGGGCCTTGAGCGAGCGCAGTACGTGCGCATCGTCGACGCAGGCAACAACCGCTACGGCGGCACCTCCGGGGGCTTCGACCTGGATGCCGTCGCGGTGGTGAACGGTGTGTCGCTTCGGAGCGGCACACCGTGAAGCGGCTCCCGCCACGGCCATGTCTCCTGTCCATGACGGGGGAGGTGGACCGCCGCGCCGCGCTCGGTACGCTGCTCAAGGGCACCTGTGCCCTGGCGGCGTTCGGGGCGGGGTGTGGTGACGGGTGGCGGGAAGCCGTGGTGCTCGACCCTCCCGATGCGGGAGGGCCGGGCCCGTCTTGTGCGCCGCGGGTGCCGTCGGGCCCGCCCGGCGAGGGCTGGGTGGAGGTCTCCCTGGTGAATCATCCCGCGCTGGAGGTCCCCGGCGGCGCCGCGGAGGTCCGCATTCCCCAGGCGCTGCTGGACGTGGTGGTGGTCCACACATCACCTGGCTGCTACACGGCGCTCTGGCGCATCTGCACGCACGGTGATTGCGCCGTGGACTGGGTGCCGGCCGACGGCGTCATGGAATGCCCCTGTCATGGCTCCCGCTTCACCTGGGAGGGGCAGGTGCTGAATGGCCCGGCGACTCGACCGCTCGCGGCCTTCCCCGTGGTGAGACAGGGTGCGTCCCTGTTCATCTATCGGCCCCGCTGATCAATCGTTCGGGCATCCGTACCGCAGGTGAAATGACGCGGTGCGAAGAAGCACGTCGTGGCGCCGGGTTACGGGATACTCGCACTGAGTCAGTGTCTCCTTCTCTCAACAGGCGGGAGAGTCGTGTAATGTCGGGCATTCGATGTGGCAGATCATCATCAACGGGCCCGGCTACTTCGACACGTCGTACGATCTGCCTGAGGGCGTGACGAGCCTCGGCCGTGCGGACGAGAACGATATCGTCCTGGGCGGCGACCTCGTCTCACGCCGGCATGCGCGGCTGTTCGTCGACGGCGACGTGCTGCGAATCGAAGATTTGGGCAGTCGCAACGGCAGCCGCATCAACGGCGCGCCCTTGCAGGGCTCTCGGCAGCTCGTCGCCGGAGACTCGGTGGCGCTGGGCGAGAACGTCCTCTCCGTGCGCCAGCCCAACACCGTGGAGAACGCGGCCACGGAGATGGTGGACCTGGGCGCGGGCGGCGTCGTGCGCTTCGGCCACGGCCAGGACGTGGGCCCATCCGTCCTGCTGGCGAAGAACGTGCGCGACGCGGACGTGCTGCGGCTCCTGGACAACGTGGGCCCGGTCTCCTTCGACGACAGCTTCTCCGCGTCCGCGCCGCTGCCCGCCGCGAGCCCGCGCGTGGGGCAGGAGACGCTGGTGCTGTTGTTCCGCACCGCGGAGGCGCTCTCGTCGGCCACCACGCTGTCGTCGTTCCTGGACACCACCATGGACCGGCTGCTGGAGGTCACGGACGCGACCACGGCGGTGGTGCTGCTCAAGCACGCCACGGGCGCCCTGGTGCCCGCCGCCGTGCGCCACCGCGGCCAGCTGGCCAAGGGCGAGGTGCCCGTCTCGGATGCCATTGTGGAGGAGGCCCTGCGCCAGGGCCGCGCGCTCGCCGTGGGCGATGTGCGCGATGACCGCCGCTTCGCGGGCCGGGAGAGCGTCATCCTCTACGGCGTGGACCGGGTGCTGTGCATCCCCATCGGCACCGAGCCGCCCTACGCGGGGGTGCTCTACGTCAACCTGTCGGCCAAGGGTGACGCCAGCGTGGAGTCGATGCTGGATACCTGCACCGCGGTGGCGCATCTGGTGGCCACCGGCGTGCAGAAGTTCTCCCCGCGCGAGGGCAGTCCCGCGGCGGACAGGCTGCGGCGCGACCTGGAGCGCTTCCACCCGCCGGACGTGGCCGAGCGCCGCGCCGCCGAGGCCCAGAAGCAGGGCGGCAAGCTGCCCGGCCTGGAGGAGCGCAACCTCACCATCCTGCACGCGGAGCTCGTGGGCTTCTCTGTGTTGTGCATGCGCATCGGCGCCGCGCGCGCCACGCAGATGCTCAACGACTTCCACGCGCGGATGAGCGGCATCGTCTTCAGCTTCGAGGCCACCGTGGAGGGCTTCCGGGGCGAATCCCTGCGCGCCCTCTTCGGCGTCCCCTACGTGAAGGGCGAGGACTCGATCCGAGCCGTCCGGGCCGCCCTGGCGCTGCGCTCCGAGTGGGAGCGGTCCATGGCGCGCCGGCCCCTGGACGAGCGCTGTGAGCTGCGAATCGCCCTGCACAGCACCCGGGCTCTGGTGGGGATGATCGGCACCGAGGTGCGCCCGGACTACACCGTGGTGGGGGACGGCGTCGGGATTGCGGGGTGGCTTGCCGGTACCGCCAGTCCGGGCCAGGTGCTCATCACCGGCAAGGTCCTGGCCACCGTGGGGGCACGCTTCGACGTCCAGCCGCTGGGCGAGCGCCTCATCCGCCCCCCGAAGGACAAGGTAGCGGCCTTCGAGGTGCTGGAAGAGGATGTAGGCCAGTTGACCAATCCCGGCTTCCGCTGAGGGGGCCGCGTCCGGTTGACGGGTTGCTGGGACGTACCGGGAAAGGGTTCAATACGGACCCCGTCGTGGTGAACCCCCGCACCGCATGAACTCGTCAACCCAACCCGCCCGGTTGAGACCCTTCCGGCCCCAGCCCTTTGGCCGGTACACGCTCCTGTCCCAACTGGCGACGGGGGGCATGGGAGAGATCTACCTCGCGCGGTTGGAGGGGGCACAGGGGTTCGAGAAGCTCTGCGTCATCAAGAAAATCCTCCCGCAGTTGGCCGCGGACACGGACTTCGTCGAGCGCTTCGTGGGCGAGGCCCGCACCCTGGTCCGCCTGAGCCACGGCTCCATCGCCCAGGTCCTGGACATGGGCCTCCACGAGGACGAGGCCTACATGGCGCTCGAGCACGTGGACGGCAAGGACCTGCGCAAGGTGGCCGCGCGCGTGCGGGACAGGCAGATGCCGCTGCCGGTCACGTTCATCCTCTACACCATGGGCCGGGTGCTGGACGCGCTGGCCTATGCGCACCGCAAGAAGGACGACGACGGGGAGGACCTGAAGCTCGTCCACCGGGACATCTCGCCGCAGAACATCCTCATCTCCTACGAAGGGGAGGTGAAGGTCATCGACTTCGGGCTCGCCAAGAGCCGGCTGTCGGCCGCGAAGACGAACCCCAGCATCATCCTGGGCAAGTTCCTCTACATGTCGCCGGAACAGGCGCGGCACCAGCCGGTGGACCGCCGCAGCGACCTGTACGCGGTGGGGCTCTGCCTCTACGAGCTCATCTGCGGGAAGAACCCGTTCGACGGGGTCCACCCGGGCGAGCTCATGTCCCTGGTGGCGAACCCGCGAATCGCGCCGCTGGACCAGGTGGAGCCGCTCACGCCGCCCGCGGTGACGGCGCTGGTGGCCAAGGCGCTGGCGGTGGACCCGTCGCAGCGCTTCCAGACGGCGGAGGAGTTCCGCGGGCGGCTCCAGGCCTGCCTGATGGAGATTGATTCGAGCGCGGGCCCGGAGAGCGTCAGCCGCTTCATGCGCGAGCTGTTCTCGGCGGACTTCCAATCCGAGCGGCGTCTCCTGGCGAGCCTGAAGGAGGTGCCGCGCCTGTCCACGGCAGAGGTCCGTGCGCTGGCCTCGATGCCGGATGATCCGCTGGCGCCAAAGATGGCGCACGCGATGCTGCCGGCGAAGACCATCCGCCTGGATGGTCCGGTGGAGCCGCTGTCGTTCTTCCCCACGCCCCGCAGCCGCGAGGGCGGTGGTCCGGTGACGGACGGTGAGACGCGCCCGGGTGTCCCGATGGACGAGTCCACCCGGCCCGCGTTCCCCATCGAGGCGCTGGAGGAAGAGGCTCGGGCGCGGGGCGTGCGCCAGGACACGGCGCCCTCGGTGGAGGTGGGGCCCGAGGCCTTCGTTCGCGGCGGCGGGGTGAGTCCTTCGTCTGCTCCGATTCCTCGCGCGCCCGCGCTGACGCGCGAGGTCCAGATGACGTCGATGCCGCCTGAGGCGGTGCCGCCGGGTGTGGCCGCCGCGCGTGCGCTGCTTCCGACGCACATGCGGCCGACCGAGCTGGCGATGCCGAGCCTGGGCGGGCCGTCTTCTCCCGAGGACGCGTCCGTTCAGGTGGAGTCGACGGCCGCGAAGGCCGAGTCGCTTCGGGGCAGGGCGTTCGAGGCGAGCCCGAGCGTGATTGCCTCGGTGGGAGCGCCCACGCCCGCGGTGCCGCCGCGTGGGTCGCAGGGCACGGTGAACGCGCGACCTCCGCCGCCAGGGGCCGAGCCGCACGCGCCCGGAGCGGTGCTGCCGCGCACCGGCGTGGTGGTGATGCCCGCGGTCAACGTGCCTGCTCCCGCGCCGTTGCCTCGCACGGCGGCGCTGGAGTCGATGCCGGCCGTTGAGGTCTCGGAGGGGGCTGCCGAAGACGAGGACTCCGCCTCGGAGCACGAGGGCGCGTTTGGGAGTGCGACGCCGGACGAGGCGGCATTCCGCGAGCCGCATCCTTCTGGCCCGATGCCTCGAACGGCTTCGATGGTGATGGCGGCCGTCCAGCCGCCTCCGCCGGGCTCGACGCCGTCTCGCGCGATGTCCGCGGTGGGCTCGCTGGATGAGGCCGCGCCTTCACGCTCCAGGTCGTCGGCGGGCATGCCCGCTGTGGGCGCGCAGGCGGGGATTTCGACTCGCGCCATCTCCTCCGTGGAAGTCGCTGCGTTGGATGCGCGGGACGAGGCCTCTTCGGAGCTGGTGTCTTCCGTGGACATGTCCTCGGAGGACGGGCCGCCCTCGCGGGGCATGTCTTCGCTGGAGGCACCTCCACCTCCGAAGGGGGCAACGGCCTCGCGAGCCATCCCCATCGCACCTGCATCGGGAGCGACGGCTTCCCGATCCGCGCCCGTGGTGGACGAGCCCGTCGTGGACGCCACACCCGCTGATGGCGGGCAGGCCCTCTCCCCGGAGGACGAAGTCGAGGCCGCGCACGAGTCCGAGGCGGGCGTGCCCGAGGACGAAGCCGGCCTTTCTGTGACCGACGCGCAGTCACAGGAAGGCGCCTCGTCGGAACTGCCCGTGCTCTCCACCGAGGATGTGGGGCACGAGGAATCCGCGCCGAGCATCGCCGACGTCGACACGCATCCGCGCATCCACCGCCCGTCGCGAACCGAGCGCCACGACGACACCCAGCCCCGCGTCGCACATAACGCTGACACGGACCCTCGCGTCACCCGTCATGACGACACGCATCCGCGCGTGGTGCTGGACGCGGGCCTCTTCAAAGATGTGGATGGCTCCGAGGACGAGGAGCGGTCCGGCGTCTCCCGGCCCAGGCCGCGGCGGGCCCGGTCGTCTTCGCCGGGGATGGCACCGGCCAGCACCGCGCGCAGGACAGGTTCCGTCTCTGCCGTGCGTCCCACCGCGCCCGCCCCCGTCGTGACGGACGAAGAAGAGGACGAGAGCGACGACGATGTCCGCGTCTCCCTCACGCCCAACGAGGAGACGCGGCGCACGACGATGCCCGTCCGCCCGGAGACGCGCTCGGCCGAGCGCATCGCGAAGGAGGACACCCGCCGCACGGCGATGCCCGAGCGCCCCGAGCGTCGCCGCAAGGGCCCGCTGGTGCTCGTGCTGGTGTTGCTGTCCTTCATCCTGGCCGTGGTCGGAGCCTTCTTCCTGGCCCCCCCGGAGCTCCGCGCCCAGGTGCTGAGCCAGTTCATGCCGGAGGAACCCAAAGGGCCGCCGCCCGCGCAGCCCCTGCGTCCCTCCGCTCCCGACGAAGCGCAGGCGGACAAGGCTGCCAACGAGAACGGCCCGCCTCCCGAGGGGAACGCGGCGCAGGCTCCGGGAACCCCCACGCCCAACGCCGCGCCGCCCGCCGGTGCCACGGAAGGCAGAGGCGCGCTCGACGACTCCTTCCTCGCGCCGCTGGACGCGCAGCAGAAGAGCACCGAGGCTCCCGAGAAGCGCACGGCGCCGGTCCGCAAGATTCGCTCCGCTCGCTCCCGTCAGCTCACCGTGCTGGAGAGGGAGTGGCGCGAGACGAACGCGCTCTTCAACCAGCTCAACGAGGAGCACTCGTGCATGGTGCTCGGCCTCTGGTGCACGCGGTACGCCGAGGTGAAGAGCGAGGTGGAGGCCGCGGGCAGCAGCGACAACCCGGAAGCGCTGCGCAAGGTCCGGGCGATGAAGCGCTACCTGCTGCAGAAGCAGAAGGAGCTGTACTAGTCCCGTGGAGCCTCTGCTCGTCACACGGGCGCTGGTCGCTGGCTACGGTCCTCGTCCCATCTTGCATGGTGTGGCGTGCGAGGTCCGGCCCGGTGAGCTGTGGGCGGTGCTCGGCCCCAACGGGACGGGCAAGAGCACGCTGCTGCGCGCGGTGCTGGGCCTGGGGCCCTGGACGCGCGGAGAAGTCCGCCTGCTGGGCCGGGAGCGCTCCGCCTGGGAGCCCCGAGCGCTCGCCCGCAAGGTGGCTTGGGTGCCGCAGACCATCGAATCCACGGAGGGCTTCAGCGGCCTGGAGCTGGTGTTGATGGGCCGCAGTCCGCACCTGGGCCTCTGGGGCCTGCCGTCCGCGGGCGACGTGGCGCTCGCGCGGGAGGTGATGACGGAGCTCGGCATCGCGCACCTGTCCGAGCGGCCCGCGGAGGCCCTCTCTGGAGGCGAGCGCCGGATGTTGATGCTGGCGCGAGGACTGGTGCAGCAGCCCGAGTTGTTGCTGCTGGATGAGCCCACCGCCTTCCTGGACGTGGCCCATCAAGTGGGCTCGCTCGACCGCGTGCGCGCGCGCGTGGACGCGGGGCTGGGCGCGGTGGCGGTGCTGCATGACGTGAACCTCGCCGCCGCCTTCGCCACCCATGTGCTGCTCCTCCGGGATGGCCAGGTGCTGGCGCAGGGGCCGGCGAACGAGGTGCTGGAGCGTGCCTCCCTGGAAACGCTCTACGGGCTGCCCATGGAAACCGCGCTGGCTCCGTCCGGCGCCCGGCTCTTCGCGCCCCGAGCACCCTCGCGCTGAACCTTCTTCGCCCCCCGGACGCCGGACAGTTGACCGGACGTGCCGGGCGGGAAAGCCTGGACCGCCAACATGTCCCGCTACGCCATCGCCATCTTCGCCAGTGCGTTCCTCCTGTTCGGCGTGCAACCCCTGGTGGGGCGTTATTCGCTGCCGTGGTACGGCGGAACGCCCGGCGTGTGGACGGCGTGCATGTTGTTCTTCCAGGCGGTGCTGCTGGGGGGCTACGCGTACGCGCACGGACTCGCCTCGCGGCTGGCACCTCGCACGCAAGCCCGCGTCCACCTGGGACTTCTAGCGGTGGCGGTGCTGCTGCTGGGCGCTCGTGCGTTGCTGGCGGGCTCGCCGGTAGCGCCCGGACCTGAATGGCGTCCGGAGGGCACCGCGCTGGCCGTGCCCCGGCTGCTGGCGATGCTGGCGGTCACCATCGGCCTGCCTTTCTTCGTGCTGAGCACCACCGGTCCGCTGCTTCAGTCGTGGTTCGCCCGCGCGCGACCGGGCCGCTCGCCCTATCCGCTGTATGCGCTGTCCAACGCGGGCTCGCTGCTGGCCCTGCTCGGCTATCCCTTCCTGGTGGAGCCGTGGGTGGGGCGCGGCGCCCAGGCGTGGGGCTGGGGCGTGGGCTTCGTCTTCTTCGCCGTGGCCTGCGCGGTGTGCGCGCTGGACGTGATGAAGCAGCCGGACACGGCGCCCGTCGCCACGGCCGCGCCCGTGACGGCCACGCCGCTGACGGAGGGCGCCGGGGTAGAGGCCGGCGCCGAGGTGGCACGCCCCACCGTGCGCGCCACGATGACGTGGCTGGGGCTGAGCACCTGCGCGTCGGTGCTGCTGCTGGCGACGACGAACCAGCTCTCCCAGGACGTGGCGGCCGGCCCCTTTCTCTGGGTGCTGCCCCTGTCCGTCTACCTGCTGACCTTCATCCTCGCCTTCTCCCGCGAGTCCTTCTACTCGCGGACCGCCTACGCGGTGCTGCTCATCGCCTCGGGGGCGGGCGTGGCGCACGCGCAGACGCAGGGGCCGCAGTCGTCGCTCGCGCTCCAACTGGCCGCGTACTCGGTGGCCCTCTTCGCGGGCAGCATGGTGTGCCACGGCGAGCTGTACCGGCTGCGTCCACCGCCGCGCCACCTCAGCGCCTTCTACCTGTGGGTGTCCGCGGGCGGCGTGCTGGGCGGGCTGCTCATCAGCGTGCTGGCCCCCGCCGTCTTCAGCGCCTACTGGGAGTACCCCCTGTCGCTGGGCGCGTGCTGCGTCGTCGCGCTGGTGGGCATGGCGAAACAGGAGGGCGAAGCGACGCGGACGCAGCGGCTGCAGCGCGTCCTGCGCGGCGCCATGCTGCTCCTGGTGGCCGGACACCTGACGTACACCATGGCCCGCGAGCAGGGCCGCGCGCGCTTCGCCTCGCGCAACTTCTTCGGCGTGGTGCGGGTGATGGAGCAGGGCGTGGGCTCGCCGGAAGACCACCGCTTCACGCTGCTGCACGGCGCCATCACCCACGGGCTCCAGTACGTGACGCCCGAGCGCAGGGGTGTGCCCACGACGTATTACACGCCGGAGGCGGGCCTGGGACTGGCCATCGCCGAGCATCGCCGGCTGCGCGAAGCCGTGGGGCTGCCCGCGGGACTGCGCGTGGGCGTGCTGGGACTGGGCGTGGGCACCAGCGCCGCGTTGCTCGAAGCGGAGGACACCGGGCGCTTCTACGAAATCGACCCCGCGGTCATCGCGCTGGCGCAAGGCGAGGGCGGCTACTTCTCCTATCTGGGGGACACGCCGGCGAAGGTGGAGCTGGTGGAGGGGGACGCGCGCATCTCCCTGGAGCGGGAGCTGGAGGCGGGCGGCGCGCAGGGCTTCGACGTGCTCGCGCTGGACACCTTCTCCTCGGACGCGGTGCCGGTGCACCTGCTCACCCAGGAGGCGGTGGCGCTCTACCGCGCGCACCTGGCGCCCCATGGCGTGCTGGCGCTGCACATCAGCAACGTCCACCTGGACCTGGTGCCGCTGACGCTGGCTCACGCGCGGGCCCTGGGGCTGCACGCGGCGCTGGTGGTCAACGAGACGCAAGGGGACGCGCTGCGCAGCAACTGGATGGTGCTGAGCCCGGACCGCGAGTTCTCCTGGGGACCCACCTTCACCCGGGCCTCCGCGCGCGTGCGCCGGCTGGGCCTGCGGGAGGACCCCGACTTCACGTGGACGGACGAGAAGAGCAGCGTGCTGCACGTGCTCCGCCGCGGCAGGCCCTCGGCGAGCGTCAAGGACGTGGAGGCGTCCTCCGGCCCGCCCGGCCCCGCGTCCGCCCAGCCCGGGACGGAGTGACTCAGGCGCGCGGCATCGCCTGGGAGCCGGAGTCGGCGATGGCGCTCAGGTCGAGCGCCACCAGCACCACCAGCACTCCGCAGGGAATCGCCAGGGTGGCCGCGCCGAGCCGGGCGAAGAGCAGCGGCCCCAGCGTGCAGCCGCCCAGGAAGGCGGAGCCGAGCCCCAGGTGCAGCCGGGTCCGCTCGAATTCAACAGCGGTGGGCAGCGCCCATAGACGGCGGCGCAGGCCCCGCAAGCCCTGGCCCCGCGTTCCCTCGCGCAGCCAGGAACCCAGCCGCACCACCTGGATGCCGATGTCGGTGAGGATGCCGGTGATGTGCGTGGTGCGCACCACGGCGCCGGAGACGCGGGTGACGAGCGCGTTCTGGAGCCCCATGGCATAGGCCAGGCCCCACATGAGCGTCGGCTCGTGTGGACTGGGGTGGTACGACAGCCAGACGCCGATGCCGCCCAGCGTGAGCGCCTCCAGCAGCAGCGCGGAGGAGTGGCGGCCCCGGGGGCGCTCGCGCGAGGCCTCCAGCAGCACCGACGCGGACACGGCGCCCACCACGAAGGACAGCAGGAGCTGCGCGGCCAGCCAGGCCAGGGCCACGTTGCCCGAGGCCAGGGACTCTCCCAGTGTGGCCATGCTTCCGGACATGTGCGACGTGTGCAGGCCCAGCGCCACGAAGCCCGTGGTATTCACCAGGCCCGCCACACCCGCGAGCAGCAGCGACAACAGCGTGTAGGCTCGCCGGTTCCCGGGAGACGATTCCGATGAGAAGGGCATCGCAGTGCCCGAGGCTAACATCGGCCTGGGGCAGGGGGGCGCGGAACTAGCCCGGCGGCCAGCCCAGCGGGCGCCCGGCCAGCAGGTGCAGGTGGATGTGGAAGACCGTCTGGCCGGCGTGCGCGTGGGTGTTCATCACCACCCGGTAGCCGTCGCTCGGGTCCGCGTGCCCGCGCTCCTGGGCCACCTTGGCGGCCGCGGTGAAGAGGTGGCCCACCAGCGCGCGGTCCTCCGCCGTGATGTCGTTCACGGTGGGGATGTGCTTGTGGGGGATGAAGAGCACGTGGGTGGGGGCCTGGGGATTGATGTCCTCGAAGGCCACGCACACGTCGTCGCGGTAGACCACCTTGGCGGGGATGAGCCCGTCGCGAATCTTGCAGAAGAGACAGTCGGACATGATTTCCGGCTTACCAGCGGCCGGAGCCCTACGGAATGGCTTCCGTGGCCTTCCGTTGCCTGCCGGAAGCCGCATTCTGCCTTCCGGTGGGGCGGCCGGGCCCCGGGTCTCCTACCTGGGCCCCTCTCGTTGAGGGCCCAAGGAAGGCTGTCCCCCTCAAAGGGCCCCACCGGTGATATCCACGCCCTGACGATGAAATCCATCCGCATCTCCCAGCTCCTCGAGGACCGCGACTACGACATGCGGCTCAGTCTCGTCGCCGGCGGCGGCGGGCTGTCGCGCATCGTGGTGTCCTCGCGCATCCAGAAGCCGGGGCTGGCGCTTGCGGGCTTCACCGAGCACATGCATCCGCACCGCGTCCAGGTGTTCGGCAACACGGAGATTTCGTACCTGGCGACGCTGCCGGAAGAGCGGCAGCGCGAGTCGCTGGCGCAGCTCTTCGGCGAGGAGGAGCTGGCGTGCGTGGTGGTGACCAAGGACCTGGACATTCCCCAGGCCCTTGTCTCCGCGTGTGAAGGCGCGGGGCTGGCGCTGATGAAGACGCCGCTGCTCTCCAGTGAGTTCATCATGCGGGTGCAGACCTTCCTGGAAGAGGCCCTCACCGAGTCCAGCAGCCTGCACGGGGTGTTGATGGACGTGTTCGGCGTGGGCATCTTGCTGCTGGGCAAGAGCGGCATCGGAAAGAGCGAGATTGCCCTGGACCTGGTGATGCGGGCCCACCGCCTGGTGGCGGACGACATCGTGGACGTCACCCGCCGCAAGGGGGCCGTCTACGGCGCTGGCAACCCGGTCATCAAGCACCACATGGAGATTCGCGGCCTGGGCATCATCAACATCAAGGACCTGTTCGGCGTGGCCGCCATCCGCGAACAGAAGAAAATCGAGCTGGTCATCGAGCTCCAGGAGTGGGACCCCCACCAGGAGTATGATCGGCTGGGCGTGGAGGACAGGCATCTGCAGATTGTGGGGGTGGACATCCCCCTGTCGGTGGTGCCTGTTCGTCCGGGCCGCAACATGGCGACCATCATCGAGGTCGCCGCGCGTAATCAGTTGCTAAAGCTACAGGGCCACCACTCGGCGAGAGAGTTCGCCGAGCGACTCAACCGGGCCATCGCCGAAGGGGCGATGCGCCGCACCCTGGGAGAAGAGGTCGAGTGACCGCCCCCGCGAAACAAATCGTCATCATCACCGGCATGTCCGGGTCCGGTAAGTCCACCGCCATCCGCGCGTTGGAGGATTCGGGCTTCTTCTGCATCGACAACCTGCCGGTGCTGCTCTTGCCCAAGCTCACGGAGCTGGCGGGCGGCGGCCACTTCGAGCGCATGGCGCTGGTGGTGGACGTCCGCGAAGGCGTCTTCCTCAAGGACGCGCCTCGCATCCTCGCGGAGGTCCGCCGCGCCGGGCACCAGGTGGAAGTGCTCTTCCTGGACTCCAGCGACGACAGCCTCATCCGCCGCTTCAGCGAGACGCGCCGCCGTCACCCGCTGGCGCCCAACGGCACCGTCGCCGAGGGCATCAAGGCGGAGCGCCAGGCGCTGCGTGACTTGCGCGAGCTGGCCGACCAGGTCATCGACTCGTCCACGCTGAACGTGCATGACTTGAAGCGCATGGTGCAGGCGCGCTTCAGCCCGGAGCCCGCCGCGGGCCCCAGCCTGTCCATCATGTCGTTCGGCTACCGCTACGGCGTGCCGCCCCAGGCGGACCTCGTCCTGGACGTGCGCTTCCTGCCCAATCCGTACTTCGTCCCGGAGATGAAGGGGCTCACGGGCAAGGTGCCGAAGGTGGCGGCCTACGTGCTGGAGCGTGAGGAGACGCAGCAGTTCCTCGAGAAGGTCGTGGACCTCTGCCGCTTCCTCTTTCCCCGCTACCAGAAGGAGGGGAAGGCGTACCTCACCGTGGCCCTGGGCTGCACCGGTGGCAAGCACCGCTCCGTCGCCATCGCCGCGGAGTTGACCCAGCGCCTGACGGACGAAGACACCCGCGTCCAGCTCTGGGACCGGGACATCGAGAAGGAATAGCGCCGCCAAATTGCAATGCGGCTGCGTTGCGATTTGCTCCCGTTGAATGACAGACAGAATCTCTGTCAGGTTTTGGAGGGATGGGGTTGAATCCCCATCCCTCTTTCAACAAGGGAGCCTCCGCATGCGATTCATCAAGTCCGCTGTCTGGTTTTGTGCCGCCGCGGCATTCGCCGCCTGCAGCGCCCCCGAGGAGTCTCCGGAGCAGACCGGGCTGGCGCAGCAGGAAGCCGCGCTGACCACTGGCACCACGCAGGGCTGTACGTACTCCATCACCGCCGATTCGGTCCCCGGCACTGTTCCGCCGCGGTACAGCGTGTCGGTGACGCGCGCGGCCTCCAGCACGTGCCCCTGGCCGGAGGCGAGCGTGACGCTGGACACGGGTTCCTATGCCTTTCCCGCCCGCGCGCTCCTGGCGAACAGCTACGGCCTGGCCGTGACGTACACGGGCAAGTACTCGCCCAGCGGCAGCTCGCCCACCTCCTGCAGCGTGCGGCAGATTGACCCGGAGACCCTGGCGGTGGTGCGCAGCTCGGGCGTCGCGGTGTGGCTGGGGTCGGGCAACATCTACAGCTGCAACCTGGACCAGACGGATGGCGGCGCGACGCTGGTCGTCTTCGGCACGAAGAATGGCCGCATCTACGGTGAGACGGGCAGCGGCAGCAACTACGTCGCCACCTACTACGACTTCTTCACCACCACGACGGCGCCTGTCTTCTACGCTTACTGAGTCATTGCACGCTCGGTGGCGCGGGACCCAGGGTCGTGATGGCGCCAGGGATTGATGTTGCCAAATTGCAATGCAGTTGTGTTGCAGTTTGCTCCAGTTGAATGCGGGACAAGGACTCTGTCAGCTTTTGGAGAGGTGGGGATGAGTCCCCATCCTCTCCGTACCGGAGTCCCGACATGCGAGTCTTCAAGTCCGCCGTCTGGTGTTGTGCCGCCGTGTCCCTGGCCGCTTGTGGCGCCCCCGAGGAGGCCCCCGAGCAGGAGGCGCTGGCGCAGCAGGAGGCCGCGCTGGTCACCGGCACCACGCAGGGCTGCACGTACACCATCTCCTCCGTGCCGGTGCCCGGCTCCATGCCTCCGAGCCTGGACATCGTCGTGACGCGGGCGGCGTCCGGCACGTGCGCCCATGGCGCGGGCAGCGTGACGCTGGGACGGTCCTACAACACCCCCTACCTCGCGCTCCTGGCCAACAGCTACGGGGTGGCCACGGCCTTCTCGTACAAGCCCACGCCCAGTGGCAGCTCGATGAACCGCTGTCAGGTGAACCACATCGACCCGGCGACGCTCGGCATGGTCCGCTCGCATGACATCGTCGTCATGTATGGAACGAACCATGTGAGCTCCTGCGCGCTGGACCAGACGGACGGCGGCGCGACGCTGGTGGCTTACGGGACGAAGGGTGGCCCGCTGCCGGGTGAGGTCGGCAACCGCCCCAACTACGTGGCCACGTATTACGACTTCTTCACCAGCACCACGCCGCCTGTCTATTACACCTACTGAGACAGGGGCCGGGCGCGCGCCTCAGCTCGACTCGCCCAGGCTGAGGCGCTTGCTGCCTACGCCGTTCTTGTCCGCGAAGGAAGCGGTGCGCTCGCGGTTGAGCTGGGCCAGGGTGTCACGCTCCCTCTGTCCGCCCACGTCCGTGCGGTTCTCCAGCGCGAAGATGCCGCCGCTGCCGTGGTGCTCCTTGCCGGCCTGGACGGCGCGCTCCAAGTCCCTGGCGGACACCCAGTACTCGCCATTGACGGGGTCCTTCACGCGGAACAAGTCGTCCGACGTGTCGGCCGTCCCGTTGCTGTTGACGCCGTCGATGGTGACCCAGTGGAGCTGGCCCGGCCCGTTGCGCCGCTGCTCGGGCGCGAGCGCGCCATTGAGGATGGCATTGGCGTCCACGAGCGCCAGGCCGAACTGACCGGCCTTCATCACCTTGCTCGTCGCCGCCGCGTCGAAGTCGGCGAAGCCGTCCGTGACTTCGATGCCCAGGCCCCCCAGCGCGGTCGCCATCTCCGTGGGTGTGGCGCCATCATCCAGGTTGACGTCCACCGGGGCGTGGACGGACCGGGCGCCGCTGACCTGCGACGCGCGCTCGCGGACCGCCTCTCGCTCCTGGTTCTCGCACAGGCTGCCCTTCGTCACGCTGCGGCTCGCCCGGCTCAGGAAGGCCAGCGTCGCCTCACCGCAGCCCGTGTCCGAGTTCTGCGCGATGACGGACGCGGTGGGCGCCCAGCCCTTGTCAGCCTGCGCCTGCGCCGCTTCATTCTCGGGTGCCAGGTCTCGCAGGTAGGGAAGCTCGCTGGTCCCCGTGGTGTCCGGCACCGACAGCCGCGGCACGCCCTTGGCCGCGGGCTTCGTGTCCTGGAAGGTGTCTCGCTCCGGACGGGGCGTCGCCGGGGCCGGGCCGCTCACCGGCTTGGCGAGCGACGCCTCCATGGGCGTCCTGGTGTCCTTCAGCACGGCCGGCTGGATGGGCTTGGACAGGGCCTGATGCGCTGAGTTGAACACGGTGGTGACAGTCTTGGTCACGGCGGACCCTCCCGGACTTCCTTCGCCTGTTCGCATTATCGGCGGCATGTATGTGTTGTTGCGCGTGAATCCTTCATGGGCGCAGGGAGTCGCTCGCTTCCCGGTACACTTGCGCCATGGCCAACACCGATGACCGGGGCTCGGGTGCTGATGATTCGCCAGAGCTGTCCACGCAGGTCGTGTCAGCGGATGTGCAGGGGGCGGAGCCTCCCTCCGCGCGCGACGCGTCTGGGGATTGGCGCTCGCGGAGCCCGCTGGGCCAGCGGGTGGGGCGCTTCATCCCGTTGAAGCTGCTGGGGCAGGGCGGCATGGGCGCGGTGTTCGCGGCCTATGACCCGGACCTGGACCGCAAGGTGGCGCTCAAGTTGTTGAGCGTGGAGGCCCGCTCCGCGGACGAGGAGGGAGGGCGTGCCCGGCTGCTGCGCGAGGCGCAGGCCATGGCGCGTGTCTCCCATCCCAATGTCATTCCCATCTACGAGGTGGGCACCTGGGACGCGCAGGTCTTCTTCACCATGGAGTTGGTGGCCGGCGGCACGCTGGCGGACTGGCGGCGGGAGAAGCCCCGTTCCTGGCGCGAGGTGCTGGAGAAGTACCTGCAAGCGGGACGCGGGTTGGAGGCCGCGCACGCGGCGGGGCTGGTGCACCGCGACTTCAAGCCCGCCAACGTGCTGGTGGGGCGTGACGGGCGGGTCTACGTCACCGACTTCGGCCTGGCGCGTCCCGTGGACAACCTGCCTCTGGACGAACAGCCCACGCTGGCGCGCGTGCGCGACGCCTCGGAGACGTCGCGCCCGCTGCATGACCCGCTCACCGAAACGGGCGTCGTCCTGGGCACGCCGCCATTCATGTCTCCCGAACAGTTCCGCGGCGAGTCCCTGGACGCGCGCTCGGACCAGTTCAGCTTCTGCGCGGCGCTGTACCGGGCGCTCTACAACCAGCGTCCCTTCGACCCCGACGAGCTCTCGCGGGCCGCGAAGGCGCTGAGGTCCGCCCCCGCGAAGGTGACGGCGCCGCTGGAGCGAGCCGGGCGGGAGCCCTCGCCCATCCACGAGCCGCCGAGCGACGCCCGCGTCCCCGCCTGGGTGCGGCGCGCGGTGATGCGGGGGTTGTCGCTGGAGCCGGAGGCGCGCTTCGCCTCCATGGGGGCGTTGCTGGAGGCGCTGTCCCAGGAGCAGCAGCGCGCACGGGCACGCAAGGCGGGAGGCATGGCCGCGGCCACGGCGGCGCTGGTGGGGGTGGTGGGAGGCGGGCTGTGGTTTCAGTCCAGTGT
>NZ_JAAEAH010000091.1 GCF_010998615.1 Myxococcus sp. CA023 | reverse complement strand
GGGTCGGTCATCGGCCAGGCACGGGGGGAGGGGGACTCTACGCGATGCGCGGACCCCGCGAAAACAGTGAGGCGGCCGGGAAGCCTGGTGGCCCGGCCGCCGGGCAGGTGCGGGCTACTTCTTCTTCACCTTCGCCAGCTCCGTGCGCATGCGCTCCAGCAGCAGGTCCCAGCCGCCCTTCTCCATCAGCGGCTTCACCTGCGTGTCCCGGATGTCCTGGAGCATGGAGGAGCCCAGCACCGTCACGTCCACGACCTTCCAGGCGGCGGCTTCCTTCACCAGCCGGTACTTGAGCTTCATCTCCTGCGTCTTCAGCGGATGCTTGATGAAGACGGTGGAGGCCACCGTGGCCTCGGCGCCCTGCACCTGCGAGGGCTCGTAGGTGATGGTGTCCAGGTTCTTGAAGTTCTCCCGCACACGGGGGAAGGCGATGTTCGCGAAGAGGTCCTGGAACAGCGTGACGAACTCCTTGCGCTGCGCATCGGTGCCCTTGCCCCAGTTATCGCCGAGCAGGAACTTGCCTTGCTCCTCGCTGCCGAAGTGCTTGAGGGCCAGGGCGTCGCGCTCGTAGCGCACGGACTGCACCACGGTCTTCACCGGCTTGGCGATGGGGTCTTCCTTCGCGGCGAGCGCGGGGAGGGCGAAGGCGAAGGTGGCCAGGAAGGCGAGGGTACGGAAGCGGGCGTTCATGTCGGGCTGTTCCTCCAGAGCGGATGCGCGGACGTCTGTTAGCCCAAGGGAACGTCCGGCGCCTCGCGAAATTCATGCTGGGGTGGGAGGCGGCCATCCGGCCGTATCCGCCTGGTCGCCGCGCGCTGGCGGATTCCGAAAAGTTGAATGATGCGGCGCTCTTGCGCGTTTGACTCCTCTAGGACGCCACGTCTAGTGTCCGGCCTTCGCGCACTGTCAGCGCAGCCTCTGAGACGACATGCCTACCGACTTCCTGTTCACGTCTGAATCCGTCACTGAAGGCCACCCGGACAAGATCGCCGACCAGATCTCCGACGGTGTGCTGGATGCCATCATCGCCAAGGACCCTCAGGCGCGCGTCGCCGTGGAGACGCTCGTCAAGACGGGCCTGGCCATCGTCGCGGGTGAGGTGACGACGAACTGTTACGTGGACATCCCGAAGCTCGTCCGCAGCACCATCTGCCGCATCGGGTACACCGACAGCTCCATGGGCTACGACGGCAACACCTGCGGCGTCATGGTGGCCATCGAAGGCCAGAGCCAGGACATCGCCCGGGGTGTCGACAACAAGAAGGACCAGGGCGCCGGCGACCAGGGCATGATGTTCGGCTTCGCCTGCGACGAGACGTCGGAGCTGATGCCGGCCCCCATCCACTACGCGCACGCCATCACCCGCCGCCTGGCGGATGTGCGTCGCAAGCAGCACCCGTGGATCCGCCCGGACGGCAAGAGCCAGGTGACGGTGGAGTACCGCGACGGCCGCCCTGTCCGCATCGACGCGGTGGTGGTGTCCACGCAGCACTCCGAAGAGGTCTCCAACAAGAAGATCCAGGAGGCCATCCGCGAGGACGTCATCGCGAAGGCGCTGCCCAAGAAGCTCATCGACAACAAGACGAAGTTCTTCATCAACCCCACCGGCCGCTTCGTGGTGGGTGGCCCCATGGGTGACTCCGGCCTGACGGGCCGGAAGATCATCGTGGACACCTACGGCGGCATGGGCCGTCACGGTGGCGGCGCGTTCAGCGGCAAGGACCCGTCCAAGGTGGACCGCTCGGCCGCGTACATGGGCCGTCACATCGCCAAGACGGTGGTGGCCGCGGGCCTGGCCCGGCGCTGCGAGGTGCAGGTGTCCTACGCCATCGGCGTGGCCGAGCCCGTCAGCGTCATGGTGGAGACCTTCGGCACCGCCACGGTTCCGGAAGAGCGCATCGCCCTGGCCATCCGCAAGACGTTCGGCCTGCGTCCGCGCGAAATCACCGAGTACCTGAACCTGCTGCGGCCCATCTACCAGAAGACCGCCGCCTACGGTCACTTCGGCCGTACGGAGAAGGAGTTCACCTGGGAGCGCGTCGAGGAGAAGAAGGACGCGCTGCGGGATGCCGCCAAGGGCGCCACGCCGTCAGGTGGCCGCCGCCTGAAGGCCGTCTGAGACAGGGCGCTTCGATTCGGCCCTCACGCTGCCTCACCGGCGCGTGAGGGCCCGCAAGCACACGGGCCGCTTCCCAGGGAGGGAGGCGGCCCGTTGTGTTTCTGGCTGGGCGCTTCGCTGGCGCGCGAGCCCGGGGGCTCGAGGCTTCGTCGCGGCGAGGCCCTCGCCCGCATGCACCGGGGCGAGGGCGACAGCGGACCGCTTAGTAGCGGTAGGTGTCCGGCTTGTACGGGCCGGAGGTCTTCACGCCGATGTAGTCGGCCTGCTCCTGGCTCAGCTCGGTGAGCTGCGCGTTGAGCTTCTTGAGCTGGAGGCGAGCGACCTTCTCGTCCAGGTGCTTGGGCAGCACGTACACCTTGCCGACCTCGTAGTTGGCGCTCTGCGAGTACAGCTCAATCTGCGCGATGGTCTGGTTCGCGAACGAGCTGGACATCACGTAGCTGGGGTGGCCGGTGCCGCAGCCCAGGTTCACCAGCCGGCCCTTGGCCAGCAGGATGATGCGCTTGTTGTCCGGGAAGATGACGTGGTCGACCTGCGGCTTGATCTCCTCCCACTGGTACTTCTCCAGGGCGGCGACCTCGATTTCGTTGTCGAAATGGCCGATGTTGCAGACGATGGCCTGGTCCTTCATCTTCGCCATGTGGTCGTGCGTGATGACGCCCTTGTTACCGGTGGCCGTCACGAAGATGTCCGCCTTGTCCGCGGCGTACTCCATGGTGACGACGCGGTAGCCTTCCATGGCCGCCTGGAGCGCGCAGATGGGGTCGATCTCCGTCACCCACACCTGGGCGGACAGCGCGCGCAGCGCCTGCGCGGAGCCCTTGCCCACGTCGCCGTAGCCCGCGACGACGGCAATCTTGCCGGCGACCATCACGTCCGTGGCGCGCTTGATGCCGTCCACCAGCGACTCACGGCAACCGTACAGGTTGTCGAACTTGCTCTTCGTCACGCTGTCGTTGACGTTGATGGCGCGGAACAGGAGCGTGCCCTTGGCGGACATCTCCTGGAGGCGGTGCACGCCCGTGGTGGTCTCCTCGGTGACACCGAGAATCTTCGCGCTCTTGCGCGTGTACCAGGTTGCGTCCTCGGCCAGCTTCGTCTTGATGGCGGTGTACAGCTCGCGCTCTTCCTCGCTCTGGGGGGTGGCGAGGACGCTGGCGTCCTTCTCCGCGCGCTTGCCCAGGTGCATGAGCAGCGTGGCGTCACCACCGTCGTCCAGAATCATGTTCGGACCCTCGTGGTCGCTGCCCGCGGGGCCGAAGTCGAAGATGCGGTGGGTGAAGTCCCAGTACTCCTTGAGGGACTCACCCTTGTGCGCGAACACCGGCGTGCCGGCCTGCACCAGCGCGGCGGCGGCGTGGTCCTGCGTGGAGAAGATGTTGCACGACGCCCAGCGGACCTCGGCGCCCAGCGCCTGGAGCGTCTCCACCAGCACGGCCGTCTGGATGGTCATGTGCAGCGAGCCCGTCACGCGCGCGCCCTTGAGCGGCTGCGTCTTGGCGTACTCCTCGCGGATGGCCATGAGCGCGGGCATTTCGCTCTCGGCGATGCGGATTTCCTTGCGGCCCCAGTCGGCGAGCGACAGGTCGGCGATGGCGTAATCCTGCTTCTGGGACTTGGTTGCAGCGGTCATGGCAATGGCTCCTGGTCCAGCGGGCGCGGCGTCCCGGGCTTGGGGAAGTTCGGTGTGAATGCTGCGACGACTCACCCTCGCAAGAGATGCGTACAGGTGAGCGCCGTTGGGTGATTCCGCTTCGAGCCTGGGGCCGTGTCCGGCCTCGCAGCGCTCCTCGAAGTCAGCGGGGAACCTACGAAAAGGACCCCTTCATTTCAACGAGAGACTGCCGCCCCCGAGGGCAGGCGGACAGCCTGCTCCATCCACTTTCAGACGCCCACCTAGCGAGGGAACGTGGCGAGCGTGAGGGACTCAGGAGGGACGGTCAGCTCCTTGGGCGCCAGCGCCACGCCGGACAGGTAGCGCCAGCCGGTGCCGTCGTGGCGGAAGTCGGAGCGCTCCACGAAGGAGCGGTCCTTTCCCTTCTCGAACACCTTGGCGAAGAAGAGCACCTGCGCCAGTCCGTCCGCGTCCGGTTCCCGGCGGTCCATCACCACCAGCTTCGGGTACTGGTGCGCCTGGGCGAAGGCGCGCAGCTCGCGCAGCACCTCGTCCTGGGGCCGCGCGCGGTCCGGGTGGTGGGGGTGCAGCGTCTTCCACAGCCAGGCCACCTCGCGCAGGGCGAAGGCGCTGTAGCGACTGCGCATGAGGCGCTCGGCGTCGGGCGGCTCGGCCTCGCCTCGGTGGAAGGGCGCGCAGCACTCGCGGTAGCGCAGGCCGGAGGAGCAGGGGCAGAGGGGGGCAGGGGGCATGGTGCGGTCCGAGCCTACCCGTCCTGCGCGGGCCGTGGGTGTTCGTGCGTACAGAGGCGGTGGAACACCCTTGCTGGGCGGGGAGAGCAGGCATACATCCGGGGGCCGCACCCTATGAGCCTCCTCGAAGCCATCGTCCTGGGTCTGGTCCAGGGTCTCACGGAGTTCCTTCCCATCAGCTCCACGGCGCACCTGCGCATCGCGCCGGAGCTGTTCGGCTGGAGGGACCCGGGCGCGGCGTACTCGGCGGTCATCCAGTTGGGCACGGTGGCGGCCGTGCTCATCTACTTCCGCAAGGACATCGTCTCGCTGGTGGCGGCCTTCTTCCGAGGGCTGGCGCGGCGCGAGCCCTTCGGCACGCTGGAGGCGCGGCTGGCGTGGTTCGTCCTGGTGGGCACGTTGCCTGTCGGCATCGCCGGGCTGACATTGAAGAAGTTCATCGAGAACGAGTTCCGCTCGCTCTACGTCATCTCCGGAAGCCTCATCGTGCTGGCCCTCATCCTCCTCGTGGTGGAGAAGCGGGCCTCGCACCAGCGGACGCTAGCGGACATGCGGTGGAAGGATGGCATCCTCATCGGCATGTGGCAGGCGCTGGCGCTGATTCCGGGTGCGTCTCGCTCTGGCACGACGCTGACGGGCGGCCTGTCGCTGGGGCTCAAGCGCGAGGATGCGGCACGCTACTCGTTCCTGCTGTCCATCCCGGCCACCACGCTGGCGGGCGTCTTCGAGCTCAAGCACCTGCTGGAGGCGGAGACGCGGCCTTCCGCGATGGCGCTCTGGGTGGGGACGCTGGTGGCCTTCGCGTCGGGCATGGCGGCCATCGCGTGGCTGTTGCGCTTCCTGCGCACGCGGACGACGTTGGTGTTCGTCGTATACCGCGTGGCGCTGGGCGTGCTGCTGCTGGTCCTGCTCCAGACGGGGAAGCTGAGCCCGATGTCGGGAGCGGAGAACGTGGAGGTCCCTGGCGAGCCGGGGACGCCGCCGGTGGAGAAGCAGATTACCGACTAGCGTGAGAGGACGTGGGCCGTGAGTGTGGAGGCGCTGTTCCAGACACTGGAGTCACGGCTGTCCTCGCGGCCGGCGCGTGAGGTGCACCTGCCGGGGTGGAGTCTGCGGGAGGCCTCGGTGCTGGTGCCGGTGTTCGAGCGGGACGGCGTGCCCCACGTGCTCTTCACGCGCAGGCCCGCGACGCTGCGGACGCATGCGGATCAGTACAGCTTCCCGGGGGGAGGCCGCGACCCCGAGGACGCGACGCCCCTGCACACGGCGCTGCGCGAGACGGAAGAGGAGCTGGGCATCGACCGGCGCGGCGTGCGGGTGCTGGGCATGCTGGACGAGGTGCCCACGATTTCGCAGTACCGGGTGCGGCCCTTCGTGGGGGTGATTCCCGGGGACGGGAAGTACCGGCCGAGCGCGGAGGAGGTGGCCTACATCCTGGAGGTGCCACTGTCGGGGCTGTTGGACCCGGCCATCCTCCGCGTGGAGCAGAAGGAAATCCTGGGGGCGGAGCGGGACCTGTACTTCTACACGTATGGGACGCACGTCATCTGGGGCGCGACAGCGCGCATTCTTCGCGACTTCCTGAACCACGTGACGCAGGTGCCCGGCGGGGCGGGGTAGGGCGCCGCCGCGTCAGGGTAGGCGGGTTCGGAAATGGAGCCAGGGGATGAGCTCCGGGTGCTTCTGCTCCACGTTTGTCTTGGGCAGGGCGTGGGCCAGGGTGTTGAGCCCGTGCTTGATCCGACGCATGACGAGGAGTTTCTCGATGGGGACGGCGCGGAAGTCTTCCTGCGCCAGCGCCATCCATCGTGACGCTTCCTCCAGCGACATCGTCGTGAGGCGCTGGATCCACGCGACGATGGGCTCCGAGTCGAGGACGGGGTCACCTTCGCGTTCGCCCAGTTCGGAGATCAGTCCTGCCCGCAAGTTCATCGCCGAGAGCATGAATGAGTGCTCTGTAGCCCCCAAGGGAGGTTGTTTCGCGAGGGCATCGTAGATGCGAAGGGCGACCTGGGCCCAACCGGGGCTTTTTTCCTCGCGCGCTCTCGCTGCGATGGTGAACGCAAAGACATCCCAGTTGAAGGGCTCGCCTTCAATGGGCCCACCAAGGGTGACCCTGTCGAGCCATGGATTCACTTTCGAGAGGGGCCATTCCAGGACGTCGTCAAAAAGGTCACGAGTCGGGTTCATTGGGCAGGTCCCTAGGGGAACAAGATACCGGCTCGGGAGAAGGCCTGTCTGCCGATTTCCAGCGCTCTGGCACTCGTGGCTGCGGGAGCCTCGAAGAGGTAGTGGCCACTGTGAGGCGTGATCTCCACACCTGTGCGTAGCATGCCATGGGCGGCGATTTCAGCTTCGCCTGCTGCGAGCACTGGGCGTCCTCCGCTGGCGACCGCGTGCGAGATCTCTTTTGTTCGCCATGTGTGAGGGACAATCAGCAATTCCCCCTCCGCAGTCACCACCCACTTGATGGAACCGTTGTTCACATACTGTAGAAAGTCGGGGTCTGTGACTCGGACGGGGCGAACGCCTACCAACCGCGCGATTTTCTGCTCCTTGTCCAAGAGGAGGGGGCGTTGATTCTCAAGGAGCTTCGTGGGAGCGCCGTCCAAGGAGGAGGGCACGTCTGCTCCTCCCTGGCCGCGAGCAGTCATGGCGACCGCATTGGGCGCAAGGCCCACGGTCATGACGCCCTCCGCCACGGTGATGGAGCGCACGCCTCCTGCCATCGCCGCGGACAGCCGGAATCCCGCTTGTGCCTCCGCGGCTAATGCCGCGCTGGCGAAGCCGGGCAGTGTCGGTCCCTTGGAGGCCATGCTCGCGGCCCCACCACTCAGCGCCGCCGTCAGCGCGAGGATGAGCACGCGCGCTCCGTTCTCTCCCATGACTCGGCCGAAGCGGTGCCCCGCGTCCTCCAGCTCCCGGAACGACTCCGCGCGGTCAGCGTCCGCTGACAGTCTCTGCCAGCCCTCCATGAGACCCATGAAGGCGTCCACGCCGAGGTAGGCGAGGACGAAGGTCGTCAGTGCGACGGCGACGACCTTGGTCACGGGCTCCGGCGCGACGATGAGGAACATGTACGCGGCCATCGCCGACGTCAGCATTGCCCTGAGCGCGAGCGGGTTGACGACCTCCTTCACTGCGTCCTGTACGCCGTCCCACACGCCATCCCAGGCGAAGGCGAGCGCCATCTGTCGGCGCGCCTTGGCATCCAGGAAGGAGAAGCCACCCTCCAGGAGCGTGAGGCACTCGCCAGGACTGTCCTGTCGGGAGCACCAGGCGCCGTAATCGTGTCCGGCGCCCTGGGACTCCGAGCCCCACGGGGCGAGCCGGACCCGTGGACGCTCCGCTGCCCCGTCGTGGAGGGAGAAGCGCATGTCCAGCACGAGCCGGGTCATCACCTTCCGGAACGCGTCTTCGTCCACTTCGACCGGCTTTGCGCTCTTCGGCGGGATGTAGACGATGGGCTCGCCTTGTCCCGTATCCAGGCGCACGACTCGCGGTGTCGCGCAGCCCACGAGAAGTATGCTCAAGAGCAGTGCACCTGCTCCACGCAACGTCATGTCGTCCCCCTGGCGTGTGCCCCGAACTGTGGGAGCACACATCAGGAGTTAGCACCCGGCTCTGACGACCCGAGGAGGTCCAGAGACACCGGACCTCACTCCGTTGCGGCTCACGACTTCTGCTTCTGCTTCTGCTCCAACTCCGCGCGCAGCTGCTCTTCCCGCGCGCGCAGCTCCGGGGTGAACTCGGCGCCGAAGTCCTCGGCCTCGAAGACGGGGCGAATCTCCAGCTCCGACTCCTCGCCGGGCATGGGGGGCGGGCAGCGGCGCGCCCACTCCACGGCCTCGTCCATCGACTTGACCTGCCACATCCAATAGCCGGCGATGAGCTCTTTCGTCTCCGCGAACGGACCATCGATGACGCTCTTCTTCCCGTCCGCGAACCGGATGCGCTTGCCCTTGTTGCTCGGGTGGAGACCGTCACCGGCCAGGAGCACGCCCGCCTTCATCAGCTCCTCGTTGTACTTGCCCATCTCGGTCATCAGCTTCTCGTCGGGCATCACATTGGCTTCGGAGTTCTTCGTCGCCTTCACAATGACCATGACGCGCATCGGTTCTTCCTTTCGGTTCGGGAGGCGCTGCGTCCTCGTTCAAAATGGCGACGAATAAGCTCGAAGCGGATCGACACGCGGCGAAAAAATCGTGAGGCAGGCTGGCCCGGGGCTCAGGGAAACCCCATGAGTCCAGGAAATATCAAGGGGTTGCGTGAGTCGTCGGGCCGACTGAGTGGCTGCGAACCTCGCCCATGGCGCAACGCGAGAGATGCGTGAGGCTCGGCCCACCGCGCCGAGGACTGCGTCCCGTGGGCCCTTGCATCGCCTCTCCGCCATGACGCTCGTTTCGACCGCGCCATGTCGGTCCGGGGGAACGCGGCGGCCGGGCCCAGCGGGCCCTCTCCTCGTGCCCTCCAGTCGGCATTGTGAAGCGTTGATGTCGGCATCACCGTCCTGGGAGGCAGTGTTGGTGCGCGGCGCGCCAGGGGGCCGACATGGTTCGTGGAGCACTGAATGAAGGGGGCCGGCTGCTTGCCGCGCTCACACGCCTGATTGAGGTGCCTTTACATGCGTTGGCGGCGGACCCGTTGCCGTCATGGAACGAGGGGGCGGTGAAGCAGGCCATCATCGACTTCATTTCCCGCTCCACCACCGAGGGGGGCGCCGGCTTCATTCCCCCCGAGGCGCGCATCGCCACCTTCGACAACGATGGCACGCTCTGGCCAGAGGAGCCGCTCGTGCAGGGTGCCTTCCTCCTGAAGCCGCTCCGTTCCCGCATGAAGGAGGACCCGTCGCTCGCGAAGCGGCAGCCGTTCAAGGCCATCATGGAGGGGGACCTCTCCGAGCTCTCCCTCATGGACAAGTCCAAGTTGATGAAGCTGCTCGGGGAGACCCATGCCGGAATGACGGAGGAGGCGTTCAGCCGTGATGTCCGCACCTTCTTTCAGCACGCCCGCCACCCGAGATGGGACGTTCCCTACAACCAGCTCGCCTACGCCCCCATGCTGGAGTTGCTTCGGTATCTGCGCGCGAACGGTTTCCAGACCTGGCTCGCCTCGGCGGGGGGCATCGACTTCATGCGTGTCATCTCCGAGGACACCTACGGCATCCCGCCCCAGCAGGTCATTGGCAGCCAACTGAAGAAGTCGTTCGACGATGCGCACGCTCCCTCGGTGCTGCGCCGTGAGGCGCGCGTGTCCCACGTCAATGACAAGGCGGGCAAGCCGGTGGGCATCGACGAGCACATCGGCCGGCGGCCCGTCTTCGCGGCGGGCAACGTGCGCTCCGGCGGCGACATCCAGATGCTCCAGTACACGCGCAAGCGCCCGCGCCCGGGCTTTGCCTTGCTCATCCACCACGACGACGCGGCACGCGAGTTCGCCTACGAAGAGAAGGACGGTGCGTCATTGAAGGCCGCGCGCTCTGGTGGCTGGGCCGTGGTCAGCATGCAGCGGGATTGGAGGCGCATCTTCGATGAAACGCGAGCACGGACCGGGAACGGGAGGGGATGAAGAGGCGGCGTCCCGCTTCCTGCTGGACCTGGCCAGGGCACTGCACCTGGCCTATCAGCCCTCGCTCCTGGTGGAAGCGCGCGTGCGCCGGGCGGCGCGGGCCTGGGGGCTGAGGACGGAGGTCTTCACGGTCCAGAGCCTGGCCATGACGCAGGTGGTGGCCCCTCGACGGTCGCCCGCGGACTTCGCTCGGTTGCCCTTCAACCCGCACTGGAACCTGGGCCGTGCGGCGGGGCTCCTCCAACTGACGGATGACATCGCGGCGGGAGGCGTGGGCCTGCCGGAGGCCCGTGCGAGGTTGGACCGCATCGTGGCCGAGCGCTCTCCCTATCCGAAGTGGCTCGTGCTCCTGGCTTATGGCGTGTACGGCGCTGCCGTCGCGGCGCGCGTGGGGGGCGGGTGGTGGGAGATGTTCGCGGCCCTCCTCGTGGGCGGCATCGCGGGCGTCATCCATTTCGGGACGTTGCTCTCGCAGCGGGTGGACCTGCAGAAGAGCTTCCTCGCGGCGTTTCTGGGAACGCTGGCGGCGTTCGGGCTCCGATTCGTCCTGCCGCCCTTCGATGTGGTCCAGGCGTTGTTTGGCGGGGCGGTGCTGCTGGTGCCCGCGATGGTGGTCACGCTCGGCTCATTGGAGTTGGCCTCGGAGTCCGTGGAGGCAGGCATGACGCGGCTGGTCTATGGACTGCTGCGCTTCCTGATGATTGGCGTGGGCATCGTGGCGGCCACGACCTTGTGGCGCTTTGTCCGGCCGATACCGGAGTACAGCGACGTGCACGTGCTGTCGCCTTGGGTCACCTTTTTGCTGCTGGCGGTCGGTGGCGTGGCACTGGCTGTCTGCATGGCGGGGCGGCGGCGCGACCTGGTGGGCATCGTCGGCGGGGTGCTGCTCGCCTACGGGACGCAGGCGGGGATGAAGGCGGTGCTGGGAGAGCAGGGGAGTCCGATGATGGCCGCGTTCGTGCTGGGCGTGGCCGGGTTGCTCTACGGCCGGGGCGGACAGCGGATGCCGATGACGGTCATCATGCCGGGCATGTTGCAGCTCGCGCCGGGCTTCATGGGGACGCAGGCCATCATCGCGTTGCTCGGCATGGGGCGCCCGGGCGCGGAGGATGCCCGGCCGTTCGACGTGCTGATGGTGGCGCTCCAGTTGGTGTTGGGGTTGGTGTTCGCGACCTTGGTGGTGCCGTCACGCATCACCGTGGACGGCGACGACACCGCGCCATCGGGTTCCGGGAGCGCGTAGCGCCTCTGGGGCGAACGATGCAGCGCAAATCCGGTTCGACGGGCCCCGGAGGTCCGCCCGGCGGACACGGGCGGCGGCGCTGCTCCGCCGCCCGGCGCCGCGCGTGACTACGCGTGCGACTGCTGGGTTCGGCGGATGAACCGCTCCACCTGGTCGGCCAGCGCCATGACCTGGTCGCCGATGGCGGGCTCCTCTTTGCGCTCGCGCGCCTCCAACAACTGCCGCTTCACGCGCTCCTTGATGGGCCCGATGCTCAAGCTGCCCGGGGCCTGGCTGGGGGGGTAGTCGAGCAGGCTCTGCGCGAACTTCTGGACCAGCGCCTGCGCGGGCACGAACGTGAACATCCGCTCCCCGTACCACTTCAAGTACAGGCCGGCCTTGGGGCCGTACTCGAACGGGTCCGAGCGCAGGTTGATGAGGTACGGCCACGCCGGGTCGAAGCGCTTGCCGCTGAACCACATGTCCGGGCCTTCGCCTTCCTGGTAGCTGAAGATGAGCTTCCAGTCGTCGTACCGGACGGCCGCGAGGTTTCCGCTGTCGAGCACGTAGATGAACTCGTGCCGGGCTCCCTTCTCCTTGCCCGCGAGCAGCCCGGTCTGGTCATACCCATCCAGGTAGACCCGGAAGGTCTTGTCACCCGCCTTGTAGCCGCGCTGGCACTGCGCCACGAGGTCCTTGGGGCCGCCCGCCGCGGAGACCAGCGTGGGCATCCAGTCCTCGTGCGCGAAGATGTCGTTGATGACGCGCCCGGGCTCCACCACGCCCGGCCAGCGCACCATGCAGGGGACGCGAACGCCGCCCTCCCAGGTGGAGCCCTTCTCGCCCCGGAACGGGCTGTTGCCGCCGTCTGGCCAGCCCATCTTCTCCACGCCGTTGTCGGTGGAGAAGACCACCAGCGTGTTGTCGGCGATGCCCAGGTCGTCCAGCTTGGCCAGCAGCACGCCGACGATGTCGTCCAGCTCCCGCATGGCATCCGCGTAGAGGCCGTAGCCGGTGGCGTTCCGGTACTTCTCCTGGAGGTAGGTCCAGACGTGAGTGCGCGTGGTGTTGTGCCAGAGGAAGAACGGCTTGCCGGCCTTCACGGCGCGCTCCATGAAGTCCAGGGTCCCTTGGAGGAACTCCCCGTCCACGGTCTCCATGCGCTTGCGGGTGAGCGCGCCGGTGTCCTCGATGCGCTGCCTACCCACCACGCCCCAGCGCTTGTCCTCGGTGGGGTCATCGCGGTCCGTGGCCCAGCTCCGGAGGACGCCCCGCGGACCGAAGCGCTCCTTGAAGGTCGGGTCCTTGGGGTAGTCCGGGCACTCCGGTTCGCCCTCCGCGTTGAGGTGGTAGAGGTTGCCGAAGAACTCGTCGAAGCCGTGCACGGTGGGCAGGTAGGGGTTGGAGTCACCCACGTGGTTCTTGCCGAAGTGGCCGCAGGTGTAGCCTAGCGGTTTCAGCAGCTCCGCGATGGTGGGGTCAGAGTCCTGGAGTCCATACTTCGCTCCGGGCATGCCAATGGTGGTGAGCCCCGTGCGAAGCGGGTTCATGCCGGTGATGAAGGCCGCGCGGCCCGCGGTGCAGCTCTGCTGGCCATAGCAGTCGGTCATCATCGCGCCTTCCTTTGCGATGCGGTCGATGTTGGGCGTGAGGTACCCCATCATCCCGTGGTTGTAGGCGCTGACGTTCCAGAGCCCGATGTCATCGCCCCAGATGACCAGGATGTTGGGCTTGCGCTGTGACTGCTTGCCATTGCCGTTTCCATTGCCCGTGGGTTTCGCCTTGCTTGCCATGCGTTGCCTCCTGGGCAGGAGGTGTGCACGCGCCCCCTCGGGGACATGGTTCGTGAGGAGGGGGCGTGAGGGGAGGCAACGGGCCGGACTGCCGACCGGGTGAGGACGAGCGCAAGCCTGTTCCCCCGCGAGGGTGTTCGAACCCCTGCTCAATGCACCGGAGGCAGCGCCGGAGGCGCACCGTCACGGGTGTGCCTCGCGTCGGCGTCCATCAGGAAGTGGTGCACCGCCGCCTCCACGGTGGCATGCACATTCTCCGGGCCCAGCCGCTCCAGCAGGCCGGTACGCCGCAGCAGCGCGCGCAGCGGCGCCCGGGCCTCGGCGATGCCCAGCACCACGCCCTCTTCCTCGAATTCACGGCGCAGCTTCTCCAGGCCCTCCGCAGCGGTGACGTCCATGTCGAACACGGCGGACGCATCAAGCACGAACCACCGCACGGGCGCATCCGCGCTGGAGACCAGGGCCCGGGCCTGCTCCCGCAGGTGGCGCGCGTTGGCGAAGAACAGCGGCGCATCGAAGCGGTAGATGACGAGCCCGGGCACCGTCTCGGCGTTCTCGAACCGCTCGATGTCGTGGTAGCCGGGCACGCCCTCGCGCTCGCCAAGCACCGCGTCGTGGGGCCTGGCGGCCCGGCGGATGAGGTCCGCCAGCGCCAGCGCCACCGCGACGAGGATGCCTTGGAGGATGCCCAACACCAGCACCCCCACCATCGTCACGCACGCGAGCACCGCCTCCACGCGCCGCACGCGCCACAGGTCGATGATGGCTCGGAACTCCAGCAGGTACACCGCGGCCACGAAGACGATGGCGCCCAGCGTCACCATGGGCAAGTCGTGCAGCAGGGGCGTGAGGAACAGGGCGAACACCAGCACCACCCCAGCGGCGAGCACCCCCACGAGCTGGGTCCGCCCTCCCATGGAGACGTTGACGGCCGTGCGCGAGTCGCTCCCCGTCACGGGGAACCCCTGGCTGAACGCATTGGCGAGGTTGGCGGCGGCCTGCCCGAGGAACTCCTGGTTGCTGTCCAGCCGGTAGCGGAACCTGTCGGCGTAGAATCGGCCCGTCAGCACGGAGCTGGCGTAGTTGACGAGCGCCAGGCTGAAGGCGGCGGGGAGCAGCGCCCGCACGTCCTCGAAGCGCAGGGACGGCAGGCCTGGAGCGGGGGGCTCGGCGGCGAGGGGGCCCACGACCTTGATGCCCCCGTGCTCCACTTGGAACAGCCCTCCCGCCATCGTGGTGAGGACCACCAGGATGAGCGGACCGGGCGCCCTGGGCAGCAGCCGCCGCAGCAGCACGAGCGTGGTGATGACGCCCAGCCCCAGCAGGAGCGTCGGGACGTGGGTCCGTTCGAGGTGGGTGGCCACCTCGAAAACCTGACCCGAGAACGTGTCGGACTGGCGCTCCATCCCGAAGAGCCGCGCGAGCTGGCTGCCGATGATGATGAGCGCCGCGCCGTTGATGTAGCCGATGAGGATGGGCTTGGACAGGAAGTCCGCGAGCGCGCCCACCTTGAGCAGCCCTCCGAGCAGGCTCAGCACGCCGACCAGCAGCGCCAGCAGTGCCGCCAGGGATGCGTAGCGCGCGGCGTCCGCCCCCGCCGCCATCGGTGCGAGCGCCGCGGCGGTGAGGATGGCGGCACCCGCCTCGGGTCCGATGATGAGGTGCCGCGAGGGCCCGAACAGCGCATAGGCGAACATTCCCACCACGCCCGCGTAGAGGCCCGCTGCTGGACGCACGCCCACGAGTTGCGCATAGGCCAGGCCCTGGGGGATGAGCATCGCGCCAATGGTGAGCGCCGAGAGCAGGTCCGCCCGGAACCAGCGGCGCTGATAGCCGCGTGCCTGCCGCAGGCCCGGCAGGCCGCGCCGCACCGCCCGCCATGTCCGCGCCACCAGGTCGCTCACCGCCCATCCCCTCGCGCTGGTGTCCCCGCGACACGCTGCGAACGCTGGGGCCGCTTCGCAACGCAAGGTCCTCGCCCGGGGCGGCTCCTGGCATGGCCGCATGCCCCTGGGCGAATTGCGCGCCAGGAGCACCGTCCCCATCCCTACCTCGGAGACAACATCAACCGTGGTGCCACGTCCCAGGGCTGTGCGGGGGAGTGCCTGGATGCCCGCCATGCGCAGTACCTCCGCCACGGCACTGGCCCTGAGCCAGTGCGCTCAGACCGACCGAGCACGGAGACCGGGCCTGCTTCCCGGCTTCGGCGACGGGGCTGCCCCCAAGAAACTGGGAACGCTCATGCCCGGCGGCAAGGCGCATGCGGGGGCCCGGGGAACTGGGGCCCGACAGCCCCTACGCCCGCCTAGAACTGCAGGTACACGTACGGGCGCGTCTCCACGGCGGACAGGTGACGGATGCCCAGGCCGAGCACCACCAGCACCGCGGCGCGCACCGGCACGGGCATGCGGACGAAGAGGTCCGACGACACCGTGTAGAGCTTCATCGGCACGGCATGGAAGAAGACGGCCGCGGCCAGCATGCCCCACACCAGCGGGCTCACGTTGGCGATGCCGGGCACGCCTGCCATCATCCGTTCGTAGAACTCGCCCGCGTGCGCCATGTCCGCTGCCCGGAACACCACGCGCGTCAGCACGACGATGGTGAACGTCGTCAACATGCCCACCGCCACGCGGGGGATGCCCGGGGATTCGGGCTTGCCCACCGACCACTCCCAGCAGCGCGACACACACAGCGCCACGCCGTGCACCGCGCCCCAGACAGCGAAGCGCCAGTCCGCGCCGTGCCACAGGCCGCCCAGCACCATTACCGTCATCAGGTTGAACAGCACGCGCGGCTTCGACACGCGGTTGCCGCCCAGCGGCCGGTACAGGTAGTCGCGCAGCCACGTGGACAGGCTCAGGTGCCACCGGTTCCAGAACTCGCCGATGTTCTTCGCCAGATACGGCCGGTTGAAGTTCTCCGGGAACTTGAAGCCGAACAGCGCCGCCACGCCAATCGCGATGTCCGAGTACCCCGAGAAGTCGTAGTAGAGCTCGAAGGTGTAGGCCACCGCCGCGACGATGCACTCCGCGGAGGCGTACTTCTCCGGCGCGGCGAAGACGGGGTCCACCAGTCCCGCGCCCAGCACGTCCGCGATGACCAGCTTCTTCACCAGGCCCACCGCGATGCGGAAGAGGGCGTGGCCACCGGCCTCGGGCGTGAGGCTCGGCGTCTGGCGGAAGTGCACCATCAGCTCCGACGCCCGGACGATGGGGCCACTCACCACGCGCGGGAAGAAGAGCAGGTACAGCAGGTGCTCGATGAACGAGTGCTCCGCGCTCGCCTTCCCCCGATACACGTCCACCGTGTAGCTGATGGCCTGGAAGACGAAGAAGGACAGGCCCACCGGCATCAGCAGGTTGAAGGGCTCGGCGCGGACTTCAATGCCCCACGGCGCCAACAGCGACAGCAGCGTCTGCCGCATCATCTCCAGGTACTTGAAGCCCGCGAGCAGGCCCAGGTTGGAGACGACGGACACCGTGACGAGCGCCTTGCGGACACCCTGTGACTGCGCGCGGCCCATGCCCTTCACGCACAGGTGGTCCACCGTGACGCCCACCAGGAAGATGAGGATGGGGAAGGGCGTGAAGGCCGCGTAGAAGAAGAGGCTGGCCACCAGCAACACGCCGATGCGCGGCCAGTAGTGCCGGTGCACCGCCCAGTACAGGGCGAACACCGCGATGACGAAGACGAGGTACTGGACGCTGTGCGACAGCACGTCAGTTGTCCTCCACGCGCGAGGTGGGGCCCGCCTTCTTGTGGGCCTCGTAAGCGGTGAGCAGCTCCCGGGAGAAGGCCCCCGCCAGCCGCGCGTAGCCTTCCGGTGTCAGGTGGACGCCGTCCGCGTGGCCCAGCGCGGGCTGCGCGCGCTGCCAGCGCAGCATGGCGCGCTCTCCACCCATGGCCGCGCGCGTCGACCAGTACGCGCACCCCGCGTCCTTCGCCACCTGCGGCAGCGTGTTCAGCACCGACGCCAGCGAGGGCGCCTCGCTCCACCGGCCGTTGGCGTCCTGCGTGAGCCGGTCCGTGGGGCCCATCACCAGGCACTCCGCGTTGGTGGCCTTGCGCAGCCGCGTCAGCATCGCGGTGTAGTCCCGGCGCAGCGCCGAGGCGTCCAGGCCAGGCCGGCCCGCCTCGTTGGTGCCGTACCAGAACACGAGCAGGTCCGGCCGCCTCGACGCCAACTGCGCGTCCACCGCCGCCGCGTCCATGGCCCCCAATGCCGAGGCCGTGGCACCGGGAAGGCCCAGCGCGTCGTACACGACGCCCGGCGTGTCGTACTCCAGGGACGCCCCCAGCACCGTGACGTTGCCGTCCTTCGGCGCCGTCACCTCCACGGTGTGCGAGGCCCCCGTGACGGGGAACGAGCGGATGCGCACGGTGGGCTCGGTCAACGGCTCCGGCGGAGGCGCGTCCGGCGGCAGCAGCTCGCCGTCTATCGTGATGTCCGGCGCGCGCACGTCCGGCACGTCCAGCGCGTACAAATCCAACCGGCCCGAGGTCTCCTTCGCCTCCGGGCAGTCCTTGCAGAACTGGATGCGCAGCTTCGCGCCCGGACTGCCCACGGCGCGGATGCCCGTCAGCCCCCACAGTTCTCCGGGGGGCGCGTCCTTGGCGGCGTCCTCGATGGTCCAGTCCCCCTCCAGCGCGCGCGTCACGCCCGCGGGCTCCAGGCGAGGGGAGGCCTTGCCGGCGGCGATGAAGCCCCGGCCCGCGGCGCCGAAGCGCTTCGTCAGCACCTCGCGCACCGCGTCCGTGAAGTAGTGCGACGCGGTGTGCGAACCGCCCAGCTGTGCGACGCCCACGCGAAGGGCCTCGCCCGCCTCGCGGCGCTTCAGCTTGTCGAACGTGCGCGCCAGCGCGGTGTCCGCGTTCTGCAGGCCGGTCGGGTCCACCACCGCCACCAGCGGCGCCCGGCTCTTCGCGAACGCACGCTGGAGGGACAGGTCGAAGAGGTGGCCCAGCAAATCCGAGCCCCGGGCGCGCGGGTGGACGAGGTCGTCCAGCATCAGCCCTTCCTCGAGCCAGCGGAGCGCGGAGCCCCCGCCGCCCATGGCGGCATAGGCGTCCCAGAACGCGCAGCCGGCCGCGCGGGCCTCCTCGCGGTAGATGTCGCCAATCTCCTGGGTGCCCCGGCGTGACACCACCTCGCCGCTCATGGTGCGCACGCCCGCGTCGATGGGGGCCATCAGCAGGCACGCGGCGTTCGGCACGTTGGTGCGCACGCGAGACATCAACTCCTTTATCTGTGCGCGCACCTCGTCCAGCGTGGTGCGGTCTCGTGAGTAGAAGAAGGCCTCGTTGCCGCCCACCATCATCACCACCAGGGACGGCTTGCGCTGGCGCAACTGCGCGCGGAAGGCGGCGGGCTGGGCGCGCAGGTACACCTCCGCCATTCCGCCCAGCAGGCCCACCGTGTCGTAGACGACGCCCGGCGTGCCCGACTCCAGCGTCATGCCGTGCAGCTCCACCTTGCCGGACGTGGTGAGCGTCAGCGACTTCGCGCCCTGCGGCAGTGTCACGCGGGCGAAGGCCGCCTCCGACTTGTTCTTGGAGAAGCCTCGCGTGTGGATGCGCTGGAGCGGCTTGCCGTCCACGGAGAACTGCACGGAGCCACTGGCGGGCTGCGCCAGGAAGAAGAGCTCCGCCACGCGCGAGCCCTCCACGTCATAACGCGTGCTCTGGGAGCCCTTCTCCGAGCTGAAGGCCACACCGGTCCAGCCCACCCGGTCACGGGGCCACTTGGAGTCCACCAGCCGTTCGATTTCCCAGCCGTCCGAGCCTCGGCCCGAGCGCGTCCAGCGACCTGCGCTGGCGGGGCGGGTGATGAAGAGGAAGCCCTTGCCGCCCGCGCCGAAGCGCTCCTGGAGCCGGTCGCGCACCAAATCAGTGATGTGGTCGGAGGCCACCAGCGAGTCGCCCAGGTGCACCACGCGCACCGGCGTGCGCCGGGCGTCCTCGCGCAGCTCGGCCAGGGCCCGGGTGTAGGGCGCCAGTCCGTCCTCCAGGCAGTTTCCGTCCGGCCCCGCCTTGCGGCAGTTCAGCTCGATGTCCACGTGCTGGGAGCCCATGCGCTCGCGCAGGGCCTCCAGGTCCTTCGCGCGGGCCAGGGTGGGGGCGCTCAGCTCCTCCAGGCCGATGCCCGGCGTGGTGGGCACGGCGGGCAGAGGCTCCGCCACCAGGGCACCGGCGTCGGCTGGCTCCTCCACCTCTTCCGTCTCTACCGGCGGGCGTTTGGCGGCGCCCGCACCCGCCGTCATCACTTCTCCGGGCGGACGCGTGGCGCGACCGCCCGACAGCGAGGTCGGTAGGACGAGCGCCACCAGCTTCTCGGGCAGGGGACCCTGCTGGAGACTCGGGAGGGGCCGGAGGGCGTCTGGGACCGGGGCAAGCGACAGCCCCAACGCCAGTGCGACGGTGAGGATGAGCGTCAGCCCGGTGGATCTGGCCTTGAGGAAGTCCAACAGCGCGGCATGAGACTGGCTTTTTGGTGGCGGGTCAAAACTCTCACCGCCCTTCTTGGCTTCGTCGTCTGGAGGGCGGGCAGGCGAGAGTCCCTCTTTCCCGGCGAGGCTGAAACGGTATGGTGCGCCGCCATGGCCACCGGCTTGGTCTGGGGCCTTCAGGAGTGCAACACCCGCAATGGCCCTCTACCCCGTCATCATGGCCGGAGGCTCCGGCACCCGTTTCTGGCCGCTGTCCCGTCAGGCGCGGCCCAAGCAGTTCCTGCCGCTGGCTTCCAAGCTGCCGCTCATCACCGACACGTCCGCGCGCCTCAAGGGGCTCGCCTCGGTGAAGGACACCTTCATCGTCTGTGGCCCCCTGCACGCGAAGGCCGCGGCGAAGCTGGTGAAGGGGCTGCCCAAGGCGAACCTCCTGGTGGAGCCGGTGGCGCGCAACACCGCGCCCGCCATCGCCCTGGCGGCGGTGCAGGTGGCCGCGCGCGACCCCAAGGGCGTCATGGTGGTGCTGCCCTCCGACCACCACGTGGCGGACGTGCCCGGCTTCAAGCGCACGCTCGCGGACGCGGCGGACCTGGCGGAGGCGGGGCACATCGTCACGCTGGGCATCAAGCCTTCGCGCCCGGAGACGGGCTACGGCTACATCCAGGTCGGCGAGGCGCTGGAGGGCGGTGGCCGCAAGGTGCAGGCTTTCAAGGAGAAGCCCGACCTGGAGACGGCGCGCGGCTACATGTCGTCCGGTGACTACCTGTGGAACGGCGGCATCTTCGTCTTCCGCGTGGACGTCATCCTGGAGGCCTTCGCGAAGCACATGCCGGAGATGCAGAAGGGCCTGGACGCCCTGCGCAAGGCCGCGGGCAAGCGGACCTTCGGCGCGGTGCTGAAGAAGGTGTTCCCCAAGCTGCCTTCCACCTCCATCGACTACGGCGTCATGGAGAAGGCCTCCAACATCGCGGTGCTGCCGGGTGACTTCGGCTGGTCGGATGTTGGCTCGTTCGCCGCGATTCCAGAGGTGCGCCCCGCCGACGCCAACGGCAACGTGGTGTCCGGCAACCTCGCGGTGGTGGTGGACTGCCACAACTGCGTGGTGCTGGCCGACAAGCGTCCGCTGTCCGTGGTGGGCCTCACCGACATGGTGGTGGTGGACTCCGGAGACGCGGTGCTCGTGGTGCCGAAGGACAAGAGCCAGGACGTGCGCAAGGTGGTGGAGGCGCTCAAGGCTCGCAAGCTGACGAAGTACCTGTAGGCGTCCAGGTGGGGCCGGGTGCGCTGGAGAAACGCCCGGTTCCCACCCTGGAAGAATTACCGGCCGCGAACCCCTGATTCACTGGTGACCTCGGTCAGTTGGGGGCTTGCTCTGTCGATGAGTGGACAAGGGGCCTCTGCACGCTCGTTGCAAGGCCCCCACCGCTTGCCCTGCTTCGGGGCGACAGAGGGTGGTGGGGTATGGCCTGCATGCGGTGTGACGTGGACCATCCGGCCGGGGCGTCTTGCCCGGCGGTGCATGACGGCGTCGCAGTGTCGGCGAGCTGCCTGGAGGGGCAGCGGCACGGGCCGCTCGTCTTCCGGCGCTGGTTGGGGGCGGGGGCGCTGGGCACGGTGTACCTGACGGAGTATCTCCCCACGGGGCACCGCTTCGCGGTGAAGGTTTTGCACCCGCACCTGGCGGCGCAGCCGGCCATGCAGCGCCGCTTTTACGCGGAGGCGCATGCTTTGCGCGAGCTGGTCCACCCGCACGTGGCCCGCGTGCTGGACGCACGCCCGGGGCCCGGCGGTCTGCCGTGCCTGCTGATGGAGTACGCCGACGGTGAGTCTTTCGCCCGTCTTCCCATGCCGCTGGCGCCCGTGGAGGCGGTGGAATTGCTGGGGCAGACGCTGGAGGCCGTGGAGGCCGCGCACGCGCGCGGGCTCATGCACTGGGACCTGTCCGCGGACAACCTCGTCCTCACGCGGGATGCGCGGGGGGAGCGCCGGGTGAAGGTGCTCGACTTTGGCGCCAGCGCCATCCTCAGCTCGAGCCTGTCGCCCGCGGAGCGGGCGCGCGGCATGGTGGTGGGCTCGCCGGCCTTCATCGCGCCCGAGCAGTGGTCCGGTGAGGCCGTGGACGGCCGCGCGGACGTGTATGCGCTGGGCGTGGTGGGCTACCTGCTGCTCACCGGGCGGCTGCCCTTCGGCATCGGCCGCGCGGGGGAGCTGGCGCCGCCGGAGCCGCATGTCCTCAACCCGTGCGTGCCGTCCGCGCTGTCCGCGGTGCTGCTGCGCGCCCTGGCGCCGCGGCCCGCCGAGCGCTTCCCGGATGCCCGTGCGTTCCGTGAGGAACTGGCGCGCTGCATGGACCCGCGTGCCCGCGCGGCGGAGCGCGAGGCGGCGCTGGTCGACGACGTGGAGCTGCTGGTGGACATCGACATCACGTTCGACGAGGACGCAGCGCCCGTGTCCCAGGCGCCCATCCTGTTGCTGCCGGAGATGCGCGTGCCAGAAGGCAACGTCACCATCTTCGGCCAGGCGATTCCGGAGGACGGTGCCACGCCGCTGCACCTGGCGCTGCGGGCGGCGGCCCATGCGGAGCCGGTGCTGGAGGCGCCGGCCCCGCGCGTCGCCGCGCCCGAGGGGTTGGACGTTCGCGTGAGTCTCGCGGAGGGCTGGACGCGGGTGGTGGCCAACGACGTGTCGGTGGATGGCTTCTTCGCCGCGTGGGATAGCGCGCTGCCGCCGCTGGCCGCGCGCCTGGGCGTGGAGCTGTCCTTCACGGGGCGCACCGTGACGTGCGAGGGCGACGTCGTCCGCCATGTCACGGGAGACGAGGCCCGGACCTGGGGCGTGGCCGCGGGCGCGTTCATCCACTTCGCCGAGCCCGCGCCGGCGCTGCGTCAGTGGGTGGCGTGGATGCTGGATGAGGGCCGCCGGCCGGAGCCGCGTCCCGATGGGGAGCTGGCGCGGCTGCTCGCTCGGGCCGCGGAGGCCGCGAAGGACCCGTATGTCCTGCTGGGCGCGCGGCCCGACGCCGACTTCGAGGAGATTCGCCGCCGGGCCAGCGCCGCCCTGCGCCGGCTGGAGGGCTTCCGCGTCCGTTCGCTGCCGTCCGGGCAGCGCCGCGCGCTGGAGTCCCTGCGGGGTCGGGTGGAGTCCGCCCGCTGCACCCTGGGCGAGCCGCTGAGCCGCGCCGGCTTCGACGCCGTTCGAGGCAACCTGCCCGGGCTGGCCCGCTGCGTGGAAGCAGGGCTGCCGGACGAGGAGGTGGAGCCCCTGCGCCACGCTTTCCTGTCGGCCCGGCCGGGCTCGGAGGCCCGGGCCCGGGCGCTCTTCACCCAAGGACACGCGCTGGAGGTGCAGCGGGCCCTGCGCGCCGCCCTCTCTCGCTATGCGAACGCGCTGGCGTTGGATCCGCTCAATGTGTCGTGGCTGCGGCACTACCAGGAACTGCGCCAGCGGGCACAGGGGCTGACGCCTTCCATGCCCCCCGTGCTTCACGAGGGGGCCATGGCCCCTGTGGCCCAGCTTCCGTAGCGCGGGGGCCTTTTCCGGCCCCTTGGCCCTCCAACGGGCCAGGGGCGCACTCTGGTCGGGTGCCCCCCTGGCCCGCGCTCGTGTAGAGTCCGCCGCCCTCTGCCATGCCCTCCGTCGTCACGGGGGCGGGGACATCTTCATGAACGCGCACATCTTCCGCGAATACGATATCCGAGGCCTGGTCGATAAGGACCTCACCACCGAGGTGGTGGAGCTGCTGGGCAAGGGCCTGGGCACCATCATCCGCCGCCAGGGCGGGCGCTCCATCGCGGTGGGCCGCGACTGCCGCGAGTCCTCCACCCGCTTCCGGGACTCGCTCTGCGAGGGCCTCACCTCCACGGGGCTCAACGTGTTCGACGTGGGCGTGGTCCCCACGCCGCTGACGTACTTCGCCGCCAACACCCTGCCGGTGGACGGCCTGGCGATGATTACCGGCAGCCACAACCCGCCCGAGTACAACGGCTTCAAGATTGGCGCGGGGAAGACGACCTTCCACAGCCACGAGATTCAAGCCCTGCGCAAGCTCATCGAGGCGCGGGACTTCGAGGTGTCGCCCAAGCCGGGCACGGTGACGCCGTACGACATCATCACGCCCTACAACCACTTCGTCCGCCAGACGGTGAAGGTGGGCCGCAAGGGGATGCGCATCGTCATCGACGCCGGCAACGGCACGGGCGGCGCCATCGCGGTGCCGCTGTTCGAGAGCATGGGCTTCGACGTGGTGCCCCTGTTCTGTGAGATGGACGCGACGTTCCCCAACCACCACCCGGACCCGACGGTGGTGGAGAACCTGGAGGACCTCATTGCGGCGGTGAAGCGCGAGAAGGCCGAGGTGGGCATCGCCTACGACGGCGACAGCGACCGCATCGGCGTCATCGACGACCAGGGCAACATCCTCTGGGGCGACCAGTTGATGGTGCTCTTCAGCCGCTACGTGCTGAAGGAGAGCCCGGGCGCGGCCATCGTCGGCGAAGTGAAGTGCAGCTACACGCTGTACGACGACATCGCGAAGCGCGGCGGCAAGCCCATCATGTGGAAGGCCGGCCATTCGCTCATCAAGTCGAAGATGAAGGAGACGCAGGCGGAGCTGGCCGGAGAGATGAGCGGCCACATCTTCTTCAAGAACCGCTACTTCGGCTTCGACGACGCCATCTACTCCACCGCGCGCCTGCTGGAGATTCTCACGCACGAGAAGGCGACCATGTCGGAGCTCCTGTCCGACGTGCCGAAGACGTACGCCAGCCCGGAGCTGCGCTTCGACACGAAGGAAGAGAAGAAGTTCGAGATGGTGAAGCGCGCCACGGAGACGCTGCGCGACGCGGGCCACGACATCATCGACGTGGACGGCGTGCGCGTGACGTTCCCCGACGGCTGGGGCCTCATCCGCGCCTCCAACACGCAGCCCATCCTGGTGTTGCGCTTCGAGGCCAACACGCCCGAGCGCCTCAAGGAAATCCAGGCCCTCATCGAGGGCACCGTGGAGAAGGTCAAGGTCGAGGTCGGGGGCTGACATGACGACGCCGCGCATCCTCGCCATCAGTGGGAGCCTCCGGACGGGGAGCTTCAACCGCCAGCTCCTGGCCATCGCCGTTGCCCACGCTCGCTCGCTGGGCGCGGAGGTGGATGTGGTGGACCTCAAGACGCTGGAGCTGCCCGTCTACGACGGCGACGTAGAGGCCAAGGTCCTGCCCGCTCCCGTGGAGGAACTGCGCGAGCGGCTGGGCAAGGCCCAGGGCCTGCTCATCGCCAGCCCGGAGTACAACTCCTCCATCCCGGGAGGCCTGAAGAACGCCATCGACTGGGTGTCCCGCCCGCCCGGCAGGCTCTTCCAGGAGAAGTGGGTGGCGATGATGGGCGCCACGCCCGGCGTCTTCGGCACCGCGCGCATGCAGCCGCACCTGCGGCAGGTGATGGCCTCCGTGGGGGCGCACGTGCTGCCCACGCAGGTGCATATGGCCCGTGTGTCGGATGCCTTCACCGCGGATGGGAAACTCAAGGACGAGGCACGCCAGAAGGAAGTGGAAGGGCTGGCGGCCGCGTTGGTTTCCAAGCTGAAGGCCTGAGAGAGGACACGCCATGCCAACGCTCGGAATCGACCTGGGGGGGACCTTTGCCCGCGCCGCCGTGGTGGACGAGGTTGGCAAGCTGATCGCCGCCTCGAAGGTGGCCCTGGTGGAGCGCAGTCCCTCGGGGGTCGTGGAGACCATTGCCCAGGCGGCATCGGACGCGGTGACGGCCGCCGGTGTGCCTCTGGGCGCGTGCGGTGTGGCGGCCGCCGGGCAGATTCACAAGGACTCGGGCGTGCTGTCGGTGGCTCCCAACCTGGGTTGGCGCAACGTGCCGCTGGGCGCGCTGCTCACGGTTCGGCTGGGCCAGCCGGTGCGCGTGGTGAATGACCTGGCCGCGGCGGCCTGGGGCGAACTCCACGCCGGCGCGGGTCGGGGCTCCCAGGACATGCTGGTGGTGTTCGTGGGCTCGGGCGTGGGGAGCGCCATCATCGCGGGCGGACGGCTCGTGGACGGCGGTGGCGGTGTGGCGGGCGAGCTGGGCCACATCAAGGTGGTTCCCGGAGGGCGCCGCTGCGGCTGTGGTGAGCTGGGGTGCCTGGAGGCCTACGCCGGTGGCCACAATCTCATCGCGCAGACGCGGGAGTTGCTCGCCAGCGGTGGTGCGCCGGAGGTGGCGCGGCTGACGGGCGGAGACCCGGCGCGCATCACCCCGGTGACATTGGAGCAGGCGGCGGAGGCGGGCGACGTGGCGGCCGGTGAAGTCTACGAGCGGGCGGCGCAGTTCCTGGCCCTGGCCGTGGCCAATCAGGTGACGATGCTCAACCCGGCGCGGTTGGTGCTGGGTGGCGGCGTGCTGCGCCACTGCCCGGGCCTGCGGCGCCGTGTGGAGGAGGGCGTGCGCGCCTGGTCCTCCACCACGTCGCGCGAGGGCCTGCTCATCGCGGATGCGGAGTTGGGAGACGACAGCGGTCTGATTGGCGCGGCGTTGCTGGTGAAGTAGTCCGCGCCCCTTTCCGGAGGAGGAGGCATTCCATGGCCGAGCACAAGGGCATCGTCACGTTCAAGGGGCAGCCGGTGACGTTGGTGGGCGACGAGGTGAAGGTGGGGGACGCCGCTCCGGACTTCACCGTCTTCAAGGGGCTCAACGACGCCGTGCGGCTGTCGGACGTGAAGGGCAGCGTGGTGGTGGTGAGCGTGGCGCCCAGCGTGGACACGCGGGTGTGCGCGGCGCAGCTTCGCGCGTTCAACAAGGAAGCCACGGCGCTGGGGCCGGACGTGAAGGTGTGGTTCGTCACGCTGGACCTGCCCTTCGCGCTGGGGCGCTTCATCGGCGCCGAGGGCATCCAGAACGTCACCACGCTGTCGGACTACAAGGACCGCGAGTTCGGTGAGAAGTACGGCGTGTACATGAAGGAGCTGGGGCTGCTCGCGCGCAGCACCTTCGTGGTGGACCGTGAGGGCAAGGTCGTGTTCCGGGAGATCGTCCCGGAGATGACGCACGAGCCGGACTACGACGGCGCGATGAAGGCGGTCCGCGCGGCGCTGTGACGGAGGTTCAGCCGCGCTCCGGTGGTTTCCAGCGCCGCAGCGCGGTCTGCTGCTCGTAGGGCTGGGGCGACGGGTAGGTGATGAACTCGATGATGGTGCCCCAGGGGGCCCGGGCGTAGCAGAAGGCGTTGCCCGGGCCTTTCTCCAGTGCCGGTAGTTCGTGGGGGCTCGAGAAGACCTCGCCCCCCGCCGCCTGGAAGCGCGCGAGCGCCGCGTCCATGTCATCCACGTAGACGGCCAGGTGCTGGATGCCCAGGTCGTTGGGGCGGGCCGGTGGGCGCTGCTCGGGGGCTGCGTATTCGAACAGCTCGAGGCTGGGCCCGTTGCCCAAGCGGAGCAGCCGCATCGCGCGGATGCTGGAGCCCGGGAGGAAGCGCAGGCGCCGCTGCAGGTCCGCGCCTTCCTGCGGGGGGTGGCCCTTCTTCAAGGTGTCGTAGAGCACTTCGGCGCCAAGGGCCTCGATGAAGAAGGCCGTTGCCGCTTCGAGGTCCGGCACCGTCACGCCGATGTGGTCGATACCGCGAACTCCTGCTCCTGGAGAGGCCGAAGGCATGGCGCGCACGCTCCTGAACGGGATGGAACGCCAGACTGCTGGGCTCCTCCACGGTGCGGCCAGGTGAAGTGTCCCGTCAATCTGACTGCCCCGCGGGACGGGCGTGTGTTTACTCGTTAGCGACTCTGTGACGCGCGTTGCCCAGGGGACCGGCGGCGACGCTTGCTCCCCGCGGCCCCTTCCGTGGCTTCCTCTTGGGTCTTCTTCTCCATTGTCAGACTCGCTTTCTAGCCGAACGAGCCTGTCCGACTCTTCAGGGGGCTACACCACGACGCTTGAACTCTTGGCAAATCAAAGCATAGCGGGGTGAACTGACGGTCGGTCCAGATGCGCCATTCTCGGCCTTCAGGGATACTGAAGTTAGCGCTTCATTTTCTGCCTTTGCAGCCCTGCAGTAGTCATCGCCTGCGGCTTGTAGGTTGCCCGCTCTTTCGTGTTTCTTCGCGCGCGCTACCCAGCAGGCCTTTGCGAGGGTGTCAGGATTCCTGGAAAGGAAGTCATCCAGGACCTCATGTGCCTTTTGCTTTGCTCCTACTCCCTGGAGGTACTCGTCTTGGGCTAAGACCTTTGCGCACGCGAGACTCTCATTGAGTTGTGGGGGCTCGTCATGAATCTGAAGCTCGGTGCCATCCCACGCGGTTCCGTGCCAGCTTTCGGCAGAGGTTCCGATGCTTGAGTTGAGGTGAACGCGAACGATGTAGGTCGCCGGAGTGAGCGTTGCGGTCTCCGCCGCCGGTAGTCCAAAACGAGCGATGGGTACGGCGTCATCGCCTGGATGGAGCGAGACTTCTTTTGGGGCGGCACCAAGTTGCTTCAATGGCAGCGTGATCGTCTCTTGTCGACCGGAGTCCTTGTTGAAGCGAACCTTTTCGAAACGGAACAGTCGTCCCAGGTCTCCGCCTTGCGATCGGATAACGAGATTTTTGGCGCTTCCTGTCGCAGGATCTTTCCTCCGATTGGCATGACGAAGTCCGACGGTGACGACAAGCGGCCAGCCTCGATACAGCCTGGCAGGAGACACTTCAATAAGGATGGCGGGACGGGCCTCGCTCTTCTCCCCATTTAATGCAGGGAGAGTGGAGGGAGTCTGCGCATTGCTGGAAGATCCCAGAAGCAAGGTCACAACAAAAAACGCTCGTAGTGTAGTCATGGTGAATTCCGTATGGGATGCGCATGGAGATCATTGATGCAGATGCGATGACTGCTGGCTCCTCGGGTCGGAGCCGCATTTCCGTGACGCGACGGTCGTTGATCTTCATTGGAATAGAAGCCTCCATGTGTGTTGAAATCCTTGCCGACTCCGTCAGCGCAAAGAGATGTCCCCCTGGGCTCAGAATCGAAGATATAGCGTCGGTCAGGCTTGCTTACCCAGGGGACGGCGGACAAAGACTTCTTCGCGCCGATGCACATTGCTCATCTCGAGCAGCATTGCCCTGGTGTCTTAAAGTTTCTCGGGTTTCCCCCTGGCTGGAGATTCTTGTTCGCGGGGGATTACTTGGATGTGTGGTTCGACCCGTCGCTGGTGGATCCGTCGGACGTTGGATGAGGTGCTGGCCGCATGAGAAACCCCGTCCAGGTGCATCGCGGCACCGGGACGGGGCGGGGTGTGGGTGAAGCAGGCCGCGGAGCGACTACAGCGTGGGCGTTCCGACGCGGTTGCTGCAGTTCGCGCTGGAGCCGCAGGTGGTGCCGACGCTGGTGTACCAGGCCGTCTTGCGCGTGCCGTACTGGCGGTTGTCCGCGTGGACGTGCGCGCCCGTGGAGTTGCCCGTGGAGCCCACAAGGCCCAGCGCGCAGCGGTCGCACGTCTTGGAGCCCGACGAGACGTTGGAGTTCAGGTGGAGCTGGCGGAAGTCCCAGCCGCTGCCACCCGTGACGACGTAGTAGTTGCCCGCGCCGCCGTTGCAGGTCGTGCCGCCGCTGCAGTTGTTCGCACAGCCGCCGTAGTAGGCGTAGTAGCGGCTGACGTTGATCATCCCGCGGTGGTTCCACTCGCTGCAGGTGCCGTTGCTCATGTCGAGCGCGTTGTGGCTGCTGCCCGAGCACGAGTAGTACGTCGTGGAACCCACGCGCGCGGCAGCGTCGCAGATGGGACCCACGGCCGTGGCGGCCGTGACAGAGGTGGCCCAGCCCGCGGCGGCGAGCACCAGGCCCGCCATGGTCAGCTTCATCGTCTTCATCAAGAGACTCCCTCGTTGGTGTAGCGCTGCGTACTGCGGTGAAGCAGGGGTCACCTCCGGCGGCGCTGCTTCTCGCGCAGCACCAGCTCCCACTCCTGGAGGTTGAGCTTCAGGACGGACACCCAGGCGTCGATTTCCGCGTCCATGGCGCGGTCCACGCCGCGCAAGGACTCCAGCACGGGCACCGCGTGCGCCTGCCCCAGCCGGGCAATCCCCTGGAGCGCCGCCTTGCGCACCGCCGGGTCCTTGTCTTCGCGGAACAGGTCCACCAGAGAGCCCCGCGCGCCCGCGGACGCGCCGCTGGGCACGCCGCCCAGCGCCGTGGCCGCCGCCGCGCGCAGCTCTGGGTTCTCCGAGCGCAGTTGACGCGTCACCTGCTCCACCGCCTCGTGGCCCACGGCCTCCATGGAGACCTCGCGCAGCAGCTTCGCCGCCACCGCCGGGTCTTCCGATGCCGCCGCCACTGACACCGCCGCTTCCGACACCCGGCGGTCATGGCCGCTGTAGACGTCCGCGCTCTCGGAGACGATGTTGTCCGCCACCGCCGCGCGCACCTCGGGGGATGCGTCGCGAACCAGCTGCTCGTACGTCACCACGCCGCCGTTCTTCTCCATGAACTCGACGGAGGGCACGCCGCGCAGGCCCCGCACCGCCGCCGCGCGCAGCGCCGGGTCCGCATCCCCGGTGGCCCGGGCGAGCAGCGGCTGGATGAGGCCCGGGTTCTCCGCGTTGCTCGCCTTGGTGGCCAGGGCCGCGCCCAGGGCCTCCAGCACCTCCGGGGCCCGCTCACCTTGCAGCGCCGCCAGCAGGGACTCCGCGGGCATGGCGAGCGCGGCTTCCTTCAGCCGCATCTTCACGTAGCGCTTCAGCGCGGGGGAGCCGTTCTTCATCGCCACGCGCACGTCATCCAGCATGCCCTGCACCGTGCATTGCGCGGGGCGGAGCGTCGCCTCGGCGCGCGCCGTCACGGGCATCAGGGATGAAAGGGCCACCAGGAGCGCCGCGCGCCCCATTCGCTTCATCGACAGGGGGGACATCAGTGCGGCGCTCCTTCTTCGACCAGGCAGTTGTGGTGCTCGCGCTTGCCCAGCCAGATGCGGGCGAAGTCCACCGTGCCCGACGCATAGAGGGCTTGGAACTCCAGGTAGTCCTGCGTGAAGCGCGGGTCCTTCGCGGCGAACTGCTCCAGCATCGGCAGCGCCTTGTCGCCGCCCGCGCGCACGGCGAAGCGGAAGATGGCCCAGCGCACGCAGAGGTCATGCTCGGCCAGGAAGGCGGCGCGGAGGATCTCCATCGCCTTCTCCGGCTCGCTGGTGACGCCCAGTCGGAAGGCCGCCATCTCCCGCACGTCCCGCTCGCGGTCGCTGGAGAGGATGCGCTTGAGCGAGTCGAAGGACTCCGCGCCGATGACGGGGTTCGAATACGACGGCATCTCCAGCGCGAGCAGCCGCACGGCCATGTCGTCGGACGTGCCGCCGATGTCCAGGAGCTCCTTCCAGTAGGGCGCGAAGGTGCCGGTGCGCTCGTAGTCCTCCTTCATCACCCGGCCCAGCGTGCGCGTGGCCACCCACGCGGTGGAGTCCAGCGTCTCGTTCAGCGCCAGCGTCTTGAGCCGCTGGATGTCTCCGGGCGTCAGCTTCCGCTGTGTCTCCAGCGCATCCAGCGCGGCGGAGCGAGTCTGCAAGGGCGCGCCCGGGTCCTCGCCCATCTTCAGCAGGCTCTGCGCCACCTGCGGCGCGTGCACCGCGGGCGCGGCCTTCAGCGCGTCCATGTAGATGCTCAGCTCCGGTCCACTGGCGCTCTTGGCCCATTCCAGCACCTGGAGCGCGCGGGTCGCGTCGTTGCCCACCAGCTCCGTCAGCCGCTCCTGGAGGTACGCCGCCAGGTACCGGTCGCCGTTGCCGACGGCCGTCGTCAGCGCCTGCCGGAACGAGTCCATGGACACCGAGGCGTCGAAGGCATGTAGGCCGTCCCAGCACCCAGGCATGGGGATCTGCTCCACCGCGGGCTCGGGCTCTGAGGGCGTGGCGCCTGGGGTGCCGACACCGGGCGGGCCGCGAGGCCCGGAGGCCGCCGAGGGGGAGGGCTCGGCCAATACGGGCTCGCCGGGAAGAGAGGGGTCGGTCCGTGGCCACAGCAACGCCACGGCCGCCGCAACCAGCAAGACGCCTGCGGCCACGGTCCAACGAAGGTTTCTGGAAGTCATCAGGGGAGGGGGTGAATCGGTGAATCCTGCGAATTCTTGGATACTTTGAATTTAAGGGCCTTGGCAATGGGGACACCCAGAACTCAGCCTGCGCGTCGCGTCATCGCTTCAAGGGAGACAGAAATGTCCACGGCACGCACGGTTCGAATGGGTGTCATTGGCGCGGGCTTCGCGCGCACCACGCAAATCCCCGCGCTGCGCGCATTGCCGGGCGTGGAGGTGGTGAGCCTGGCCAGTGCGCGGCGCGAGAAGGTGGAGGAGGCAGGCCGGCAGTTGGGCGTGCCGCATGTGACGACGGACTGGCGTGAGGTGGTGTCACGGCCGGATGTGACGTGCGTGTGCATCTCTACGCCGCCCGCGTTGCACCGGGACATCACCCTGGCCGCGCTGGAGGCGGGCAAGGCGGTGCTGTGTGAGAAGCCCACCGCGTTGGATGCGAGGGAAGCGGAGGCCATGTGGCACGCGGCCCGTGAGCGGCGTGTCCTGGCGCTGCTGGACCATGAGCTGCGCTTCCTGCCCGCGCGGCAGAGGATGCGAGCCCTGCTGCGTTCTGGTGAGCTGGGCGCGGTGCGCGGCGCGCGTGTCTTCTATCGCAACGACAACCGCGCCTCGCCGGAGCGGCCGTGGGACTGGTGGTCGGACGCGTCGCAAGGAGGCGGCCTCCTGGGCGCCATCGGTTCGCACGCGGTGGACACGCTGCGCTTCATGCTGGGCGCCGAGCCCGACGAGGTGCTGGGCGAGCTGGCCACGCACACGTCCGAGCGGCCAGATGCGCTCACGGGACAGTCTCGCCCGGTGACGAGCGACGACGAGGCGCGGCTGCTGCTCCGCTTCGGTGCGACGACAGCCGCTATCGAGATGTCGATGGTGTCCCCCGGCAAGCCCGTGCACGGCGTCGAGGTGTCCTGCGCGCGCGGGGGCCTGCGCGTGGAGGGCCGCGAGCTGTGGCACTCCACGGTGGGGGCACGTGCCTGGGAGCGGGTGGCGCTTCCCGAGGAACCGCCGCTTCCACCCGGCCTGCCAGACAACGAGTGGGCGCACGGCTTCCTGCTGCTGGCCCGCGCATTCACCCAGGCTCTGCGCGAAGGCCGCGCCTCGGTGGAGGACGCGGCCACGCTGGAGGACGGCTGGCGTAACCAACGGGTGTTGGATGCGGCCCGGCGCTCACATGCGGAGCGCCAGTGGATTCGCCTGTCCTCCGAGCCGTAAGTGCTCCCCTCCCATCCCGGAGGACACGGCGGGTGAAGCCTCCATTGCTTCACAATCACTTGCACCTCCCGGATCCATTGTCCGTTGCGGAGTGATTGCAGTCGCAGTGTCAATGGCAGGCGTCCTCGGGGTGCGGAGAGCCGTGGGGGATTCAACCCGGGGCCGGCTTCACGGGCGCCTTTCTTTCCCTCTCGGTCCGGAACAATGGCCCTGGAGGGCCGTGTGATGTCCACCCGCCCACTGCCCAGGTGGAGATGCGCGCGACCGTTGCCAGATTGCATCGGAAGGAGCCACCGGATGAAAGACCCGCCCGCCGCACCCGAACGACCGGATGCACCAGCGCCCGCCAGACCGTCTGCTGGCACGAAGCCCCCGTGGCACGCGCTGCCACCGGACCAGGTGCTGACGTCGCTCGGGAGCACGGCCGAAGGGCTGACGGACGAGGAAGCGCGTGAGCGCCTGTCGCGCCATGGGCCCAACGTGCTGGAGCGCGCCCAGGGGGACGGCCCGCTGAAGCTGCTGTGGCGGCAGGTGAACAGCCCCTTCATCTGGGTGCTCATCGCCTCCGCGGTGCTGGCCGTCATCATGGGGAAGGTGACGGACGGGCTGGTGGTGGCCGCGGTGGTGGTGCTCAACACGCTCATCGGCTTCGTGCAGGAGTACCGCGCGGGGAAGGCCATTGAGTCGCTCAGCCGCATGGTGCCGGAGAACGCCACGGTGATTCGCGCGGGCCGCAAGCTGCGGGTCCCCGCGGCGCAGGGCGTGCCGGGCGACGTCATGGAGCTGGCGCCGGGTGACAAGGTGCCCGCGGACATGCGGCTGCTCTCCGCGCGCAACCTCACGGTGGAGGAGGCCGCGCTCACGGGCGAGTCCGTGCCCGCGCAGAAGGCCGTGGCGCCCGTGCCGGAGGACGCGGAGCTGGGAGACCGGGCCAGCCTGCTCTTCGGTGGCACCCTGGTGACGTCCGGCTCCGCCACCGCGGTGGTGGTGGCCACCGGGCAGGCCACCGAGCTGGGCCGCATCTCCACGCTGCTCCGCGAGGCTACCGACCTCCAGACACCGCTCACCAAGGCGCTGGCCGTCATCGGCAAGTACATCACCCTGGGCATCCTGGTGATCTCCGCCGCGCTGCTGGTGGTGGGGCTGGTGCGTGGCTACGCGGTGAGCGAGGCCGTCGTGGTGTCGATTACGCTGGCCGTCGCCGCCATTCCAGAAGGACTGCCCGCCATCGTCACCATCGCCCTGGCCATTGGCGTGCAACGCATGGCCGCCCGGCGTGCCGTCATCCGCAAACTGCCCGCGGTGGAGACGCTGGGCAGCACCACTGTCATCTGCACGGACAAGACGGGCACGCTCACCCGCAACGAGATGACGGTGCAGGCCCTGTGGACGGCCCATGGCCGCTACGCGCTCAGCGGCGTGGGCTACTCCCCCAAGGGGGCGCTGACACGGGGGGGCCAGCCGTTGGTGGCGCCGCCGCTGGACGTGTGTGAGCTGCTGCTGGCGGGCGCGCTGTGCAACGACGCCGCGCTCCAGCCCCGCGATGGACAGTGGGACATGACGGGCGATCCCACCGAGGCCGCGCTGCTGGTGGCGGCGGAGAAGGCGGGCATGCACGTGGACGACGCCCGGCAAGCGCACCCGCGCGTGGATGCCATCCCCTTCGAGTCGGAGAACCAGTTCATGGCCACCCTGCACGACGACGGGATGGGCGGCCGCCGCATCCTGCTCAAGGGCGCGCCGGAAGTCGTCCTGCGCCGCTGCATCCTGGAGGAGGGCTGCTCGTCCAGCTTGGTGCTGACGGAAGTGGACGGCCTGGCGCGGCAGGGCATGCGGGTGCTCGCGGTGGCACAGCGGGAGGTATCGGTGTCACACGCCGCGCTGCGCATGGAGGACGTCGAGGGTGGCCTGCGGTTGCTGGGCCTGGAGGGGATGATTGACCCGCCTCGGGAAGAGGCCATGGCCGCGGTGCGTGCCTGCCACGAGGCGGGAATCACCGTGAAGATGATTACCGGTGACCACCCCTCCACGGCGGCGGCCATCGGCGCGCAGTTGGGGCTGCTGAAGCCGGGGGAGGAGGGCATCCCCGGCGCGCGGCTGGCCGCCACGGATGACGTGGCGCTGGAGGAGGTGGCCCTGCGCTCCAACGTCTTCGCGCGGGTGGCGCCCGAGCACAAGCTTCGGCTGGTTCGCGCGCTCCAGCGCCGGCAGCACGTGGTGGCCATGACGGGAGACGGCGTCAATGACGCGCCCGCGCTCAAGCAGGCCAACATCGGCGTGGCCATGGGCATTACCGGCACGGCGGTGGCGAAGGATGCGGCGGACATCGTGCTGACGGATGACAACTTCGCCTCCATCGTCGCGGCGGTGGAGGAGGGGCGGCGCGTCTACGACAACCTCATCAAGTCGCTGGCCTTCGTACTGCCCACCAACCTGGGGCTGGCGCTCATCCTGCTGTTCGGCGTGTCCCTCTTCCCCATCCAGGAGGTGGATGGACGGCTGGTGCCGCTGATGGCCATGCTGCCCACGCAGCTGCTCTGGATAAACCTGGTGGCCACGGTGTCACTGGCGCTGCCGCTGGCCTTCGAGGCCCGGGAGCCGGACGTCATGCGCAGGGCACCCAGGGACCCCGGGGCGCCGGTGCTCAACCGCTTCGTGGTGATGCGCACCGGACTGGTGGCGTTGCTGATGGCCGCGGGCGCCATCGGCCTCTTCCTGTGGGAGTACCTCCGGGACATTCCTCGCACGGGACACGCGCACGCGCTGGCCGAGGCCCAGACGATGGCGGTGAACACTGTCATCAGCTTCCAGATGTTCTACCTGTTCATGTGCCGCAGCCTCATGGGCTCGGTGCGCAAGGTGGGCCTCTTCAGCAACCGCTCGGTGTTCGTGGGCATGGGCCTGCTGGTGCTGCTCCAGGTGGCCTTCATGTACCTGCCCTTCATGCAGCGCGTGTTCGGCACCGCGCCCCTGGGCTTGGAGGACGTGGGCCTGTCCATCCTGGTGGGCGCGGTCGTGCTGCCGGTGGTGGGGCTGGAGAAGTGGCTGCGGCAGCGCAAGGACGACACGGACGCTTCATCAGGACGCGGCGCCGCGCGGCCGCGCGAGCGTGTGCCCACGTGAGGCGGCTCAGGGCCGCGCGGGCCGGGCGGCGGCGTCCGGCAGCGTCCAGTCCCGTGCCATGAAGGCGATGCGGCACTGGTCCAGCCGGGGGCCGCAGGCGCGGTCCAGGTCACTGCGGGTGTCGCAGCCCGGGCGCTCCTCGCAGGTGTCCGGCAGGAAGGCCCAGACGAACTGGAGCACGTTGCCGCCGCGGCCCTCGGGCAGCGCGGCGAGGAAGTCCTCGCTGTACTCCTCGAAGAGCGACGTCAGGTAGACGGTGTCCCGCTCCAGCCGCACGTTGCGCCGGTCGCCCACGAAGCGGCGTCCGGCCTCGTTGAGCTGCGAGTCCAGGAACTCCGGCTGGAAGTGCGAGCCGTCCAGCCGGGGGCCCCCGCGCGCGGCCTGGAAGAGCGCCAGGTGGATGCGCGGGTCGGCGAACTCGCGGCGCAGCACGCGGTTGTGCAGCGCCCACAGCGTCAGCCGCTCACCGCCCACCGTCCAGGAGCGGCCCCAGAAGAAGCGTCCCAGCATGGGCTGTTGCACGGTTTCGAGGTACGGGTAGCCGTCCACCACCTGCTGGAGCACGAGCGCGTTGTAGGCGTTGAGCCAGTAGGCCAGCGCGTCCTCCGGCGTGGGAAAGACGTCCGGGCGGTTGTGGGGGGAGAACGACGCCAGCGAGTCGACGAAGCCGTCCAGCGTCTTGCGCTCGCGCCCCACCGAGGCGAAGTCCACGTCCCCGTCCGGGCGCACGTGCCGCAGCACCTTCTCGTAGTCGTGGTAGCTGAACGGGGTGGCGGGGGAGGGCACGCGCGCGGGCAAGAGGCCCTGCACATGAAGCGCGCCTCCCGCGCCCAGCAACGCGGCCACTGCGAGCAGCACGGCGAAGACGTGGGGACCTGTCTCTTATACAATCTCCGAGCCCACGAGACTACGCTGCATC
>NZ_JAAEAH010000090.1 GCF_010998615.1 Myxococcus sp. CA023 | reverse complement strand
GAGATGTGTATAAGAGACAGGCCCTCCCGGGGGATGACGCTGCCGCCCACGGGCGCCGCGCTGGTGGATGAAGCCACCGCCCTGTCGCTCAACCCCGCGGGCCTGGGCTTCGTCAACGGCAGTCAGCTCTTCTACCTGCACGAGCGCAACCTCGTGCATGACGGCCTGGGAGACGGCGTCTTCCTGGCCACGCGCCTGCTCGGCCTGGGCCTGGGCGGCGCCATGGAGTGGATTCGCGGACGGGCGGAGCCGGACTACCGCCGCACGTCCCTGGGTCTCTCCCTGGGTACGCGCACGCTGCAGCTCGGCGGTTCGTGGCACTCCTACGGTTCATCCAACCGGGACATCGACGCGCTGGACACCTTCGACGTGGGCCTCACGGCGCGCCCCTTGCGGGCGCTGTCGCTGGGCGCGGTGGTGCGCGACGTCAACGCCCCCTCCGAGGGCACGCTGGCGCTGAAGCGGCAGTACAACCTGGGCGTGGGCGTGCGCCCGCTGGATGAGCGCTACACGCTGGGCGTGGACTGGCTCTTCTCCGAAGGCGCCTTCCGCCAGGGCCAGGCGACGTACACCGTCAACGCGGAGGTGATTCCGGGCCTCCGCCTGGGCGCGGGCGTGTCGCACGGCTTCACCTCCGGGGTGCCCATCGCGCTCCAGGTGGCGGCCACGGTGGACACCTCACACCTGGGCCTCACCTACGCGGCGGGCGGGACGAACGCGGGGCTGGACCACCTGGTGGCGGTGCGCCTGTCGTCGGAGACCTACCGCTCCATCGCGCCGCGCGGCGGCGTGGTGACGCTGCTGGACTTGAATGACGCATTGAGCGGCGGCACCAGCCCCGTCCTCTCATGGCTGGGCGTCAGCGAGGCGGACCCGTACCTGCGGCTGACGCGGTGGCTGGACCTGGCCACCCAGGACGACCGGCTGGCCGGCGTAGTGGTGAAGATGGAGAGCCTGCCCGGGGTGGGCTGGGGCAAGGCGGAGGAGCTACGGCAGGCGCTGCTGCGGCTGCGCGCGTCCGGCAAGCGGGTGATGGCGGTGGTGCTGTCCACGGATGACCTGGGCTACTTCGTCGCCTCGGCGGCGGACCGCATCTACGCGCTGCAGGAGTCGATTCTCTACATCAACGGTCTTGCCGTGCACCTCCAGACGTACGGCGGGACGATGGAGAAGCTGGGCGTGCACTGGGACGTGGCGCGGGTGGGCCGCTTCAAGACGGCCCCGGAGCAGCTCTCACGCACCGAGCCCAGCGACGCGTCCTTGGAGTCCACGAACGCCTACCTGGACACGGAGGTGGCCGTCTACGAGAAGGCCGTGCAGGAAGGCCGCAAGGTGCCCGTGGAGCGGCTGCACGCGCTGTGGGCTCTGGGCCTGCCCCACCCGAAGCGCGCGGTGGAGCTGGGGTTGATGGACGGCATCATCTCCTCGACAGGGCTGGACAAGAAGGTGGAGGAGCTGGTGCCGGGTGGACGCTTCAGCACCACGTACGCGCCGCGCGACGAGCGCGATGGCCGCTGGGCCCGCCGGCGCCGCATCGCCGTGGTGCCGGTGCTGGGCGACATCATCGGCGGCCGCAGCCGCGAGGACCCGCTGGGCTTCAGCCGCCTCGCGGGCGCGGAGACGGTCATTCGCGCGCTGGAGCAGGCGCAGTCGGACCCGAGCGTGGCGGCCATCGTCGTGCGCGTGGACTCGGGCGGCGGCGAGGTGCTGGCGTCCCACCTGATGTACGAAGCCGTGATGGAGGCGGCCAAACACAAGCCCGTCATCGCCTCCATGGGGGACATGGCCGCGTCCGGTGGCTACTACGCCGCCATTGGCGCGCACGAGGTGTTCGCCCTGCCCACCACGCTGACGGGCAGCATCGGCGTCTTCTACATCAAGCCCGCCCTCGAGGGCCTGCTGGGCGGGCTGTTGGGCGTGCACCAGGAGAGCCTGACCCGCGCGCCAATGGCGGACATCCTGGACGTATGGCGCCCCTGGACGCCGGAGGAACAGGAGGCGGCCCAGGCGTGGGCGGACGCCTCCTACGACAGCTTCATCACCGAGGTGGCGCTGCGGCGGAGGATGGACAAGGCGAAGGTGGACGAGGTCGCCCGGGGCCGGGTGTGGAGCGGCCAGGACGCGCTCGCCCGCGGACTGGTGGACAAGCTGGGTGGCCTGCTGGAAGCGGTGGACTCCGCGCGGATGCGGGCCGGAATCCCTCCGGACGAGGAGCTGGACCTGGTGGTGATGGGCGAGGCGCGGGGCTTCTTCTCCGCGCTGGGCGGTGAGCCCGGGGTGCGCGCCGCGCTGTCCCTGCTGCCCGCGCAAGAGCCCGCCCTGCCCGAGTCCCTGCGGGCGCTGGCCCGCTCGGCCGGCCTGAACCTGATGTTGCTCCAGCCGGGCGTGAAGGCGATGGTGCCCTTCCAGATAACCGTCCGCTGAGGTCCTGGCGGCGGCCCTGAATCAACAGGTGAGGGGTCGGCCGGACGACACCGCGCGAAAAAAGCGGCGGCGCCGTCCCCGGCCTCTGTTACTGTTACCCCTGCACTCCGGACGGCTTTGGGCCGCCAGGGTGCTCCAGGAAACGGCGGTTCGGCCTGCTCGTCACCAGGGCCCCGCGTCCGCTTCCTGTCCCACGGCCTGAGTCACCTTGCGTCCCCGCCCTCCTCCTGGAGCGGCCGCCCGGGGCGCACACAGTCTGGAACGTTCATGAGCGAAAACCCCGATAACCGCGACCCACGTGATGCCCCCCCTGTTCCCGCCGCCCGCGCCGTGGCGCCGCCCGAGCCGGACGATGACGGTGGCGACGAGGGCGACGACGAGGGGCCCGACGACGGTGATTCCGGCGGGGGCGCACAGGGTGGCGCCCCCGGGCAGCCCGGCCAGGCCACCGGCCGCCGCCGCCGCCGTCGACGCCGTCGCCGTGGCGCGCAGGTCCTCTTCACCCCGGATGGCCAGGCCTACCGGATGCAGCCGGGACCAGACGGCCAGCAGGTCCAGGTGTTCCTCACGCCGCAGGAGCTGGAGCAGTACCGCCAGCGGCAGACGCAGCAGCAACAGCAACAGCAGCAACCACCGCAGCCGGCGCACGGCGGCGGGGGCCAGCAGCACGCGCGCCACGCACAGCACGGGGGCGGCGGCCAGCAGGCCTCGCAGCAGGCGAACCTCTCGCCGGTGGAGGGCGTGCTGGACACGGAGGCCAAGGGCCCCAACGCCTTCCTGCGCCAGCTCAAGCGCAACCTGCTGGCGGCGCCGGATGACCCGGAGCTGCCCAAGAACCTGGTCCAGAAGCTGCGGCTGCGGCAGGGCCAGTACATCACCGCCTTCGCGCAGATGCGGGGCCACAAGGGCGTCATCCAGAAGGTGGACACGGTGGACGGCCGGCCGCTCGATGGCGCGCCGCGGCTGCCGCACTTCGCGGACCTGACGTCGGTGGACCCCACCGAGCGGCTCAAGCTGGAGAACGGTCACAAGGAGATGGTGACCCGGGTGCTGGACCTCATCTCCCCCATTGGCAAGGGACAGCGCGCGCTCATCGTCGCCCCGCCCAAGACGGGCAAGACGATCATGCTCCAGCGCATCGCCCAGGCCATCCTCTCCAACCACCCGGAGTGCCACGTCATGGTGGTGCTCATCGACGAGCGTCCGGAAGAAGTGACGGACATGCGGCGGGGCATCAAGGCGGAGGTGCTGGCCTCCAGCTCCGACCGCCCCACCGCGGACCACCTCAAGGTGGCGGAGCTGGCCCTGGAGCGCGCGCGCCGGCTGGTGGAGTCCGGCAAGGACGTGGTCGTCCTCCTGGACTCGATTACGCGTCTGGCCCGCGCCTTCAACAAGGAGGTGGACAACTCCGGCCGCACCATGTCCGGCGGCGTGGACAGCCGCGCCCTGGAGCGCCCCAAGCGCATCTTCGGCGCCGCCCGCGCGACGGAGGAGGCCGGCTCGCTGACCATCATCGGCACGGCGCTCATCGACACCGGCAGCCGCATGGACGAGGTCATCTTCGAGGAGTTCAAGGGAACAGGTAACTCCGAGGTCACTCTGGACCGGCTCCTGGCGGAGAAGCGTGTCTTCCCGGCCGTCAACATCCCCCAGTCCGGCACGCGCAAGGAGGAGAAGCTCTTCACCCTCCGCGAGTACGAGAAGGTGAAGAAGCTGCGGCAGATGCTCTTCTCCGTGAAGCCGGTGGAGGCCATGGAGGCGCTCGTGAAGCGGCTGTCCCGCTACACGTACAACGACGAGTTCCTCGACGAGCTGTAGTCCCCCGCTTCGGGAATGGTACGGCGGGCCCGGGTGTGCGTTAAGGTGGCGGCATGATTCAAGGCTCGGGCCGCTGCCACTACCACCCGGAGCGCGCCGGCCTCGGCGTCTGCGTGGAGTGCCGGCGCGTCATCTGCCGGGAATGCACCACGCAGTTCGAGGGCATCAACCGCTGCGCCAGCTGCCTGGACCAGCGCCTCAAGGCGCTGGAGGGCCCGGGTGAGCGCCGCGAATGGTCGGCGGGCAACGTCGTGCTGGCGGTGATGAGCCTGGCGCTCGTCTTTGGCGGCATCCTCCTGCTGGCCCAAGTGGCGGCGAGCTAGCCCATGGCCGTCTCCGCGCTCGAACTCCGCCCGCGCAACGCGGTGGCCTTGATGGACGCCGCGCTGCGCCTGTGCACCCGCAACGCGGGCGTCTGGGCCCTCACCCTGCCCGGCGGCGCGGCCGTGGTGGCCGCCATGTTGTACCTGGCGGAGTCGGTGCGCATGGGCTGGCCGCTCGTGGTGCCTTCGGTGCTGCTGACGCTGGCGTGGTTCCTCCGGGGCCTGGGCCAGGGCGCGACGTGCCATTACGTGCAGGAGCTGCTGCTGGGCACCCAGGGCGAGCCTTCCGCGTGGGCCTCGCTCAAGGCCGCGCTGGGCCGGATGCCCGCGCTCTTCATCGCCGTGGCGTACCTGCTGGGCCTCAACACCCTGGTGGTGATGGTGACGGGAGGCTTCGGCTACCTCCTGCTGCAGTCCCACGGGGTGGGCTACGCGGCGGTGATGCAGGGGCGAGGCAGCCCGCTGAAGCTCTACGGCACGTGCTCACGGCTGCTGGGACCGGCGCGCGGCACCGCGCTGTGGGTCCGCGGCCTCATGTCCGTGCAGGTGCTGGCCTTCTTCAACCTGCACATCGCCTTCAACTTCCTGCTGTTCCTGGGCCGCAAGCTGGTGGGCGTGGACCTGACGTTCGCGGAGCGCTTCGCCTCGCTGGACAACGGCCAGTGGCTGATCTTCCTCGCGGTGACGACGTTCGCCCTCTTCGAGCCGGTGCGCGCCGCGACGGCCACGCTGCTGCTGGTGGACGGGCGCGTGCGTCAGGAAGGGCTCGACCTGCTGGCCAGCGTCCAGCAGCTTCCGTCCCGGGATTTGGGGCGTCCCCTGCCTCCGCCGGGCGCGACGCGTGGCGCGGCGATGCTGGCGGTGGTGCTGGGCCTGGGCCTGCTGACGGCGGCGCCGGCCCATGCCCAGGACACCGAGGACGCGAAGCCCCTGGCCCCCGCCGAGGCGCTGCGGCGGCTGGGCGAGGTCGCGGAGGCGTGTGAGGCCTCGACGGATGAGGACGCCGCGGGCCTGTACGCGCCCCTGGAGTCCCTGGGGCCCGGCGAAGCCGTGAAGCTGGACCGCTTCGTCCGCCGCGTGGAGCGGCAGGCCTTCGACGAGGAGGACTGCGACAAGGCCCGCGCCACGCTGACGCAGGGGCTCACCACGATGGGCGCCACCGTGGACGCCCAGGCTCGGGCGGATGCACGTGCCGCCACCGCGCGAGCGAAGGACATCCTGGCCCGGCCCGAGTTCGCGGAGGCCGCGCCCAAGGCGGAGAAGGACGCCCCCGAGCCCACGGCCCCACCCGAGACGCCAGGCTGGTGGCAGCGCTTCATCGACTGGCTGGGGGCGTATCTGAAGAAGCTGTTCGAGCGGGAGCCGGCGGAACCGCGGCAGGAGACGGCACAGCCATTTCTCACCGGCACCAGCGTGGCCAACGTGCTGGTGGTGGTGCTGGTGACACTCACCCTCGCGGTGCTGGGCGTGGTGCTGCTGCGGGCGCTGAACCGCGACAAGCGCCGCGCGGGCGCCGAAGGTGTGCAGGTGTCCACGGTGGACGCGTCCACGCTGGCGGGGGACGCCCACCACGCGCTGTCACGCCCTCCCGAGGGCTGGGCCCACCTGGCGGACGAACTGGCGGCGCGGGGGGCCTACCGCGAAGCGGTGCGCAGCCTCTACCTGGCGCTGCTATCCCGGCTCCACCGCGACGGCGCCATCCTCTATGACGAGACGCTGAGCAACTGGGACTACCTGTATCAGTTCCGGGGCCGCGCGGAATGGAAGGCCCCCTTCCGGGAGCTGACGCGGCGCTTCGACTTCGCCTGGTACGGCAACCTGCCGGTGGGCGTGGACGGCTACCGCGAGTTCCGCGCGCTCACCGAGCCCCTGCTGGCCGCGCCTTCACGCCCGGAGGTGGCCGGTGCGTGACCGCTTCCCGCTGCTGGTGGTGGGGGGCCTGCTGCTCACCGCGGTGCTGACCACCTTCCTGGTCCGAGGCGCCCGGCGCAACACGTTCGCGGACACGCTGTCCACGTACCGCGCGCAGGAGGACGGCGCGCGAGCCCTGTTCCTGCTGGCCCAGGAGAGCGGCTTGCCGGTGACGCGCCGCATGGCGGACCTGCGCATCGTGTCCGGACTGGGCACGCCGGTGCTGCTGGCGGTGGAGGTGTCCGGCGCCTACGAGCACGACCCGGACCAGACGGCGCTGGCCGCCGAGCCCGACGCGGGCCTGGCCGACGAGCACGTCCCCCGCACCGGCTTCAACGCCTTCCGCGCGGCCGCGCTGGACGACGATGAAACCGAGCAACTGCTGAAGCACGTGCGCGAGGGCGGCAGCGCCATCTACGTGCCGTGGGGCTCGCGGGAGAACCCGGTGCTGCAAGCCTTGAACGTGAAGCTCTTCAAGGCGGACACCACCCTTCCCATGCGCACGCTGGTGCCGCCCCAGCCCACGCCGTACACGCTGGGCGTGGAGCGCGTGGAGGCGAAGGTCCAGGCCTACCTGGAGCTGCCCCAGACGGCCGTTCCCGTCCTGGAGGATGAACGGCTGGGCATGTTCGTGGCGGCGGTGGTGCCGTACGGGCAGGGCCGCGTGCTGGTGGTGGGCGCCCCGGAGCTGGCGATGAACCAGGCGCTGGCGCGCGCGGACAACGCGCAGTTCTGGCTCAGCACCCTGGCGTCAATGGGCCCCGGCCCCATCGAATTCGATGAGTTCCACCACGGCTTCACCAACGAGCGCTCGGTGGTGGACTTCGCGCGCCGCTACGGCCTGCACTTCGCCGTGTTGCAGTTGCTGCTCGGCGTGGCGCTGTGGTCGGTGTCGCTCAAGCGCTTCGGCCGTCCGCGGCCCCCGCCCGAGTCCTCGCGCGTGGGCGCCACCGACGCGCTCTTCGCCATGGGCCGCCTCTATCGCGAGGGCCGGCACCACGGCTTCTCCGCCCAGCTCATCCTCCGGGGCCTCACCCAGGACCTGGCCCTGCACGCGGGCCTGCCCGCGCATGCGTCCGCGGACGCGGTGACCCACGGCCTGCGCGAGCGTGGCCGCGCGGACCTGGCCCAGGGGCTCGAGGAGCTCACCACGGACAGCCGCGCGGTGACGCGCGACACGGACCTCCAGCAGCTCGCCGAGCGCGCGGCGCGGCTGCGACAACGCCTTCATTCCGCCGGCGCCGCCCGGCCCAGCCCTCCCGAAACGACATGAACGACACCCTGTCCGCCCCCTCCCCCACCCCGGCTGGTAACGCCGTGCAGGCCGCCCACGCCATCCGCGAGGCCGTGCTGTCCGAGGTGCGCAAGGCCGTGGTCGGCCAGGACGAGGCCCTGGAGCTGATGCTCTGTGGCCTCATCGCCGGCGGCCACATCCTGCTGGAAGGCGTGCCCGGCGTGGCCAAGACGTTGATGGCCAAGGCCCTGTCGCGCAGCATCGGCGCGGAGTTCAAGCGCATCCAGTTCACCCCGGACCTGATGCCCGCGGACATCCTGGGCACCAGCGTGTTCGACCTGAAGACGCAGGGCTTCACGCTGGTGCGCGGCCCCATCTTCACGGACCTGCTGCTGGCGGACGAAATCAACCGCGCCCCGGCGAAGACGCAGTCCGCGCTGCTGGAGGCCATGCAGGAGCGCTCGGTGTCCATGGAGGGCCGCGTGCTGTCGCTCTCCCCGCTCTTCACCGTGTTCGCCACGCAGAACCCCGTGGAGTCCGAGGGCACGTATCCGCTGCCCGAGGCGCAGCTCGACCGCTTCTTGCTGAAAATCGAGGTGGGCTACCCCGCGCCGGAGGAGGAGGACGCGATTCTGGCCTCCGTGCACCGGGGCTTCGACTCGGGAGACCTGCAACGCGCGGGCGTCAATGCCGCGGTGACGAAGGACGGGCTGCTGGCCGCGCGCGGCGCGCTGAATGAAGTGACGGTGGAGCCGCCGGTGCTGGCATACGTCCGCAAGCTGGTGGCGGCCACGCGCGCCTCCAGCCGCATTCGATTGGGAGCCGGGCCTCGCGCGGGCGTGCACCTGCTGCTGGCGGCCAAGGCCCTGGCGGCGCTGCGCGGGCGCGGCTTCGTCACCCCGGACGACGTGCGCTTCCTGGCGGCGCCCGTGCTGAAGCACCGCCTGCTGCTGTCGCCGGACGCGGAGCTGGACGGGGCCACGCCGACGGACGTGCTGCGCGAGGTGGTGCGCGGCGTCGAGGTCCCCCGGTGATTCCCACCCCGCGCCTCTGGGTGCTGCTGGCGCTGCTCGCGCTGCCGATGATGCTGGCGGGCTTCAGCCCCGGCATTGGCGGCGCCGTGCTCGCGCTGGACGCGCTGGTGCTGGCGCTGGCGGTGTTCGACGTGCTCACCGCGCGGAGGGCCCGGCTGGAGGTCCACCGGGTGCTGCCGGCGCGGCTCAACGTGGGTGTGGCCAACAAGGTGGTGGTGCGGCTGATTCACCGGAGCGGCGGCGCCGTCCAGGTGCGCGTCCGGGACGACGTGCCGGACGGCTTCGCGGCCACGCCGGACGAAGCCCCGCTGCACCTGCCCGCGCGGAGCGAGTCGCGCTGGGTGTACCGGGTGACGCCCGTGAAGCGCGGCCGCTTCCAGTTTGGAGACGTGCACGTCCGCGTGCGCGGGCCGCTGGGGCTGGTGTTCCACGAGCGCGTGTTCCCCGCGGCGCAGGACATCGCCGTGTACCCGGACCTGCGCGGCGCCAACCGGCTGCTGCTGTCGGGCGCGGCGCTGGACCTGGTCAACCTGGGCCTGCGGCAGCTGCGGCGCGACGGGCGTGGCAGCGAGTTCGCCCGCCTGCGCGACTACGCCCAGGGCGACAGCGTGCGGGACGTGGACTGGAAGGCCACCGCGCGACGTGGGCGGCCGGTGACGCGCGTGCTGGAGTCGGAGCGCTCGCAGTCCATCCTCATCTGCGTGGACGCGGGCCGCTCCATGGCCGCGCAGGTGGACGGCCTCACCAAGTTGGACCACGCGGTGAACGCGGCCCTCTTCCTGGCCTTCGTGGCCGTGCGCAACGGCGACCGCGTGGGGCTGGCCGTCTTCGCGGATGGCGTGAAGGCATACCTGCCGCCCGCGGCCGGACGCACGCAGTACCGGAAGATTGTCGACACGCTCTACGGCACCACGCCCAGCCTCACGTACGTGGACTACCTGGCGCTCTTCAAGGAGCTGAACCTCCGCCTCACGCGCCGCAGCCTGCTGTGTGTCTTCACCGACTTCCTGGACGAGGAGCAGGCCTCCACCATGGTGGCCCCGCTGCACCGCCTGGCGCGGCGGCACGTCCCCCTGTGCCTGTCGGTGAAGGACACCGCGCTCCAGAAGCTGCTGCGCACACCACCCCCCAGCCCGGAAGAGGCCTTCCAGCACGCGGTGGCGTCGGAGCTGCTCACCGACCGCGAAATGCTCAAGGCGCGCGTGAGTCAGGGCGGCGTGCAGATGCTCGACGTGCAGCCGGATGAGTTGAGCCTGGCCGCCGTCAACCGCTACCTGGACATCAAGGCGCGCGGCGTGCTGTAGCCTCCGGGGCCACGTCCGGCGCCGGGACGGGCAACGGCAGCCACCCCATGAAGCGTGTGTCCGGGACGTTGCCCCGCATGCGGTGCAGCACCTGCTTGAAGAGGGCGTAGACTTGGAAGAAGCGCTCCAGGCCCGCGCGATCGGCGTCCGTCAGGGGCGCGGCGGCGCACACCACCTTCGGGTCACCCCGCCCCGCGTCGACGAAGCCGATGACGCCCACCACCGGCACACACAGCCGTTGACCCAGTGCCAGCCGGGGCCCCATCACGACGGCGTCCAGCGGGTCGCCTTCATCCGACGTCAGGCCCGGGATGCTGCCGTAGTTGTACGGGCACGGCAGCGGCGACACGAAGTCCACCGCCCCGTCCGCGCGGCGCTTCACGAAGGAGAAGCGCGGGCACTCGATGAGGACCTCCGGCTCACTCGGAAGCGGAGGCAGCCACAAGCGCTCATCCATGGGCGGACTCAGCGCCGCCGTCTGGCGCCGCGCGGCCCCCACGCAGCCAGTCCGACAGCAGGTACGCGTACACGCCCGCGCCCACCGTCAACGCGAAGGACACCTTGAACGCCACCGACAGCTTGGGCGGATGAATCTGGGACACCGTGCCCTCGATGAAGCCCGCGAGCACGAACAGGACGAGCGTGCCGAACAGCAGCCGCACCGCCGTCACCGCCTCCTGTCGCACCGCCTGTCCACGGGGCAGTCCTCGCGGGGCCACCATGCCTCGCGCAATCACCAATCCCGCGGCGCCCGCGATGCAGATGGCGGTGATTTCCGGAATGCCGTGCGGAAGAATCCACGCCCAGAACCAGCCCGCCATTCCCTTGGCCGCATAGACTTGCGCGAGCGCGCCCAGGAACAGGCCGTTGACGAACAGCATGATGGCCGTGCCCAAGCCCACCGTGATGCCCAGCGCGAACGCCAGGAAGGCCACCTGGATGTTGTGGGTGAAGAGGTAGGTGGTGAACTGGGCCTGGTCTCCCACCGACATGCCGTCACCCGCGGCCTCGTCGGCCGCGCGTTCGACGGGGTCCAGGTTCAGGTGCTCGGCGGGGACCAGATAGTGCGCCGCGTCGGGGTCCACCATCATCCCCACGTAGCCGAAGCCCACGCCCGCCAGCAGCAGCAGCAGCGACGCCACGTACATCCGCCACTCGCGCCGCATCAGCGCGGGGAAGCCCCGTGCCACGAAGCCCCACACGTCCGCCAGGCGCGGGCGCCGGCCCGGGTATGTCAGCGCGTACGCCCGCCCCACCAAATCGTTGAGGTAGGCATTCACGTCCGCCGAGCCACTGCGCGCGCGAACCCACAGCAAGTCACTGGAGACGGCGCGATACAGCCGCCCCAGCGTCCTGGCATCCTCCAGGCTCAGCTCGCGCAGGCCGTGGGATTCGGACCGGTCCAGCAGCGACTCCAGTTGCTCCCAGCGCGGCTTGCGGGACTCGATGAACTCCGCCATCTCCATGGGCCGGCACTCTACCCCAGTGATGTGGCGGGCCACCCTGCCCTCCGATGAAGCTTTGTGGGAAAACGCAGGACCATGACGTGTCGGATGGCGTTCCTGGGATGGCTGCTCGCCCTGCTATCGGGATGCACGAGCATGCGCGCTTTGTGTCCCCTGGAGGGAGGCCGTCCCTGGGTGGAAGTGCGCAGTCCCCATTTCACCGTCCGCACCAACCTGGACACGGAGACGGCCGAGGAAGCGGCCCAGGAGCTGGAGCTGCTCCGCGAAGGGCTGCTGCAAGCCTGGGGCGGCAGCTTCGACCCGCCGGGCACGGTGGACATCATCGTCCTCCACAACCGCAGCGCGCTGGAGGAGTTCACCAACATCCGCATCGAAGGCTTCTCCACCAACACCGAGGATGGCCCGCTGCTGGTGCTGGCCGGGCACGCCTACGCGCTCAGCGAAGCCACCGCGGACATCACCACCCAGGCCCACGAGCTGACGCACTACCTCTCTGAGCTCGCGCTCGTCCGCCAACCACGCTGGCTCTCTGAAGGGCTGGCCAGCTACCTGGAGACCATCGCGCTCAGGCCGGAGCGGCGCGAGGTCATCCTCGGCCGCCTCCACGGGGCCTTCTACAACCAGGTGCAGCGGCACGGCTGGCGCACGCTCGACGAGCTCTGGGAGTGGGACAGCAAGGGGCTGCTCGGCACCTCCGAGTCGCGGCAGTACTACGCGTCCTCCTGGCTGTGGGTGCACTTCTTCATCAGCCGGCACGGCGCGCGCTTCGAGGACTTCCAGAAGCGCCTCATGCAGGGCGAGGAACCCCGGCAAGCCTTCGAGGCCGCCTTCCGCGGCGAGGAGGACCTGGCTGGCGAGCTGAATGGCTACGTGCGCCGCCCTGGGCACATGAATTACCGCACCATCACCGCGCCGTTGGCGCCCGTGACGAGCCCGCTACACACGCGCCCCATGCGCGCGGCCGAGGTCCACGCCATCCGCGCCCAGCTGTTCCTGATGACACCGGGCGCGTCCCCCACGGAGGAGCGGCTGCCCCACATCGAACGAGAGATGGCGGAAGCCACGCGCGAGGAGCCCGGCAACGTGGACGCCATGTTGCTGCGCATCCGCTCCACGGAGGATCCGTTCCGCAGGCTCGCCCTGGCGCGGGAGCTGGTGGAGCGCCACCCCGACAGCGGGCACGCGTGGAACGCCATGGCACAGGCGCTGGACGCCGCGGGCAATACGTCCGAGGAGCAAGAAGCCGCGAGGCTCCGCGCGGTGGAGCTGCTGCCCGGCAGCGTGAGCGCGCAGAACGGACTGGCCGGCTACTACGCGCGCACGGCCCAGCCGGAGAAGGGCCTGACGGCGGCGCAGCGGGCCCTGTCGCTGGCGCCGGGGAACGCGTCGGTGCTGGACACGTGGTCCACCCTCCTGTTCCAGCTCGGTCGCTGCCCGGAGGCGCTGGACGCCCAGCAGCTCGCGGTGGACATGCTCCACGAAGGCACGCCGCAGCGGCTGCGGCGGACCGTGCACGACACGCTGGCCCGCTATCAGGCCGTGTGCGGGCCCGATGCCCGTCCCGCCGCGGCGACCCCGCCCTCGGCGGCGCCTACCATGGAAACGCCGTGAGCCCCCGGCCCCGCTGAAACGACGAAGCGCCGGAAGGGCCCAGGTGGGCTCCTCCGGCGCTTCAGGGGACCTACAGAAGCAGGACGGCGAGGACTACTTCAGCAGCTTCTCCAGCGGCTTCTTGTCGCTGCTCGACTGGTCCTTGGTCCAGTCCACCACCGGCGTCTGCCACGCCATGCCCGTCTCGGTGGGCTCGGGGGCCAGCTTCTCGAACTCGAAGCCGTCACCGCCGAAGTAGAGGTACTCCACCGTGGCGACCGTGTACTCCTTCTTCGGGTCCAGGGCCTTGCCCTTGGCGTCCTTGAACTTGCCCTTGCCCGCGGCCGTGAAGCCGGAGACGAGCGCGTTCGGGTTGGCCAACTGCCGGGCCAGGTCCTCGCCCTTCAGCTTCACGATGAGGAGCGAGTTCTCGAAGGGCATCACCGAGTAGATGCTGCCGCGGGTCACCGGACCGGCGGGCAGGTCGCCGCGGATGCCGCCGCTGTTGAGGACGGCCGCGTCCGTGCCGAGCACGTTGCGCACCGCGCCCGCCACCCACTTCGCCATCTGGGGTGACGCATGGGGGATGCCGGCCTTGGAGAAGCCGATCTGCTGGCCCAGCACCTCGTCCAGCTGCGTCTTCCACTTGCCCACCAGTTGCGCCGTCTCCGCGTCCGGCGCGCCGCCCGACACCTCGACGACCTTGGTATCCAGGCCGGTCAGCTTCTCACCCGCGGGCTTCGCCGGGTCGAAGGTGACGTGCGCGCGCAGGTACTTGCCGAAGCCACGGTCCAGCGACACGAAGCTGGTCGCGCCGTCCTTCAGCTCGACGGGCTGCGCGCAGCGGCCACCGGCCACCAGCGCCACCTTCCACTCGGGGTGCTTCGCCACCGCGGGCTGCAGGTCGGTGACGCACTCGTCGGCGAGCACCACGACCACGTCCGCGCCGGCCTTGCGGGCCTCCGGAATGGCGGTGGTGAGCGCCTCCTCGTAGCCCGTCACTTCCAGGCCATCCGCGCGGCCGGGCATGGCGGTGCGGACCGTCTTCTCGGACGCCAGGCCCACCACGCCAATCTTGAGGCCGCGGCGCTCGAAAATCTGGAACGCCGGCATGGACAGGTCGCCCGCCAGCGCCGGGTCCTTCACCTTGAGGTTGGCGGCGAGGAACGGGAAGCCGCCCACGCCACGGTTCTTGAGGAAGGCCTCCTTGCCGAAGGCCAGCTCATGGTTGCCCAGGGCGGAGGCGGCGTAGCCCATGCGGCCCATGACCTCGGCCGTGGGCTTGCCCAGGAAGAAGGAGGAGATGGCCGGGCCGTTCCAGTGGTCACCCGTGGCGAGCGCCAGCGTGCTGGCGTCCGCGCACGTGGGCTGGCCCTCCTTCACGGGACCAGGACAGTGCTTCTCATCGGCCATCCAGCGGCCGAGCAGCTCCGCCGCGCCGCCCTTGCCCTCGGAGGCCTGGAGCTGGCCGAACGCGCCACCCGTCACGAGCAGCGTGACTTCGGTAGGAGCAGCGGGAGCCTTGGCTTCCGGCGCGGTGGCCGGAGGAGGAGTGGGATTGCTCTTCTCGCAGCCGGCAACGACACCGAGTGCGAGGACCAGCACGCCGGACAGCGGCTGGCGGAAGGGACGAGGACGTAGAGGGTTCGCGCTCACAGGTGCGCCTTTAGCACAACTCGGCTCGTGCTACGCTGAGACACGTGGCAGACAGCGACACGCGGCACGGCGGTTCCTCACCCGAAGGCAAGGTTCACAAGCACACAGAGCAGGGGTTTGCCGGTCAGGGCGAGGCCCGGGCACGCGAGTTCTGGGGAGAGGTGAGCGCGGGTGCGCGTCACTTCTCACCGAAAGACCGGAAACCGCCCGAAGGGCGCCTGCGCCAGTTCTTCTACGGCATGAGCCTGCCGTTCCACATCGGTGGAGCGCTGCTGGGCGATCCGGTCGCACGCAAACAATACATTCGTGTCGGGGCTCTTCAATCTATTGCAGCTCTGGCATTGGCCTTGAGTTTCATGACTTCCGGAACTGAAGCGGCGGAAAGCGCCAGCAAACGGGAGTCCCGAGCCGAAGCGCGCGCCAAGGCGGCGCAGATTCAAAAAGTCGCCGAGGCCCTCGCCGACCAGCACGTCAAGAAGGAGGCGGCAGCTGCCACCCGGCGTGCGAAAGAGGTTGAAGCTCAGACCATCCAACGCCTCCAGGAAATCGACGCGCAGGTTGCCCGGCGCAAGCAGGCCGAAGCGCAGCACGCTGGCGAGGGGCCGCCCTCAGCTCCCGAAGTGCAGCCCGAGAACACCCGCACCGGAGAGGCAGAGGGCGTCGCGGGAGCCACTCCGGACGCCCAGAAGCCCTCCCCCATCCCCGCGGACACGCCCGAAGCGAGGCTGGAGCAGCGCATCCGGGACGTGGAGGCCGCGGCCCAGGGGGCCGATGCGGGCACGTCCCTGGCGAAGGCCATCACCGCGCTGGTGATGGAGGCCACGAAGGACCTGGAATCGGAGGCCCCGGCGTATTCCGCCAAGGAGCGCACCGACGCCGCGGCGGATGCCCCACACACCGCCGAGGACACCCAGGCTCCTGCTCACGAAAAGAGCACCTGGACGGTGAATGGCTTCTCCGTGTGGGGCCTGGCCTTCTGGGCGGCGCTGTTCGCCGCGCTGCAGTTGGCGCAGTGGGTGGTCATCGCCCTGTCGCGGGACTACCACGACGCCATCTCCCGCAAGGCCAGCCTGCTCACGGGGCTGGAGCCAGAGGACGAAGAGTTCCCGCCGCGCGTTCGCCTCAACATGGTGTGGTTGCGCAAGAAGTTGAAGCGACGCTGGCGGTCCTTCCTGCTGCTCATGGTGGGCGTGCCGGCGCTGGTGCTGATCACCCTCCCGTTCATGTGCGCCTCCCGCATCGTCTTCACCGCCCTGTTCACCGCCTGGGGCGCGTGGTGGTGGGTGGTCTTCACCGCCGCCAAGAGCGCGCGGGCCTGGGAGCCATCCGCGGGGCCCACGCGGCCGCCCTGGTTCCTGCGGGTGTGGACGGTGCTCACCACGCGCGTGCCGGGCTTTCGGTGGGGCGCGCTTCAGCGGTACGGCGCGTCCTGGGGACGGCGCACGGAGGAGGTCTTCGCGCCCATCTCCAGCACGGAGCGCCACCCCTGGGTGTTCGCCGGGCTGGCGGTGGTCCGATTCCTGGGCTCATTTCCTCCGATGAAGTTCTTCGTCCGGCCGCTCATCCCCGTCGCCTCCGCGCACCTGCTGGAGGAGGACGTGGCCGCGGCCAGGAAGGCGCTCGCCGCCGGTGCGAACGCCTCGCCGCCCGAAGCCGAGATGCCCCGCCCCGCCGACGCGTGGTGACGGGAGGGACGTCCCCGCGCCGCTCGGTTCAGGAGTCGTCGCGCGAGCGGTCGTCGTTTCCATCCGGCGCCGGCCCATCCGGCAGCGGCGGCGCCAGGGGGCCCAGCGGCGCCGTCATCTCCAGCCGCTCGCCCGTCTCGCGCGAGTCCGGCAGGTCGATGAGCGCCTGGAGCTGCAGGCTCACCGCGCGGAAGAAGCCCGTCAGCAGCTCCGGCCGGTCCGCGAGCAAATCCAAGAAGTCACGCCGGTCGATGATGAGCACCCGCGTGTCCACCGCGGCCACCATGTCCGTGGGACGCGGTGCGCCGTCGAGCAGGCTCACCTCGCCGAAGGCCTGCTTGCCCTGGAAGCGCAGCACGTGCTCGCCGTCGTGGAAGGCATCCACGGCGCCGTCGACGATGACGTAGAGCGCGTCGCCCGGGTCGCCCTGGGCGTAGATGCGCTCTCCCGCGCGGAACGACGCCTCGCGTGCCACGGCGGCGATGGCGGCGATGTCATCCACGTCGCACTGGGAGAAGACACTCACCCCTTCCAGCGCGAACATCCGCTGGACTGTCCTGTCGCTCATGTCACCTTCCTGCGGGAGCACGTGCAGCCCGTTCACCCACGCCACATGGCGGGCACACGCGCGCAGCACTCCGTCTTCGCTCTGGACCAGCGCCGCCAGCCGCCGCCACAACCGGCCGGGCGCGCCGGGTGGAAGTTCGCGGTGGTGCGCCTCCACCTGCTCCATCACCAACTCCCGGTCCTCTTCGTCGACCAGGTTCTCCAACAGCTCCAGCGCCAACGCGCGACGGCGCAGGTCCGGCCCCACCAGGTTGTAGTGGATGCCGCGCATCACGTGCGACGGATGGAGCAACCCCAGGAGGAAGAAGGACAATTCCAACGCCTGGTCCATCCGGTCGCCCACCGCGCGCGTGAGCAGCGAGCCATCCCCCAGCGCCGCGCGCAGGTCGCGGAAGGCGCCCACCAGGTTGCGGTAGACCTCCCGCCGCCGGCCCAGGGCCTCGCGCACGCGCTCCACGTCCACGGGATGCTCGGGGTGCTCGTCGCGCAGGCGCGACATCTGCGCGCCAATCCGGAAGTGCAGGGACGCGTCGTCGCGCACGTTGGAGAACAGCAGCGCGTCCAGCGCCGCCGGTGTTCCGATGCCGCGCAGCACACGGGGCAGTTGCAGCCGCATCGCCAGCGGCGCCATGTGCTTGTTGAGCTGGTCCTCCACCAGTGGCGTCACCTCGTCGCCCAGCGCCACCAGCGCCTCGCGCGCCGCCTTGCGTTCCTCCCGCCAGGTGAGGAACGGCAGCAGCCGGGGCGCCAGCTCCGCGTAGCGGCCCTTGCCCACCGCGACCAGGGCCACGTGCCGCACGGAGCCGTCCGCGTCCTCCAGATAGCGCGCCAGCGGCTCCGCGAAGCGTGAGTTCTGGATGCGCCCCAGCAGCCGCGCCACCTCGCGGCGCTCGGGCACCGGTGCGCCCTCGCCGCGCGACAACATCGCCCGCAGCGCGTCCAGCGCCACGGCGCTCCCCGTCGACTTCACCAGCGCGCCAATGGCCGCGCAGCGCAGGCCCACGTCCGGGTGGGTCAGCAGCGCGGGCAGCAGGCGCTCCGCCCGCTCCGGTGACAACCGCGCCAGGGCCCACACGGCCTGGTCCCGAGGCCGACGTGGCCCTTCCTCCACCAACCGCTCCAGCACCGGCGCCAGTTCGTGCGCCTCCAGCTCCAGGGCCAGGGAGACGCCGCGCTCCAATACGCGCTCGTGCGGGTGACGAAGCAGCGCGGACAGGTGCGGACGCAGCGGCACCTCCGCCTGCTCCATCATCGCCACCGCGCGCAGCACCCGCTCCGGAGAAGGCGCCGCCAGGGCCTCGGCCAGCAGCCGCTGCTCCTCCTCGCCCTCCAGCGCCACGTCCTCTTCCTCGGGCGCCCCCACCTGCTCGCCCAGCGCGGCCACGTACGCGGGCTTCATCCGCACCAGCAGCAGGCCCAGCCCCGCACACATGCCCACCACCGCCACGGCCATGAAGGTGCCGGTGGCCGCGCGCCCCGCGCCGATGAGCAGCAGGCCGGCCAGCACGACGCCGCCCTTGCGCAGCAGCCCGTCCACCGTGGCGCGCAGGCCCTCGCGCTGGTCATCCGGCACCGCGGCGTAGAGCAACTGGATGCCCACCGGGAGGATGGAGTAGCTCACCGCCGTCTCCACCAGTCGCAGCAGGTGCACCGGCCACAAGCTGGGGGTGACGAGCGCCGCGCCCGCCAGCGGGGCCAGGACCAGCGGAACCATCGCCACGTAGCGCAGGAGCCCCAGCCGCTTCAGCAGGCGCTGAGCCACTAGCAGTTGGAAGGCCACGCAGAACAAGCCAATCCAGAGCTGGAGCGAACCGAAGAGCGCCGTCAGCGCGTCCTCGCTCAGCGTGCCTTCCAGGCGCAGCCGGAAGAGGTAGTCCACGAACGACGACAGCACCGCGAACGCGATGCCCAGCGCCGCCAGCACCTGGGCGTAGGGGCTCTCCGCCAGATAGCGCAGCCCCAGGAAGGACGCGGGGCGGCCGCGCGGCGGCGTGGGCGGCAGGCCCTTGTACAGGTGGTGGAAGATGGCGCCCGCGGCCAGCAGACCCACGGCGCCGCTCACCACGATGGCCGGCGTGCCCAGCTTCACCGCCAGGCCCTGCACCAGCAGACCTCCGGCGATGCCTCCGCCCATGGCGAAGCCGTTGAGCGCGGTGAAGGCCCGGCGCGCCTCACGCGCGTCGAAGGCGGCCGCCATGCGGCCCCAGAAGCGGAAGGACACGAACGTGGAGAAGGTGTCCGCGAAGAGGTACAGCGCCAGCGCGGGCATGCGCTGCCCCGCGGACAGGGCCCCCGCCAGCACCAGCGCCACCACGCCGCCCATGCCCGTGAGCAGGCCCGGGGACTCGAAGGGCGAGCCCGGCTTGGAGCGCGGCAGCACCGTCATGGCCGCCGTCATCAACGCACCCAGCAGGTACAGGTACGGCAGCGCCTGGGACTCGAAGCGCGACAGCACCAGGGCGTTGGAAGCCGTCTTCAGCTGCGTCACCCCTGCGATGAGCGCGAACTGAAAGGCTGCCGCCGGCCAAAGGCGGCGGTTCCATGATGAGGAGTCGGAGGGGAGCACGGTGCGAGTGCGCGGCAGACTACCCCACGCCCTCTCGCCCCAAGAATAGCGCTGTCGTGCGAGGTGCCGCCCGCCTGCCCCCCGGACGGCGGGCAAGTCACTTCGGACACCTTCACCCGACTTCCGCCGCCCTCACTGAAATCGTTGGAGCCGCGACGAATATACCTCGAGCCGCCCGCACGTGCGCCGCCGCGGCTAGACTGTGTCGGTGACGACCGCCACCGACACCCTGCTGGACGGCACCCACACGGTGCTCACCCCCGAGTACGTGGAGTTCCGCTTCACGCTCGCGGGCCTGTACTCGCGCTTCCTGGCGTGGCTGCTGGACGCCGTCATCGTCACGCTGCTCACCGGCACCATCCTGACCACGCTCAGCCTGGTGATGTTCGCCTTCCCGGGCTTCGCCAGCGCGCTGTCCATCGTCATCTACTTCCTGGTGGACTGGGGCTACGCGATAACGCTGGAGACGGTGTGGAGCGGACGCACCGTGGGCAAGCGGGTGATGTCGCTGAGGGTCATCCAGGAGAGCGGCGTGCGCATCGGCTTCTACCACGCGGCGCTGCGCAACCTGGCGCGTCCGGTGGACCGGCTGCCCCTGTTCTACCTGGTGGGAGGGCTCACCGCGCTCGTGTCCGGCTCCCAGCAGCGGCTGGGGGACATGCTGGCGGGAACGCTGGTGGTGCGCGAGCGGCGCCTGAAGGTGCCCTCCGCCCTGGGCACGCCCGGCGACGAAGGGCTGCTGGCGGATCCGCTCTTCGTGTCGCGCGTGAAGCGCCTGTCCAGCGAGGAGCGGGAGGTGGTGCTGACAGCGGCCCTGCGCCGTGAGGAACTGCGCATGGAGGCGCGACTCCGGCTGTTCGCGGCGCTGGGAGCACGGCTGCAGGACGCGCTGGCCATGGAGAAGCCGCCCCACCTCTCCGACGAGAAGTGGGCGCTGCTGGTGGCCGCGGCCCTGCTACCGCCGAAGGGACAGCCTAGAAGTACGCCGCAGCGCCGGCAGACAGCGTGAGCGTGCGCTGCGTCTTCTCGTTGAGCGCGATGTAGAAGTTGTACTGCGCGCGCGCGCCCACGCTCACCGAGTCCGACAAGAAGAAATCGATGCCGACGTTGGGGCCAATGCCCACGAAGTTGCTGACGCTGGTCTTGAAGACGACGAGGTAGCTCAGGTCCGAGCCCACATAGGGGCGGATGGACTCCTCCATCAGCAGGTACCGGATGCCGATGGACGGCGCCAGGCCCACCACGCGCTTCTCGTTGCGGTCCGTGGTGTCGCGCGGGAACGCAATCTTCGACAGGGAGACCACCTCGAAGCCGTTCTCGATGTAGAGGCTGGCGTCGACGCCCACGAAGAACGCGTCATCCAGGCCGTTCGTCCGGTTGAAGTCCATGTAGCCCAGTGACAGGCCCAGGCTGCGGTTGGCGAACTGGGCATGCGCGGGGCTGGCCGACAGCAGGGCCAGGGTAAAGCCGAGGGTGCAGAGCAGGGTACGCATGGGCCGCCACTCTACCGGCGTAACCCCCGGAAAACAGCCTGGATTCATGCCACTCCGGGCGTTGCCTGGGCGCGGGCGCTCTCCTACACTCGCCACGCCATGCGTGTCCGCCGACTTGTTGCTGCGCTGTCCCTGGTCTCCGCCCTGCCCTTCGTCGCCTGCGTCCGGACCCCGCCGCCTCATGAGCGGGCGCTCATCAACAATGAGCTGTGCACGCAGGAGATGGCCAAGGGCGATCTGGCCCGCGCGGAGACGTTCTGCGACCTGGGCCTGGAGTTCTCCCCCCAGTACGCGGACCTCTGGTCCAACAAGGGCATCATCGCCATGTCCTCGGGCCGGTATGACGACGCGAAGAAGCACTTCATCAAGGCCCTGCGCTACAACCAGGAGCACCTCCAGGCGTACCAGAACCTCGGCGCCATCTACATGCAGGAAAGCGCGTACGGAAAGGCGCACGACAACTTCCGGCGAGCCCTCAAGGTGAACCCGGACAATCTGGAGTCGCGCTACAACCTGGCACTCACCCTGATGAAGATGGGGAAGATGGACGAGTCCAAGAAGGAGCTGCGCACGATCCTGGCCGTCAACCCCGGCATCTCCGACGTGCACCACCTCCTGGGTATCATCTCCTACTCGGAGGGTGAATTCGACGAAGCCGGCGAGCACCTCGCCCGGGCCACGCAGCTGGTCCAGGATTCACCCGTGCTGTGGCACGACCTGGGCACCGCGCTGATGGAGCTGGGCCGCTTCCAGGAAGCGCGCGAGTCCTTCGCCAACTGCGCCCAGCTGGACCCCAGCAACAGCAGCTGCATCAACAACCTGTCCCTGGCCCAGCGCAAGACGGCCCTCACCGACGCGGCCTTCAAGGAGATCAAGGACACGCAGCAGGCGGAGAACTCCGCGCCCGCGCTCTTCATGCTCGCGCGTCAGTACCGCGAGAAGGGCCTGCTGGCGGAGGAAGAGGCCACCTACCGCAAGTGCGTCAAGCTGGATGCGAAGTACGCCGCCTGCCACTACGGCCTCTACGAACGCTTCTTCGAAGCCCACAAGCGCGAGCACGCGCAGATCGCCTGCAAGAACTTCCTGAAGTACGGGACGTCTGAGGAATTCCCCACGGAGTACCAGACGTGTGAGAGATTCCTGAGCGACGCGACGTTCTGATGTCCCGCCTTCCCGACTCCCCTCCTTCTCGATGAGCGTTCGTCTCACCGTCACGCAGCGCAGCGAGGCCGGCGCTGCCCAGAGCACCGAGTTCGTCCTCGACGACGCGGTCATCACCCTGGGCCGCGACAAGGCTTGCCAGGTCGTGCTCGCCCAGCAGGCGGTGTCGCGCAACCATGCGCGCATCTGCCAGGACGGGCCGCTCTTCTTCGTGGAGGACCTGGGTAGCTCCTACGGCACGCAGATCAACGGCAAGCCCGTGCCCAAGGGCGAGAAGCGGCTGCTGCGCAACGGCGACGTCATCGCCATCGCCACGTTCGACGTCCGCTTCGAGCGGGTGATGGACCTGAACCCCGAAGCTGGCGGGGAGAAGACGTCCTTCATCGCCCGGGGCATGGTGAAGGACGCCATGCGCGGCCTGGCCGGCGGCGGCGAGGAGCGCTACCTGCGCTTCATGAACGGCCCCCGCGAAGGCGAGCGCATCGAGCTGGGGGACGCGAAGGAAGTCATCCTGGGCCGCGACGAGAAGGACGCGGACATCATCCTCAAGGATGACCTGGTCTCCCGGAAGCACGCGAAGGTGCGCCGCGACTGGTCCGGCACGCACGTGGAGGACCTGGGCAGCCGCAACGGCATCAAGGTGAACAAGAAGCGGATCAACCGCCGGCAGCTCAAGGACGGGGACGAGTTGGAGGTGGGCGCCACCCGCTTCCTGTACGTGGACCCCACTGAGCCGGCCGACGAGCCCGTTCAGCTCGCCGCCGAGGTCAAGGCTCCGCCTCCGCCCTCGCCTCGTCGTCCGCGCCCGGAGCCCAAGCCCGTGGAGCCCCCGCCGGAGGAGGAGCCCGCGCCTCCGCCCGAGGAGCCCGCGCCCGCGCCAGAAGAGCCGCCCGCCGAGGAGCCCGCGCCTCCGCCCGAGGAGCAGGTCTCCGAAGAGCCGCCCCCGCCGGTGTCGGCGGAGTACCCCATGCCGGATGAGCCCGCCCAGCCGAGCGCGATGGAGGCGCTCAAGGACAAGGGCAAGCTCGTGCCCCTCGTGGTGATGAGCGTGGTGGGCCTGGTCTTCCTGGTGCTGATGATTGCCGTGCTCGCGGGCGCCTAGCGTCGCGGGCAGGCTCCTGCCCTCATGAGAGGACATTCCTTCCGCCCGCGCGTCCAGCTCACGCGCGGGCGGAACTCACTCCGCAGCTAGCGCGTGGAGATGCGCGCCACGGGCTGGATGTTCAGCTCGGGCGACAGCTCCTGGTAGCTGAGCACGGAGAACGACGGGTTGAACTCGTACTCCAGCAGCTTGCGGACGTAGCGGCGGATGTCCATGGCCGTGAGGATGACGGGCCGCTGCGCGCTGGGCGGCAGGTGGCCACACTCCGAACGCACGGCCTGGACGATTTCCTGCGCCAGCTCCGGCTCCAGCGCCAGGTGCGCGCCCGCCGAGGTCCGCTTCACCGAGCCGCGGATGGCGTCCTCGATGTTCGGGTCCAGCAGGTACACCACCAGGGTGCCGGTGCCACGCGCGTACTTGTGGGAGATGTAGCGGCGCTGGGCCGCGCGGACGTGCTCGGTGAGCATGACGTTGTCCGCCTCCACCTGCCCATACTCGGCCAGGGCCTGGAGGATGCCGCGCAAGTCACGGATGGAGATCTCCTCCTCCACCAGACGCTGGAGGATGTCCGTCAGCTTCAGCACGTTGACGACCTTGGGGACGACCTCCTTCACGATTGCCGGGAAGGCCTTCTCCAACTGCTCCAGCATCGTCTGCGTCTCCTGCACGCCGACGAACTCACGGGCGTTGCGCCGCAGCACGGCGGCGGTGTGCAGGATGATGTAGCCGGGCACGTCCCACGTCGTGAGGCCGGCGGCCTCCAGCGTGTCGCGGTACTGCTCGGGGACCCAGGCGGCGGGCTGCCGGGTGGCGGGGTTCACCGCCTCGAAGCCCTGGATGTTCATCAGCCGCAGCCGGTCCACCGTGTCGTTCACCAGGACGTGGCCCAGCGTGGCCTGGCCGGTGACGACGGGCACCTCGTTGATTTGAATCTGGTACGCGCCCGGCGGCAGCGAGCCATTGCCACGCGCACGCACGCCCGGGAAGCGCACACCCAGCTCCACGAAGAGGCCATCACGCATGAACGGGATGAGCTCGAAGAGGAACTTCCCGTTGTCCTGGCGCGAGTCCACGAAGGGAACCAGCGCGTCGGAGACTTCCAGGACGATGGGCGTGACGACGGGGATGAACAGCTCGGAGTCCGGATTGAGGGCCTCCTTGGGCGCGGGCTCCGATGCCATCGGCGTGCCCAGGTCCGTCTCCATGGCCGGGCCGGCATCCTCCGCCTCCACGGCCTGCTTCTGCTTCTTCAGCATCGTCCAGGCGCCCAGGCCCGCGCCGAAGCCCAGCAGGAAGAAGGGAATCTTGGGCAGACCGGGCACCAGGCCCAGGACGATGAGCATGCCGGCGGCAATGGCGATGGCCTTCGGATAGGCCGTCAGCTGGGAGCCCATGTCCATGCCCAGGTGATTGCCCTCTTCCTCACCCGCCACGCGCGTCACGATGATACCGGCGCAGGTGGAGACGAGGATGGCGGGAATCATGCCGACCAGACCGTCACCGATGGTGAGCAGCGTGTACTTCTCCGCCGCGTCGCCAGCGGACATGCCCTTCTGCGTCACGCCAATGATGAGACCACCGACGATGTTGACGACGGTGATGATGATGCTCGCGATGGCATCGCCCTTCACGAACTTCATGGCGCCGTCCATGGCGCCGAAGAGCTGGCTTTCACGCTCCAGGTCGCGACGCTTCTTCTTGCCCTGGTCCTGGTCGATGGAGCCGGCCCGCAGGTCAGCGTCGATGGACATCTGCTTGCCGGGCATCGCGTCCAGGGTGAAGCGGGCGGCCACTTCGGCGACGCGCTCCGAGCCCTTGGAAATCACGATGAAGTTCACGATGACCAGGATGATGAAGAGGATGGCGCCGACCACGAAGTTGCCCTGCACCACGAAGTTTCCGAACGCCACCACCACCTCTCCCGGGTCACCGGTGAGGAGGATGAGACGCGTGGTGGAGATGGTGAGCGCCAACCGGAACATCGTGGTGATGAGCAGCAGCGTCGGGAACACCGACAGGTGCAGCGCCGCTGGCACGTAGAGGGACACAAGGAGCAGCACCACCGAGATGCTGATGTTCAACGTCAGCAGCACGTCCAGCAGCAGCGTGGGCAGCGGGACGATCATCATCCCAACGATGGCCACGACCACCACGGCGAGGACGATGTCGGAGTACTTGGAGAGGAAGCTGTTCGGATTGGTGGCAGCCATCAGCGGTCAGGCATCCTAGGACAACCTGGGTGCCTTCTGTCAGGGGGGGCGTCGCGAAGGGCCCCTCCCCACGGCGAAACCCGCCGTTCTCCCTCGGGAGGAAGCAGCCGGACAGTCAACCGAAGTGGACATTCGTTCTTGCACCGCGCCCCGTCACGCGGGTTCATCCCCCTGTCGTGCCCTGCCGTCCTGGAGGGCCGGGGCAGGCCACACGAAACCTGGGAGAACACGATGCGACTGAAGAATGCCTTGGGCAGGAGTCTTCCGCTGATGTTGCTGGGTGCGTCCCTGGCCTGTTCGGCCTGCTCGGACGGCGGCACCGGCGGCCCTGGCCCCTCTGGCGACAGGGAGAAGAACGTCGTCAAGGGCAAGGCCACGGACACCGCGGGCAAGCCCCTGGCGGGGGTGGAGGTGGTGGCCGACAACCAGGTCCTCTACAACGCCGACGTGGTGGGCGTGACAGGCGCGGACGGCACCTACCGGCTGGAGCTGGGTCAGGCGGCCACCACCTGGAACGCCAGCGCGCGGCTCAAGCGCGACTTCAACGGCCGCAGCTACACCTTCGAGCTGCACCCCAGCAACGCCACCCCCTTCGCGGGCAACGAGGGCGCCGTCCGGGACTTCAGCTGGAAGCTGACCGGCGCGAAGCCCGAGAACGGCACCTATGGCAGCGGCGTCTACTTCGACCTGACGGACTACGTGGATCCGGCCGACCCGGATCAGGCGCTTCAGGATGAACATGTGGAGCTGACGCTCACCCCGGTGGGCTCGCTGGTGGACGGCAGCACCGGGACGCCGGTGACGGCCCGGGGCACGAAGACGCCGGACGGCTTCGGCTTCCCGGACCTCCCGCTGGGGCGCTACACGGTGACGGGCCGCTACGCGCCGCCGGGACAGGCCGTCCGGCCGCTGCTGGTGCGCGTGCAGGACCAGGGCACCTACGCCGAATCCGTGACGGCCGACTTCCAGCCCGTCATGGAGGGGTTGTACCGCCTGGACGTGGAGCTGAAGTTCCCCTGAGCCCAAGGGCCAGGGAAGGCGGGCCGGGGCCTTCGAGCGGCCCCGCCCGCGCCTACGCCGCGCCGTCGGATTCGGAAGACGGCGACTCCTCGGCGCTCTCCAGCGCCGCGGCGGCCAGCATCCGGGCCCGGGCGCTGAGCGGATCCTGTCCTTCGGGATCCAGCCCCACCGCGTGATTGAAGTCCCGGGCGGCCTCGTGGACCTTGCCGAGCCGCAGGTGGACTTCCCCGCGGTTGACGAAGGGGGTGAGGTCGGAGGGGTCCAGCTCGATGGCGCGGTTGAAGTAGGACTCGGCCAGGTCCAGGTCTTCCAGCGCCAGGTGGCAGGCGCCCAGCGCCGTCTGGAAGTAGGCCTCGGTGGGGTCCATGGCCGCCAGGGACTGGAACAAGGTCAGCGACTCACGGAAGCGGCCGTCCTGGAAGAGGTTGAAGCCTTCCGTGGCCCGTTCGAGCATCTCCGGGCCGGACAGGGGCTTCACGTCGTCGTTGGTCACCGTTGCCTTGGATTCAGTCGTCATCTGCACACATCCCTCACGAGGGCGGGAGGACGGCCCCGGAGCCGGTAGGGCAAGCGGTTCCGGGCGCCGGGAGCTTAGACTGTTATCGGCTTTTCCACCAAAACGGTGCGCCGCTTCGGAAGCGATATTCCTGCCGCCGGCGCGAAAAAATGGATCAGAAAATGGGGAGGAAACTTCTGGCCCCCATTCCCCCATAATCCTTTTGTAAGCAGCGCCGCCGCAAACCACCCGCTTCCCAAACTTTCTGGAGAACGCCATGACCACCGCCACCACCGCCGCCGCCGCCGCCACGAAGGCCCTCGGAGCCAGCCAGGGTCTCTCCGCCCTCGAGCAGAAGTCCCTCTCCGGCCTGACGGGTCCGGACCGTGAGCGCGCCGAGGCGCAGCTCATGCTCCAGAAGCAGCAGGAGGCCACCGCCTTCGTGGCCAACCTGATGAAGAAGCTCAACGAGATCGCGATGTCCGTCATCGGCAAGATCTAATCCTGCCGCTGTAACGCGACTCTCGGAGCCGGCTTCCCTCACGGGATGCCGGCTCCTTGCTTTTGCGGGCTCGTGCGCCTCACCAGAATCGACGAAGCCCGGACTGCGCGACGACTCGCGCGGCCCGGGCCTGGTGCGTGTTCCGTTGAAAGGGGCATGCCCCCCAGGGCCTACCGGGACTTCTTCACCTGGTCGGCCTGCTGCTTGAGGGTGCGCAGCGTCGCGTGGGCGCGCTGCGTGGCACGGCGCTTGAGGCCCGGGTCCAGCTGGATGGCCTTGCTGAGGTCCGCGAGCGCCTCGGGGACATTGCCCCGGCGCAGCTGGATTTCCCCCCGGCCGACCAGCGCGTCCACGTGGCCATCGTTGAACTGGAGCGCCAGCCGGAAGGCGTCGAACGCCTCGTCGAAGCGCTCCAGCGTCATGAGGGTCGCCCCGAGCTGCGCGTGGAAGACGGCGTCGGTGGGCGAGGCGGCCACGAGGCCCTGGAAGATCTGCAGGGCCTGCTGCGAGCTGCCCGCCTGGAGGAGCTGATAGGCCTTGTCCGCCCAGGCGTAGAGCTGCGTGTTGGAGAGGTTGAGGAACTGCCCCAGGGTGATTTCGCCGCGGATCACCGCCTCGGCGAGCGCTTCCGGGACGACGACCTTCTCTTTTTCACCCCTGGGGGCGGAGTCGCTCACGACAGCCTCGAGAAGGGCCAGGCAGTCCCCCACCTGGCCCGATGAAGTACGTCCAGCGGCTAGAACGACTGGGGACCGCGGAAGCGGACCATATCATTCAGCTTGGACAGCTTCTCCAGCGTCCCGAACATGTCACCCAGCGCCTTGAAGGACTGGGTCAGCCCGGACTTGTGCTGGTTCTTGTCGTAGGCGCCGAAGAGGTCGTCCGCCTTGCGGAACGGGTTGAAGCCGTTCGCGTTGGTGGTCTTGAGCTGGTCAAACACCTTGCTGATGGAGTCGAACGTCTCGTTCAGCTTGTTCAGCTCGGGCTTGGCACTGCTCATGTCCCAGGGCAGCGGCTTCGCCTGGGGCAGGTTGGTGTTCATGTCCCAGTTCTGGGCCACCTCACCCGCCGCGGGGGAATCCGCCGCCGCCGAGTAGTTGAAGGCCATGGTGCGCGGCGCGGTGATGACGGCCTCGCCCACCTTGTGCACGTCGCCGCCGTTCTCGTGGCCGACAATCTCCTTGCCATGGAACGTCCAGTCGGCCGCGTTCTGCCCCATGTGGAAGACGTCCGCGGACTGGTTCGAGTGGAAGCGGACGACCTCGTCCATGCCCGTGTTGGTGACCTTGCCGACCTTGCCCTTGCCCTTGTCGATGTCCGTCACGCGCACGTGGCTGTCGCCGTAGACGACGTCCAGCTGGCCCGTCACCGTCATGCCATTGCCCCAGGGCTTGCAGGAGCAGTTGATGCGGGTGCCGTCACCCAGGACGAAGGAGGTGTCGCGCTTGAAGTCGAACTTGCCACCGTCGCTCTCGTCGACGTGCGGGTCACCCCAGACGCGGGTGTTGTTGCCGTCCGGCCCCGTCACGCGCCACTCGAACTGGCCCAGCTGCTCGATGGTGTAGCCACCCGGGGTGGTGATCTTCCCGGTGCCCTCTTCCACCTTCAGGGAGTTCGCCTCGCGCACCGCGTCCAGGGGATTGGGACGCTCGGCGGGGAAGGCGGCGTTGGTGCCCGTCGCACCCGCCTGCTTCGTGGAGGCCGCGGCCTGGGACATCTGATCCACGGCCTTGCCGGCGACGCTCACCGCCTTGCCCGCCAGGTCAACGGCCTTCTCAACCAGATTCAGCGTCGACTCGATGAGCTGCGCGTTGCGCGCGATCGTCGAGGTGTTGACGTTGCCCGCGCCCTGCGTCGTGGTGAGCTGCCGGTTACCGCCAACTCCGCCGATGCCGTTCGACATATTCGGTGCTCCCTAAGGAGGGGGAAATGTTCGATGCTGCTTCACCGTGATTTTCGGTGTTCAGCGCTGGGAGTTTCGCCTCGGTGCGTCGCTTTTCTTAAAAAGGAGGTACGCGCCGATCACGCGGGGCGGGGGCACCTCTTGCCAGGGCGGGAAAAAGAATCAGAAAATCCGGAGGAAACTTCCGGCCCCCTTTCTCCCATAATCCTTTTGTAAGCAGCGCCGCCGCAAACCACCCGCTTCCCAAACTTTCTGGAGAACGCCATGACCACCGCCACCACCGCCGCCGCCGCCGCCACGAAGGCCCTCGGAGCCAGCCAGGGTCTCTCCGCCCTCGAGCAGAAGTCCCTCTCCGGCCTGACGGGTCCGGACCGTGAGCGCGCCGAGGCGCAGCTCATGCTCCAGAAGCAGCAGGAGGCCACCGCCTTCGTGGCCAACCTGATGAAGAAGCTCAACGAGATCGCGATGTCCGTCATCGGCAAGATCTAATCCTGCCGCTGTAACGCGACTCTCGGAGCCGGCTTCCCTCACGGGATGCCGGCTCCTTGCTTTTGCGGGCTCGAGCGCCTCGCCGCGCCGCCCACTCCCCTTCCCCAGCACCCCGCAAAGCAAAACCGCCACCCCGGTCAGAGACCCGGGCGGCGGCTTCAAGGACAGGCGTACGGCGGGGCCGCTCGCGGTCGGGCTACTCGCCCCACATATCCTTGATGAGCTCCTTGCGACGGCTCATCAGCTTCCCGAAGAAGTTGTCGTCACGCATCTTCTGGAACATGGCGTTCGTCTCGTGCTTCTTCGTCGTCGACTCGGCGTGCGACTTGACGTCGTCAGCGGAGGCCTTCGGGTTGCTCTTGAGGAAGGCCTCCATCTCGCCCTGGACCTTCTCCTTCACCGTGTTAATCCGGCCTTCGCCCAGGTACTGGAGGCTGCCCTTGATCTCCGGCTCGTTCATCCGGTCCACGGCGGAGTTCAGCACGCCCTCCCACGCCTGCTTCTGGGCCTCGGGGGTCGTCGTCGTCGACTTGCGCGTCGTCGCGGACGCGTTGTTCGCAATCTTGGTGGTCACGGGGAAATCTCCTCGGAAGAAAAGAACGTCTCGAGGGAGTTATCGTCGGCGCCAGGCCCCAAGTTGCGTCCCTCGGGCCCAGGCGCCGACGCGGTGCGATTAGCCCTTGAGCTTGCCCAGGCTGGGGTTCTTCATCCAAGCCTTGAAGGACTCCAGGTCCTTCTGCTCGGCCTTGACGTCCGGCGGCGCGGCCGGCGGAGGCGGCACGTCCCCCGTCAACGACGCGTGCTTCTTGCTGCTCGTCTCAAAGGCGTCCTTCGCACCACCCGGCCCGGCGGGGGCCTTGGGCGCGGCGGCCGGAGCCGCCGTGGCGGCGGGCGCGGCGGCAGCGGCTTCGTCGGTGGAGAAGCCGCGGGCGTTCAGGTACGCCTGCATCCACTCCACGGACTCCACCAGCACGGGCGGCATGGTGGCCAGGGCCGGCGTCTTCGTCGCCTCGTTCAGGTGCCGGGTAAAGGCGTCCTTCACGTCCTGGTAGAGCTGGAAGCTCAGCGAAGCACCGGGCTTGGTGTTGCCCAGCAGCGCGGACATCTTCCGCATCACCTGCTGCAGCGTACCCGTCACGGACTTCGCCTGGTTCTCCAGCTCGGTGACGAGACGCTCGCGCTTGGCGACCAGTTCGGGCGGGGCCTCCGGAGGCATCTGGGCGGGAACGCGCGGATCAGGATTCGGGTTCGACATGTCAACGACCTCCCTGACGACGAAAAATTGAGCGTCGGGCAGCCTACCAGACTCCCCGGAAGAACAGTCGATTCCGGATGTGAAATGCGGCCCTCAGCGACGGCTCAGGGCGGAGATCATGGCCGCCGCCTTGCGCACCACGGGGTCATCCCCCGGCTGCATCGCCGCCGCCCGGCGCAGGTCCTCCAGCGCCTGGGGCTTCTGGCCCATGGCCAGCTTCACCTCCGCGCGCCCCACGTAGACGGACGGATCATGCGGCGTCAGCTTGGCGGCCACGTCGAAGGCCGCCAGCGCCCCCTGCCCGTTCCCAGCCGCCATCTCCACCACGCCCAGGGCCTTGGCGAAGTAGGCATCCGTCGGGTTGACGGCATACAGGCCCTGGAAGAGCGTGCGCGCCTCGCTCACCCGGCCTTGATAGAAGAAGTAGTAGGCCGTCTTGGCGATGGCGTAGAGCTCTTCGTCCGAGTAGCCACGCACGTCCCGCAGCGTGGCCTTGCCATCCGCCCAGCGCTGCAGAAGCGTGTCCAGCTTCGCCTCGTCCTTCGGATCATCCGGGTCCAGGACCGCCATGACGCTAGTAGCCCTCGTCCTTCTGCGCGTCCCACATGCGGCGGATGATCTCCTTCGTCTCCTCATTCACCTGATCCACCAGGGAGAGCATGGCGGACTCGCGGTGCAGCAGCGCCTTGAGCCGCTCCAGCCGGTCGGGCGCCGCCTTCACCTTGCCCAGGCCCCGCTCCAGCATCCGGCGCTGGTCCTCATGCCCCCGGCCCGCCACGCTGGACAGGTGGGGCCGGTCGCTGAACCTCTCCAGGTCCGCCTCATGCCCGCCGGGGTGCGGCGGCAGCGGCAGGCGGAGTTCCTCCGAGGAGTGCGCCGGACCGATGAAGTCCAGCAGCGCCGCGGACGCGAGCGCCGGGTTCTTCGGATTGCCCGTCTTGCGGAGCTTCTTCCGGTCGACCTGCGCCGGGTCGACGAGCCGCTCGCGGACACTGCGGGGACCGCCCCAGGGCCACAGGGACGTATTCGGAGGCGGATTGTTGATTCTGGCCATCGTGATACCGAACCTCACTCCAGATGGGTGGGGGACGTCCAGCCCCCCTAGCGCCTGGCAGCCGCGGCCGCCTGCTCACGTTGCAGTTCGTAGACGAAGTTCAGGACCTCGGCCACGGCGTCATACAGCTCCTCGGGGACCTCCTGGCCCACCTCCACGCGGTAGAGCGCATTGGCCAGGTTCACGTTCCGCATGAGGGGGATGTTGTGCTCGCGGGCAATCTCGCGAATCTTCTCCGCCTTGAGCCTCATGCCCTTGGCCACCACGCGCGGCGCGCCGTCCTTCTCCTTGTCGTACTTCAACGCGATGGCGATTTCGGCGTCGTCACTCATGGGAGGCCCCGCTGTCCCTGCATGATAGCCACACCCGGCCTCCTCACGCGCGGCCCTCGGGGGCTGGCTGGCCGGACTTCAAGCCGTAGACGAAGTTGAGGACCTCGGCGACCGCGTCGTACAGCTCCTCCGGGACCTCGTGCCCCACCTCCACCCGCAGCAGGGCGTGGGCCAGGGGCACGTTGCGCAGCGTGGGCACGTCCTGCTCGCGGGCAATGGCCTTGATGCGCTCGGCCTTGAAGTCGATGCCCCGGGCCAGCACGCGCGGCGCGCCATCCTTCTCCCGGTCGTACTTGAGGGCCACCGCCACGTGGTCCGGGTTGGTGACGATGACGTCGGCCTCGCGCACGGCCTCCATCTGCGCACCCTCCATGATCTCCTGGTGCATCTCCTTGCGCTTGGCCTTGTGGTGCGGATCGCCCTCGCTCTGCTTGTACTCCTTCTTCACCTCCTCCTTCGTCATCATCATGTCCTTCATGAAGGACTTGCGCTGCCACCAGACGTCGAAGACGCCGAAGAGGACGAAGAGGAGCGCCACCCGCGTGGCCACGCGCGTCACCAGCTCTCCCATGATGGCCATGATGCCGCGCGTGTCCTGCCGCAACGTTTCGACCACCATGGGCATGGAGTCGCGCACCACGCCGTAGACGACGTAGGCGGTGACGGAGATTTTGATGAGGTTCTTCAGCAGTTCAACAATCGCCTTCTTGTTGAACAGGTTCTTCATGCCTTGGATGGGATTGAGCTTCTCCATCTTCGGAATCAGCGGGTCCATGGTGAAGAGCGTCCCCACCTGGAGGTACTCCATCAGCCCGCCGACAATGGCTCCGCCCGCCAGCACCGGCAGCGACACCAGCACCACCGCGCGCACGCCCAGGTAGAGCAGCTGCCCGGTGGCCACCGACAGGTCCACCGGGTTCGTCAGGTGGTCGAAGGAGAACAGGAAGAGCGACGTCAGCTCCGTCTCCAGCATGTCCCAGCTGCCTTTGACGGCGGCCAGCCCCACCAGGAGCACGCCCACGCCGCTGAGGTCCTTGCTCTTCCAGACCTGCCCCTTCTTGCGTGAGTCATCCAGCTTCTTCTGGGATGGCTCTTCTGTTTTTTCTCCGCTCTCGTCCGACATGGCGCGTCCCGGATGAAGAGGCTCAGGACAAGAGCCGCAGGGCTTGGTTGAGGGTCCGCAGCATGACGACCATTTCCCCCTGCATGCGGTCCATCAGGGCGCCGAGCACCAGGAAGACGAGCAGCACGCTCACCAGGGGCTTGACTGACATGGAGATGAAGAACACCTGGATTTGCGGCGCCACGCGGTTGATGGCGCCTAGCGCCACGTCGGTGAGGAAGGTCGCCAGCATCGCCGGAGCGGCCAGCGCCAGGCTTACCCGGAGCAGGTCCGCGAACACGCGAATCATCAGGTCGAAGAAGGGCCACGGTCCGTCGTGGAAGCGCGGGAAGCCGTCCAGCGGCACCGCAACCAGGCTGTCCGCCAGCGCTTCGATGACCAGGTGGTGCCCGTTCAGCGTGAGGAACAGCACCACCGCCAGCTGCACCTTGAAGCTGGAGAACAGCGTCACCTGCTGCCCGAGCTGAGGCACGTACAGCTGCGCGTTGTTGCTGCCGGACATGGTGTCCACCAGGTTGCCGGCCACGCGCGCGGCTTCGAACAATGTGTTGACGACGAAGGCGATGGTGAAGCCGACGAACACCTCCTTCGCCATCAGCGCGATGTACGGCATGGCGCTCAGGGGGATGGACGTCACCGAGCCCGCGATGAGGGGATAGAGGACGATGGAGAGCGTCAGCCCAATGCCCATCTTCAGCTCGGTGGGGACCACCTCGCCGCCCAGGAAGGGGCTGAAGATGAGCACGGGCATCACCCGGCACATCACCAGCGCCACCGTGAAGATGACGGCCGAGACGTTGGCCCGGGTGCCCAGCTCTGCGACGAGGTCCGCGACGTTCATTTGATGAGCGCGGGGAACCTGTCGAAGACGTGGAACGTGAAGCGCACCAACTGGCTTCCAATCCAGGGGCCGGCCAACGCGAGGACGCCGAACACGGCGACGACCTTCGGCGCGAAGGTGAGCGTCTGCTCCTGGATCTGCGTGGTGGCCTGGAACAGGGAGATGATGAACCCCACCAACAGGCTCATCAGCACCGGCGGCGCCGACGCGACGAGCACCAGGAACAGGGCCTCCTGGGTGATGAACGTGAGCTGATTCATGGAGCCCTCTCCCTACAGGTAGCCGACAACCAGGCCCTTGGCGATGAGATACCAGCCGTCCACGAGCACGAACAGCAGCAGCTTGAACGGCATGGAGATGGTGGTCGGCGACAACATGTGCATGCCGAGCGCCAGCAGGATGTTGGCCACCACCATGTCGATGACGATGAACGGCACGAACAAGAGGAAGCCTATCTGGAAGGCCTCCTTGAGTTCGGACACCACGAAGGCCGGGATGATGACCATGAAGTCATTGCTCTCCACGGCGTCGCGGTCCTCGCCCTTGCGCATCTTCTTGGCGAGGTTGAAGAAGAGCGCCCGGTCCTTGGTGGTGACCTTCTTGATGAGCCACTCGCGCAGCGGCTCCTTGGACTTGTTGGCGGCGCCCAGCATCGAGCCCACCGTCTCCGAGGAGAACACGCCGGGGCCCTTGGCCCAGATGTCCAGGCCGGCCGCCCGGTACATCTGCTGGCCTACCGGGGCCATGATGTAGACGGTGAGGATGATGGCCAGGCCGGTGATGACCTGGGTGGGCGGAATCTGCTGCGTGCCCAGCGCCGAGCGGACGATGGAGAGCACCACCGAAATCTTCACGAAGCTGGTCGCCATCATCAGCGCGAAGGGCACCAGGCCCATGGCCGCGAGCGCCAGGATGAGGATGAGCGGGCGCGAGGCGAACGAGTCGCTGTTGACGGCCTCGTTGACCACCGAGTCGGGGATGGCCGCGCCCCCGCGCTTCTGAGCGAGCGCGGCGAACGGATGAACGGCGACCACGGCCGCGAACAGCCAGGGCGGGACGCGCGGGAGACGGGAACGGGCGGAGGAAGGGAGGTTCACGGGCACGGTCGTCAGGAGCCGGGGGGCTGGGAAGGCGGGCCACCACTGCGGCGGGAGAGGAGCTTCTGGAGGAATGGGCTCAGTGGAACTGCATTCGTCTGCGGGCGCTGCGCGCGGATGCGCTCCACCGCCTCCACATCCAGCTTCGACAACAGTTGCAAGCCGCCCTCGCCGCCGCCCAACAGCAGGTATTCGTCCGCGGCCTTCACCACGAAGAGGCTGCGGCGCTGGTCCAGGGGCAGCCGCTCCACCACGGAGACCAGGGGCTGACGGCCCGCGGCCGCCCCCTGGAGCCCCATCAGCTTGCGCAGTCCCACGTTCAGCGTGAGGTATATGGACGCAACCACCACGCCCAGCACGAGCAACGTGCGCACCAGCGTCCAGCCCAGGCTGTCCGTTTCCTCGGACTCCGACAGGGTGTCCCCGCCCGCGCCGCTCCGGGCCGCCTTCGCGGACTCACGAGCAGACAGCTCCGCTTCAAGGGCCCGGTCCGCTTCCAGCAACTCGACGTCGGCCTTGGGGTCCGCCTTCTCAGCGGCCGGTGCTGGCGTCGCGGGCGAAGCAACCGCTGGTGCCGGAGGCTGGGCCGGTGTCGCGGGGGGCACCACCGGCTTCACGGCAGGTGCGGCTGGCGCGGACGAGGACGGAGCCTGGGCCATGGCGGCGGGCGGCGCGAACACCAGCGCGGCACCAAGCAACAGGCGCATGAGGGGGGGGCGGAGGACTGCCATGGCTGGGCGCGAGGCTAGTGCATCGGCCGGAGGACCGCCACGGGCCCACGCCCGGCCGGCCGCTCCCGCTCGCCTGCGCTGCCCCGCCAGGGACTCAGCTCGCCAGGGTGATGATGCGCACGCCGAGCTGGCCTTCCAACTCCACCAGCTCACCCCGGGCCACCACCTTGCCGTTGACGGACAGCTCCACCGGCTCTCCCGGCCCCCGGTTCAGCTCGAGGACCTGGCCGGTGCGCAGCCCCACCACCTGCTGCGCGGAGACAGGCACGCGCGCCAGCTCCACCGCAATCTGCAGGGGCACGTCTCCGAGCAGGTCGCTTCCGTCCGGCTTGCTCACATCGTCCAAGGCCGCCCCTTCCAGTTCCGGAGGCACGTCCAACTCCGGGTTCGTGAAGTCCTCTTCTTCATCCCCAGGCTCCGCGCTCGCCTCGTCCGCGGAGCCCGGGTGGCCCGGCTCTCCTTGAACGAAATCGGTGATGCGCGCCCGGTAGCGCCCGTCCTCGCCGAGGAACACCTCCGCATCGGCCCACCCCGCC
>NZ_JAAEAH010000008.1 GCF_010998615.1 Myxococcus sp. CA023 | reverse complement strand
GTTCTGGGGGGCTGGCGAGGCTTGGAGGGCGAGAGACAGGGCCAGGGCGATGGGCGTCATGTCGGGGCCTCGGGGGAGGGAAGCCCCTGTCTAACAGGGCGGCGGGCCAGGCGCAGGGCTCCGCACATGGCCCACAGTTGCAGGGGACCGGGCTCCGTGCGAAGGCGGACGCTGCCCGTGCACCTCGACCTACAGCCCGCACCGCCGGCCGGTGCCTTCCGCAAGCTCGCCCTGGGGACATGGCGTTCGCCGGGAGACCCCAGCGCCTATGCGGCGGTGGAGGTGCGCATGGAGCGAGCGGTGGCCTTCCTCGAAGCCTTCCGCGCCCGGACGGGACAGCGCCTCACGGTGACGCACCTGGTGGCCAAGGCCGCCGCGGATGCGCTGCGCCGCCATCCGGAGGCGAATGTCCTGATGCGCTGGAATCGCCCCTGGCGGCGCAAGGAGGTCGGCGTCTGCGTGTTGGTGGTGCAGCCCGCGGAGACGGGGCGCGCGGACCTGACGACGGCCACGGTGCATCGCGCGGACTCGCTGTCATTGGGGGCTTTCGCGGAGACGATGGCCTCGCGCATTGCAGCGGTCCGAGCGCGCAGGGATGCCGTCATCGAGCGTGGCAAGCGGCGCTCCTCTCTCATCCCTGGCTTCCTGATGGGATTGGCGCTGCGGATGTTGTCCTTCGTCTGGTTCACGTTGAACGTGGACCTGCGCTGGGTGGGCATGCCGTGGGACCCGTTCGGCTCGGTGGCGGTGACGAGTCTGGGCTCGTTGGGGCTGGAACGGGGCTATGTGGCCCTGGTGCCGTACACGCGCGTGCCCCTCCTGCTGGCGCCGGGCGCGGTGCGGACGGAGCCCGTGGTGGATGCGGGCGCGCTGGTGCCTGGGCAGGTGATGACGCTCACTTGCACATGGGACGCCCGGCTCATCGGCGTGGAGGACGCCGCGCGTGTCTTGCGCGACATCGGCGCCGCGCTGGAGGACCCGGAGGGGACGTGGGGCTCGGCTTCGCCAGACGGGCGCGGGGCTGCGAGCGGTGCGGAGGTGGGGTAGCATCGGGCCGCTGCTTCGAAAGGGGCCTTCATGTCCGTGGATACGAACCGCCGTGTCAGTGCTTCGCGCCCCGTGGGGCGCGCGCTCGGTGGGCAGGACCGCTTCGAGAAGGAGGCGCTGGAAGGGCCCGCCGAGGGAGGCCTCGCGCTGGCGCGGCGGCAGCGGATGGCGGGCGGGACGCTGCGGGCTGGAGAAGAGAGCCCGTTCGCGGCGAAGCTGCGGAAGCTCGGGGGCGGCGCTTCGGATGACGAGCGTTGAATCCGCTTGAGCCTCACGCCGCGTGAGGCCGTACCCATCTCATCACGCCACACTGCCGTGGCGGGATGAGGTGTGAATCATGTTCGAGAAGCACTACACGCCGGAGCAACTCCAGCTGTTGAAGGCCCGCCGCGAGGCCCTGGGCGAGGAGGCCATCCGCCAGGTCGAGGCCGAGTGGCCCCAGCTCATCGCCCGCGTCCGCGCGGAGATGGACCAGGGCACGGACCCCACGAGCGAGCCGGTGCGCTCGCTGGCCATGCGCTGGCGGGAGCTGCTGAAGGCGTTCACGGGGGGCGACCCTGGCATCGAAGGGGCGCTGAATGCGACGCATCAGCAGGAGCCCGAGGTCGCGGCGAAGCACGGGTTGGACCCCGCGCTCTTCGCTTACATCGGCAAGGCAATGGCCAGTCTGGAGGGGCAGGCGTAGCCGTGGTGAGGCAGCCTGCTTCGTCGTCGTTGGATTCAGTCACGGCGCTCCAGTCGCGTCCCTGGGGCGCTGTGTCACCGAACGCGAGGCGTGGATGCCATGAAGGTCTATCTGGATGACGAACGGGCCACTCCCGACGGCTGGGTGCGTGTGTGGTGGCCCGAAGAAGCGATTTCGCTGCTGGAGTCCGGGCAGGTGACGGAGCTGAGCCTGGACCACGACCTGGGCGACGACGCGCATGGCACCGGATATGACGTCTTGCTGTGGCTGGAAGAGGCCGTGGCGACCCGTGGCTTCGTGCCGCCACGGGGCCAGGTGCATTCGGCGAACAGCTCCGCGCGACAGAAGATGACGCTGGCCATCGCCCGCATCGAGCGCTTCGTCCAGGAAGGGCAGGGTGGTTGAGCTCGTCCCCAGGTGAAGGGGCGGGGCTTCAGCGCCTGCGGCCGGGATAGGCCCGAATCTGCGTGGCGTAGGTGTCACCATCCGCGATGTAGTTGAACGCGGCCTGTACGGGCGTGCCCTCGGAGAGTTGCTGCGGTGAGACGCGCTTGCCGTTGGCGCTGATGCGGGTGGTGTTGGTCACAAAGAGGTTGAAGGTGTCTCCGGACTCCGCGTCGCGGACCACGACGTGGTCCTTTCCGACGGAGGCCACCCGCCCTTGCATGACGACGCTGGCCAGCACCGTGGACGCCGTGTCCGCCTCAGACGCCGTGGCCTGCGTCCCTGAGCCTCCCGTCCCCGTGCCCTCGCGCCGCAATGTGTTCACCTCGGCTTCGAGCCGCTGGACCTGGTCGCGAAGCCGCGCGACCTCTTGCTCGAGGTTCTCGGGCTGCGCGCCGCTGGCTGCCTGAGTCTCCGCTGCGCCGCCGCTGGCCGCGCCGCCCGTGGTCGCGCCAGCCGGTGTTTCACTTCCACCTGCCGAACTGCCCGGGCCCGTCGCAGAGGGCTGGGGTCCCATCGTGTTGCTGCCGGCAGCGCCACCCGTCGCGGAGCCGGTCGTCATGCCGCTGCCGCCGGTCGCCGTCTCGCTGACGTCGGAGCTGGATCCGGTCGTCAGGCCGCCGCCGGTCGCCGTACCGCCGACATCGGAGCTGGAGCCTGTCGTTAGGCCGCCGCCGGTCGTCGTACCGCCGACATCGGAGCTGGAGCCTGTCGACACGCCGCTGCCGCCGGTCGCAGTACCGCCGACATTGGAGCTGGAGCCGGTCGTCATGCCGCTGCCGCCGGTCGCCGTACCGCTAACGCCGGAGTTCGCGCCTGCCGTGTTCGTGCTTCCGCTGGTCGTGCCCGTTCCACCGGTGCCACTCATGCCCGACCCACCTGTGCCGGTCGTGCTAGTGGAAGGAATGTTCATTCCAGTTCCCCAGGTGCCGTCGGCGGCGTTCGTGGATGTGTCAGGTTGTCCGCTGCCGCCAATCCCCGGTTGTGGGGTGTACCCGCGTGTCGCGCCCGCCGGTGGCGCGGCAACGGGCTCCGCGCCGGTGTTGGTCTCAATCGTGTCCATTGAGTTTCTTCCCGAATCGCCGGGAGCCGTTTGCGGCGGAGGCGAGAAGTTGCCTGGTTCATAGGCGCCCTGTGGTTGGACGATGCCCGGCGCTCCGCCGGACGCCGTGCCTCCGGCCGCGCCACCGCCTGCTGACTGGGCGAGCCCGGCCGACGACGTGAGGAGGCTGATGGTCAGGGCGGCATGGGTGATGGCGCGTCGCATGGTCGGTTCCTTTCCCTTTTCCTTGAAAGGTGCGGTCCGGGGGCGAGGCGGCAAGCGCGGGAACAGGCGAATAGCCAGGAGGATGGCCGCATGTAGGGAGCGTTGGCGTCAGGAAGCCCCTGAAGAGCCACCCTCTAGGACGCTCCCGCACTGGGGCATGACGGCCCGGGAACATCGAAAACGTTCATCGGCATGGCCCTGTTGCATGAGCAGCCTCCTGGTCTGCTGTATCAGCAGCGCATAGAGCACTGACCGTTCCCGGGTGCCGGGAGCGACTCCAGAGCTTGCTGTTCGGAAATGTCGGGGGTTTTCGCCGGCACCAAATGTCCCGACATTTCCGAACAGCAGCTGGCCAACTCCCGGCCCGAGGCGGTCTGCCTCAGAAGGCGTAGCGAACCCCGAGACGGAGTTGTCGTGGCGCCTGGTACTGAAAGGGCAGCAACGTCTCCTCACGGAGAACAGCCTGGGCCTTGAGCACATTGAACGCGTCGATGCTCAGCGTCACCAAGTGCTGGTCGGCAGTACCGTAGCGAGCGCTCAGTTGAGCATCGATGGTGGGGACCCAGGGCGTTCGTGTGCTGTCCGCTTCGCGCGGTGTTCCGGCCGCGCCCAGGTATGCGAGTCCCGCGTTGAGCGTGAGCGTGAACTCCTTTGATGCAAAGGCCTTGAAGACATGGGGCCGGTCCGCTCCGAGCAACCGCGATTGTGACAGCGGCCGTGACTGGGCATCGATGACCGTGCCCAGAATGGCACTCCGTGGATTCTCCGCGGCGCCGGCCGTCAGCAACGCGGCCAGGGCGACTCCCACGATTCGCAGCGCCTTCTCCCCACCATGCGGGCGTTGTCTCCCCTCCAGAACATCATGGCACGGCCACCCTTCGGCCCCGTTCTGTGCTGTCGTGGGGAAACGAACTGGGACGTGGCGCCGGGCCGCTGTTGACACCACCACCCGGCAAGGTCAGGAACGCCGCCGCGAGGAGCCGCCGTGAGTGGACGCGAGAGTCCGGTGTCAGGAGGCAAGGCGGCGCGCGCTTCCGCGAAGGAGGCTCGCCTGCGCCGAGCCGGCCCATGGCCGCTCACCGTGGCCACCGCCGCCGCGCTCGGGTTGCTCGTCTACGTCGCCACCACCAGCCTGCCCTACCTCATCTCCGCGCCCACCTCGGATCCGCACTTCGGCGCGCTGAACCACTGTCTCGCCCGTCTCCTGCAGCGCCCCCTGTTGGGCTGGGCCGTATCGCCGGATGCCTCGCGCGCCGCCGTCTACGGCGCCCAGGCCATGGCGGTCTGCACCCTGCCGGAGGGCTCCCGGCGGTTCCCCCTGGCGGGCGTACGCGCCGTCACCTTCGACCGGGAGAATCGCCTCTGGTGGTCTCAGGCCGGACAGCTCTGGCGCGACGACGGGGCCGAGCCCATGCGCATGGGCGACTTCTCCCCGGTATCGCTCGTCAGCCACGGGGGCGGGGTGCTGGCGCTCGACGCGGAGGGGCAGCTCGTCTCGGTGGCGCCTGACGGAGCGGTGCTGGGACAGGTGCCGGTATCCGGGGCGGAAGCACGGCTGTCCGTGGGAGCGGAGGGCACCTTCGCCGCCGTGCTCGACGAGGCCTCGCTCCGCTTCTACGAAGCGCGAACCCTCACTCCACTCCCCGTGGAGTTGCCGTGTGAAGTAGCGGGTTTGTGGTGGCTCGAGCGCCCCGAGCGCGTCCTGCTCGCCTGCGCCCAGGGGGACGAGCAGGCTTTCACGGTGGATCTCCGGACCGCCCGGTACGAGCCGGCGCAGCGCCCGCCAGGGGAGCCTGCTCGGAGGCTCCTCGGACGGCCCCTCTATGTGCACGGCTGCGACGGATTTCCGTGCACGGCCCCTGCCCCCTGAGATGTTCGTAGGAGGTGCGGCGCCGGGTGCCTTTCACGGGCGGTCCGGGCCTCTGAATCACTGCGTTCATTGGTGAACGTTCAGGGTTTCCGCGGGGCCTGCATTGAATCGACAAGCCCGCGAACTCCCTGGAGATTCGTCCCAGCCCGGGCGCCGCTCAGCGCAGCCAGCAGCGTTCATCCCGATCAGAGGTTTCTCGCGTGGACGACACCAAGGTTCCCCAGTCTTCTTCCAACGGCCGTAAGCGTGCCTCCGCACGCAAGCCTTCGGGGAACGACACTTCCCGCCCGGAGGCGCCCACCCGCGAGGTGGCCCCCTCCGAGCGCCCCGCGGTCAACCGCTTGCGCGGCGGCCGAGGACGAACCCGCTCCACCTCGCCAGCGGACCTCGAAGAGGCGGCACCGAAGCCCGCCCGCCGCAACGGCCGGGGCAGTGGCGCTCGTGCTTCCACCTCGCGTGGCCAGGGACGCGGCGGCCATCCGCTGCAGCCACTGCTCGCCGCGCTTCGTTCGGTGCATGGCGGAGACTTCTCCGTGCGGCTCCCCGGCGGCGGCGCCGACCCGGTGATGGAGGAGATCGCCAGTGCCTTCAACGCCGTGGTGTCGCTCAATGCCACCCTGACGCAGGAAGTGGTCCGCGTGGAGCGCGTGGTCGGCCGCGAGGGCCGCATGGGCGAGCGCGTGTCGCTGGGCGACGTGCGCGGCGAATGGGCCCACAGCATCAACTCCATCAATTCGCTCATCGGCGACCTGGTGCAGCCCACCACGGAGGTGGCGCGCGTGCTGGTGGCCGTGGCGCAGGGCGACCTCACCCAGAAGATGGCGTTGGAGATTGATGGCCAGCCCGTCAAGGGCGAGTTCCTCCGCATCGGCACCACCGTCAACGCGATGCTGGACCAGCTCAACTCGTTCGCCGCCGAGGTGACGCGCGTGGCGCGCGAGGTGGGCAGCGACGGCAAGCTGGGCGGTCAGGCCGAAGTGCGCGGCGTGTCCGGCGTGTGGAAGGACCTCACGGACAACGTGAACCTGATGGCCAACAACCTCACGGCCCAGGTGCGCAACATCGCCGAGGTGTCCACGGCGGTGGCCAACGGCGACCTGTCCAAGAAAATCACCGTGGACGCGCGCGGCGAGGTCTTCGAGCTCAAGAGCACCATCAACACGATGGTGGACCAGCTCAACGGCTTCGCCTCGGAAGTGACGCGCGTGGCGCGTGAAGTCGGCACCGAAGGGAAGCTGGGCGGTCAGGCCGCGGTGCCCGGCGTTTCCGGCACGTGGAAGGACCTCACGGACAACGTGAACTTCATGGCCTCCAACCTCACCACGCAGGTGCGAGGCATCGTGAAGGTGGTGACGGCCGTCGCCAACGGCGACCTCACCCAGAAGCTGATGGTGCCGTCGCAGGGTGAGATTGCCGCGCTGGGCGCCACGCTCAACGCGATGACGGACACCCTCAACGTCTTCGCGCAGCAGGTGACCAGCGTCGCGCGCACGGTGGGCGTGGAAGGCAAGCTGGGCGCCCAGGCCCAGGTGCCTGGCGCCGCCGGGACGTGGAAGGACCTCACGGACAACGTGAACCTGATGGCCAACAACCTCACGGCCCAGGTGCGCAACATCGGCGAGGTGACGACGGCCGTCGCCAAGGGCGACCTGTCCAAGAAAATCACCGTGGACGTGCGCGGCGAGGTGCTGGAGCTCAAGGACACCATCAACACCATGGTGGACCAGCTCCGCGCCTTCGCCTCCGAGGTGACGCGCGTGGCCCGCGAGGTGGGCACCGACGGCAAGCTGGGCGGCCAGGCCGACGTGAAGGGCGTGGGCGGCGTGTGGAAGGACCTCACGGACAACGTGAACTACATGGCCTCCAACCTCACCACGCAGGTGCGCAACATCGCGCTGGTGACGACGTCGGTGGCCAATGGCGACCTGTCCAAGAAAATCACCGTGGACGCGCGCGGCGAAATCCTGGAGCTGAAGAACACCATCAACACGATGGTGGACCAGCTCAACAGCTTCGCCTCGGAAGTGACGCGCGTGGCGCGCGAGGTCGGCACCCACGGCAAGCTGGGTGGCCAGGCCGAGGTGCGCGGTGTGTCCGGCACCTGGAAGGACCTCACGGACAACGTGAACGTCATGGCCGTCAACCTCACCACCCAGGTGCGCGGCATCGCCAAGGTGGTGACGGCGGTGGCCAACGGTGACCTCACCCAGCGCCTGAAGATGGAGGCCAAGGGCGAGGTGGCCGAGCTGGCCGACACCATCAACGCGATGACGCAGACGCTGTCCATCTTCGCGCAGCAGGTGACGGACGTGGCGCGCACGGTGGGCGTGGAAGGCAAGCTGGGCGCCCAGGCGGTGGTGCCGGGCGTGGCGGGCACGTGGAAGGACCTCACCAACAACGTGAACCTGCTCGCCAACAACCTCACCGACCAGGTCCGCAACATCGCCGAAGTCACCACGGCCGTGGCCAAGGGTGACCTGTCTCGCAAGATTACCGTCGACGCCAAGGGCGAGGTGCTGGAGCTCAAGAGCACCATCAACACCATGGTGGACCAGCTCAACAGCTTCGCCGCCGAGGTGACGCGCGTCGCGAAGGAAGTCGGCACCGAAGGGAAACTGGGCGGTCAAGCCGAAGTGCGCGGCGTGTCCGGCGTGTGGAAGGACCTCACGGACAACGTGAACTTCATGGCCGTCAACCTCACCACGCAGGTGCGCGGCATCGTGCGCGTGGTGACGGCGGTGGCCAACGGCGACCTGAACCAGAAGCTGACGATGGATGCCAAGGGCGAGATTGCCGCGCTCGCGGACACCATCAACGCGATGACGCAGACGCTGTCCATCTTCGCGCAGCAGGTGACGGACGTGGCGCGCACGGTGGGCGTGGAAGGCAAGCTGGGCGCCCAGGCGGAAGTGCCGGGCGTGGCGGGCACGTGGAAGGACCTCACCAACAACGTGAACCTGCTCGCCAACAACCTCACGGCGCAGGTGCGAAACATCGCCGAAGTCACCACGGCCGTGGCCAATGGTGACCTGTCCAAGAAAATCACGGTCGACGCCAAGGGCGAGGTGCTGGAGCTGAAGAGCACCATCAACACCATGGTGGACCAGCTGCGCGCCTTCGCCGCCGAGGTGACGCGCGTCGCGAAGGAAGTCGGCACCGAGGGCAAGCTGGGCGGTCAGGCCGACGTGAAGGACCTGTCCGGCGTGTGGAAGGACCTCACGGACAACGTGAACGTCCTGGCCGGAAACCTCACGGACCAGGTGCGCAATATCGCCAAGGTGACCACGGCGGTGGCCAACGGCGACCTGTCGCAGAAAATCACCGTCTCCGTGAAGGGCGAGGTGCTGGAGCTGAAGAACACCATCAACACGATGGTGGACCAGCTCCGTGCCTTCGCCTCCGAGGTGACACGCGTCGCGAAGGAAGTCGGCACCGAAGGCAAGCTGGGCGGTCAGGCCGCGGTGCCCGGGGTCGCCGGCACCTGGAAGGACCTCACGGACAACGTGAACGTGCTGGCCGGAAACCTCACGGACCAGGTGCGCAACATCGCCAAGGTGACCACCGCGGTGGCCAACGGCGACCTGTCGCAGAAAATCTCCGTGGAGGCCCGGGGCGAAATCCTGGAGCTGAAGAGCACCATCAACACCATGGTGGACCAGCTGCGCGCCTTCGCCGCCGAGGTGACGCGCGTCGCGAAGGAAGTGGGGACGGACGGCAAGCTGGGCGGCCAGGCCGCGGTGCCCGGGGTCGCCGGCACGTGGAAGGACCTCACGGACAACGTGAACAGCATGGCCTCCAACCTCACCGCGCAGGTGCGAAACATCGCGCTGGTGACCACGGCGGTGGCCAATGGCGATTTGTCCAAGAAGATTACCGTCGACGCCAAGGGCGAAATCCTGGAGCTGAAGGACACCATCAACATCATGGTGGACCAGCTCAACAGCTTCTCCGCGGAGGTGACGCGCGTCGCGCGCGAGGTCGGCACCGAGGGCAAGCTGGGCGGTCAGGCCGAAGTGCGCGGCGTGTCCGGCGTGTGGAAGGACCTCACGGACAACGTGAACTTCATGGCCCGCAACCTCACCACGCAGGTGCGCGGCATCGTCAAGGTCGTGACGGCGGTGGCCAACGGCGACTTGAAGCAGAAGCTGGCCGTGGAGGCGAAGGGCGAGGTCGCCGCGCTGGCGGAGACCATCAACAACATGACGGACACGCTGGGCACCTTCGCCGAGCAGGTGTCCACGGTGGCCCGCGAGGTGGGCGTCGAAGGAAAGCTGGGCGGTCAGGCCCGCGTGCCAGGAGTCGCGGGGACGTGGAAGGACCTCACGGACAACGTGAACTTCATGGCCTCCAACCTCACCACACAGGTGCGCGGCATCGTCAAGGTCGTGACGGCGGTGGCCAACGGCGACCTGACGCAGAAACTGGCCGTGGAGGCGAAGGGCGAGGTCGCCGCGCTGGCGGAGACCATCAACAACATGACGGACACGCTGGGCACCTTCGCCGACCAGGTGACGACGGTGGCCCGCGAGGTGGGTATCGAAGGAAAGCTGGGCGGCCAGGCCCGCGTGCCGGGTGCTCGCGGCACGTGGCGGCAGCTGACCGACAACGTGAACCAGTTGGCCGGCACGTTGACGAGCCAGCTGCGCGCCATCTCCGACGTGGCCACCGCGGTGACAAAGGGTGACCTCACGCGAAGCATCACCGTCGTGGCCGAGGGCGAGGTCGCCGCGCTGAAGGACAACATCAACCAGATGATCGTCAACCTGCGTGAGACGACGCAGAAGAACCAGGAGCAGGACTGGCTCAAGACGAACCTGGCGAAGTTCAGCGGCATGATGCAGGGCCAGAAGAGCCTGGACGCCGTCAGCCGCCTCATCATGAGCGAGCTGACGCCGCTGGTCTCCGCGCACCACGGCGCCTTCTTCCTGGTGGACGGCGCCGAGGCCGGAACGCCGTTGCTCAAGCTCACCAGCACCTACGCGTACCGGGAGCGCAAGCACATCGCCAACCGGTTCCGCTTCGGTGAGGGACTGGTCGGCCAGTGCGCCCTGGAGCGGAAGACCATCCTGCTCACCCAGGTGCCGGAGGACTACATCACCATCTCCTCCGGACTGGGCGAGGCCGCGCCGCTCAACATCATCGTCCTGCCCGTCCTCTTCGAGGGCGAGGTGAAGGCCGTCATCGAGCTGGCCTCCTTCCACGCGTTCAGCGCCATCCACCAAATCTTCCTGGATCAGCTCACGGAGACCATTGGCGTGGTGCTGAACATGATCATCGCCAACATGCGCACGGAGCAGCTGCTGCTCCAGTCGCAGGACCTGACGCAGGAGCTCCAGAGCCAGTCCAAGGAGCTGACGCAGCAGCAGGAGGCCCTCAAGCGCAGCAACATCGAGCTGGAGGAGAAGGCGACGCTGCTGGAGGAGCAGAACCGCCGCGTCGAGGAGAAGAACAACGAGGTGGAGCGCGCCCGCGTCAGCCTGGAGGAGAAGGCCGAGCAGCTCACCGTCATCTCCAAGTACAAGAGCGAGTTCCTGGCCAACATGAGCCACGAGCTGCGCACGCCGCTCAACTCGCTGCTCATCCTGGCCAAGCTGCTGTCGGACAACAAGGACGGCAACCTCAGCACCAAGCAGGTGGAGTACGCGAACACCATCTACGCCTCCGGCGGAGACCTGCTCAGCCTCATCAACGAAATCCTCGACCTGTCCAAGGTGGAGGCCGGAAAGATGCAGGTGGAGCCGCGGGACATCGTCCTCACCGAGCTCAATCAGTTCATCGAGCGCAGCTTCCTCCCCGTCGCGGAGCAGAAGGGCCTGTCCTTCACCGTGGAGGTGGGGCCCGGCGCGCCGCGCCACATCCGCACCGACCCGCAGCGGCTCCAGCAGGTGCTGAAGAACCTGCTGTCCAACGCCTTCAAGTTCACCGACGAGGGCAGCGTCCAGTTGAAGGTGAAGCTGGCAGAGCCGGGCACGCACTTCGACCACGAGGTTCTGCGGCGCTCACGGTACGTGCTCGGCTTCGCGGTGACGGACACGGGCATCGGCATCGCGCGGGACAAGCAGCGCCTCATCTTCGAGGCGTTCCAGCAGGCGGACGGCTCCACCGCGCGCAAGTACGGCGGCACGGGCCTGGGCCTGTCCATCAGCCGCGAAATCGCCAAGCTGTTGGGCGGTGAAATCCAGGTGACCAGCGAGCCCGGCCGCGGCAGCACCTTCACGCTCTACCTGCCGCCCGAGTACGTCAGTCCGGAGGAGGAGGGGCTGCCGTCCATTCCGTCCCCGTACGAGCCTCCGCCCCGGCTGCCGCCTCCTCCGACGCAGGAGTCGCCGCGCGCGGAGCCGCCTCCCGCGCAGCCGGTGGCGGACAGTGGCCACGTGCTGGACGCGGCGCTGCCGCCGCCCATCGAGTCGCTGCTGACGCCCGTCGCCGTGGAGGATGACCGCGACCACATCCGCGAAGGGGACCGCGTCCTGCTGCTCATCGAGGACGACGTGAAGTTCGCCCGCATCATGGTGCAGATGGCGCGGGAGAAGGGCTTCAAGGCCCTGGTGGCCACGCGCGGCGATACCGGCCTGTCCATGGCCAACGAGTTCCAGCCGCACGCCATCACCCTGGACATCCAGCTCCCCGTGGTGGACGGCTGGAGCGTGCTGGACCGGCTCAAGCGCAACCCGCGCACGCGCCACATCCCCGTGCACGTCATCAGCGTCATGGACAAGAACCAGGGCAACTCACAGGGCGCCTTCGGTTACCTCACCAAGCCCGTCAGCAAGGAGGGCCTGGAGCGGGTGTTCAACCAGCTGGCCAGCTTCCTGGAGCGCAAGGAGCGCCGGCTGCTGCTGGTGGAGGACGACGACGTCCAGCGCGACAGCCTGGTGAAGCTGCTCAGCGAAGGCGGCGATGTCGAGGTGACGGCCGTGGCCACCGGCGAGGAGGTGCTCCAGAACCTGGAGACGGGCGAGTTCGACTGCGTCGTCATCGACCTGATGCTGCCCGACACCGACGGCATCCGGCTGGTAGAGGAGGTCAAGACGCAGAACCGCTTCCGCGACCTGCCCATCGTCATCTACACCGGCAAGGAGCTGACGCCCAAGGACGAGGCCCGGCTGCGTCGCTACACCGGCAGTGTCATCCTCAAGAGCGGGACGAAGAGTCCGGAGCAGCTGCTCAGCGACACGGCGCTGTTCCTCCACCGGTTGGACCAGAACCTGCCGCCTCGCGCCCGCGCCGCCCTGGCTCAGCGCAACGAGATGGACACGGAGCTATCCGCCAAGAAGGTCCTGGTGGTGGATGACGACATGCGCAACATCTTCGCGCTCACCAGCGTGCTGGAGAACCACGGCATGCAGGTGGTGTTCGCGGAGAACGGGCGCGCGGCCATCGAGATGCTCGAACAGCACCGCGACGTCGACATCGTCCTCATGGACGTGATGATGCCGGAGATGGATGGCTATGAGACCATGCGGGCCATCCGCAAGGACCTCAAGTACTCCAGCCTCCCCATCATCGCGGTGACGGCGAAGGCGCTGAAGGACGACCGGGAGAAGTGCATGGCGGCCGGCGCGAGCGATTACCTGCCCAAGCCGGTGGACACCGACAAGCTTCTGGAGCTCATCCGTCTGTGGGTGACGGCTTGATTCGCTGAGTGATGGTTACCGTACGGCGCCTCTCTTCCGGGCTTGGGTCCGGTCGAGGGGCCGCCTAGCCTCTTCCACCTTGGGAACAGGTGGGACCGGGCCAGATTCATCCGCCGACTTCAATGACGCCTAGCGAACACATCTCCGCGGACCGCAACCCGGAAAGGGCTTCCCAGCCCCGAGCGAGCATTCTGATGGTGGACGACCATCCGTCCAACCTGCTCGCGCTCGAGGCCATTCTCGAGCCGCTCGGGCAGGAACTGGTGAAGGCCACCAGCGGTGAGGAGGCCCTCAAGTTCCTGCTTCAGCGCGACTTCGCCGTCATCCTGATGGACGTGCAGATGCCGGGGCTGGACGGCTTCCAGACAGCCACGCTCATCAAGCAGCGCGAGCGCACGCGCACCATCCCCATCATCTTCCTCACCGCGCTCAGCCGCGACGCGGCCCACGTCTTCAAGGGCTACGCGCACGGCGCGGTGGACTACCTGCTCAAGCCGTTCGACCCGGAAATCCTCCGCTCCAAGGTCAGCGTCTTCGTGGACCTGTTCCTCAAGGAGCAGCAGATTCAGCGGCAGGCGGTGCTGCTCCGGCAGCGCGAGCGCGAGGCGCTGGAGCGGCAGAGCGAGCTGCGCCACCTGCTGCTCACGGAGTCCTTGCCGGAGGTGATGTGGGCGGCGCGCTCGGACGGCAGCTTCACCTACGCCAACCGCGCCGCGCGGGACTACACCGGCATTCAGGCGGACCAGCCGCTGTCGCTCAACACCTTCCTGGAGTTCGTCCACCCGGTGGACCGCGAGGCCATGCGCGCCGCATGGGTGCAGGCCATCCGCATGGGACAGCGCGTGGAGCGCGAGTTCCGCCTGCGCCGCTTCGACGGCGTGTACCGCTGGCACCTGGCGCGCGCGGTGCCGGAGCGGGACGAGAATGGCCTGCTGGCCGGCTGGATCGCCGTGGCCACGGACATCGACGACAAGCGCCGGGCGGAGGAGGCGCTGGGGCGCTTCAAGGCGACGCTGGACGCGACGCTGGACTGCGTCCTCATGTTCTCCCCGGACTCGCTGACGCTCACCTACGCCAACGCGGGCGCGGCCAAGCAACTGGCCGGCAGCGCCGATGAGCTGGTGGGCCTGTCGGTGCTGGAGGTGGAGAGCGCCTTCGACGAGGCCGGCTTCCGCAAGCTGCTGGCGCCGCTGGTGAGTGGCACGTTGCCCAGCCAGACGTACTCCACCAGCCACCGCCGGCGGGATGGCTCGGAGGTGCCGGTGGAGGTGGTGCTCCAGTACGTGGCGGCGGACGGCGGCCCCGGGCGCTTCATCTCCGTGGCGCGCGACATCACCGAGCGGCAGCGGGCGGAGACGGCGCTGCGGCTGGCCAGCGAGGCGAAGGATTCCTTCCTCGCGGCGGCCAGCCACGAGCTGCGCACGCCGCTGGCCGCGGCCAAGGGCCACGCGCACCTGGCGCTGCTGAAGCTGGGCGGTGAGACAGAGGCCGGGCCGGGCAAGTCGCTCAAAATCATCAACCGGCAAATCGACCGGATGGCCAAGCTGGTGGAGGACCTGCTGGACATCAGCCGGCTCCAGGCGGGGCGCCTGTCGTTGGAGCTGGAGCGGTTCGACCTGAGCCACCTGGTGCACGAGACGCGGGACCGCATGGCGGTGCTGTCGCAAGGCCATGAAATCCACGTCGAGGCGTCGGAGCAGCTCGAGGGGACGTGGGACCGGGGCCGGTTGGACCAGGTGCTCACGAACCTGCTGTCCAATGCGCTGCGCTACTCGCCCGAGGGCGGGCCCGTGTGGGTGCGGGTGCAGGGTGAGCGCGACGAGGGCGTCCACCTGTCGGTGACGGACACCGGCGTGGGAATCCCCAAGGAGAAGCAGGCGCTCATCTTCGAGCGCTTCGGCCGCGCGCACGGCAGCAAGTACGGCGGTCTGGGCCTGGGGCTCACCATCAGCCAGGGCATCGTGGAGCAGCACGGCGGCCGCATCTGGGTGGAGTCCCCGGGCGTGGCGGGCGGAGGCTCTACGTTCCACGTCTGGCTGCCGCGCGAGACGGAGGCGCCTGCCGGCGGCGTGCATCCGGACGCGGCGACGCGCTCCACCAACTGAGCGCGTCCCTGGCGAAGTGTCCCGGCGTCCGTGCAGTTCGCGCTCAGGGCCTGGCTGGAGGGGAGAGGGTCAGCTCAGCCGCACCGCCAGCTTCGTGTGGCCTTGCTGGTGGGCACGGTCCGCCGCGCTCTCACCGGCCGCGTTGCGCCGCCGCGCATCGGCACCGCCCGTCAGCAGCAACTCGATGACCTCGGCATGCCCGTTGCGGGCCGCGGTGTGCAGCGGCGTGTTGCCGCCCTCGTCCGCCAGGTCTGGGTTCGCTCCCCGTCCGAACAGCGCCGTGGCGCCGCTGTCGTCCCGTGGGTTGACGTCCTGCTCGGGCCGAAGCTGGAGGATGCTCTGCACCGCGACGCGCGCCCTCGTCGGCGCGGTCCTCGCGGTCGCGATCGTCCTCGGGAGCATCGTCCTTGGGCTCGGCCAACTGGCCCCGTAGTCGTTTCTGTTCTGGAGGATGCACGGGGTCCAGCATGCCCTTACACCCGTGTTGCGTAGCGACGCGCACCAACACGAACGAGGAGCTGAGATGTCGAAGACCTTTACGCAGACGAAGGAGGAGCTGGTCGGAAAAGCGAAGAAGCAGATGGACACCACCTTCGGCCAGGGTGACTGGACCGTGCGTCAGAAGCTGGCGCTGACCTGCCGGATCTTGTTCGAGGGCGGCCACGACTCGGGGTTGGCCGGGCAGATCACCGCCCGCGCTACGGAGCCCGGCACCTATTACACGCAGCAGTTGGGCCTTGGGTTCGACGAGATCACCGCGTCGAACCTCCTGGTCGTCAACAGCGACCTCGAGGTTCTCGAAGGCAAAGGGATGGCCAACCCGGCGAACCGCTTCCATAGCTGGGTCTATGAGGCGCGGCCCGACGTCAACTGCATCATCCACACGCACCCGACGCACATCGTCGCGCTCTCCATGCTCGAGGTCCCCCTGCAGGTCTCGCACATGGACATGTGCCCCCTCTTCGATGACTGCGCCTTCCTGAAAGATTGGCCGGGGGTACCGGTCGGCAACGAGGAGGGCGAGATCATCTCCAAGGCGCTCGGCTCCAAGCGCGCGCTCCTCCTCTCCCATCATGGTCAACTGGTGGCCGGCGATAGCATCGAGCAGGCGTGCGTGCTGGCCGAGCTCTTCGAGAGGGCGGCTCGCCTGCAGCTCCTCGCCTCTGCGGCTGGCGACATCAAGCCCATACCGGAGAAGCTGGGAAAGGAGGCGCACGACTGGATTTTGCGGCCCACGCGCAGCGCGATCACGTTCGCCTACTTCGCGCGCCGAGTGCTGAAGAAGCACGGGGACGCCCTGGCTTGAGCCGCATGCACGCAGCACTGGACCCTTCGTTCTTTTTCTTCTGGATGTCGTTCAGGGTCCAGCCGCCCGGTACACGAACGAACCGTGCGCAACGACGCGCACAGCACACTTGGAGACCAACATGACAGAGAACCATTACTCCGACATCGAGATGAGCCACGAGGCGGCGGGGGGCGCACGATGAGCGCGCTGCTTCGCGGTATCGTCGCGTACCCAATCACGCCGTTCACGTCGAAGGGACGTGTCGACGAGGTGCTCCTCGGCAAGATCGTTGACGACATGGTGAAGGCGGGTGTCCACGCCATCGCGCCTCTCGGCAGCACCGGCGTGCTGCCGTACCTCTCCGATGACGAACGGGAGCAGGTTGCGGAGATCGTCATCAAGCGGGTCGCCGGGCGCGTACCCTCGCTCGTCGGCGTTTCGAGCCTCACCACCGAGCGCACCGTCCACCACGCGAAGCACGCCGAGAAGCTCGGTGCCAGCGCGGTGATGATCATCCCGATGAGCTACTGGAAGCTGAGCGACGCCGAGATCATCACCCACTACGAGACGGTGGCGAAGCGCATCGCCATCCCCATCGCGGTCTACAACAACCCCGCAACGGGAGGCCTCGACCTGAGCCCCGACGTCATCTCGCGGCTACTGAAGATCCCGAACGTCACGATGGTCAAAGAGAGCACCGGCGACGTGAACCGCATGCACCGCCTCGTCCAGCTCTGCGGGGAGGATGTGGCGTTCTACAATGGGAGCAACCCGCTCGCGTTGGCCGCCTTCGTGGCCGGTGCGCGCGGCTGGTGCACCGCAGCGCCCCACATCATCCCGAAGCTCAACATCGAGCTCTACGACGCCATCCAGCGAGGTGACGTCGCGGCAGCGCGTCAGAGCTTCTATCGGCAGCTTCCTTTCCTGCAATTCATCGTCGCTCACGGCCTCCCGCGCGCAATCTCGGCGGCGCTCGAGCTACAGGGGACGTCTGTCGGGCCGCTCCGCGCGCCCCTGCAGGCGCTCCCTGCAGAGCGTGTCGAGGAGCTCCGTCGAATCCTCGTCGGGCTCGAAGTTATCCCCGGCAAATCATGATCGATTTTCCGTCCTGAAGCTCGCCTGCCCAGGACCCGCCGGCCGCCCTTCCAGCAAGGGGGAGGTAGGGCCGGGCAGGCGCCGCGGTTGCCGGCCTCCATGGGTGATTACCCTTCGCGCGACGTCAACTCTTTCGCGTTGGGAGGCCCGCATGAAAGCCGTGGTGCTCAAGTCCTATGGAGACGTGGATGCGCTCGCCATTCAAGACATGCCCGAGCCGAAGGTGGGGCCAGGCGAGGTGAAGGTCCGCGTCACCGCCGCGGGCATCAATCCCGTGGACTGGAAGATTCGACGCGGGGACATGAAGGCGATGATGCCCGTGCAGTTCCCCACCATCCTCGGACGGGACGTGGCCGGCGAGGTCATGGAGGTGGGCCCGGGCGTCACTGACTTCAAGCCCGGCGACCGCGTCATGGGCGTGGTGAACGCGGGCTACGCGGAGAAGGTCGTCGCGCCCGTGGAGTCCTGGGCGAAGGTCCCCGAGTCCATGGACTTGAAGGACGCCGCCGCGCTCCCCCTGGTCACGCTCACCGGCGTGCAACTGATGGAAGAGGCGGTGAATCCCAAGAAGGGGGACACGGTGCTCGTCATCGGCGCGCTGGGGGCGGTGGGCCGCGCCGCCGTCTTCGCGGCGAAAGCCCGGGGCGCGAAGGTGCTGGCCGGCGTGCGCGCCAGCCAGAAGGCGGAGGCGCAGAAGCTGGGCGTGGACGGCGTCTTCGCGCTCGACGTCGCGGACGAGTTCTCCAAGCTGCCCATGCTGGACGCGGTGGCGGACACCGTGGGCGGCCAGGTGGTGGCCCGCGTGCTGGAGAAGGTGAAGCCCGGAGGCACCCTGGGCAGCGTCCTGGGTGAGCCTCCCGAGGCCAAGGGGCGGCAAATCACCGTGCGCGCCATTCTCTCGCACCCGGACTCGCGCCGTCTGACGCAACTGGGGCAGGCCGTCGCCAAGGGCGACCTGGTCATCCCCGTCAGCAAGCGCTTCCCGCTGGAGCAGGTGAAGGAAGCGCAGAGGCTCGCGGAGCAGGGCGGCGTGGGCAAGGTGCTGCTCGTCAACTGAGCGTCACTTCTTGCGCGTCAGCAACACGACCGCGCCCAGGATGGCGCCCATGGCCAGCCAGGCCGTGGGCGTCATCGTCTCGCCCGCCAGCAGGCCGCCCAGGAACACCGCCAGCACCGGGTTGACGTAGGCGTAGCTGGTGGCCAGCGACGGGCGCGCGTTGCGCAGCAGGTAGCCATAGGCGCTGTATCCCACCAGCGAGCCGAAGATGACGAGGTAGAAGAACGCGAGCACCGCCTTGGGTGTGGGCATCGCCGTGGGGCGTTCCCCAATCAGCAGGCTGAAGACCAGCATGACGGCGCCACCGCACAGCATCTGCGCCGCGGTGGACATCAGTCCCTGCGGCATGGGCAGCCGGCGGCTCCACACCGAGCCCAGCGCCCAGCTCATGGGCGACACCAGCATCGCCAGCGTCGGCAGCAGGCCGCCGCCCATGTCACTGCCCAGGTTGAGCAGGACGATGCCGCCGAAGCCGACGGCCAGTCCCCAGCGCTCCGCGCGCCCGGGCCACTGGCCGAAGAGCCCCCCGAAGAGCGCCGTCCACAAGGGAAGGCTGCCCACCACCAGCGCGGCCACGCCCGACGGCACCGACTGCTGCGCGAAGACGAGCCCCCCGTTGCCCACGCCCAGCAGCAACAGGCCCACCAGCGCGCTGGCGCCCCACTGACGGGCCGTGGGCACGGGCGCCCCGCGCAGCCACAGCACCGCGAAGAGCAGGGCGCCGGCGAGCATGAAGCGCACCCCTGACATCTGGAACGGCGGCATGCCGCCTTCCAGCGCCCACCGGATGGCCAGATAGGTGGAGCCCCAAATAATGTAGAGGGACAGGAGGCTGGCGATGAGCCACCCGCGCTGGGGGCCACCGGGAAGGACGTCTCCGGAGGGCAGGCTGACGGGGGCTGGCTGTGAAACGGGGAGCGGCGCGGCACGCGAGGCGAGCACGGCGCGGCTTGTATCGCTGGCGAATTTCGCCGGCCATGTGGGCATTGCCACACCTCACAGCCGGGCCCTTTTCGGAGCAGTACAGTGGCGGGCACTGCGCTCGTGCGTCGGGGCGGCCGTCCGGCTGGCTGGAATGTCGGCGTCGGGAATGTCGCGCCGGGTCGCCCGTAGGGACAGGGCGGCTCCTGGATTGAATGCCCGGGGCCGCTTCCTTAGACTTTCCCATGGAGCCAGGGCGGAGGTGCCGCCGCACCGTGGCTCCGGAGTGAGCGCCAGGGATGTCCGAAGAGCTGGGTGAACGTGAGAAGGAAGTCCTCCGGGCGGTCGTCCAGGAGTACATCTCCACGGGCGGGCCGGTAGGCAGTCAGCAGCTCACCCGCAGGTCGGGGTTCGAGGTGTCCTCCGCCACCATGCGCAACGTGCTGGCGGACCTGGAGGAGCTGGGCTTCCTGGAGAAGCCCCACACCTCCGCCGGGCGTGTTCCCACCGACCAGGGCTACCGCTTCTACGTGGACACGCTGGTGAAGCTGAAGGACCCGACGCCCCGGGACAGGGAGTTCATCCACGCGGGGCTCGCGCACGAGGCCGACCTGGCGGAGATGCTGGGCGAGGCCAGCCGCATCCTCCATTCGCTGACGCGTCACGCGGGCGTGGTGGTGGCGCCGCGGCCGGAGTCGGCGGTGTTCCGGCGCATCGAGTTCGTCCGGCTGCGCGAGGACCGGGTGCTCGCCATCCTGGTGGGGCAGAGCGGCCAGGTGCACAACAAGGCGATCACCGTGGAGTTCCCCATCACCTCCGACGAGCTGCTCAAGGCGAGCAACTACCTGTCGGAGTTGCTGCGGGAGGTGCCGCTGGAGTCGGCGCGCGAGCGCATCCGCGCGGAGATGGACCAGGAGCAGGCGCTCTACAACGCGCTGACGGCCAAGGCGCTGAAGCTGGGCGCGGCGGCCACGGACCTGGCGTCCACGGAGCGGGTGCTCATCCAGGGCACGGGTTCCTTCTTTGAGCAGCCGGAGTTCGCGGACGTGGAGCGCATGCGCGCGCTCTTCAGGGCCCTGGACGAGAAGCACAAGCTGCTGTCGCTGCTGGACCGGGTGCAGGTGGCCAACGAGATGCAGATTTTCATTGGCGCGGAGAGCGACTTCTCCGCGGCCGGCGACGTCACCGTCATCGCCAGCCCCTATGGAAACCAGGAGCAGGTGCTGGGCACGGTGGGCGTCATCGGCCCCACGCGCATGGACTACCGGCGCGTGATTCCACTGGTGAACTTCACCGCGCAGGTGCTGTCGCGCGTGCTGGAGCGGGTGTAGCGGGCCTCACTCCGCGCGGGTGACGAGCACCTCCTGCTCACCATTCGCGCGCCGGACGTGGAGCCGCACGGGCGTGCCGGGCGCACCCCGGGTGCGGGACTCCGCCTCCGTGCTGTCGCGCACCACCTGGCCATCCACCGCTACCAGTCGGTCCCCCACGTTGACGCCCGCGCGCGCCGCGGGCCCGTCCGGCGTCAGCCACGCGAAGGCGACGTGGCCCCGGTCCTCACTGAAGCCCGCGCCCAGCGTGCCCGGCGTGGCCCGGCGCGGGGACATCGTGACGTCCCCCACGTCGGTGGCCTCCGCCTCCGCCACCTTCACGGTGCGCGTCTCCACGCGGCCCTCCGGCGGCAGCAGCCGCACGGTGTGGATGCCCGGGCGCACGTCGCTCAGGCGGAAGCGTCCGTCCTGCCCGGTGACGGCATCCGAGCGCCCGCCCACGGCCTTGTCGAGGAACGCGGCCACCCCTGGCGCAGGGCCGCCCCCTCGGCTCCACACCGCGCGCCCGGAGATGGACGCCACGCCGCCGGTGAGCGGCACCTCCACGTCCGAGGTGCCCCCGGGCCGCAGCGTCACCTGGGCTTCGCCCGTGCGGCCGTCCTCGGTGCGCACCGTCACCTTCAGCGCCTGGGCGGGCGCGTCTGGAAGCAAGAAGGTGCTGCCAGCGAAGCGCCGCGTGGTGGGCCAGGCGCCGGCCCAGGGCAGGGCCTCACCGTTGGCCTCGAGCAGCTCCAGGATGAAGCCATCCGGCGCCGCGCCGCTGCCCGCCACCACGCGCCCGCGCAGGGTGGCCGCGGGCTCCAGCCGCACCGTGAGCGGCGCCTGGTCCTCATGCGCGGCGGGCAGCCGCCCCACGCGCCCCGCGTTGTGGGCCACCAGCTCCAGGGGCTGGGCGCCCTGGGGGCGCGGCGGCATGGCGAACTGGCCCGCCTCGTCCGCGCGCTCCTTGCGCGTCATGGGGAAGTCCCCGCCCTGGATGGCGGCCACGATGGCCAGCGGGCTGGGCACCCCGGAGGGCTCCAGCACGACGCCGGACAACACGGAGTCCTCCTTCAACAGCAGGTCCTGCCGCACTGCGCCGCCCGACGGCACCGTCACGAACGGGTCGCTCTCCATGTGGAAGTAGATGGCGGGCGTCTGGTGGAGCAGCGCGACCAGTTGGTAGACGCCCGCGGGCAATTCCAGCTGGAACTGGCCCTGCGCATCCGTCTCCGTGGAGGCCGTGCCCGAGCCGCCCCGAGGCACGGCGTGGACCAGCGTGGGCTCGGTCAGTGGCCCGCCCGACGCGCGCATCACCTGTCCCCACACGGAGCCGGAGTCCGCCAGGGTGAAGTCCACGCGGGTGATGACTCCCGCCTTCAGCGTCTCCATGCGGGACGTCCACCGCTGCGAGCCCTCGCGCCGCGCGCGCACGGACGTGGGCCCCGCCTCCATCCCCTCCAGCTTCCAGGCGCCCTCGGCGTCGGTGAGCGCCGTGTGCGCCACGCCAGAGAAGGACGCCGGTTCGGCGCGCACCTGCGCGCCTCCCAGCGGCCGTCCCTCCGCGTCCACCACCAGGCCTTCCAGCGCCGCCGTCGCGGGCTCCAGCCGCACGTCCAGGGGCGTGTGGCCGCCCGGGTTCACCACCACGGCTTCGAACACGCGGCCCGTCATTCCCGCCGCGCGCACCGTCACGTCGTACTCGCCGGGAGGGACGTCCATCCGCCACCCGCCATCGTCCTCGGACGCCGCCCGGCCCAGCTCGCCCTGGCCGCCCGCGGGAGACGCCACCAGGATGGCCCCGCGCTCCGGCGCGCCCTCCACCGAGGACACCGTGCCCGTCAGGCCACTGGCCGCGCCCAGCGTCACCACGAGCCCCCGCAGCGTCTCGCCCGGCGCGACGGACAGCGGCCCCGGCACGCGACCCAGCTGGTCCCCGCGGCGCGCGGACACGACCCACGTCCCTGCGTTGACCTCCAGCGCGAATCCGCCGCCTTCCCCGGTGGTGACGCGCACCGGCGCGGTGCCTCCCGCCGCCACCACCTCCGCGTCCGCGACGGGCTGACCCTTCGCGTCGACGACGAAGCCCTCCAGGGTGCTCGCGCCCCAGAGCCCCACGACGACTTCACCGGCCTGCGGCACCTGGAGCAGGCGTAAGGTGCGGCGGCTGAAGCCCGGCGCCTCGGCGGTGAGCTCGTAGCGTCCGGGTGCCAACTGCGTGAAGGCGAAGCGGCCCTGGGCATCACTCGTCGTCTCCGCCGCTTCTTCCGGCAAGCCGGTGGGGGCCGCCCAGGCCGTGGGCGTCCCGGGGTAGGGCCGCAGCGTCAGTGCGGCGAGCGGCACCGGCTCCTCGCGCCCTTCCGCCACGGTGCGCCCACTCAGCGTCACGCCGTCGGGCAGGCGCAGCTCGACGGCCGTCTCCGCCTCGCCGAGCGGACGCGTGGCCTCTAGCCGCACGGGGCCGTGGCCCGGGGCATGCGCGGACAGCAGGTAGTCGCCGGGCGCCGCGGGCAGGCGGAGCACGCCGCCGTCCGCCGTGGTGCCCTCGCCCGCGCGGCGCCACGGCGTGGCCCCGGTGCCGTCCGCGCCCACCCGCAGGTAGGCCCGCACGCGCGCGCCCGTCACGGGCCCCTGGGCGTCCACCACGCGCACCACGAAGGCGCCCAGCTCGGCGTCGGGGGCGGTCTCCAGCGGCGGGGTGGGCGGCGTGCTGGCGCGGGACGGGGCGCCGCTGGTGACGGGCGCTGGCGCGGTCAACGCCGCGGGCTCCGGGCGCGCGCCGGCGGGGGCCGCGGGGACGGGCATGCGGAACCACAGCAGCAGCACCGCCGCGATGGCCAGGCACAAGGCAATCAAGAAGGGGGTTCGATGGCGCACGGGCTCGGCCTCCCCCGCGTCCGGCCGTCGCCGTCGCGGCTGCCCACAGTGTAGGCCAGCCTCGCAGTGAACCGAAACTTCAGGAGGGCGCGGGCGCGTAGACGCGCAGGGCCGCGGGGGCCACCTCGAAGCGCATGGGTGTCTTGCCCACGAGCTCGCCGTCCGCGTTCACCTCCTGGACGGGGTCGGCCTCCACGTAGAGCCGCGCGGCGCGCAGGGCGGTGACGGCGGGGTGCTCCACGTGTTCGCCCGAGCGCAGGGACAGGGCCACCCGCATCAACGTGGCGATGTCCCGGAGCTGGCCCATGCCGGTGCCTTCGTGCCCCGACGCGGCGGAGGGCGCGGCGATGGCGTAGATGTCCAGCCGCCGGTCATCCAGCCGGGCATCGGGCGCCACCATGTTTCCGGCGCCGTGGTAGAGGCCGTTGCCCACCACCAGCTGCAGCACGTCCAGCGCCAGCTCCTGGTCATCCGCCTTCAGCCGGATGTGGAAGGGGCGCAGGTCCTTCATCTCCGCCGCGGCCGCCACGGGGTAGGCCAGCTTGCCCGCGCGCTGCTTCAGCCGCTTCGTCAGCCGCTTGGCGATGCCGGTGGCCAGTCCCAGGCTGGCCGCGTTGAGGAAGGGGCGCCCATTGGCCAGGCCCACGTCCACGCGGGCCGTGTAGCCCTGGGCGATGACGTCACAGGCGGCCTCGATGTCGGGCGGGATTCCCAGCGAGCGCGCGAAGTCGTTGCCAGTGCCCAGCGGGAGGACGCCCAGCGTCACGTCGCGGCCCAGCAGCCGGACCACCGCGCGGCTCAGGGTGCCGTCGCCTCCTCCCACGATGAGGCGGCGGGTGCCCCGTGCCACCATCCGCTCCACCACCGCGTCCAGCCGATCCGCTCGGGACAGCGCGTGGCATTCGACGATGGAGACGCCCCGCGCCACGAGCGTATCCCTGGCGGTCTCGAAGGCCTCACGCCCTGAACGCGAGCGCGTGTTCACCACCAACACGGCGGGGCCGTCATCCAGGACGGGCCTGCACGGGGGCTTGATGAGGGCGGGTTCCAGGGTGCCTCCTCTTTCGTATCGCCCGCCAATCTGTGCACGCAGAGCCCGTCCGGCCAGCGGGACGCGAGGTGGTGTCGTGCGCGCATCCTCGCCGCGAGTCGCCCCGTGCTCCGGTGCATTCCCGATGTCGGGTGCCACGTGGGCGTGCATGCGTGCGTTGCCGGGTGAACAAGTCCATCCGGCTGCGCGCTTCCGGATGGGTGGGTGACTGCCCACCTCTGCGCTGGAGCTGGCCCCATGCAGGTGTCAGTCAGGCCTGGAGAGCAAGTCGCATGGCACGAGGAAGCAAGGCGAAGTACACGGCGAAGCAGAAGCGGATGGCCGAGCACATCGAAGAGGGCTACGAGAAGCGCGGCGTCTCCGACGAGACGGCCGAGTCCCGGGCCTGGGCTACCGTGAACAAGCTCACGGGCGGCGGGATGAAGAAGGGCGGCTCGGGCAGCAAGGCCAAGCTCGCGCGCAGCCGTCCCCTGGCGCGGAAGAACGCGCGCAAGGCGGGCCGCAAGGGAGGCAAGGCCACCGCCGCGAAGCGCGCCGGCACCCGTCGCCGCGCCGCCACCGGCCGCACGCGCAAGCCTGCTGTTCGAGCCACGCGTTCGGGTTCCAAGTCCACCGCCGCCCGGGGCACCGCGGCCCGTCGCGTCACCGCCCGTCGCATCACCACCGCGAAGCGGCCTGCTTCCAAGTCCCGGAGCGGTACGCGTCGCGGAACCAGCAGCCGCGGCTCGCGCAGCCGCACCTAGCACGCCGCCGCTTCCCCATCCCTCTCGTGGGGGTGGGGAAGGGCGGGGGCGCGGCTTCAGCGCCGCTCGTCGTCCTTGGCCACCTGGCTGGTGTCGGACTCGTTCCAGGGCCATTCGCGCCGGGACGCCTCGTAGCGCGCGAGCAGCGCCGCCGGGTCCTTCACCAGCGTGCGGCAGCCCGCGGCGCGCAGGTCATCCGGAGGAAAGCCGCCCGCGAGCACGCCCACGGTGGGCAGGCTCAACTTGTTGGCGGCGAGCGCGTCATAGGGCGTGTCGCCCACGACGACCGTCACGTCCGGAGAAGGCTTGCCCAGCCTCGCCAGGGCGGCCTCGAAGATGTCCGGGTGGGGCTTGCTCTTGGCCACCTCGTCCGCGCTCGTCTTCGTCTCGAACAGGCCTTCGATGCCGCACAGCTTCACGTAGTGCTTCAGCTCCTGCTCTTTCGCGCTGGAGGCCAGCACGATGCGGATGCCGCCCGCGCGCAGCCGCTGGAAGAGCTCCCGTACCCGGGGGAAGGGACGCACCTTGGGCAGGAACTCGTCCAGGAACAGCTTGCCGCGGTATTCGTCCAGCTCCTTGCCGAAGCGCTCCACTTCCTCGTCGTTGAAGAAGACGGGGATGATCTGGTCGGCGCCCTTGCCAATCTGGCTGCGCACGTGCGCGAACGGGATGTCCCGGCCGAAGTGAAGGAAGGCGCGCCGCCATGCCTCGGCGTGCTCGTCCACCGAATCCACCAGGGTTCCATCCACGTCGAAGATGACGTTTTCCACCATGTGCCTTGTCCCTCGGCCCCGAAGGTGGGGATGCCGAGGGTGGCGGTCAACCGTCCGTGGGCTGGGTGGCGGGGGTGGACTCCACCAGTGTCCGCGTCTGTACGTCGTAGCCTTCGGGGGCGGTGAGGGTGAAGCCGTCGTTGGGCAGGGCCGCGTTCAGCTCCACGCGCGTGAGCACCGTCTCGCCTACGCGCTTGCCTCCCTGCCACCGGCCAAGGCGCTTGGGCACGCACAGCGACAAGGCCGCGTCGCAGTGCTCCTCCTCCACGCGCTCCTCGGCCGCGGCGCCGTCCGGTGAGACGGTGCGCCGGCCCAGGAAGTCCAGCTGGGGCCAGCGCAGCACGTAGACCATCTCCAGTCCCGCGGCGTCACCGTCCAGCTTCTGCACCAGCTCCACCGCCTGCGGCGCCAGCGGGTGCGTGGCGCGGCGGACCGTCGCGTGGCTCAGCAAGAGCGGCGTCCGGAAGCCTTCTGGCATGAAGGGGTGGAACGTCTCCGACAGGAAGCCGGCGAGCTTCGCGGGTGGCAGCTCCGAGGTGAAGGTGCTGAAGCGCTTCTCACCGTCGAGTTGCTGGAAGAAGTGCTTGCCGTCCCACGCGAAGGTGCGCGAGGCGGGCGGGCCCAGCGTGCCACGCAGGCGCTGCGGCGCGCGGTATTCGAAGCTGAACGTCACCGGCTCCAGCCCCGCGTCCTGCACGGTGCCGGCGATGCGGTAGCTCTTCAGCTTCGCTTCGCGGGCGGCGAGCCCGGCTTTGACTTCGGGCAGCAGCGTGGCCGCGTCATCGCCGCCCTTCTTGGGGCAGCCGGTGAGGGCCGTCAGGGCACACAACAGGAGGAGGCGTTCACGCATGGGAGGGCACAAAAGCAAGAAGGCCCGCCTGTCGCCAGGGGGCCTTCCGCATGAACCGCGCGGCTTGCGCGGTGTGGACTACTTGACCGCCACGCCCACGGCGCTGGAGCTGGTCACGCCGATGATGGTGCCGGTCAGGGCGTAGATGCCGTGACGCGCGGTGGTGCCCGCGGTCAGCAGCTCCACCTTGGAGGCGCCCATGGCCTTGGCCTCGGCGATGAGCAGCTTGTTGATGACGGTGTCGAGGTCGCTCTGCACGATGTCGACGATGTGGAAGATGGCGGTCAGGCCCAGGGCGTTGGCCTGGACAACGGCCACGGCCTCACCGTTGGAGGCGATCTCCGTGCCGGAGACAACGGCGCTCTCAACGCTGGTGCAGGCAACCATGCTGCTGGCGGCAACGGCGGACAGGACGAGCTTCTTCATGATCTTTCCCCTCTTGAATTAGATGCTTGTGTGGTGGCCGGACGCCTTGGAGAGCAACCGGCCGTTGTCTTGACCTTCAAGCGGGCGGGGTCGTAGCAGATGTCGACTCCAAGTCAAGGTCCGTCCGAGACACTTGGCATCGGTCCGGTTGGGCGGCTGCGCGTTGCAATGCGCATCTCCCCTTGCTAGCCAACCTCGAGGCTCCCTTCATGGACACCGTCTCCGCTGCCCGCTCCGCGCCGCGTTACTGGGTGCACCTGTTACTCCTGGTGCTGACGGTAGGGACCACCTTCACCTCGTACCTGCTCTACTTCCATTTCCAGCGACCCTACTCACTGGGAGAGGTGTCCCCCGAAGCGGCCTTCCGCGCGCTGGCCTTCAGCCTGTCGCTGCTGGCCATCCTGGGGACCCACGAGATGGGGCACTACGTGTTGGCGCGCTGGCACCGGGTTGAAACATCCCTGCCATATTTCATCCCGCTGCCGGTGCTCGGCGTGGGCACGCTGGGCGCCGTCATCCGCATTCGCGACCGCATCCCGAACCGCAACGCCCTGGTGGACATTGGCGCGGCGGGACCGCTCGCGGGGTTGGTGGTGGCCCTGCCCATCCTCTTCTGGGGGCTGGCCCACTCCACCGTGGTGGATGCGCCGGACATCCCGTCCACCACCTTCCCGGGGGACGGCTCGCTGTGGGCCATTGGCCGGGACGTCTTCTCCTGGGTGATGGAGCGCGTCACCAACGCGCCGCCCGCGCCGGAGACGCCTTTCAACGGCGTGCAGACGCTCTTCGGCGACAGCCTGTTGATGCAGGGCCTGTCGCGCCTGGCCCTGGGGCCGCTTCCGGAGGGCAAGGACATCCTGGTCCATCCGGTGGTCATCGCTGGCTGGTTCGGGCTGCTCGTCACGCTGCTGAACCTGATGCCGGTGGGACAGCTCGACGGTGGGCACCTGGCCTATGCGCTGTGGGGCCGGCGCGCGCACTGGGTGGGCCGCGCGGTGGCGTTGGTGCTGTTGGTTCTCACCCTTTTCGTCACCGCGTCCTGGGGCTTGTGGCTGCTGGTGACGAGCAAGCTGGTAGGCTTCGGCCATCCCGAGGTGGTGGAGCCCCAGGCACCGCTCAGTCCCCTGCGGAAGTGGATCTGCGCGCTGTGCCTGCTGGCACTCATCGGCTGCGCCATGCCCATTCCCCTGCGCCAGGTGATGACATGAAGTTCCAGTGTGACGCGTGCGAGCGGCTCGTGCCGCTGGAGACCTACCGGACGGAGGCCGGGGGACTCGTGGTGACGTGTGGCCGCTGCGGCGCGGACAGCCGTGTGGGTCCGCCGGCCACCACCGCGCCGCGAACGGAGGTGTGGGCTGCTCCCGCCGCGGGGGCGGCGCCGACGCCGTCGGTGCCGGTGATGCCGCCCTCCGACAGCTGGAGCGCTTCCGCGCCAGTGACGCCGACCCTGCGGGTGGTGCGTTCGGAGTCGGCGCCGCTGACGGACGACGCGCTCTTCGAGCCGCCCCCTGGCGTCTGTCCCAAGTGCGTGGCGCCTCGGCGCGAGGAGGCCCTGTCCTGCCCGCAGTGCGGGCTCGTCTACGTCAACTACCAGCCCGAGGAGCAGCCCCTGTCGGACGTACTGGCGGACGCGTGGCGCAAGCTGGCGGCGCGCTGGGAGGACTGGGACGCCCATGACCGGCTGATGACGCTGGCCGTGGGGCGGGGCGAGCTGGCCATGGTGGGGCGGCTGTACCGGATCCGCCTGGCGCGTGCGCCCGACGATGCCGTCGCCCGGCGCGGCCGTGATGAGGTGGTGCGCAGAGCCACCCTGGTGGTGCCGTCATCGGTGGAGCCCGCCGGAACCCCCAGCGTCTTCCGACGCCTGAAGACGGTGGCGGTGGGCGTGGGTGTCATCGTGGTGCTGGTGCTGGCCGTCCTCGTCTTCCAGCTCCTGCGCACGCTGAGCGCGGGGTACTGAGCGCCGGGCTGTCCGGGCGCCGTGCCGCCGAGGGCGGTGCGGCTCGCTGGCGGAGGAGCAGGCAGCCACCCGGGTCAGGCGGCGCGGCCGCGGCCGGAAACGCGCTTGAAACGGCGGTCGCTGCTATTTTGTCCGGCCGCTTCCCGTCTCCCCCTCGGTGCCGATGTCGCTCTCCGTCTCCACCCCTCCGTCCGTCGACAGCCTGCTCGGTCCGGGAGGCGCGCTCGAGGTCGCGCTGCCCGCGTATGAGCACCGCCCGGAGCAGCTTCAGATGGCGCGCGCCGTGGAGCGGGCCTTCGCCGAGCACAGCTACCTGCTGGCCGAGGCGGGAACCGGCACGGGCAAGACGCTTGCCTACCTGGTGCCCGCGCTGCTGTCGGGACGCCGGGTGGTCGTGTCCACGGCCACCAAGACTTTGCAGGACCAGATCTTCTTCAAGGACCTGCCGCTGATGCGGGAGAAGATGGGCCTGCGCTTCGAGGCCGCGTACCTCAAGGGCCGCAGCAATTACCTCTGCCTGCACCGCTATGACGCCTTCTCCAAGGAGCCGCAGTTCGGCTCGCGCGAGGAGTCGCGCTACTGGCCCAAGCTGAAGGCGTGGGCGGAGGAGACGGACACCGGCGACCGCAGCGAGCTGGACCTGCCCGAGTCCTTCAGCGCCTGGTCGCGCCTGTCCACCACGTCCGAGACGTGCGTGGGCACCAGGTGCCCGCAGTACGAGACGTGCTTCGTCACGCGCATGCGCAAGCGCGCGGAGCAGGCGGACCTGCTGGTGGTCAACCACCACCTCTTCTTCGCGGACCTGGCGCTGCGCAGCTCCGGCAAGCGCACCGAGGGCGTGCTGCCCTGGTACGAGGCCGTCATCTTCGACGAGGCCCATGCGCTGGAAGACGCGGCCAGCGGCCACTTCGGTTGCAGCGTGTCCAACTACCGGCTGGAGGAGCTGGCGCGGGACGCGGTGGCGTCGCTGAAGGAGGACGACGCCCGCCACGCCATGCTGCGCGCGCTGGCGGCCCGGTTGCGCGCGGGGGCGGATGCGCTCTTCGCGCAGGCGCCCCGGGCGCTGGGGCTGTCCGGCCACGAGTCCTCCGTGGCGCTGCGCGCGGAGGTCATGGCGAAGCTGTCCACGCCGCTGGAGGGCGTGCGGGACGCGCTGGCCGCGTTGTCCGCCTTCACGGTGGGCGAGCGTGAGCCGGAGCTGGCCGCCATCACCCGCCGCTCGGACGAGATGGAGGAGCAGCTCTCCTTCCTGGAGAAGGCCGAGTCCTCGGACCACGTCTACTGGGCGGAGCAGCGGGGCAAGGGCCTCTTCCTGCGCGCCAGCCCCATCGACGTGGCGAAGGAGCTGCGCGAGCGGATGTACGGCGCGCTGGACACGGTTGTGTACACGTCCGCGACGCTGGCGGCCGACAGCCGCTTCGACTTCTTCGCCAACCGCATGGGCCTGTACGGCGAGGACGGCCAGCCGGTGACGCGCGTGCGGACGCTGGCGGTGCCCAGCCCCTTCGACTACCCGTCGCAGGCGGCGCTGTACCTGCCCACGCACCTGCCGGACCCGTCCGCGCCGGGCTTCATCGAGGAGGCGGCGGAGGAGATTGAACGCCTCTGCGAAGTCACGGGTGGGCGCGCCTTCGTGCTCTTCACGTCCCTGCGCAACATGGTGCGGGCCTATGAGCTGGTGGCGCCCCGGTTGCCCTATCAGTCGCTGTTGCAAGGCGAGCGCCCCAAGCAGCAACTGCTGGAGGCCTTCCGCGAGACACCGAGCGTCCTCTTCGCGGCGCATAGCTTCTGGGAGGGCGTCGACGTGCCGGGCGACGCGCTGAGCCTGGTCATCATCGACCGGCTGCCCTTCGCGTCGCCGGGAGAACCGCTGGTGGCCGCGCGCATCAAACAGCTCCAGCAGCGGGGCGAGGAGCCCTTCGAGCTGTACCAGCTCCCGCACGCGGCGCTGGCGCTGCGGCAGGGCTTCGGCCGGCTCATCCGCACGCAGTCGGACCGGGGCATCGTGGCGATGCTGGACCGGCGCATCGTGACGAAGGCGTATGGCCGCGTCTTCCTCGACAGCCTCCCGCCCGCGCGCCGCATGGAGGACGTGGTGTCGCTGAGCCGCTGGTTCAACGGCCCGGTGCGGCCGGTGCGCACCATTCGCTGAGCATCAGGGCGCGTCGCGCAGCCGCAGGCCGATGCGCGCCAGCAGGGGCGGGCCCAACGTGTCCACCCCGGCGCGGCCCGCGAGGTACTCGCGGTCGAAGAGGTTCTCCACCGCGCCGAAGACGTGCAGCTTCCAGAAGAGGTGGCGGCTGGCGGACACGTCCACCACGGCGTAGCCCCCCATGGGGCGCTCGTTGAGGTCGTCCTCGAACTGAGCGCCCGTCACGCGAAGCTGCACCGTGGCCGTCACGATGTCGGGGTCGTGGAAGGTGAGGATGGCGGTGCCCCGGTGTCGTGGGTCCTGGGCGAGCTGCTTGCCCACCAGCCCGAGCTGCCCGGGCGAGCGCGTCACGACAGGGTCCACGAAGGTGTACGCGAGCAGCGCCGTCAACTGGCGTGCCAGCTTCCAGTCCACGCTCGCCTCCACGCCGCGCACCCGCGCCTGTCCCAGATTCTCCCGCTGGCGCGTGGAGCCATCCGGAAGCGGCTGTTCCAACGTGACGTTGGTGATGGGGTCGTCGAGCATGTTCCAGAAGCCCGTCACGCGCGTGGTGAGGCCCAGCGAGGAGGACTCGGCTTCCACGCCAGCCTCGGCGCCCCACAGTCGCTCCGCACCCAGGTTGGCGTTGGCGGCGGTGAGGATGGTGCCCACCTGGAAGGGGCGGTACAGCTCGTTGAGCGTGGGGGCGCGGAAGGCGCGGTAGGCGGAGGCGCGCAGGGTGAGCCCTTCCAATGGACGCACGCGAAGGCCCAGCCGTGGGCTGAGCTGCTGCTCGGTGCGGTCGTCGAAGCGCGTCGTGTCCACCGCGCCATTGGCGCGCTCCAGACGCTGCTCACCGTTCTGGTTGCGCCACACATCCATCCGGAGCGCGGCGCTGAGCTCCAGGGCGGGCGAGGGCGTGTAGAGGTCCTCGATGAAGACGCCGCCGGACAGTTGGGTGCCTCCGGTGTCGCGCAGGCGGAGGGAGGTCTCCGAGGGCGCGGGCGGGAAGAGTTGCTCCCGGGACGTACCCGCCATGCGGCGCGCATCCAGGCCGGCGGTGAGGACGTGCGTGCCCAGGGCTGTCCAGGACGGGCCGGTCCAGACGAGGGACGCGCCCTGGTCGTTGGCTGGCACAACTTGGCTGGCGGCCAGCGCCTCGGAAGAGCGGTCCTGGGCGATGCGCGCGCGGTCCTGTTCGAAGCGTTGCACGCGGCCGAAGAGGTCCAGCGTGAAGGTGCCGCCGTGCGCGGTGCGCAGCCGTGCGCCCGCGCCGAAGTGCGCCAACTCCACGCGAGCGGTGGTGAGCTGGGTGCCGCCGTTCTGGTCCTCGCGGAAGAGACCGGCGCGGGCGGAGAGGGTGAGCGCATCGGTGGCATCCGCTTCGACGCGCCCGTTGATGACGGCATGGCTGCTGGGCGTGTCCGCGTCGATGGCGCCGCGCTGGGCGGCACTGACGATGGGGTAGCCGTCGCTGTCGAGCAGCTCTGCCTCCAGCGAGGCGCGGACGGGACCCCACATCTCCGCCCCGCGTGCCGCGAGCACGCCCGTATGCGCGTTGCCATAGGTGGCATCCGCGTCGAACTGCGTTCCGGTGATGTCGCGTGACACGAGCTGCACGACACCGCCGAGCGCGCCACTGCCGTAGAGGGCGGAGCCTCCGCTGGGGACGACCTCGATGCGCTCGAGTCCGAGCCGTGGCAGCGAGCGCCAGAAAATCCAGCCACCGAACGGGTCGTTGACGGGAATTCCGTCGAGCAGCACGAGGCTGCGCGCCACGCCCGAAGGCGCGAGCCCGCGCAGGTTGAGTCCCTGCGCCGTCGGGTCGGAGACGAGGCTGGGCGTGCGGCGGAAGGTGGCGGCGGAGGGCACGGTGCGGACCAGCGAGTCCTGCGTCAGCGTGGGACTCCGGTCGATTTCCGGGCGGGGGAGGACCGTGGTGGTGGCGGGCACGTCCCTCGCAGGTCGGGGACGCCGCGAGCCCGTGACGACGGTCCGCCCAGCGTCAGCGTCCTCTGCCTCCGTCCGCTCTCGCGTGGGCGCATCCGTCGGCGGCTGCCCGTTCGTGTCGGGAACCTCCTGGGCCTCAGGAGGCGGCGCCGCCATCACCGTGGAGGAGGCGAGGGCCCAGAGCAGGGGCGCGAGCACCCGGATGGCGCGCACGTGAGGACTCCGATGCGTCACGAGGAGGCCGGGCATCGATGCCCGTTCTAGCAGCCCGACGCCCCGGTTCCAGGTCGTCGGGCGGATGACGCCGCCGAACGCCCGCCCCAAACCCGGCTGCATCATCCGCCGGCGCGGCTGCCCGCTACGTCCCGCACGGTGAGCACGGCGGCGTCCACCTCCGCCAGGATGCGACGCGCGTGCCGCAGGAAGGCTTCGCCCGCGGGGAGCAGGCGCATGCCACCCCGGGTCCGCTCGAAGAGTCGTGCTCCGAGTTCGTCCTCGAGCGCCTGGATGTGACGGCTGAGCGGCGGCTGCGTCAGGTGCAGGCGGCGCGCGGCTCGGCCCACGTTGCACTCCTCGGCAACGGCGACGAAGGACTGGATGTGCGTAAGGCTCACGTCCGCCACTCTAGCGCTGTCGGCCATACCGAAACAGCATTGGACGCCAGGCACCCTGGACCCTCACCTTGGCGGCCATGAGCATTCCCTTGTTCAAGGGCACGGACGTCGAACGTCTGCGCCGAGCGAGTCAGGCCGCCGCCGGTACGCTGGCTTTCGTTGCCTCGAAGCTGACCCCTGGTGTCACCACGGCGGACATCGACCAGTGGGTTCGCGAGGACACGGCGCGCCGGGGTGGCAAGCCCAGTCAGTTGGGGTTCAAGGGCTACCCGGCCACCGTCTGTACCAGTCGCAACCACATCGTCTGTCACGGCATCCCGAATCCCGGCGAGCAACTGGTCCGTGGGGACATCATCAACGTGGATGTGACGACGTGCCTGGACGGCTTCCACGGGGACACCTCCGCGACCTTCCTCATTGGCGAGGTGTCCGAAGACGCTCGTCGCATCGTGGACGTGGCGCGCCGGTGCCGTGACGCGGGCATCGCCGTCGTCCGCCATGGCGCGAGGCTGGGGGACATCGGCGCGGCCATCGAGGAGCTGGCGAAGAAGGAGGGCTGCAGCGTGGTGGAGGAGTTCGGCGGGCATGGCATCGGCCACCAGATGCATGGGCCGCCCACCGTTCCCCATACCGGCAAGCGAGGCTCGGGCATCAAGCTGCGCTCGGGCATGGTCCTCACCGTAGAGCCCATGGTGAACCTGGGACGGCCGGACATCCGCATCCTGGCCGACGGTTGGACGGTGGTGACGGAGGACGGCAGTCTGTCTGCGCAGTTCGAGCACACCCTCCTGGTGACCCCTGACGGCTGCGAGGTGCTCACCCAGCCCGAGCTCGCCCTCTCGCTCGAAATCGCCTGCTGAACGCTTCCCCGCCCTGGGAGGGCGGGCAGGCGGCCGTGCCTGCCATGGGTCCTCGGGGTGCCTACCCTTGAAGGATGAGGGCAGGAGGCCGCGCGATGAAGAAGGAGATGCTGTTGTACGAGCTGCACCCGGCACTGGTGCACATGCCACTGGCCCTGTTACCCACGGCGGCGGTGGCGGACCTCATCTCGGTGACGACAGGCGACGGCGCCTGGGCCCGGGTGGCTCGCCGCATCTGGGTGGCCGGCTCCATTGGCGGCCTGCTCGCGGGCGTGTCGGGACTGGCGGCCAGCCAGGAGGTCCGGCTGGAGACGCCGCGTGCCCGGGACATGACGTTCCTGCATGGCGTGGGCAATGCCTCCGTGCTGCTCGGCGCCTTGGGGGTGACGGTGTGGCGACTGCGGCGCGAGCCCACCGCGGCCACCGTGGCGCTGGGGCTGGGCGCCTGTGGGCTGGCGCTCTGCACGGCGGCGCTCGGCGGAAAGATGGTCTACGCGCTGGGCGTGGGACAGCCCGCTTCAATGCGCGATGCGAACGCCCCCGCGTTGCTGTCGCGCGACGCGCCGCTGCTGCTGGTGCGTGACGCGCTTCGTGGAGTGCAGTGGCTGGTGACGCGTGCGCGTGAGGTGCTCGCCGGTGGGCCTCCGCTCGCGAAGGGCGCCGCGGGCACGGCGCCTGAGGACGAGTCGCTCACGTTGCCCTCGCCCGTCGCCGTGTTCCACGGCCCGGGCCGTCCCATGCCTCAGGCGTAGTGCCCGCCCTTCCGGCGTCCATGTCATGACACTTCGGCGTGACGTGGATACCCCCGCACAGACTGCTGCGGGGTGGGTTTGCCGTCCCCGGTAAATGGCGCTAGAGCTGCGCGCCAGCGAGTGGGGGACGACGCATGCGCACACGAGGGGAAGTCGCAGCGGTAGTGCTGGGCATCATGCTGGTTGGCGCAGGTGCTTCGTTGCTGGCCCCCCGGTGGGCGCTCGGCAATCAAGGGGCACCGCGCGAAGTCGCCCGGACGCCCGCGGCTCCACCCAAGGTCGCCGCCGAGCCGCGCTTCCATGTCGAACCCGAGAAGGATGACACCGGCCGCGCGGTGCAGGTGGCGAGCCTTCGCGACGAAGCGCCGGAATGGGAGCGGTTCGCTGCGCGCGCGCTGGTGCCGCTGACGCCGGACGAGCTGGCCTTGCTTCAAGAAGGGCCGGTGGACGACCTGGCGGTGCTGGTGACGCGCACGGAGCGCGCCTTCATGGACGCCACGCCCGAAGCACGCGTGGAGAAGGAACGGCGCTATCTGGCGGCGCTGAACCTGGTGGCGAAGCTGGCCACGCCGCCGGAGCCCTCGGCCGAGGACCTCCTCGCGCGCGAAGTGGACGCGCGCTACCAACAGGCGCTGACCGTGGAGCAGGTGAAGTGGCGGTCGCTTCCGCCAGAGGAAAAGTCGCGTCAGCACGACGCCTTCAAGGAAGCCTTCTTCCGCGCGGAGGAGACGCGATGAAGACGCTTCCGAGGAGTCTCCTCACGCTGGTGTTGCTGGCGCCCGCGTTGGTGCTGGCTGGGCCGCACTACGTGGCCTCGCGTGACTGGGGCACCTTCATCTGGTTGGGCACGTGGCTGGACGCGGGGCAGACGTACACCTTCGAGACGCGGGATTTGACGGGCACCGCGCCGGACACCGTCCTTCACGTGCTCCGGGACCGGGGCGGCTGGAGCCAGGTGGCCATGGGCGATGACTGCGCGGGCGCGGCGCGTTCCTGCGTGACGTTCACCGCGCCGGACTCCGGGCTCTACCGCGTCTGGGTGCGCGCCTATGCGGAAGGACGCGGCGGGACGGCCAGTCTGTATCGCAACGGAGAGCTCCTCCTGAGCAACCAGCCCTTCGGCGGTGTGCCGCTCAGCTTCGCCTGGAACGTGAAGGACACCTTCCGGGCCACGTCCACGACGCCGGGCGCGGGGGACCACCTGGTCTTCCTGCTGCGCTCCAACGCGGAGTACCTGCAACACGACGATGACAGTGGGCCTCGCTCCTACCCGCTGGTCGTCGCGGCGAGCACACAGAACGCGGGCGCCCAGCGCGTGGTGGTGGGCCGCTTTCCCGGAAGCACGGGCACGGCCAGCTTCGTCCACGATGACGCGCTGTGGTCCACCATCTTCAGCGACAACGACGAGGACGAAGATGGCATCTCCAATGCCCTGGAGCCGCTGGTGGGGATGAACCCGGACTCGAAGGACTCGGATGGGGATGGGATACCGGACACGCTGGAGCTGTTCGGCAATGACGGCTTCTCCTTCTCCGAGTGGGGCAGCCCCACGGTGAAGGACCTCTACGTGGAGGTGGATTGGATGGAGCACCCCACCAATCCCTATCTCACGCGAAAGCCCTACGCCGGGCTGGTGGCGGACGCGGCGGCGGTGTTCGCGCGGGACGCGGGCGCGCGGCTGCATGCCTTCATCGACAGCGCGCTGCCCTGGCATGAAGTGGTGTGCTTCGGCGCGTGCAGCGGCGGCGTGGACTTCTATTCGCTGAAGCAGGGCGGGTTCTCCACCGGGAACCCGGAGCGGCGGCCCTACTTCCACTACGCGGTGTGGGCCTACCGGCAGGGCAGTAGCACGTCGTGTTCATCCGGCAAGGCGGAGGTGCTGGGCAATGACCTCATCATCAGCCTGGGCTGCTGGAGCAGCCCGCGCATCCAGGAACAGCGTGGCACCTTCATCCACGAGCTGGGCCACAACCTGGCGCTGGACCACAACGGCAACGACGTGGCGGGGCAGACCAGCGTGGTGCACGCCAGCGTGATGAACTACCGCTACCAGATGCTCGGCGTGGGCTCTCCGGGCTCGCACACGTACTCGTTTGGTGGCAATGCGTGCGCGGCGTGTAGCGCGTCCCCCAAGAGCAAGTGTGTCTCCTGTCGGAACGGCTTCCTGGGATGCGGCTTCCCTGGGTGCGGCTCGTGCGACTGCGATGTGAATGAGTGGGGCGCCGTGGAGCTGGACTTCCTGGACGACGGCGACGCGGACGACGGCACCCACCGTGCGCTGCTGGCGAAGTACGCTCCGGACGACAAGGGAGGGCCGGTGCGGTTCCAGCCGCGCGTGCCCCACGCGGAGCCACCCGTCGCGGCGCGTCGCCTGAAGGTGGAGCGCACGCGGGAGCGGCTGCGGGCGCGGGGGCAGGTGGAGGGGCAGGACTTCTTCGTGTCGACCGACGGCACGACGCTGTACGCTGAGTGCCCATGAGCCTGCGACCTCGTCCGGGACGTTGTCGCGCCCCGGCGAGATGGACGCGTGGCGCCGCTGGGCTCCTCCTGACCGGCCTGATGGGCTGCCAGATGAAGTGCTCCGAGCCGGTCCCCGACGCCGGGCATGCCTTGGCATCGCTTCAACGCGAGAGCCCGTGTGTCCAGGTCTGGCGCGCGGCGCAGGTGGACGTGGCGTTCAAGGAAGAGCCCGAGGACGCCGTGCAGCAGCGCACGGACACGCGGCTGGAGCGCCGCTTCACCGTCGCACGGCAGTTGCGCGGCGCGTACCGGCACCAGGACCGGTGGGCCTCCGTGCTGGAGTACGAGGCGGGGCCGGTGCGCGGCGGCGTGAGCTACAGCCTCCAGGTGCCGGACGTGCTGGCGGACCTGACGGGTCAGGTCGTTCAGTGGACCAGCCATCGCGAGCCCGCGTCCTGTCCTACGAAGGAGGATGGTGAGCTTCCCGTGCTGCTGTCGGGGGACACCCTGCGGGACGCGGAGGGCCGGTTGCTGCTGCTCACGGTGCCGAGTGCTCCCACCACCGTCGCGGGAGACGTGCTGCTTCCTCCAGGGCTCGTTCCGGAGTTGAGCTTCCGCTGGGAGGACGCGGGCTGCACGCTGGCGGATGGGACGCATGCGCTGGACGTCCAACTCCGTGTGACTCACGCGAATCGTTCGCAAGGCCCGGGGACCACCGTGACGACCGAGGTGGGACAATCGGCCCGGCTGACCCTGGACGGTGTGCGCTACGTCGTTCGGGTGGCGCGTGCCACTGCGGATATGCAGGGCCGGTGTGGGCAGGCGGTCTTCACGCTGGTGCGCGAGGGCCTGCTCGAACAGGGGCAGCCCGGACTCTGAGTCACGGCGCTAGATGCCGTTCCTGGAAATAGTCTGCCTTACCGCTCGTTGTGCGGGACCGGTATGTAGGCATGCCGCGCCCAGGCGCTTCATGCGTGGCGTGGGCCCAGGCCTGCTATCTTCGCGGGCTTCAACGGACACCAGAGGGACGACACCATGCGAAGCGGGCTGAAGCGGAACTGGGCGGGGTTCGCGGTGGGCGGCCTGCTCGGCGCATGGCTGCTCGGCTGTGGTGGCTCGACGACGGAGGGCCTGGAGTCGCTGGAGCAGGGGACCGCGCCCGCGTCCGTCTCCGTGGACCTGTCGAGCGCGGACCTCCGCACCCGGCTGGAGTCCATCGCCGGCCTCACGGTGCTGACCGATGTCGAGGTCAACGGCTTCCGCTTCTTCACGATGGACTACGAGCAGCCCGTGGACCACCTGCGTCCCTGGGGCACGCGCTTCCAGCAGCGGGTGACGCTGATGCACCGCTCGGAGACGGCGCCCATGGTGCTGGACACGGAAGGCACCGCCATCTTCGAGGAGCCCATCCCCGCCGAGCCCACGGACCTGCTCCAGGGCAATCAGCTCACCGTGGAGCACCGCTTCTACGGCGCGTCCAAGCCGGCCGACATGGACTGGCGGAAGCTGACGATGTGGCAAGCGGCCGCGGATGCCCACCGGCTCGTCGAAGCCTTCAAGCCGCTGTACGGCGGGCGCTGGCTGTCCACCGGCGTCTTCAAGGGAGGCACCGCCGCCCTGGCCCACCGCTTCTATTTCCCGAACGACGTCCACGCCACGGTGACCTATTCGGCGCAGAACAACCGGGGCCTCCATGACGCGCGACACGGGCGCTTCATCCTCACCAAGGTGGGCGACGCGGCTTGCCGCCAGCAGCTCGCCTCCCTCCAGTACGCCGCGCTGACCCGCCGCGACGAGTTGCTGCCCTTCATGGATGGCTACGACGCCCAGGGCTTCACCTTCAACTCGCTGGGGAAGGACCGCGCCTTCGAGTTCGCCGTCATCGAGGTGCCCTTCATCTTCTGGCAGTACTACGGCATGGCGGGGACGTGTGAAGGGCTGCCCTCGCCGGAGGCGAGCGCGGAGGAGCTCTTCGCCTTCTTCAGCTACGTCTCCACGCTGGAGTTCACCTTCTCAGACCAGGCGCTGGAGGAGTCTGCGCCGCTCTACTACCAGGGCGCCACGCAGCTGGGCGGCCCGGGGTACCCGGAGGTTCACCTGCGGCCGTTGCTGCGCTACGCCGGTGAGCACCTCCCCACGCGCTTCCCGCCCACGGGCGTGCGCAAGCCGTACGAGCCGTGGACGGTGGGCCTGCTGGAGGCGTGGACCCGCTTCGAGGCCAAGCGGGTGCTGCTCGTCTATGGAAACCTGAGCCCCTGGTCCGCCAGCGCCTTCAGCACCACGACGGGCAACGACGCGTACCGCGTCATCGCCGATGACAGCATCGGCTTCTTCGGCACGTTGAGCGCGCTGCCGGAGCCGCAGCGGAGCTTCCTGCTCGGGCGCCTGTCGGAGTGGGCGGACGCCCCGGTGCAGCTCCCGACGGGGATGGATGTCCTGCGGCGCCGCGAGTCGAGCGACGCGCGCATGAAGGCCTATCGCGCCCGGTAGCGGGCGCGGCGTCCTCTGACGCGGTGTGGCTGTGGGAGTGGTAGGCTCACACTTTCTGTGCGGGGTTCCGCCCGGTGGTGGACCTGCGCAGCCACCCGAGAGGAAGCCTGTCCATGCCTTCGAAGCCAGCGCAGTCGTCCTGGGCCGTCGCCGTCCTGCTGGGCCTGTCCGCCACCGTCGCCGTCGCTGCTCCGCCCTCCGAGGAGCTCGTCTCACGCGAGCCCCGCACGGAGAGCCTTCTCTTCTGTCCCGTCGCCAAGTGCGGTGATGACTGGCATTGCGAGGTCGCCTGCCCCGAGGCCGTGAGCGCGGTCTGCGTGGACTTCTATTGCCAGTACGATGACGGTGGGGGCTCCGGAGGCGGCGGGCCTGGAGGCGGCGGGCCTGGCGAGGTGTGCCCGGCCATGCGCTGTGGCGGGGACTGGAACTGCCTCTGCGAGGGCTTGCAGGGCACCTGCGGGCCGGACTTCATGTGCGTGTTCTGACATTGTGTTCAACCCCTCCTTGGCGTCCAGGCGGCCGTGACTATCTTCCGCCGCACTTTCTGGAGGGATGAACGAATGCTGAAGAACATGCTGATGGCCGCGGCGTTGGGCGTTCTGGTGGTGGGCACGGGCTGCCACCGCAACACGCGGGAGAGCGCGGAGAACGACGCCGAGCGCGCCGTGGAGAAGACCGAGGACGCCGCGGATGAGGCGGGCGACAAGATTCAGGACACGGCCGAGGACGCCGGGGACAAGATCGAAGACGCCACCGACAACTGAGCGTGCTTGCGCGGTGGTCCGCTCCGAGTGGGCGGGCCGCCGCTGTTTCACCGGACCGGCTCAGGCCGGGCTGGAGTCGATGACCTTCTTCGCGATGCCGAAGGAGAAGCCCGCCCGGGCCAGCGCGGCCAGGTCCCGCTTCCGATTCTCCTCCCGGGTGCCGGGCTGCGTGCGGAAGGGCCCCAGCCGCTTCTTCCGCGCCCAGATTCGCGCGGCATCTTCCTCGGACACCTCGTGGGTGGCGTCGGCGACCTTCTTCGCCACGACTTCCGCGGGGACGCCCTTGAGGCGCAGCTTCTGGGCAATCACCCGCGTGCTGCGGCCCGAGGCGCGCAGGGAGTGCGCCTTCATCTGGGCATAGGCCTCGTCGTTGAGCAGGCCATTGCGGACCAGCTTCGCGACCAGCGCCTCCACCCAGGCCAGCGCTTCGCCGCGCTCACCGCCATGGAACTTGATGGAGCGGTCCACCCGGCGCAGGAGCACGCGCTGCAGCTGGCTCTTCGTCGCCGCGTAACGCTTCAGGTAGTGCAGCGCCGCGTTCTCCAGATAGGTGGGGGACACCTTCCGGGGCCGCTTGGGCCCGCGCTCCTTCTTCCTGTCCTGTCCTCCCCGCGCCTCATCCATGACGGACCTGGGTCTACCACCCAGGTCCGACACCCGGAAGGAACGCCAAGCGCGTGCGAGCCGTCAGTCGCCTGCCTGCTCGAAGAGCGCGGACACCGTGCCGGACGGGTCCTCGATGAGGCAGAAGCGGCCCGAGGGGCCGGCGCCACGAATCTTCCCGCGCACGCGGCCGCCCATCGCGGTGACGCGCTCCAGGCTGTGCTCCAGGTTCGCCACGATGATGTAGAGGATCCAGCCGGTGGGCTGGTCCTCGTTCGGCCCGCGCGCGTGGCAGATGCCGCCGACGGGCGTCTCGCCGCCGCCCGGGGGCATCATGACGAAGTCCTCGTAGCCGCCCATGTCCAGGCCGGTGGCGGACCAGCCCGCCACGTCCTTGTAGAAGTCCCTCACCGTCACGGCGTCCTTCACCGTGAGGTCCATCCAACCCACGCTCCCTACCGCTGGCTTCTTCATGTCCGTGCTCCTGTCCTTCGAAATGCCCGTGGCGCGCTAGCCCAGTGACTTCAGGGACTCCGGCACCTGCCAGTCCGGCTTGAGGCGGGAGATGACCTTGGCCAGGTTCTCCTTGTCCTGGGCCTTCTCCAGCGCGGCCTCGGGCGTAATCACGTCGTCCTTCACCAGCCGCTCCAGGTGCATGTCCAGTGTCTGCATGCCCTGGCCCTGGCCCGCCTGCATCTTGGAGGCAATCTGGAACACCTTGCCCTCGCGAATCATGGAGGCGATGGCGGGCCCGCCCACCAGGATTTCCAGCGCGGCCACGCGGCCCTTGCCGTCCGCCGTCTTGATGAGCTGCTGGGCGACGATGCCCGCCAGGCTCTCCGCCAGCATGCCGCGCACCTGCTGCTGCTCGTCCGCGGGGAAGGCGTTGATGATGCGGTCGATGGTGGCCGGCGCGCTGTTGGTGTGCACCGTGGCGAACACCAGCACGCCGAAGCTCGCGAGCTGGAGCGCCAGCTTCATCGTCTCGTTGGTGCGAAGCTCGCCAATGAGGATGACGTTGGGGTCCTCGCGGCCCGCTGAACGGATGGCGGTGGCGAAGCTGGACGCATGCGGGCCTACTTCCCGGTGCGTCACCTGCGCCCGCATGGACTCGTGCACGAACTCCACCGGGTCTTCGATGGTGAGCACGTGCGCGGGCCGCGTCTTGTTGATGTAGTTGATCATCGCGGCCAGCGTGGTGGACTTGCCGCTGCCCGTGGGGCCAGTGACGAGCACCAGCCCGCTGCGGCGCTCCGACAGCTTGCGCACCACCTCCGGCGTCTTCAGGTCCTCCAGCGACAGCACCTTGCTGGGGATGGTGCGGAAGACGGCCGCCAGGCCCGTCATCTTGTTGAAGTAGTTGGCGCGGAAGCGGGCCTTCGTCCCGTAGCTGTAGGCGAAGTCCAGGTCCAGGTCCTCGACAATCTGCCGCTGCTGCTCCTGCGAGCAGATTTCGAAGAGCAGCGCCTGCATCTCCGGCGCGGTGAGGGGCTGCTCGCGCAGCGGCACCAGCTCGCCGCGGATGCGGCCCATGGGCGGGTAGCCGACGCCCAGGTGCAGGTCGCTGCCCTTCTGCTCCAGCAGCGCATCGAACAGGACCGCCAGACGGGGCGTCGTCATCTCAGGAGCCCTTCCTTCCCATCAGCGAGCCCATCTTGCTGAGCAGCCTCGCGCTATCCTGCTGCGTCTCCGGCGCGGCCACGGTGGCGCCGGCCCGCTTGCCCGTCACCACCGCCTCCAACTCGTCCGGGTTGTCCGCGAAGCCCTTGGCGACCTCCAGCTTCACCTTCCCGGCGCGCACCAGGTCCGCCAGCGAGTCCTCGAAGCGGATGATGCCCAGGCTCTTGCCGCGCTGCTGGAGCGAGGGAATCTGGAACGTCTTGTTGTCGCGGATGAGGTTGCCCAGCGACACCGAGCCCGGCAGCACCTCCGCCGCGGCCACCAGCCCCTTGCCGTCCGCGCCCGGCATCAGCCGCTGGCTGACGATGAGCCGCAGGCCGCTGGACAGCGACAGGCGCACCTGCTGCTGGTCCCCCGGCGGGAAGAGGTCGATGAGCCGGTCGATGGTCTTCGCCGCGCTCGGCGTGTTCATGGTGCTGATGAGCAGGTGGCCCGTCTCGGCGGCGGACAGCGCCATGCGCACCGTCTCCGTGTCGCGCAGCTCGCCCACCACGATGACGTCCGGGTCTTCGCGCAGGCTGCCCTTGAGCGCGCTGGCGAACGTCTTGGTGTGCGAGCCCACCTCGCGCTGGCTGATGAGCGCGCGCTTGCGCGGGTGGACGAACTCCACCGGGTCCTCCACGGTGAGCACGTGGTGGGACGTCTCGCGGTTGATGAGGTCCACGAGCGCCGCCAGCGTGCTCGTCTTCCCGTGGCCGGACGGGCCGGTGATGACGATGAGTCCCTGGTGGTGGTGCGTGGCCTTGGCGATGTCCGCGGGCAGGCCCAGCGACTCCAGCGTGGGCACTTCCCGCGCAATCAGCCGGAAGGTGCCCTTGAGGCCGGTGCGCTGGCGGCTGACATTGACCCGGAAGCGCCCCATCTCCGGCGTCTCCAGGGAGAAGTCACAGCTGCCCTCGCGCTCCAGCACCGGCCGCAGCCGCTCCGGCACCACCGGCAGCAGCAGCTTCTCCACCGTCGTCGCGTCCAGCACCGGGCCCTGCGCCGTCAGCTCGCCCGCGAAGCGGAAGAGGGGCGGGCGCTCCGCGATGATGTGCACGTCGCTGGCCAGTCCCCGGCGGCCTTCCTCCAGCAACACGGCCAGCTCGCGCCCCGCGCCCGTGAAGGTCCGGGCCGGCGCGGCCACCGGACGGGCCGCCGCGGGCTCGGGCGCACGGGCTGCCTGGGCCACGGCGGGCTCGGGCGTGCGGTAGGGCTGCGACGCAGCGGGCCCGGGCGTGCGGTATGCCGGAGCAGGGGAGGGCTCGGGCGTCCGGTAGGACGGTGCCGCGGCCTGCACGGGCGCTGGGGCGGCGGGACGCGCGGCGGGCGCGGGCTGTGCGGGCGCAGGCGCCGCGGGACGCGCGGTGGCGGCCTGGGCGGCGGCCCCCGCGTCGGCGGCCCGGCTGAGGCGCAGGTGGATGAGGTCCCCTCGCCGCATGGCGGCGATGGACAGCGAGCCCAGGCCGGTGGCGTTGACGGACCACTGGACCGGCGTCTCCGTGACGGTGGAGGCTCGGGCCACGCCCACCATGGCCTGCAGGGCGCGAGTGATGTCCTCGGCCGTGGCGGTGGTGGGGTCCACCGGCTCATAGCCATTGGCGCCGCGGATCATCGGCGGCCGGCCGGTGGCCAGGGTCAACTCGGTGACACCCGGACGCGACAGGTGCCGCAACAGTTCTGCGAGCGATTTCATGCGGGATGTCGGCTCAGCCGCGACGGCGCGCGGGCGCGGGGGAACCGCAGGATAAACGACATCGCGGGGAATGCGGCCACCCCTTGTCCCAGGAATGCCCGCCTGCTTCCGGACAGACGGAAATCGTCCGCGCCTGACGGAGACTGTCACCTGGAATGCGGGGGAGGGAGCTCCGGGACCCACCAGGGGGCCCGCTCGGAGCAGCAGGCGGGAGGAGGGCCCCCCGCCCGGAGGCAATACGTCCCGTGGAGTCTAGAGCTCGCGGGACATCAGGAGGCGAAGCTTCCCGGACTTCTTGGAGACCACCGTGGCCACCGTGGTGAAGCCTTCCTTCCGGTAGAAGCTCACCGCGGGCGAGTTGGACGGGTCCACCCGCAGGGCGATGGTCTTCCGGTACATGTCCCGGGCCGCCTTCAGCGCCTGCTCCAGCAGGATGTTGCCCAGGCCCTTGCGGCGCAGCTCGGGCTTCACCACGATGTTGCGCAGGTACGCCGCGCCCGGAACGGGGCCGTCCCGCTCCACCGTGACATAGCCGACAAGCTGGCTTTGCAGCTTCGCCACATGGATGAAGGGCTTGAGTTGCGTCAGGGCCTTGAGGCTGTCCTCCTGCGTCTCACCCCGGCTCTTCCAGGGCTCAGAGCTGGCGCGCAGGTCCGCCACCGCCGTCATGTCCTCGTCGGTGGGCAGGCCGAACTTCACCGCCGCCATCAGGTCGTTGGGGAGGCCAGCCACATCCAGTATCGGTGCTGGGGCCACCTCCATGCCTGCGTCCACCTGCTTCATCGTCATCGCCTTGCTCCTCCGTCGAGTTGCGATCCTAACCGCTGTGGCGGCACCGGTGCACGCGGTGATTCCGCGCACATTGTCCCATGAAGTGAGGAGAGGCCCTCCTCTCCTTGGTGAGGAGCCGGATTTCGTCGAACCGGCCATGCGTTCAGCCCATTCCAAAGGATGAGCATCGCCTCCACGCCTGGCACCCTGCCGGCCTTCCGTGTCGGGCCGCTTCCCACTATAAAAACCCGCAGTCGGGCGCGAAGGCGTCAAACTCCTCCGTTCGACCGTCAGCCAGAGCCCCACCTTGCAACTCAACCACGCCCAGCGAGAGCTGACGCTCAAGATCGTCTACTACGGGCCCGGCCTCAGCGGGAAGACGACCAATCTGCGCCATCTCCACGCGAAAGCGTCCCCGGAGGTGCGGGGACGGTTGCTGACCGTGGAGACCCACGACGACCGCACGCTCTTCTTCGACCTGCTGCCCGTCTTCTTCTCCACGTCCTCCGGCTTCAAGGTGAAGGTGAAGCTCTTCACCGTGCCAGGCCAGGTCATCCACAACGCCACCCGGCGCATCGTCCTGCAGGGCGCGGACGCGGTGGTCTTCATCGCGGACAGCCGCCGCGGCGCCACGGCGGACAACAACGCCTACTGGCGCAACCTCCAGGAGAACATGAAGGAGAACAACCTGGACCCCAGCCAGGTCCCGGTGGTCATCCAGTTCAACAAGAAGGACCTGCCGGACGCGCGCACGGATGCCGAAATCGAGGAGGCGCGCCAGCGTGGCGGCGAGGCGGTGGTGGGCGCGGTGGCGCTGCGGGGCGAAGGCGTGCTGGAGACCTTCCACGCGGTGGCGCAGGCCGCCTACCGGCGGCTCGACATGCGCGCCCATCTGGCGCGCAACCTGGGCCTGACGGAGGCGGAGTTCCTGGGACAGATCTTCCGGCGCATGGACCTCACGGGCACGGCGTTGGCCTCCATGTACGAGCGCGCGTCGGGTGAAGCGCGCAACGGAGACGGGCGATGAACGGCGCGTCGGGCAACGGGGCGTCGGACGGCGTGGGCGCGTCGCGCCGTGAGTCAGTGCTCCAGCGAAGGCTGTCGCTGGCGGACATGCTGGACCTGCCCTCCTTCGTGGAGGTGGTGCGGAGCTTCAGCGAGCTGTACCGCGTGGGCATCAAGGTGTTGGACACCGCGGGCGACAAGCTGGCCGACGTGAAGGTGGGCCACGGCGACTTCTGCTCGTACGTGTTCGGCTTCCCGGAGGGCCGCTCGCGCTGCACCGCCACGGTGGCTCGCGTGAAGGACGGACCGGTGGCCCCGGTGCAGGGCGCCTGGCCCGCGCGCGGTGATGGCGCGGAGGCGGCGGGCATCATCGCGCTGCCGTGCTTCACCGGCCTGCGCTACCTGGTGATGCCGGTGTGCTGGGAGGGCGACAAGCTGGGCCGCGTCATCCTGGGCCCCTTCACGCCGGAGGAACTGGCGGACTTCCCGCCGTCGCTGACGGACATCTCCGGGGTGGACCTGTCGCGCGCGCACGAACTGGTGGCCCGCGTGCGGCGCGTGCCCGAGCGCACCGCCGCGCAGGTGCTGGTGCACTTCGGGCAGGTGCTCGCCGCGCTGGTGGCCAGCGGGCAGCGCGCCTTCCTGACGACGCAGCTCCACATCGAGGCGATGCTGGAGACGCACCGGGATTTGGAGGCAAACAACGCCCGGTTGGCGCAGGCCAACATCCGCCTGAAGGAGCTGGACCGGCTGAAGTCCACCTTCCTGGGCACGGTGAGCCACGAGCTGCGCACGCCGCTGGCTTCCATCATCGGCTACTCGGAGATGCTCGCCGAGGGTCTGGCCGGCGCGCTCAATCCGGAGCAGCTGCTCTACGTGCGCACCATCGTGGAGAAGGGCGAGTCGTTGCTCAACCTCATCTCCTCCATCCTGGACCTGAGCCAGATTGAAGCCGGACGGCTGCGTCTGGTGATGGGCCCGGTGGACCTGGGCAGCGTCATCCAGACGGCGGTGTCCAGCGTGGCGCCCCAGGCGCAGCGCAAGGGCGTGGAGCTGGAGGTGCGCATGCCTCCGTTGCCTCAGCCGCGCCTGGCCGCGGACGCGGACAAGCTGCGCCAGGTGGTGGTGAACCTGCTCGCCAACGCGGTGAAATTCACCTCGTCCGGGGGCCGGGTGTCGGTGGTGATGTCGGAGGCCACCGCGCAGAATGAGCTGGCCGCGCCGGGCTACCGCGTGAGCGTGGAAGACACCGGCATGGGCATCCGCGAGGACCAGTTCGAGAACATCTTCCAGAGCTTCTACCAGGTGGACGGCAGCTCCACGCGCGAGCACGGCGGTGCGGGGCTGGGACTGGCCATCGTGAAGAGCCTGGTGGAAGGCCACGGTGGCCGCGTGTCCGTGGAGAGCGAGTTCGGCCGGGGCTCCCGCTTCACCGTGGTGCTGCCGCTCCAGCCGCCGCTGTCGGAGCACGGCGGCTTCTCCGCGCTGGCGCCCACGCCGTCGTCCAGCGGGCACGACCGCTTCTGACGCGACCTGACGCACCGGGGGACTGAACTGAGTTCCCCGGCCGGAAGGGCTCCCGCGTATTCTCGCGCGCATGCTCTCCGGACGCCCCCCCGCCGCCTCCTACGTACTCATCGACGCAGAGAACATCGACTGGGCTGTGTCCAACGTGGTGGGGCGCAAGCCCGAGTCCCAGGACCGCGTCCAGTTCGACCGGCTCGTGTCCTTCTGTGAGACGAACTTCCCGGCGCCCGTGCGCTGCGTGGTGGTGCTCAACGCCCGCGGAGAGCAGTTGCCGGACGTCATGATTGGCTTCGTGCGCGCGCTCAAGTCCGCCGGCTGCGACGTGGCCCTGCTCTACGGCCGCCCCGACCAGAAGGTGGTGGACCTGGGCATCCTGAAGCTGCTGGAGAACATCCGCACCCAGCGCCCCGGCGCGGCGGTGGTGCTCGCCAGCCATGACGGCGCGGACTTCGCGGACGCGCTCAAGCCCATGCTGGAGGAGAAGCGCCAGGTGGCCGTGCTCGGCCTGCGTGAATACATCAGTCAGCGCTTCCGGGAGCTCGTCCCCTCCGGGCTCAAGATTCTGGATTTGGAGTTGAACGCCAAGGTGTTCAACCGGCCCCTGCCGCGCATGCTCCCTGTCAACGTGGACGAGTTCGACCCGGGTCTGTTCTTGTAGCAAAGGCAGTCACAAGACCCGCCTGGGCTGTGGAGATTCCTGTCACAGCCCAGTGTATTCTGAGAGTGCGGTAAAACATGGCATGACGCTTGAACTTGCTTCTCCTGAGCTCAGGGATTCCCCCTGGGTCATCAGGAGTCTTCATGCGTTCGTCTCGTCGCGTTGGAACCGCCCTCTGGGCCGCCGTCTTCTCGCTCGCTCTTCCGCTCAGCCAGGCCCACGCCGCTGAGAACTGTGTGGAGTTCCAGGGGCTCCAGCACTGTGGCCTTGGTGCCGTCAAGGTGAGTGGTTCGGAGAAGGGCGTTCGCATCGACAGCCAGGAGAAGGAGCCGTCCGGTAAGGGCGGCGTCGCCATCCACACGCCGCCCGCGGCGGCCTGGACGGCGGAGACCCAGTCGGACGGCGCGCAGCGCAACTTCTTCACCGCCTACGCCGAGGATGTGCCGGTCAGCACGTCCACCGTCAACTCGTCGCGGGAGTCCACCTCGTACTCCGCGACGTTCACCGGCTCCGGTGACGCGACCACCTACTCCGTGCTCGCGTACTACAACGGCCGGCTCCAGGCCGCCGTGGGTGGTATCCGCAGCGGTGACACGGGCGCCGTGGGCATGATGCTCCCCAACCCGGGCTGGACGCCGAACTGCCGCCCGCGCACCCAGACGTATGCTCAGTGTGAGTCGGCCTGCTACGCGAACGGCTACTCCAACTGCAACTACTGCAACACGCCGTGCTCCCTCACCGTAGGCTTCGCGAGCGCTCAGCTCAGCAGCGCCTGCCTGTGGCAGTACACCGTCGCGGAGCCGGGGGTCCGGCTGCCGAACGGCCAGACGGTCCGGGCTGACCAGATCGTGCTGCAGGAGGAGATTTCGGGCCCGTCCAACTACCCGTACCTCAACTTCAACCGCATCGACGTGCAGACCACCGCGCGCTCGACGGTCATCACCGGCGAGTCCCTCGTCCCCGCCGGCAAGTAGTCATCGCGTCGTTTCGGCCTGGAGCGGGCGCGGGGGGGACGCCCGCTCCGGGCCGTTGTCTTTCCCGTTCCAAATCCTCTCTCCGAAGAGCGTCCCATGAAGGCATCGTGGTGGTTGACGGCCCTGCTGCTCACGGCGGGAGCTCCCAGGCAGGAGAACGCCGCACCCGCGCCGGGCGCGGCCGTCTCGGAGGTGCCCGGGCGCCCGGACGACGAGGCCCTGGCGGGAGGCGGCACCACGGTGTTTGACGCCTCGCACAATGCCTATGGCCGCGCGCTGGGAAACCTGGCGCCCACGCGCTGGTACCAGATGCGCGAAGGCAAGGTGCTGTTCATGCGGGACTGGGCCGCGCATGAAGAAGGGCTGGCGGGCCCGCTGACGAACGCCGCCGGGTGTGGTTCGTGTCACTTCAAGGATGGCCGGGGCCGCCCGCTGCCCGACGTGGGGCCGGAGGCGCCGCTGCTCGTCCGGTTGAGCGTGCCCGCGAAGGACGCGCCCGCGGGGCATCACGAGCCCGTCTACGGCGTGCAGCTCAATGACCGTGGGACCGCGGACGTCCCGGCTGAGGGCACGGTCCAGGTCACCTATACGGACGTGAAGGGGACGTACGCGGACGGGACGCCGTACACGCTGCGCCAGCCGCGCTACCGCATCAACCAACTGGGCTATGGGAAGCTGGCTCCCGGGGTGATGCTCTCGCCGCGCATCCCCTCCCAGCTCTTCGGCCTGGGGCTGCTGGCGGCCATTCCGGATGAAGCCATCCACGCCCTGGCGGATGCGGATGACCGCGATGGGGACGGCGTCTCCGGCCGTCCGAACCGCATGGTCAGCGTCCACTCCGGCAAGGCGGAGCTGGGCCGCTTCGGGTGGAAGGCCAATCAGCCCACGCTGGAGCAACAGGTCGCCAGCGCCTTCTCCGAGGACCTGGGACTGACGTCACCGCTCTATCCGGAGAGCAACTGCACGGCGAAGCAGGAAGGCTGCATGACGCGAGTGGCCGCCAAGGCCCCCGCGCTATCGCGCCACGTCCTGGAGCGGACGACGCTGTACCTGCGGCTCATCGGCGTGCCCGCGCGGCGCGACGTGTTGGAGCCCACCGTGATGAAGGGACAGGTCCTCTTCCAGCAGGCGGGCTGTGCGGCGTGCCACCAGCGGGAGTTCACCACGGGCACGGTCGAGGACGTCCCCGAGCTGTCCAACCAACGCATCCGTCCGTACACGGACCTGCTGCTGCACGACATGGGGCCGGAGTTGGCGGACGGCCGCCCGGACGGAGAAGCGAGCGGCACCGAGTGGAGGACGCCGCCCTTGTGGGGACTGGGGCTGCTGGAGACGGTGAACCGTCAGGTGCGGATGCTCCACGACGGGCGCGCGCGCAGCTTCGAGGAGGCCATTCTCTGGCACGGCGGCGAAGGCGCTCGCGCCCGCGAGCGCTTCAAGGCCTTGAGCAAGGCGGAGCGTGAGGCATTGGTGGCCTTCCTGCGCTCGCTCTGAACGCGAGCGCAGGGGGCGTCACCGTCAGCTGTTGGCCATGGCGGTGCGGAGGCTGTCCAGGATGTAGTACCGGAGCTCCTCGCTCGTCATCTCAGGCGTCTCCTTCAACTTCTTTTCGGCGAACTTCTTCCATTCGTGCAGCTCGTTGAGAGTCGGCTCGCTCGACGGCTGCGTGGGCCCGGCCTGGTTGAGGTAGATGAGCCAGCCGTAGGCCGCCCGGATGTGGTCTTCGATGCGATTGCTGGCGGGAGCGTCCGTCCCCATCTTCTCGTTGCGCATCGCGTCCTGGATGGCGAACTTGAGCTCCTCCGGGGAGATGTCCTTGTTCTCCTTCTTCTTCTCGTTGGCGAAGGCGCGCCAGCGCTGCATCTCCTCGGGCGTGGCGTCGCGCTCTTGCCCCTCGTAGCAGAGCGACACCCACTTGACGGCGTCCTGGATGAACTTGTCGATGTTGGTGCTGCCCGTGCCGTCCATGCCCGTCGCCTTCACGCGGATGGCGTCCTGGATGGCGAACTTGAGCGCCTCCGGCGTGATGTCCGGGTTCGCCATCTGGTGCTTCCGGGCGAAGTCGCGCCAGTGCGCCAGTTCCTCGGCGGTGGGCTTGCGCTCCTGGCCCTCGTAGCACTGGGTGACCCACTTGACGCCGTCCTCGATGAACTTGTCGATGTTCAGCGGCGTCGCCTCACCGGTCCCCGTCATCTTCGCGCGCATGGCGTCGGTGATGGCGTACTTGAGATGCTCCGGCGAGATTTCCGGGTCCTTCTTCAACTGCTCCTGGGCGAAGGCGCGCCACTCCTTCAGCTCCGCGGGCGTGGCCTCGCGCTCCTTGTCCTCGTAGCACTGGGTGACCCACTTGACGGCGTCCTGGATGAACTTGTCGATGTTCTCCGGCGTCACCGCGTCCGTCCCCAGCACCTTCGCCCGGACGGCGTCGATGATGGCGTACTTGAGCTCCTCCGGGGTCGTCTTCGGATTCTTGCTCATCAAGTCGGCGGCGAAGGCGCGCCAGTGCTGCATGTCCGCCTCCGTGGGGGGAGGCGCCTTGTCGTCGTAGCACTGGCTGACCCACGCGATGGCCTCGGAGATGAACCTGTCGGTGTTCGCCTGCGAATGGGCGTCCAGTCCGTCCCGCTCCAATCGCAGCTTGTCTTGGATGGCGTAGCGGACCTCCTCGGCGGTGATTTCGGGTTTCTTTTTGCGGAGCTCCCGTGCGAAGTCCAGCCACTTGGAGCGCTCGGGACCACTCGGCCAGCGGTCGCCTTCGAAGACATTCCGGTATGCTGCGGCAACGCATTCCGCCAGGCGCTCATCCCTGAGCGGGCCCAGGGCGGAGGGGAGAATCTCCTTGCCGAAGGGAGGCTGCGGGGTGCCCGAGGTCCCCGGGGCCTGGGCGGCGAAGGTGCTCGCGGGAGCCGCTTTCGTCACGCTCTGCGTTGGAAGCACGGAGCCGAGCAGGTCCACCCACTGCTGGGGGCTGACGTCCTTATTGCCCGTGGGGCTCGTCTGGGTTTTGGACGTGGAAACGAAAGGCAGCCGCTCGCCAATCTTCGACATGAAATCCCCCCAGGAGATGGAAGACCCAATCTTTATGTTGTCTTGGATTGGTGGGAAAATGTTGCGTCTGCCCAAGGTGCCAAAAAGTGTCGTTGCCCTGACACGCCGTCTGGTCTTACGTGTGCGTCCATGTCTGGTGAGTTCGATTTCATCCGCCGGTTCCTTGCGCACTTCCCGGCCGCGCGTGTGCCCGTGGGGCCCGGGGACGACTGCGCGGTGCTGCCCCCCTCACGTGGCGCGCAGTGCGTCACCACGGACGCGGTGGTGGAGGACGTGCACTTCACGCGCGCCGCGTTCTCCCCCGCGGACATCGGCCACAAGGCGCTGGCGGTGAACCTGTCGGACCTGGCGTCCATGGGGGCCACGCCGCGCTGGTTCGTCTGCGCGCTCGCGCTGCCGAAGGACTATCCCCTGCGGGAGCTCACGGGGCTGGCGCGAGGCATGGCCGCGCTGGCCGCCGCGCACCGGATTGCGCTGGTGGGTGGCAACTTCACCTCCGCGCGCGAGCTGTCCGTCACCATCACCGCCGCGGGCGAGCTGTCACGCGCGCCCCTCACCCGCGCGGGGGCCAGACCCGGGGACCTCCTCTATGTCTCCGGCACGCTGGGTGATGCGCGCCTGGGCCTGGAGCACCTGCGTGCGGGGCTGCGCCGGGGCGCCGCCGTGCGCCGCCAGCGCCGCCCCGAGCCTCGCGTGGCGCTAGGTCTGCTCGCCGCGCGCCATGCATCCGCCGCGCTGGATGTTTCCGACGGGCTTGCACAAGACCTGGGTCATCTCTGCACCGCCTCGGGCGTGCGCGCGGAGTTGGAGGTGGAGCGGCTGCCGCTGTCGGCCGCGGTGCGCAAGGCCCTGGGGCCCGAAGGCGCGCTGGCGGGGGGCGAGGACTATGAATTGCTGCTGGCCGTTCCCCCGGGACGCAGCCGGGCATTCGAGCGCGCGTGCGCTACAGGAGGGCACGCCATCACCCGCATCGGCCACTTCACAGAGGGGCGCGGGTGGGTGGGCCGGGACAGGACAGGCCGCGTTCTCCCACCGCCAGAGGGGTTCGATCACTTCCGACCTCGGGCGATGGATTGACCCTGCGGAGCAGCAAGGCTAAACCCGAGACGCTTCTCATCCCCCGAAAGCAACCCGTGCGCCGTCCCCTCCGCGACGACACAGTCCCCGGACACACTCCCCGCCGCGAGCCCCTGCAGCGACTGCTGCGCGCCGTGGACGGACCTCGCGCGACCCGCGAGGTCTCCCTTCACCGGAAGATTCTCAACGGCTACGTCTTGATGGGGCTGGCGCTGACGGGGTGGATGTACGCGTCGGACGGCCTCATCAGCTTCGTCTTCCCTTCACTCAGCGCCGGGGGGAAGGACGCCGTGCGCATTGGCGTCGCCATCATCATCACCGGGGCCGCCGCCGCGCTGCTGCCTTCGTGGCTCGCGCGCGTCACCCGCGTGAAGGTGCTCAGCCGCTCCGCGTACGAAATCTCGCAGGGCGACCTGTCCAAGCCGGTGGCCGCCGAGGGCGGCAGCAAGCGCGACGAGATTGACGAGCTGACGGGCGCCATCACCCGCATGCAGGAGAACCTGCGCGAGCTGGTGGGCAAGATTCAAGAGACGGCCAAGAGCGTGGCCGACACGGCCATCGACCTCCAGCGCTCGGCGGAGAACGTCAACGGCTCCACCGAGGAGGTGGGCTCGTCGATGGAGAAGATTGCTGGCGGCGCCGAGTCCCAGTCACAGCTGGTGTCGAAGGCGTCCAAGGTCATCACCGAGATGGCCGGTAGCATCCAGCGCACCACGGCCAGCGCCGAGGACGCGGCGCGGACGACGGCGGAGACGAGCAGCGCGGCCGAGGACGGCTCCAAGGCGGCGCGGCTGGCCGGCGATAAGGTGAAGAAGGTCTTCAACCGCATCGAGTCCGCCAGCCAGCAGGTGTTCGCCTTCGGCGAGAAGACGCAGGAAATCTCGAAGATCGTCGACGCGATTACGCAGGTGGCGCAGCAGACGAACCTGCTGGCGCTCAACGCGACCATCGAGGCGGCGCGCGCGGGTGAGTACGGCCGCGGCTTCGCGGTGGTGGCCGATGAAGTGCGCAAGCTGGCCGAGAGCGCGGGCCGCTCCGCCGAGCAGATCTCCAAGCTGGCGCGTGACATTTCCGGGCAGTCCACTTCCGTCGTGAGCGCCATGAAGGAAGGCATCGCGGAGCTGGCCGAGGGCCGCGAGGACCTGACCAACATCGTGCGCTCCATGGGCGCCATCACCGACACCATCCGCAAGGGCTCCGAGAAGGTGCACCTCATCTCCGATAGCGCCCGCGAGCAGCTCAAGGGCAGCGAGGAGATGGTGACGGCCATCGAGGAAATCAAGCTGGTGGCGCGCAACAACGCCTCCTCCACCGAGGCCATCCAGGCCGTCATCCAGGAGCAGACCGCCGCCGTGTCCCGCATGACGTCGCTGGCCAGTGAGCTGACCAACCTCTCCGTCGAGCTGCAGAGCGTCGTGCGCAGCTTCCGCCTGGGCTCATGAGCCAGACGCCCTCGGACAACGTCGACGCGAAGCTGAAGGCCGCGGAGGACCATCTGCGCGAGGTGATGCTCGCGCTCCCCGAGGTCACCGAGGAGTTCCCCTGGGGCCACCGCACGGCCAAGGTGAAGGGGAAGATGTTCGCCATCCTCGTGCTGGACAACGATGGGCTGGGTGTCACCACCAAGCTCCCGGAGTCCAACGAGGCCGCGCTCACGCTGCCCTTCACCGCGCCCACCGGCTACGGCCTGGGCAAGAGCGGCTGGGTGTCCTCCCGCTTCAAGCCGGGCAGCGAGGTCCCCATCGGGCTGCTGGCCCAGTGGATTCATGAGAGCTTCCGCGCCGTGGCGCCGCAGAAGGTGCTCAAGGCGCTGATGGCTCCGGGCGCGGCGCAGGCTCCGAAGGCGAAGTCGGCGGCTCGGAAGACGCCCTCGGCGGCGAAGCCCGCGGCCCCTGCAAGGAAGTCTGCGGCGGCGAAGCCGGGGGCCGGTGCAGGGAAGGGCGGGGCGGCGAAGCGGGGTGTGGCGGCGAAGCGGGGTGTGGCGCTGACGCCAGCGGCCGGAAAGAAGCCCGCACCGGGCAAGGCGGCGGCGGGCGGGAAGAAATCCGTGGCGAAGCCGGCCTCGGCGCGCGAAGGTCCCACCGCGCGGGCCGGCGTGAAGCAGACGTCCACGGTGAAGCGGGGCGCGGCGGGTTCGTCCCGGTCGAAGCGGTAGCGAATCGGGCCGGTCATTCCAGAGTGGATAGAACGTTACTCCTGTGCGGCACGTCATCTTCCGGGTGGAGAAGGAGCGTTACGGGCTGCCGCTCTCGGCGGTGCGAGAGGTCGTCGTGCCTCCCGAGCGCTTCACCCGTGTGCCGCGTGCGCCACTGGCCATTACAGGCGTAATGAATCTGCGCGGCAGGGTCGTGACAGTGGTAGAGCTGCGGCAGCTTCTGAGTCTTCCTGAAGGTCCTACCCCGCCCGGACGGGTGGTTCTACTGGACCGCGGGCGGAGAGACCTGGGACTGTTGGTAACAGACGTAGACGGCATCGAAGCGGTGGAGCGGGTGAGCACGGCGCCAGGAAAGATGACGCCTGCCATCCGGGGCGTCGCCAGGCTGGGTGGCCTGGGAGTGACTGTCCTGGACCCAGAAGGGTTGGACGCCGCGGTGGTTGCCTTGTTCACCCATTCCAAGTGAGTAGCCCCCTGGAAAGCGCGGATGCTAGTGTCCGCGCTCCTCTAGGTGATTCGGAGGCGGAGTTCTTCACATGGCTAAGCGGGTCCTGGTCGTCGACGATGCCATCTTCATGCGCAACATGATCAAGGACATCTTTGCGTCTGGGGGGTTCGAGGTCGTCGGTGAGGCGGCCAACGGCCTGGAGGCCGTGGAGAAGTACAAGGAGCTCAAGCCCGACCTCACGACGATGGACATCGTCATGCCCTTCAAGAGCGGCATCGAGGCCACGCGAGAGATCATCAAGGCAGACAGCAGCGCGGTGGTCATCATGTGCTCCGCGCTCGGGCAGGAGAGCCTGGTGATGGAGGCCATCGAGGCGGGCGCCTCGGACTTCATCGTCAAGCCGTTCCGGGCCGAGGACGTGCTGGCCGTGGTGAAGAAGGTCCTGGGCGAGACGTGAGCGGCTGCGCCCTGGCGCGGGCTGTCCACCCTTCCTGACACGAGGCCGGGTCCATGACGATGGACATGTCCCGCTACCTCGGGCTCTTCATCTCCGAGGCGACCGACCACCTGGAGGCGCTCGGGCGTGACCTCGTGGAGCTCGAGCGCGAGGGCTCGTCCAGCGCGGTGGATTCGATGTTCCGCCATGCCCACTCGGTCAAGGGCATGGCGTCGTCCATGGGCTTCGAGCCCATCGCCATCGTGGCGCACCGCGTAGAGGACCTCGTGGACGCCGTCCGTCAGGACCGCGGCCGCCTGGACCGCGACCTGGTGGACCTGCTGCTCACCGCCGCCGACACCATGCTCGCGCAGGTGCGCGCGGTGGCGGAGGGCAAGCAGCCGGATGATTCCGCGGCGCTCCTGACGCAGCTCGGCCAGCGCGTCACCACCATGACGGGCCACGCCCCGGCCGCCACGCGCGTCGCGAAGGTGACGGCGCTGAAGCCGGAGGGCGGAGGCTCGGATGGCACGGGCTCGGATGGCCCTGGCGGAGGCTCCGGGCCTGGCTCGGATGGCTCGGGCACGGGGGGCGGAGCTGGCGGCGGCTCGGGCACTGCGGGCGGAGCTGGCGGCGGCTCGGGCACTGCGGGCGGAGCTGGCGGCGGCTCGGGCCCCACAGGTGTCGGTGCCAGCCCTGGCTCGGCGGGAACCTCCGGCCCGGCCAGTCCCAATCTGATGAACGGCGGGTCCGGCACCTCCGCCACCTCCAGCGCGCCGAATGGAGCGCACGGCACCAGCGCCCCAGTATCCCCGGACGGAGCCACCGGAGGCGTGGTGGTGCCGCTGTCCGCGCGCCGGGCCTCGGACGGGCCCGGAGCCGACGCCGGAACCGCGGCCCCAACGCCCGACCTGGCCAACTCCCTGAAGGCCGCGGCCAGCGCGCCGCTCCCGGACACGCTGGCCCAGCGCTGGGCGGTGCGGCTGCGCATCGCGCCCACCTGTCAGGTGCCCGGCGTGCGCGCCTTCCTCGTCCACAAGCGCCTCACCAACCTGGGCACGCTGGTGGACCTCCGGCCCGCGCTGGAGGAGCTGAAGGCCGGCCGCATCCCAGACGGCAACATCCAAGTGGAGCTGGAGACCCCGGCGGGCGAAGCGGGCATCCACGCGGCGCTGAAGAATGTGGCCGAGGTGGAGGTCATCTCGGTGAAGCCCGCGGTGGCCGCGCCCGTGGTGCAGCCCACCCTGGTGCCTGTCCCCGACGGCGCCCGCGCGCCCTCGGACACGGCGTCGCGCACGGTGCGCGTGCGCACGGAGCTCCTCGACTACTTCCTCGACACCGTGGGTGAGCTGATGCTTGCCACGGCCCGTCTGCGCGAGGTGGGCAAGGTGCTGCCGGAGAACACGCGCCCCGCGCTGGAAGAGGGCGTCTACCGGCTGCACACGTTGGTGAAGGACCTGCACGACAAGGTGATGACGGCGCGCATGACGCCGCTGTCCCTCATCACCGACCGGCTGCCCCGGGCGGCGCGAGACATCGCCCGCCGCAAGGAGCGCGAGGTCGACCTGGTCATCACCGGCGCGGAAATCGAACTCGACCGGGCCATCCTCGAGGAGTTGTCGGACCCGCTGCTCCACCTGCTGCGCAACTGCATCGACCACGGCCTGGAGGCGCCCGAGGATCGCGCCGCCGCGAAGAAGGGCCCACGGGGCCGGGTGCTGGTGGCGGTGAAGCGCGCCAGGGACCGCGTCATCATCGAGCTGGAGGACGACGGCCGCGGCATGGACCCCGCGAAGCTGAAGAACGCCGCGGTGTCGCGAGGCCTGCTCTCGGCGGAGGCCGCGGCGCGCCTGACGGACCGCGAGGCCTTCATGCTGTCGTGCCTTCCGGGCGTCTCCACCGCCAAGGACATCACCGACATCTCCGGCCGCGGTGTGGGCATGGACGCGGTGAAGCGCGTGGTGGAGAACGTCGGAGGCACGCTCGAAATCGACAGCGAGCGAGGCCGGGGCACCCGCTTCACCCTGCGACTTCCACTGACGGTCGCGGTGGTGCACCTGCTGCTGGTGGAGGTGGGCGAGGAGGTCTTCGGCCTGCCCATCGCCAAGGTGGTGGGTGCGACGGAGGCGGACGGGGAGTCACTCAGCCGCAGTCGCGAGACGGCCCTGCTGCCCCATGGTAATTCGCTGCTGCCGGTCCATTCGTTGGATGCGCTGGTGGGCGTACCTGCCCCCCGGAGGCAGGGAGCCCGGCCTTTCGTGGTGATGGACGGGGATTCCGGCCGGGTGGCCCTGGCGGTGGACCGCCTGTTGGGACAGGAGGAAGTGGTGCTCAAGCCGCTGTCGCGGCCCCTGGACTTGCTGCCCGGCCTGTCCGGCGTCACCATTCTGGGAAGTGGGCGTCCGGTGTTCATCCTGGACGTGCCGAGGTTACTGTCCGCGTGAGCCAGCCCCTGCACAGCGACGCGCAACTCGACGCACTGCGCGAGGTGGCCAACATTGGTTGTGGCCACGCGGCCAATGCGCTCTCCCGGTTGATGGGGGGACGCAAGGTGGACCTCTCCATTCCCCGCGTGCTGCTGACAGGCCCCTCCGACGCCGCCGAGCTTCTGGGCGGAGCCGCGCCGGTGGTGTCGGGGTGGCTCGGTATCCAGGGCGGGCTGCGGGGTGCCCTGTTGCTGGTGCTGCCCCAGCAGGACGGCGCCGCGCTGGAAGCGCTGCTCCTGGAGGGACAGCCCGCGATTCATCAGACCGAACGGGACAGCGTGGTGGCGGAGACGGCGAACATCGTCGCCAGTGCCTGCCTGTCCGCCATGGGCCGGCTGACGGGCTGGAAGTTGGTGCCCACGGTGCCCACGGTGCGGCGAGGCCGCGCGCGGGACGTGGTGTCCGACGCGGTGGGGCAGGTGGAGGGCGACGCCAGCAGCGTGGTGGTGCTGGAGGCCCGCTTCCTCGCGACCGCGGCGCCGCCGGTGGGTGGACAGCTGGTGCTGGTGCTGGCGCGGGACAGCATCCGCGACCTGCTGGCGCGGCTGGGCGTGTAGCCCGTTTCGAGCTAGACGGGCGCCCATGGATGAGAAGGCGCTGAAACAGCTCCTGGGCAGCGTGAAGTCCGGCCGCGTCTCCGTGGACGACGCGGTGGGCAAGTTGAAGGACCTGCCCTTCGCGGAGCTGGGGTACGCGACGCTCGACACGCACCGCAACCTGCGTTTCGGCTTCCCGGAGGTGGTGCTGGGTGAGCCCAAGACGGTGGAGCAGCTGCTGGGCATCGTCGGGGCGTTGGTGGAGCGCAAGCAGACGGTGCTGGTGACGCGGCTCCAGCCGGACAAGGCGGAGGCGCTGGTGGCGCGCTTCCCCAAGGGCGAGTACCACCCGGTGGCGCGCATCTTCCATCTCAAGCAGGGCAAGGTGCGCGCGGGCCGCGTGGCCGTGGTGACGGCGGGCACCAGCGACATCCCCGTGGCGGAAGAGGCGGCCACGACGGCCGAGGCCATGGGCGCGGAGGTGCGGCGCGTCTACGACGTGGGCGTGGCCGGCATCCACCGGCTGCTGCGGCGCCGTGAGGAAATCCAGGAGTGCCATGCCGCCGTGGTGGTGGCGGGCATGGAGGGCGCGTTGGCCAGCGCGCTGGGCGGACTGGTGGGTATTCCCGTGGTCGCGGTGCCCACGTCGGTGGGCTACGGCGCCAACTTCAAGGGCGTGTCCGCGCTGCTGGCCATGGTGAACTCGTGCGCCTCCAACGTGGCCACGGTGAACATCGACAACGGATTTGGCGGTGGCTTCTACGCCGCCCTCATCTCCCGCACGAAGGGACGCAGGTGAGCACCATGCGACGCATCCTCTACCTGGAGCCGGTGGGTGGCATCGCCGGGGACATGTTCCTGGCGGCGGGCCTGGACCTGGGCATTGCCCCGGCGGAGCTGGAGCGCGCGCTGTCGGGCCTGCGCGTCCCGGGCTGGAAGCTGGCGGTGAGCCGCGCGGTGCGCCACGCCATCAGCGGCACGCACCTGGACGTCGTGCTGGATGAGCGCGAGGCCCATCCGCACCGCGCCTACGCGGACATCCGGCGCCTCATCGAGGAGGCGGACACGCTGCCCCCGCGCGCGAAGGAGCGGGCGCTGGCGGTGTTCCGCGCCATCGGCGAGGCGGAGGCGAAGGTCCACGGCGTGTCCATCGACGACATCCACTTCCATGAAGTGGGCGCGGTGGACTCCATCGTCGACATCTGTGGCGCGGCGGTGGTGCTGGAGCTGCTGGGCAACCCGGAGGTCCATGCGGCGCCGCCGCCGCTGGGCAGCGGCACCATCCGCGTGGCCCATGGCGCCATGCCCATTCCCGTGCCCGCGACGCTGGAGTTGTTGCGTGACGTGCCCGTGCGCTTCGAAGGCGTGGGTGAGCTGACGACGCCCACGGGCGCGGCGCTGCTCAAGGTGCTGGCGCACATCGGCCATCCGCCGGACTTCATCGTGGAGAAGGTGGGCTACGGCGTCGGAACGAAGGACTTCAAGGACCGGCCCAACGTGCTGCGCGCGTCGCTGGGCCGCCTGGAGCAGGCCAGCAACGAAGGGCTCTGGGTGGTGGAGGCCAACCTGGACGACGCCACGCCGCAGCTGCTGGGGCACCTGCTGGAGCGGTTGCTCGCGGTGGGCGCGCTGGACGCGTGGGTGACGCCGGTGGTGATGAAGAAGAGCCGGCCGGGGCACCTGCTGAGCGCGCTGGTGGAGGGCGGCACGCGCGAAGCCATCGTGGACGTGGTGCTGCGCGAGTCCACCACGCTGGGTGTGCGCTACCACCGCGTGGAGCGTCAGGCGCTGGAGCGTGACTGGGTGGAGGTGGAGACGCCGTGGGGCAAGGTCCGCGTGAAGCGCGGGCTGCGCCAAGGCGCGGTGCTCAACGCCCACCCGGAGTTCGAGGACTGCCGCCAGGTGGCGGAGGCCGCGGGCGTCCCCGTGAAGCAGGTGATGGCCGCGGCGGTGGCGGCGCTCGGCCCCAAGGACTGAGCGCCGTGGGTTCCATCTCCGAAGGCTTCGCGGACAGCTTCGTCAGGGGGCGATGAAGTCCCGGGCGCGGGTGCCCTGACCGCGGTGGCTACGCCGGCAAGCGCACCTGGATGCAGGTGCCGCTCTGCTCGGCGCGCACGCACAGGTCGCCGCCATGGCGCTCGACGATGCGCCGGCAGACGTCCAGGCCCATGCCCGCCGCATGGGGCTTCGTGCTGAAGAAGGGCTCGAAGATGCGCGGCAGCAAGTCCTTGGGAATGCCCGGCCCGTCGTCGGAGACCTCGACGACCACGTGCGCGGCATCCTTCCAGGTGCGCAGTCGCACGCGGCCTCCGCGCTCGCCCAGCGCCTCCAGCGCATTGAGCACCAGCTGCGTCCACAGCTCGTCGAGCGCGACGCCTTCCGCCTTCAGCCGGGGCAGGCGCGGGTCGTACTCACGCTCCACCGTGAGGTGCTCTCCGCGCAGCCGGTGGCCCAGCACCGCCAGCGCGTGCTCCAGTCCTTCGTGGACGTCCACGTCCTCACGCGGCACCGGGTCCATGAAGGCATAGGCCTTCACGCCTTCGACCAGCGCGGACACGCGCGCCGTTCCTCGCGCCACCTCCGCCATGAGCACGTCACAGTTCACCGCCACCACCAGCCACGCGAGCACGTCGCCCAGCAGCGCCCCGCCCACGCGCGTCGCCACCGACTCCAGCCACGCGACGTCCAGTCCGGAGGCCACCAGCGCGGGCGCGGCCTCCCACGCATCCGCCACGCCGCGCGCCTCCAACCAGGAGCCCAGCGCTTCCTCGCGCTCGGCGCGGGCCAGGGGCTCCAGCGGCGGAGAGGTCCGCCCGCGTTCCGCCGCTTCCCGAGGCAGCGCCAGCAGGACGCTGCGCTGGGGCAGGGACAGGCCGTGGTCGCCCAGGGCCAAGGCGCGCGCGGACACCGTGGCCATCAGCTCGCCCAGCCGCGTCGCGCTCCGCCGGGCCGCCGCGGCAGGGCTGCCCAGCTCGGCGCCCAGTTCGGCCGCCATGCGTCCCACGGGGAGCAGCTCCACCTGGGGACGGACGTCTTGCGCCTGCTGCTGGGAGCGCTGCGAGGCCAGCTCCATCAGTCCCCGGCTGAGCCCGGGCGCCAGCCGCAGCAGCTCCCAGAAGGTGGCCGGCTCCATCCGGAACAGGCGCACGTCCGTCACCGCGTCGCCGCTGTGGGGGTAGGGCGCGTTCAGGAAGAGGATGAGCTCGCCGAAGAGGTCGCCGGCCTCCAGCGTGAACGTGGGCACGCTCTCCGTGCCGGTGCGGCGGCTCCACTGCGTGTGGCCCTCCATGATGACGGACAGGCCATCCGCGGCGGCGCCTTGCTCAGCGATGCGAGTGCCAGCCGGGAAGTGGAGTTGACGGCCATGGTCCGCCATCCAGCGGAGCTGTTCTCCGGTGAGCTGGGCGAACAGCGGAACCTGGCGCAACGCCGCGACGATGTCGTCACTTCCCATACGCCGGGATGCTGCCTGTCCCCGCCAGGGAGTCCATCGGATTCGGCGGAACCCCGCGCTATCGCAAGGGTTGCCGCGTCAACGCCTGCGCAAAGGCGTCGTTCCGCTGCCCGGCCACGCACACCGGCAACCCCTCCAGCATCCCGCAGCGCGCGCCCGCTCGGAGGAAGGCGCCCACCTGCTGACGCACCACGACGTACACCGTGTCCCCGTCCACGCCGCCAGGGCGCATGGTGGCGTTGCACTCCTCCGCGATCGACGGTGGGGTCCGGGTGACGTAGCCGCTGTTGAAGGTGAGGCCCAGCCGGTAGGCCATGTACCCCGTCGCGTTGACCAGCGGCTCGTTGTAGGGGCACACCCACTGCACCTGCGGCGGGAAGAGCGCCAGGTGCTGGTAGTGGCCCTTCAGCTCCGCCCACTCCGGGGCCTGAAGCCGACGGAAGCCTTCCGGTCGCCGGCGCAGCTCGCTCTTGTCCTGGCGCACGTCGTAGGCCTGTACGGCGACCACCAGCGCGAGCACCGCCGTCCCCACCCACGCGCGTTCTCGCCACTGTCGCAGCCACAGGAGGAGGGCGCCGCCCATCACCGCGTAGCACAGCGGCCAGATGAATCGCCCGGACGCGCGGAACGCGGACGTCAGCCGCGAGAAGGGCTCGTACAGCCCTCCAAGGTCCACCACCAGCCGGCCCGTCCACGTCACCCGAGACGACAGCGCGTAGACGGCCAGCAGCAGCACCGCCACCGCGAAGGGCAGTCCCCGCCGCCAGGGCAGGTCCCTCAGGGTGCGAAAGCGGAGCGCCGCGCCCACGACGGAGAGCACCACGAGCAGCAGCGCCCCCGCGCCCACATAGCCGAAGCCTTCGCCCTGCCGCCGCGCCACGGGCAGTGAGGGCAGCAGCCGCGACCAGTCCGTGGGATTGAACAGCGTGGTCAGGTCGGCGGAGAACTGGCCGAAGCCTTCCGCGCCCAGGTTGCTGCCGACGAAGTAGCCGAAGAGGGCGAAGATGAGCATGTCCAGCACGACGATGCCCACCGAGGCCAGCAGTGCGCGTCCCCAACTGATGACGCGGCCCAGGGCGAGTCGCACGGTCAGCGCCATGGCCAGCGGCGCGAGCATGGCCACCAGGTACGGATGCGTGCCCGCGCCCACGGCGTTCAACGCGGCGGCCCACAGGAGGCTCCGCTTCGCCGCGTGGGCGTCCGGTGTGTCGCGCAGGTGTAGCCACATCATGGCCACCAGCAGCCAGTGCGAGCACAGCGTCAGATGCCCCAGCCGCGCCGCCATGGGCGGAGCCAGGGCCAGCAGCAGACCGCCCTGCAACTGATGCGTGGGGCGGGACGAAACGACGGACACCAGCTTCGCGCCGAACCAGCCCATGAGCGCGAAACCCAGCGCCAGCCAGAGGCCGTGGTACTGGAAGTCAGCGGGCAGCAGCGCGTTGAAGGGCTTGAACAGCACTGCCAGCAGGGGATTGCCGTCCGTGAGCGCCACGGAGGTTCCATGCGGGAAGAGCTGGTTGGGCGAGCTCGTGAGCGGCAGGCCCCAGGGTGCGTTTCGGTAGAACAGCCAGCCGAAACCGGAGGCCGCCCAGTCCTCGCGTATCATCCAGTCGATGCGCGTGGGCGGAATCGCCCGGCCACCGCCGAGCCAGAGGAACCACGCCAGTCCACCCAGCGCGGCGCCCCAGGGCGCCCACCGACTCGCGGGTGAAGGAGAAGGCGCAAAGGTGGGGGCGGGCGGAGTCGGGGCGAGCGCCGGTGAAGCGGATTCCCTCGACGCCGGTGGACTCGGGATCGTCATGGCGGCCTTGGTGGAGGCCGACACTGTAGGACCGCGCTTCCCGCACGGGCAAGCACTGTCCCGGGCCGCGCGCTTCCGGCCAGCCTAGAGGTGGCAAGGCGTGATGCTGTCGTTGCTCCCGATGAGGCGCTCCTCCGGCGGCCCGGTGTAGACGTCGTCCGCGAGCATCGTGGCCCAGCACGAGGGGAGCCGGGGGTTGTCCGTGACGACGAACGCATCGCGCACGCGCGCGAGTGCATCCAGGCTCAGCGCCGTCATCACTGGATTCCCCCGCACCTTCAGGGTGCCCACGGTGTGGAGCGAGCCCAGGGTTCCCAGGTTCGTCAACGCGTCGTTGCCCGTCACGTACAGGCCGCTCATCCAAGTCACCTGCTGGAAGCCAGACAGGTCCGCCAGCAGCGGGTTGAGGTTGACGAACAACGCGCCACCCATGCTCTGGAGCTCCGGCAGGTCCGCCGCGCGCAGCAGCCGTGGGTTCTCCGCCAGGATGACGTCCTTATGTACCCGGAACAGCGACGGCATCGGGCCCACCTGCTCCAGCAGCGCGTTGCCCGCCACGGCGAGCGCGCCTGTTTCGGAGAGGGCATCGAAGCGGAGGTCCAGGAGCCGGGCGTTGTTCATCACGTTGATGCGGTCCTTCACCACCGTCAGGTGTTCCAGCCCGGTGAGGTGCGTGAGGGCGTTGTTGTTGGAGACGTCGAGCCCACCGCCGACTCTCGTCAAACGTCCCAGCCCCTCCAGGGACTGAAGCATCGGGTTGCCCGAAATCGTGACGCTCCCTCCTACCTCTGTCAGACGGGACACCGGCAGCTTCTCCAGCACGGGGTTGCCGTGGACGGTGAGCGTGCCCGCCAGCACCTGGACGTGGGGGAACGTGTCGGGGCTCCACTGCACGCCGGTATTCCACATGGTGAGGTCGAAGAGGGGCGCCACGGCGGCCACGCCGCTCAGGGACGACAAGGCGGGGAGCGAGTAGAGCGTCAAGCTGTCGACGCGAACGGCTGGAAGCGCCTCCATCGTCTGCGGTCCGACGCGCACCTCGTTGAGCGGGTTGCTGCCACGGATGCTCAACGTTCCTCCCACGTAGCGAAGCCCAGACAGCTCCACCCGCGTCAGCGCCGGGTTGTCGTGGATGGACAGCGGACCTTCCACCGACACGAGGCCGGGTAGCACCACCGTCGTGACATCCGTGTTCTCGATGGAGAGCTCACCGCGAATGATGGAGAGCGACTTCAACGCTTCCAGGTCGGCCGCGTTCTCCACCGCGTACATCCCGTCATGGGCTGCCGACAGCTGGCACACGAAGGCGGCCGCGAGAACCTCAGTGTCGTCGAGCACCCTGTTCAGGTTGGTGTCCGCGCCTGCCTCCACCTGGGTGCCTCCAGTGGTGCAGTTCGGGCCCGCGGGCTCTGGCCGCTGGCGCAGCAGCGTCACCACGGGGTCCGCGCAGAAGCGGGCGGCCGCCCGGAGCTCGTTGTCATCGAGCACGCCGTTCCCATTGAGGTCCACGCCGGCCTCCATGAGCGCGTTGTCATACCGGCAGACGAAGGGCTGGGTCGGCAGCGGGCGCACGCGGGCGAGGACGGGCGCCGGCTCCATGCAGCCGTGGACCTCGCGCGTCACCTCGTCATCCGAAAGGAGGCCGTTGCCATCCAGGTCGGCCCCCGCCAGGGTGAGCTGCCCGCCCAGCGCACAGGGCTCGCCGGGAGGGAGCTGCCGCGTGCGCACCAGCACGCCTGGCGAGAGCGTGGCGCAGATGTACTCGGTGCCCGTCACCTCGTCGTCATCGAGCACGCCGTCATCATTCCGGTCCAGCCCCGAGCGCACGGCCTTCCCGCCGTGCTCGCAGTTCGTGCCGGAGGGCTCGTCGGCCACGCGGGTGCGCGCTTCGTGCTGCTCGACGAGCCGGCGCAGGTCAATGCCGTCACACCCGGCGGCCAGGACCAGCGCCAACGTCCACATCCATCTCATCTTGAGGAGCCTTTCGGAGCGTCACTCACCGCAGGTGGCGGTGTCGTCGTTGCCGCTGATGTGGAGTTGCCCGGCGTCGCCCGTGTACACGGCGGACGCGAGCGCCGTCGCGAGGCATGAGGGGAGTTCGAGATTATCCGTGACGTCGAAGGCTTGGCCGACCTGGTGCAGCGAGGTCAGGCCCAGCCGGGTGAGGCTCGCGTTGTCCGACACGCGAAGCGAAGCGAGTGTACTCAGGCCGCTCAGGCCCTCCAGGGTCGTCAAGGCGGGGTTTCCCATCACGCGCAGCTCGGACAGGTGACGGACCGGCGCGAGGCTGGAGATCGCCTGCAGGGCCTCGTTTTCGCTGATGACGAGCGCGCCGCCGATGCTCCGCGGGGAGAGTCCTTCCAGGGAGCGCAGCGCCGGGTTCCCCGAGACGCGGACGGTGCCGCCGACATGGAAGAGGTTCGAGAAGGGAAGCGCTTGCAACACGTTGTTGTCGGTGACGGTGAGCGAGCCCATGAGGTTGTCGACGTTGACGAGCACGGAATCCTCTTTGGGGTGGAACGCCAGGGCATCATTGCCCACCACCAGCAGGCTCTCCCGAGGCGACACGCTCACGAGCCCGCTCAGGCTGCGCAGCCGGTCGTTGTGGCTCACGACGACGCCCTGGCCCACGAACAGCCGTTGATGGTCGGCGCCGCCCGCTTGCAGCCTGTCCAGCGCGGGGTTGGCTGTCACATCGAGGTCGTCGCCCACGAAGCGCAGGACGGGCAGGTCCACCTGGGTCAGGAGTTGGTTGTTCCAGAGGCGCAGGGTGCGGTCCACCACCGCGAGCCCCGGCAGGCTCAGCTCGGTGATGGACGCGTCGTTGAGCAGGAGCGACCCCTGGATGCGGGAGATGCGCTGGAGCGCGGCGAGGTCCGCGGGGGTCCGCACGGTGTAGTCGCCGTGGAGCGTGTGCAGGGCCTCGCAGACGAAGGCGGTCTTGTGGACCTCGGGCCCCGAGAGCATGCCATCGTCATTCGAATCCACGCCTAGCCGGATGCCCGTGCCACCCTGGGGGCAGGCCGCTCCGGCGAACTCGGGCACGTAGACGACCATGAGCCGGGTCGGCTCCACGCAGACGCTCTCCATGGCGCGGACCTCGTCTTCATCGAGGAGGCCATTGCCGTTCGCGTCAGGGCCGGCCTCCACCCAGGTGCGGCCCCAGCTACAGAGCCACGGAGGGACTGTCGCCGACGGAGGCTGATGCTGGCTTCGGTGAATCACACGCGGGGAGACTGGCTCGGTGCAGCCGTACACCTCCCGGGTGACTTCGCCGTCCTCCAGGACGTCGTTGCCATTCACGTCCTGGCCCGCCCGCGACACGTGGCCGCCGTGAGGGCACTGCTCACCGGGCGGCACGTCTTGCATGTGCACCAGCACCCCGGGCGTGGGCGTGGTGCAGACGTACTCGGTGCTCGTGACTTCGGTGTCGTCGAGCACGCCGTTGTCGTTCAGGTCCAGGCCCGCGAGAAAGGCCCTGCCGCCGAGCGGGCAGCGGTCGCCGGCCGACTCGGGGTCCACCCGCGTGCGTGCCTCGTGCTGCGTGACGAGCTCGCGCAGGTTGATGCCGTCACAGCCCGCCGCCAGCATGACAACCGCCATCCAGGTCCATCGCATGGGTGCTTCTCTCTTCCTCGTGACGGGAGTCGCCGCTGGGAGGCCTTCAATCGCAGGGGGTTGAGCTGTCGTTGCCGCGAATCTCCGGCGCGCCGCCCGTGTTGACCCGTGCGGCGAGCGACACGGCCAGGCAGGTGGGGAGCCGGGGGTTCTCCGTGACGGTGAAGATGAGGGTGACGTTCTCCAGGGCGTTCAGGTCCAGGCGCAGCAGGTTCTCATGGGAGATCACATGCAGCTCTTCCAGCGAATGGAGGAGGGCGAGGTCCGACAGGTCGGTGAGGCTCGCGTTGTTCTCCAATGTCAGCACCTTCAGCGAGAGCAGCCGGTCGAAGCCCATCAGCCGGGAGAGTTGTGGATTGTTGCCGATGAAGAGGAAACCGCTGTTCTGCACCTTCTGGAGCCCCCACAGGTCCTTCAACACGGCGTTGGCATTGAACCGCATGCCGGAGGTGACGCGCGCCAGCTTGGGGAACTCCCCCGCGGCTTCCAGCGCCGGGTTGCGCTCGAATTCGAGCGTGCCCACCTGGGTGAGTTCGTCCATGCCTTGGACCGAGCGCAGATTGGCGTTGTCCCGTACGCGGAGGCCACCGCCAATGGATGTCAGCACGGGCATGCCAGACAACGCGGTCAGGATTGGGTTGTCCTCGATGACCAGGTCTCCCACGACCTTTTGCAACACCGTTCCGCTCAGGGTGCTCAAGGAGGAATTCCCGATGATGTTCAGGGAGCCGCCCACCCATTCGAGGTGCCGGAAGGGAAGGGTGGAGAGCCTCGCATTGCCCTCCAGGGTGATGTTGCCAAGGTTCGCGGAGATGAACGCGAAGTAACCCTCTTCGAGGGCATCGTTGTCTCGCAGGAGGATGTTGTGGCTGGGAAGGACCGCTCTCACTCCCATGAGCGTGGGGAGTAACGGATTGGATACCAGGTTGAATTCTCCCCAGACCCGGAGCGGAGCGAGGCTGCCGCTGCCCAGGGTCAGCATGGTTAACGCGGGGTTTCTGGCGATGGTGAGCGAGCTTCCCACGAGGCGCAGCGAGGGCATCTTCACGCGTTCGAGCGACGTGTCGATGATTGTCAGCGCCCCTTCGACCATCATCAAGTCGGGGAGGACGGCCTCCGTGGCGGATCCGGAGTCGAAGTAGAGGTTGCCGCGCACGCGGGAGATGCCCTCCAGCGCCACGAGGTCCACCGCGTTGCGCACGTGGTAGTTGCCCTCCAGCGTGTGCAGGGGCCGGCACACGAACATGGACGACATCACCTCGTTCTCCTCGAACAGGCCATCCGCGTCCCCGTCGGTGCCTACGTCCACCTGGGTGCTGGGCGTGGGACACGCGTTGCCCGCGGGAGCCGGTGACTGGCGCAGCCGGACCTCGTAGGGGAGCACGCAGAGGTTGGACGTCGCCCGGACCTCCGAGTCGTCCAGCACGCCGTTGCCATTCTGGTCCTGTCCCGCCTCCACCACGGCGCCGTGCTCGCCGCAGGGGAAGACGAACGGCTCTCGGGCGCGCACGCGGGTGACTACGGCCTCCGAGCTGGCGCAGCCGTAGACTTGGCGGCTGACCTCGCTGTCCTCCAGGTCGGCATTGCCGTTCGTGTCCTGGCCCGCGCGGTACACCTTGCCGCCCTCGGTGCAATTCTCGCCGGGGGGCTCGTCCTGCACGCGCACCAGCACGCCTGGGATGGAGGTGACACACGCGTATTCGGTGCGCGTCACTTCGTCGTCGTCGAGCACGCCGTTGTCATTGCGGTCCAGTCCCGTGCGGACGAAATGGCCACCATGAATGCAGTTGCCACCTGCGGGCTCGGGTTCCAGCCGGGTGAGCGGCGGGTACTGCCGGACGAGCCGGTCCAACTCGATGCCGTCACACCCCGTGACGAGCACGAGCATCGCCATCCACATGCGTTTCATGAGCAGTTCTCTCAGCGTCGCAGCGCCAGCTCGAAGCCGAAGGCGCGGTCCCAGTAATTGCGCTGGTCCAGGGTGACGCGGTCATAGGTGAGCGTGGCCGCCAGGCGCAGCCGCACACCCGCCAGCGCCCCCGTCACCCCCGCGGCGGTGTACGTGGAGAGTACGGTGGGGTCACCCATACGCACCTGTCCGCGCGAGATTCCCAGGAAGCCCCAGCCCGCGCCCGCCTCCAGGAACAGTGGCACGCGCAGGTGCTCCGGGGCCTGCGCGCCCAGAATCCCTAGCAGGGCGCCCCGGTGGGTGCGGATGCCGTCGGTGGCCAGGGGCGTCAGGCCATAGGCGGCGCGCGCGCCGTAGTAGAGCGACGGCAGGGGGGCCTCGCGCCGCCACGTCACCGTGGGGCCGGTGGCCAGCGTGCTCAATCCGAGCGGTGCCTGCTGCCCAGTCCAGCCCAGGTCCCAACCCGCCAAGGTGTCGGGCCGCCGCGCCATGAACCGCGGGAAGGCGCCGCCCGCGCTTGGAGGAAACGCCTGGGATACGCCCACGGGCGCGAGCCCGGTGGCCGCCACGTAGCGCTCGTAGAAATCCTTGTCGAGCGGCACCGCGAACAAGCCCTTGCGCAGGGCCTCCTCGGCGGGGCCTCGCTCCTGGAGCTCCCGGTCGCCCATGTCGATGATGCTGTTGGTGGACAGCTTGGCCAGGGTGATGCGGGCTTCCTGCGTGGGCGTGCGAATCCAATACACGTCGCGCTCGGGCAGGCGCAGCAGCACGTACTGGTCCTCGGAGCGGCGCACGTCGGCCAACCGCCGTCCGTCTGAATCCTCGACGGAGATGCGCGAGTGCTCGAGCCCCGCGGGCAGCGGAAGGCTGGGGCCCTTTGGAGCGGGGCCCACCAGCGGACGCCGGGGCTCGCGGGTGGGGGCGAAGGCGTGGAGCGACAGGCGCGCGGGGAGGCCCTTCACGCCCTGGAGCGATGCGGTGACGAAGGCGCCCAGCTCGCTGTACTCCACCTTGCCGTCGCCGTTGATGTCCGCCGCGCCCATGAGGCCGGAGCGGGCCACGTGGCTGAAGACGCCCGAGCGGATGCGAGACCACTCGTGCGTCTCGCCGTCGTCGCTCTCCGCGAACACGGCGCCCACGGTGGGCCGGGTGGCGAGCTGCTCACGGGCCAGCATGCCGCGCAGCTCCGCGAGTACCGCCGCGTCCGTCTGACCGCCGCGGCTGCCCACGACGCCAGACGCGCGGCACGCGTCCACGATGAGGTGGACATAGCCGGCGCCGAGCGGATCCACCACGTCCGCGTAAAGGCTTGCTTTATCCAAACGTCCACCCGAGAGGGTGAAGTACGCGCGTCCGGCCTCGTCTGTGTTGCCGTGGCCCACGTAGACGAGCAGCACGTCTGTCTGGCGTCCCAATTCATGGTCCACCAGGTTGGCCGCGCGGAGGCGTGCGACCTCTCGCTTCACCTCGTCTGGCGTTGGGGGCCGGGCGCCCGCGAGCACCGGCCGGGCCGTGGCGCGTGTCGCCTCGTCCGGGTCTACCAGCAGCGTTGTCTCCACGCCCAGGCGTTGAAGCGTCTCCGCCCACAGCACGCCGTCATCGTCTGCGAAACGCAGCGACGGGAGCGACGGGTCGTCGCTCCCGTTATGGGCAATGACCAGGGCGCGGCGAACCACGGCTTCGGCCGAGGCACCACGGGCCAGCAGCAGTGCCGCGGCGCCGAGGAGCACTCCCAGTTTTTTCATGGAGCTTCCTCTACCCTCACTGACTGCTTGAGCACCACCGTGCCCTTTGTCTGTTCACCGCGCAGGGTCGCCAGGGACTCGGCCGGGCTGCCTGCGAAGACGGCGACGACTTCGACGGTGCCTGCCGTTTCCGGCATGGGCACGGTCAGCTCGAGGGGGGCTTCCTTGCCCAAGCCTCCAGACAGGGCGAAGGGACCGGCTGTCACCTCCGCTTTCTTGGCGCCACGGACCTGGACCGCGACGTGGGTGAAAGGCGCATGTCCACCGGCGGCGAAGGCCAGCATGGCACCGGCGCGGCAGGCATCTCCGGCGTGCAGTTCGCGCAGGGCCTGGCCCGGGGTGGCGCAGAAGATTCGCAGGGCGACGCCGGGCGGCGTGGTGCCTTCGCCGCGGGCGACGAACTCGCCGGGCGTCGTCGTGGCGGTGGGGACGAGCACCACCGCGAGGAAGACAGCGGCCAGCGCGCCGCCGAGCAGGGCCAGGGAGGGCCACCGGGACGGAGTCTGTTCAGGCGCGGCCGCGGCGAGGGCGGCCTCCAGTCCTCCGAGTGACAATGCTTGGAGCTCCACGGAGGAGGGGGCGTGGATGTCATTGCCCTCCAGGGCGCGGTGGGCCTGGGCCCAGCGCTCGTAGCGGGTGCCGCAGCGCTGGCAGGCGTGGGCGTGGCGCAGCAGGCGAGCGGACTGGTGGGAGGACAGGTCTCCCAGCGACCACCGGGTCAGGCTGGCGTCGATATGTCTCTCGTACCACCTCATGAGGGCATGCTCCCTATTGCGCATAAGGCGAGCGAGGCCAGGAGGACTCCCAGCTCCATCCGCCCGGGCTCGGCCGATGCGTCCAGCCAGCCCGAGTCCTTCAAATGCTCGGTGAACTGCATCCGCATCCGCCGCTCGCGCACCCGGACTTCGCCTCGAGTGAGCTGGAGCTGCTGGGCGGCGGACTCCTGCGAAAGTCCTTCCACGAAACGCAGCTGCGCCAGGGCGCGGCCTTCGTCCGTGAGTGTGTCGAGGAAGGCGCGGACCAGGTCGCGCACTTCGGTGCTGAGGGCCTCTTCTTCCGGCGTCCGGTCCTCGGTGGGCAGGTGCGTCATCTCGGGCGCGTCGTCCATGGGGACGGCCTCGCGGGACACGCGTCCCGACGCGCGCATCAGGTCGATGGCCGTCGAGCGCGCCACCGTGAGGAGGAAGCCCAGGTAGGGGCGAACCCCGTCATAGGCCTGCCGCATGTTGGGCCGGAAGGCCCGGACGAACGTCTCTTGATGGGCGGCGTCCAAATCCAGCGCGGACAACGCGGCGGTCCGCGTCCCCCCATCCGTGCCCACCGCGAACTTTCGCGAGAGGTAGCGGAGCACCTCCGGCGAATAGGTTCGGTACACCTGCGTGAGGACGGACGTCTCCCCCCGGCGGAAAGCCTCCAAGACGGACCGGTCGTTTCCAGGCAGCACGGTAGCTCCGTCCCTCGTCGCGAGCCGGCTCGAGCCCAATGCCCGGCCGTCCGTCATCCCTTCAAAATGGGATACGGAACAGGGTCGCAAAATGGGTCGCGCCTAATAACGGATGGGGCGCATTTTCATTGTGTGCCCGTCTGACGATTCCCGCTCGGGACGGGGAGGAGCCATGTGGGGTGCAGGGTTACCCAGGCGTGGCGGAGGCGATCGAGCAGCCGAAGATGGTCGGATGGGTTCAGTCCCTGGGCTGCCGCCGGGGTGGTGGACCACCGCCTTCTCCACCCGCCTCCAGCGCACCTAAGTGCATTCGTCAAAGAAGGTATTGCACCTAAATTTGATGAGCTGTTCGAGGTGTTCGTGCACGGGACAACCCAACAGCGCGTTACAGATTTCAAGGTTTTGGAGTCGAAGCGGCTCTTTACAGCGGCCGGTTTGTCCACGACGGAATTTTTTGTGAAGCGAGCCATGGAGCGCGAGGGCGGGGAGGTTGGTGGGGTGGTGGTTGCGTTGCAGCGCTCTGAAATGGCAACGCTACGAAGTAACAAGCTCGTAAGGACCCAGCCTGTCCCAGATATGCCAGATCTCCTTGAGACCATTTTTGAGACAGGAGCTGCTTCTATGCTCAATAGGACGGCTGTGATTGAGGCGCTGCCAGAGGCTTTTTAAAGCGATGAATGCCCAAGCGATAGCCACCATTCGAGTCGAACTCCCCCACGCCACCGGAAGAGTTCGTTTCTTTTTTGTTAGCCCATTGGATGCAAGAGAGTGGCATCCCTGGTGGGGGGAGCTTTTTGGATTTCTGGCCTCGATTGGCCCGAGAGAATATGTAGGTATTGATGAAGATGGCGCTCCTATGGAATGTGCAGTCATGACTGGAGAAGTCAGAAGAGAGTTTTTGAGATTTCTGAAAACAGCGCCTGCGTCAGAAGTGTCTGCGCACCGTGCCTTACGGTCAGCACTTAAAATGCTCTCAGAGTCCGAGCTTGATGTGGGGGTGCGCTACTTTGGTCGGCCACAGGGATGCACAGTGGATGCACTGTAACACAGAGACAGATAGCTATGACGCGCAGCGCAACTTGGTGGCGAAGCAGGACGCCAACGGTAGGGGTTCGATCAGAAATTGCTTAGAACTCCTTTCAGTAATGCCGGGCAAGCCTCCTTTGAAAGGAGTTCTTAGGCTGATCTAGTGCGCAGCCGGCCTTCGTAATCACGCTTGCCGAGCGGTACACCGCGCGAGCGGAGGATGTCGTAGGCAGTGACGGCGTGGAAATGGAAGTTCGGCAAGGAAAACGAGAGAATGAACGTCTCCGACGTGAAGGCGAGCCTCCGCGGCCCGATCTGAAGGTCCAGGTTCTTGCCCGCGCATTGGTCAACCTCGTCGGGCGTGAACGCCTCCAGCGCCACTTCCGCTTTGCCGATCATCGCCTGCAGGTCGGCGAAAGGGACCGGTCCGACTAAGGCCGGCGGGGCGAACACACCGGTCTTAAGGGCTTCCACCCCCCACACGGAATGGTGACATGTGGCTTCGACCTGAAAGTGGAAGGGCGCCATGTCGTCGAAAAGGCGCGCGTTCACGAAGTCGTCGGGATCAACACCCGTCTCAGCGCAGTGCTTGGCCGCACGGTCGAGAAAGCCTGCGACGGCCCTCACGGTCTGAAGGAAGGTGGGCACGCTGAGGTCGTAGAGTGATGTCGCCATCGGATTCCCTCGCTTTCTGGCGCTCGCGTTTCCGCCTTTTCAGCATGCGCCCGAACGACCACGGCAGCAAGAACCGGGCGTTCGAAGCCGTCCGTGGCGAACTCCTTTCAATAATGCCGGGCAAGCCTCCTCTGCATGATGAGGCTGCAGCCCATCTGGAGGAGGGTGAGGTGGATGTCGTCCCGACGCTCCTCGTGCACTCGCAGCCGCTTGAGGTTGTGGAGCCATGCCAGTGTGCGCTCCACTACCCAGCGGTACCGCCCCAGTCGCTCGCTCGGCTCGATGCCCCGGCGGGCAATGCGCGGGATGATGTGTCACCGCCGGAGCCCTCGCCGGATGTCCTTGAAGTCGTAGCCCTTGTCGCCATGCCCCTTCTCCGGGCGCCTTCGTGGCCGGCCTCGGCGCCCGTTGTGCGCGGAGGGGATGGCATCGAGGAGCGGCAGAGCGCACTTCTTGTCGTGGACGTTCGCTGCGGAAAGCAGCACTGCCAGCGGACTGCCCTTCCGGTCCGTCACGACATGGTGCTTGGTGCCTTTCTTCCCTCTGTCCGTGGGGTTCGGGCCGGTCTTGGGGCCCCCCTTTTCGCCCGGATGCTCCCGGAGTCGAAGGCCACGCGCCGCCAGTCGATGCGGCCTCTCATGCCGAACTCGTCGAGCAACTGCTGCTGGAGACGCTCGAAGACCCCAGCGCGAGTCCACGCGTCCAGCCTGCGCCAACAGGTGATGCCGCTCACACCGAACACCTCGGTCGGCAGATCCTCCCAGGCAATGCCCGTCTTCAGTATGAACATGATGCCGCGCAGTGCGGCGCGGTCGTCGCACCGCGGCCGCCCGCGCGCCGTCTTGCGCATCTGGCGCGGCAGCAACGGGGAGACTCGCTTCCAGAGCGCGTCAGGTACCAGCTCCCGCCTCATGCCCGGCAAGCTGCACATGCCCGGAGGCGAACGCATCCCTGCGGAGTTTCGGGACTATTTTTGAAAGGAGTTCTTAGTCACCTGGGGCTTGAGGACGTAGTCCCAGTAACCATGGAAGTCCGAACGGACGGGGGGGCCAGAGGCAGGCCTGATTGTTGCCGCGCATGCTATTTGAGGGATGGACGCCTGTTTTCGCGCGCACTGGTTGAGGAGCTCACGAGCGGAGGTTCCGAAAATGCCATCACGGAGCCGGGCCACCGGAAGTCATTCTCGTGAGGAGACTCAACTCCTTGACGCGACAGCAGTGTCCGCGACAAGCGGATAAGTACATTCCCCATGAGGGATTTTATGGGTTTTTGGATATAATTAAATGAGAGAAGGGATGGATTGAGTGATCCGCGAGGACGGAAATTGCTCAGTGTGTGGCCGTGGCGTTGAATGGATCGTCGTTCAGTCCATCGGTTCAAGAAAGGAATTGCGGTGGTCACGGGGGCTGCACTGTGGGCACTGTGGAAATGCTGTGGAAGAGGACTACATCGGATTCCCGTCTGAGCAGATCCGCAGTGCATTCATTGAGGCTCAGGGGCAATGGAGCTTGCACCTCTTGGATGCGGCACACCGCAACAATGCCGTAAGGGAGATGAGGCGTTTGCTTGGGCTTGATCTCAACGCGGCCGCACGCCTGCTACGCGCACCTTTGAATGAACTCTGGTCGGGTACAGAGACCGAGGCGAGATGGATTGCGCTGCACCTACACAAGCTTGGAGTCCTCGTGGCTGTCACGCGACAAAACTCCTGAGCTATCACTGCTGCGTCAGGGGTAGGCCGAAGAGGGAATGGGCGACGGAGGGCTGAGCGGACAGGCCCTCATTGCATCGTCTGCCATCCGCCCCATTCATGAGAGAGGTATGGACTCTTTCATGAACGCCGCCGCGGTGCAGCGTATCCGTCCGGCCAACGACGTGCTGAGAGGCGTTGAGTGAGGAGTCGGCGCCGTGGACCCTGGAGTGTATGTCGAAGCCGGTGGAGAAGCAGGAGTGGTTCCGGGGCGCCGAAGCCATCGAGGCGAGCGGGCTGACGCAGAAGGAGTTCTCCTCGCAGCGAGGCGTGCGGCTGAGCACGTTTCTCTGCTTCAACAACTAAGGGGAACAGTTTGCCTCTATCAAAACGCCGTGCCGTTCACCCGCCGCCCAGGCGAAGCCTCAACGCTGGGTGACAGCTGCGTATGCGGCACCCACGTCCCGGTGGAACTCCCGTCCGGGCTCCGGTTGTAGGAGATGCCTACCGCCGTGTCCTGATACCCCGCGCTGTCCTGCACGGTGTTGTCAGGCCGCACCAGGAGCACGGTGTCTCCGCTGCTGCCCGTGTTGACGCCCCGGTTGAAATACAGTCCGCCTCCCGAGGCCGCCGTGGCGTTCGTTACGCCCGCGGGCACCGCCGTCGGGCCCGAGTACACGACGTACGACTTGCCTGGCTGAATCATCGTCCCCGCCGGGAACACGTGCCGCGTGTCGTCTTCGCCCGCGTAGGAGCTGGCGTCGTGAATCTTCCAGCCGCCCAGGTCCACCGCCGTGGTGCCTGTGTTCACCAACTCGACGAACTGCTGGTCATAATCCGGCATCGTGGTGCCCGGTTTGTTGTGCGACTGCGGCAGGTACTCGTTGATGAACACCTTGTACTGCGTCCCGCCCGTCCCCGTTCCACCGCCTCCCGCATTGCCGAAGTTGAAGCGGCTGATGATGGGGTAGTGGTCGGACGTGTTGTCCCGGTAGCCCGTGATGCTCGGCCGCAGCACCTGGGTCGAATTGGGGACGTAGCCGGCCCACAGCTCGTTGGTGACGAGCTGATGGTCAATGAACGTGCTGCGGCTCACCGTGCTGCCAATGCCTGCCTCGGACAGGGCCTGGGTGGTGAACTTGTAGTTGGCCGAGTCGCTCACGAAGTTGCGGTACGGCGATTCATACTTCAGCCCAGTGCTGGGATTGGTCGTCGTGGACACGTCCACGTCGTCATTCCAGTCACCCACCACCATGGCTCGCTGCGTGGGCAGGCGCTGGTCCAGGTAGTCCTTGAGCCACCCGGCGGCCGACAGGCGCCGCGCGTATTCGTCGGGACCGGCGAGCGCCTTCATGTGGATGACCAACGCCGTCACGTCCACGCTGGCACCACCGCGCTGGATGCGCAGGTCCACTCGCAGCGGAGGGCGCCCGCCGAAGTCGTAGTCGTGGTTCAGCAGCACCACGTCCGCCCGCAGAACCTGCACCACGTCCGACTTGAACAGCACGCCCACCTTCTGCTCGTTGGCCGAGTAGTAGCTCGTCCCCGACGACACCCGCGAGCCGTCATCCGCCAGGAAGCCGTCGTAGCCCGGCAGCCGCGCCTTCAGTTCGTTGAACTGCGCCGTGCTGACAATCTCCGCCAGTCCCCAGAAGTCCACGCCCGCGTCGGCGATGACGGCCTGGGCATTGGCCAACTGCAACGGCTCGTCGTTGGGCCCATAGACCGGGTCCCCGAACCACTCGATGTTCCAGTTCCCCACCGACAGCGGGAAGCTCCCATCCGGCGCTCCCCCATCCGGCGTCTGCCCGGGCCCCACCACTTCCAGCCCCAGCTGGACCTCGGCCTCGGCGCCATGGGCGTCGTGGACCCGCAGGGTGACGGGATAGGTCCCCTGTCCCTGGGCCTGCCCCGTCAGCAATCCCTCGGGGCTCAACGCGATGCCCGTGGGCAGCGAGCCCGCCACCAACTCCCATTGAAGGGGAGGGCGCCCGCCGGTGGCGACCAGGACGTGCTCGTAGCTGTCCCCTTCTGTGGCGGCGGGGAGCCCGTCGCTGGTGACCTCGGGGCGTGGATAGATTTTCAGCGCGTACGTGCGCACGTTCTCCAAGCCGTCCGCGTCCCGCACCGTCACGGTGATGGAGAAGTCACCGGCCTCGCTGCCCGGGCCCAGCAGCCGCCCCTCTCCCGTATAGAAGGAGAAGCCCGCCGGCGGCGGTGACACCGTATAGCGCAGAGGCGGCTCGCCCCCGGACGCGGTGAACATGGCTTCGTAGGCAAGGCCCACCGTCGTCGGAGACAGCTCGACCGCGGGCAGACGGGGCGCTCCCGAGGTTCCACGTCCCTCGGAGCAGGCGCACAGCAGGGTGAGGACGGCGAGCATCCCCGCCATTCGGAAAAACGGCATGTCGGCGGGCTCCAGCGCGGGCCTCGAGGAGTGGGGCACGCGATGCGCCCACTCTAGCCTCGACGGACGCCCGCATGCACGAGGCGCGTGGCACGAAAGGCAATGGCCGCCGACATCGTTCGTGTTTCAAGCAAGCGCTGGAAGGTTTTGCGCTCCGGGCAGCCGTGGAGTGGAATGGTTTTCGGGGGGGATGACTGCCCCATGGAGGAGACAGCACATGGCCAACAAGTGGGACAAGCAGCTGATGGACTTCCTCAAGCGCACCGGTGACGAGCTCAAGCGCACCACCGATGACCTGCGCGGCGAGGCTGAGCGCCTCCTCAAGGAAGTGAAGGACCCTCAGAACCAGGCCAAGGTGAAGGAAGGCCTGGAGCAACTGCGCACCTGGGCCGCCAGCACCAGCAAGGTGGCGGCGGAGAAGATTGAAGTCGCCGTGCGTCAGGTCGAGGGCGCCGTCGAGCGCGCCTTCACGAACGAGGAGGGCGGCGAGCAGGCCCCCCCCTCGCGCCCCGCCAAGGGGCCAGCCGAGCCCGCAGCCGAGGCCAAGGCCTCCAAGGCCAGCGCCTCCCGCCCCGCCGCGAAAAAGGCTGGGGGAAAGTCCATTGGCCGAAAGAAGCCCGCCGCCAAGGGCGCCGCCACGAAGACGGCGAAGAAGGCTGTTTCGGGTTCCAAGAAGACGATTGGCCGGTCCAAGAAGCCCGCCGCCAAGACCACCGCCGGAGCGTGAAGTTCCGCTGGGCGTGAAGCCCGCCTGCCCGGGGGCAGGCCGGTTTCCTTTGTCCTTCTCGCCATTTGGAAGGTCCCGCGGCGCGTGAGATAGTGCGCGCCGTGGCCGGCTCGAACGACAAGAGCAGAATCCAGACAGACATCGGGCAGGACGTCATCGACGCGGCGGTTCGCAGTGTCGAGCGTCACATAGACGAAGAGGACGAGGTGACCGTCATCGAGGTGGAGGCTTCAGGCCGGTCCACCCCGGTGGAGGCCGAAGCGTCCGCGTCCCCCGCTGACACCGCTTCTCCGCCGTCTGACGCCGAGGCGCCCCCGTCCGAGGACGTGGCGGCGCTCCGCCAGGAGGTGGAGTCCCTCAAGGCCCAGCTCGAGTTCAGCCAGGCGAAGGGGCGCGAGACGATGGAGCGCCTGCGCGAGGCCCACGAGCGTGCGAAGGATGCGCAGGAGCGCACCGTGCGTCACGCCGCGGACCTGGAGAACTACCGCAAGCGCGCGCAGAAGGAGAAGGAGGAGGTCCAGCGCTTCGGCTCGGAGAAGCTGCTCAAGGACCTGCTCCCGGTGATGGACAACCTGGACCGCGCAATCGACGCCGCGGCCAAGTCGCCGGACCTGGACAGCTTCGAGAAGGGCGTGGCCATGACGCGCAAGTCCTTCGAGGACGCGCTGGGCCGCCACGGCGTGAAGGGCTTCAGCGCCAAGGGTCAGCCGTTCGACCCGCGCGTCCACGAGGCCATCCAGCAGGTGGAGACGGCGGACGTCCCCGCCGGCCACGTGGCCTACGAAGTCGTGCGCGGCTTCTACCTGAATGAGCGGCTGGTGCGTCCGGCCATGGTCGTCGTCGCGCGCGCACCCGCCGAGCCTGTGGCCGCCGCGGAGCCGCCGGCCGTCGCCGAGCCCGCCACCGCCACGACCGACACCGAGGCGCCCGCCGCGCCCGCGCAGTCCGAGAACTCTTCCGGGGGGAGTCAGTAACCAACATGGGCAAGGTGATTGGAATCGACCTTGGGACGACCAACTCGTGCGTCGCCGTCATGGAGGGCGGCGAGCCGGTGGTCATCCCCAACAGCGAAGGCAGCCGGACCACGCCTTCCATGGTGGGCTTCACTGACTCCGGCGAGCGCCTGGTGGGGCAGATTGCCAAGCGGCAGGCCATCACCAACCCGGAGAACACCGTCTTCGCGGCGAAGCGGCTCATCGGCCGCAAGTTCGACTCGCCCGAAGGCAAGAAGGCCATTGGCGTGTCGCCCTTCAAGGTGGCCTCCAGCCCCAACGGCGACGCGTGGGTGGAGATTCGCGGCAAGGGCTACAGCCCGCCTGAGGTCTCCGCCATCGTCCTGATGAAGATGAAGCAGACGGCGGAGGACTACCTCGGTGAGCAGGTCTCCGAGGCGGTCATCACCGTCCCCGCCTACTTCAACGACAGCCAGCGTCAGGCCACCAAGGACGCCGGCCGCATCGCCGGGCTCAATGTCCTGCGCATCATCAACGAGCCCACCGCTGCGGCCCTGGCCTACGGCCTGGACAAGGTGCAGGAGGGTGGCACCGAGCGCATCGCCGTCTACGACCTGGGCGGCGGCACCTTCGATATCTCCATCCTGGAGCTGAACGCCGGCGTGTTCGAAGTGAAGAGCACCAACGGCGACACGTTCCTGGGCGGCGAGGACTTCGACCAGCGCCTCATCGACTACCTGGCCAAGCGCTTCGCGGAATCCAACAACGGGTTGGACCTGCGCAAGGACCGCATGGCGCTGCAGCGCCTGAAGGAAGCCGCCGAGCGCGCCAAGCACGAGCTGTCCAGCGCGCCGGAGACGGAGGTGAACCTGCCGTTCATCACCGCCGATGCCTCCGGCCCCAAGCACCTCACGGAGACCGTGGACCGCGCCACCTTCGAGGCGCTGGTGACGGACCTCATCGACCGCACCATCGAGCCGTGCCGGATTGCCCTGAAGGACGCCGGCATTCCCTCGCAGCAGATCAACCAGGTGCTGCTGGTGGGTGGCATGACGCGCATGCCGCGCGTGCAGGCGAAGGTGAAGGAGTTCTTCGGCAGGGAGCCTCACAAGGGCATCAACCCGGACGAGGTCGTCGCTGTGGGCGCGGCCATCCAGGGTGGCGTGCTCAAGGGCGAGGTGAAGGACGTCCTTCTGCTGGACGTGACGCCGCTGTCGCTCGGTGTCGAGACGGCCGGCGGTGTCTTCACGAAAATCATCGACAAGAACACCACCATTCCCTGCAAGAAGAGCCAGGTGTTCTCCACCGCCGTGGACAACCAGCCGCTGGTGAGCGTGCACGTGCTCCAGGGCGAGCGTGAGATGGCGGCGGACAACAAGACGCTGGCGCGCTTCGAACTGGTGGGCATTCCCCCGGCGCCGCGCGGTGTGCCGCAAATCGAGGTGTCGTTCGACATCGACGCCAACGGCATCGTCCACGTCAGCGCCAAGGACCTGGGCACCGGCAAGGTCCAGCAGGTGCGCGTGGTGAGCAACTCCGGCCTGTCCGAGGCGGAAATCCAGGCGATGATTTCCGACGCCCAGTCGCACGCCTCCGACGACAAGAAGAAGAAGGAGTTGGCGGAGCTGCGCAACAACGCCGACGGCCTCATCTACACGACGGAGAAGAGCCTGGAGGAGTACGCGAGCCTCCTGTCGGAGAAGGACCGCGAGGAAATCAAGGCGGACCTGGAGCGCCTCAAGGAGGTGCTCAACACCTCCGACGTGGCGGTGCTCAAGGAGTCCTTCCAGCGCCTGGAAGGCAGCGCCTACCGCATCGCGGACGCCATCTACACGGGCCAGGCGAGCTGAACGCTCGCAATCGCCTCCGCGCTCCAGCGTAGACTGCCTGCCGCGCAGTCAGTCCCCCTGGAGCGCATCAATGGACGTTACCGAAGGCATCGTCATGTTCCTCATCACCGCCATGGTGGTGGGGGTGCCCCTCTTCGGGCTCACGCTTCGCTTCTCCCTCAAGCCCCTGGTGGAGGCCTTCATCCGTTTGAAGGAATCCCAGCACGGCGGCATGGAGGTGCGGTTGCTCCGCGAGCGCGTGGCGCACCTGGAGCGCGTGCTGGAGGTGCACGGGCTGATGGATGACCACCTGCCCCGGTCGCTCCGCTCCGGCACGCCCGAGCACCTTCCGGCCGTGGCGCCGTTGAAGGACCGGGAGCGCGTGTAGCCGTCTCGGAGGTTCCGGGTTTCCTGAAAAGGACGTCCCGGGTGTTGAATGGGCCCGTGGATTTTCCCTCTTTAGAGGAAGAGGTCGTTTTTCTCCGGGGTCTGGTCTCCGTGCATCGGATGGCCGACGTCATCCTGGAGGACTGCCTGGAGCGGGGCCTGGCCCTGGACTCCGGGCTCGACGTGTTTCTCACGCAGTGTGCCCGGCTGGTTCATGCGCGCGCGGGCTTCGTGTCCCTGCGAGGGACGCGAGGCCCGGTGCTGACGCGGGTGCTGGGCGAGCCCGGGGTGGACGTCCTGGAGGCGGCGCACTGGCGAGGTGTCCACAAGCTGGATGACGGCCGGACGCTCTTCTGCGCGCGACTGGCCCTGGGCAGTCTGGAGTTGGGGGGCTTGGGGCTGGTGGTGGAGGGCGCCTTCGACGGCGGCGGCGGGCTGGTGATGAAGCTGGTGGAGGCCATTGGCGAGCAGCTCGACAGCGCCGTGCTGGGCTTCCTCGCGCTGACGGATGGCAAGGGCGCGCTGGAGCGGCTGGACGCGCTCACCGGGGAGCCGCCTACGGCCTCGCGGGGCCACATTGGCCGCTATGAGGTGGTGACGCCCCTGGGCACCGGGGGCATGGCGCAGGTGCTGGTGGCGCGGACCCGAGGCCCGGAGGGCCTGGGCCGGCTGGTGGCCCTCAAGCGCATCCTCCCGCACTTGTCCTCGGACCCTTCCATCGTCCAGCAGTTCCTGGACGAGGCCCGCATCGGCCTGCGGCTCTCCCACCCCAACCTGGTGCACTTCTACGACTTCGGCGAGGCGGAGGGCGCGTACTACATCGCCATGGAGTTGGTGCGCGGCGTGGACCTGGAGCGGCTCCTCCGCGCGGCCAAGGGCCCGCTGGAGACGGCGCACGCGGTGGCCGTGGTGTGCCAGGGTCTGGCGGGGCTGCATGCGGCGCACGTGCTGCAGGGCGAGGACGGCGCGCCGCTCGAGCTGGTGCACCGGGATTTGTCCCCGCACAACCTCATGGTGGGGTTCGACGGGCGGGTGAAGGTGCTGGACTTCGGCGTGGCCAAGGCCCGCGCCCAGCGTACGGTGACGCTGCCGGGCATCGTGAAGGGCAAGCCGCTGTACATGTCCCCCGAGCAGGCGCGCGGCATGAGGCTGGACGCGCGCAGCGACCTGTTCGCCATGGGGCTCGTCCTCTATCAGTCGCTCATCGGCGCGCGGGCCTTCGAGAAGCCCGACGAGCTGGCCACCATGCACGCCATCTGCGAAGAGTCCCTTCCGCCGCGGCCTTCGCACATCTCCCGGGCGCTCTGGGACGTGCTGGAGACTGCACTGGCCAAGCGCCCCGAGGCGCGCTTCGGCAGCGCGCGGGAGATGGCGGACCGGCTGGCGGATGCCTGCCGTCCGGCGAACGACTCGGAACTGGTGCGGCTCATGGCGAAGCACTTCCCCGACCGGCATCGTGAGTTCATGCGGTTGGACCGCCCGCCCTCCGGGCCTGCCTCCGCGGGAGGGCGGGCCCAGGATGAAACGCCCATCATGCGACCGCGGCTCCGGAAGTCCTCACCCTGACGGCGAGGGGGAAGGCCCGGCCCCTCCCGGGAGGAGAGAGTGGCCGGGGCAGCTCGCTCACTACCCGCGCTTGAGTGGGTCGTCGGAGGGCGCGTTCAGCGTACGAGCCCGCTCGTCACTGCCCTCGGTGCGGATGTCCACCTGTTCGCGGCGCACGTGCTCGGAGATGTGGCGCTCCTCATCCACCTCGTCCTTGTGGATGACGACCTCCTCGTCGACGACGGCGCGCTTCTGGACTTCGACTTCCTCGGTGCGCAGCGGGACGACGACGGTCTCCTCCTGGAATGAGGCATTCATCGCCGGGCGTCCCGGGCTCACGTCCCGGCGCTCCACGCGGACGCGCTCGCGGCGCACCGGCACGTCCATCTCCCGGTCCTCCTCCACCACCTCTTTGTGGACGCGGACCTCACCGGCCTGGACGTCCCGCTTGAGCACGTCCACTTCCTCCTTGTGCAGGGGGATGGTGATGTCCTCCTCTCGGCCGTGGATGTCCCGCGCGCCCACCGCGGTGTCCGTGGCTTTGAGGCCCGCGGTGTCCGTGTCCACGCCGGTGCCGTAGCGGGCGTCCGTGCCCAGGCGTGTGTCGTAGCCCGTGTCGTAGGCGCCCTTACGGCCCACCGTGTCCGTGGTGGCGTCCATGCCCGTGCTGGCGCGGGCCGCGGCCCGGTCGGCGCCCAGTCCCACCGCGCCCGGACCCACGCCCGCGCCGCCACTCGTGCCGGCGACGGTGCCCGTGCGGTCCTCACCCGTCAGCCGGCTCAGCATCTCCTTGCCGTGGCTGAGGATGATTTCCGAGCCGTCGATGCGACTGATTTCCGAGTACCGGACCAGGTAGTCCTTCGGGAAGAAGAGGCCCTTCTCGATGTGGAATTCGCCGTCGCCGACGGCGAAGACCTTGCCGAGCTTCTCGCCGTCGATGCTGCGGACGACCATCCCTTCGTTGACGTCGCTGCGTTGGTACATGGCTGGCTCCTCGTGACCGGGGTGGGTGGACCTGCTGGCCACACCTTGGACCCCGGCGCTGGTGGAGGCCCCGCGTGCGAGCGCGAGGCCCTGGGGTTTCCACCCCGGTCATGATGGAAGGTGTGAGCGCTTGGTCTCGGTGTCAGGGGCCGAGGACGCAGTGCCAGTTGGCTTGGCACCGTGCCTGCCCGCCCGAACGCCCGCCTGTCCTTTCGCCTGCCCTGGCGACACCGCCGGCGGCCGTGGTCCGGGGCTTCTCAGGGCGCGGCGGCCCACCCCATCTTCAAGCGAGGTGCGTCCGGGCCGCGTGCCGTGAGCACCCAACGGGAGACCGTCATGAGAAGCAGGCAGGGAACCTGGGAGCCGTGGCGCTGGAGTGACTCGTGGGTGGGCGGCGCGGCCGCCGGCGTGGGGGCGCACCTGGTGGTGCGTGGCATCCACCGGCTGCTCCGCCCGGACCTGCGAGGCCCCGTGGTGGGCGTGGCCTGCGCCTCCGGGATGCTGGGCGCCCTGGTGGCGGGCCGGCTCGCGCGCCATCGGCTCCGGCCGCTTCCAGTCCTGGCCCTGGTGCCCACCCCGCCGCCCGCCGCCCGCGAGCCCGCGGCGCTGGAGACGGACACGGACCCGGAGCGCCCCAGCACGCCCCTGGAGCGGGTGCTGCGGCGCGGGCCGAATGGCCGGGAGCATCCCTGGAACGAGCCCGGGTTGCCCACGCTGGCGTGAGTCGCGAACCACAGCACACGAGAGGAGTCCTCCGATGCGCACGGACGTACGGGAAGGGATGCGGGTCTTCACGGCGGATGGGACCCGGTTGGGCACCGTGGTGGGGTGTGGCGGGGAGACCTTCGCCATCGAAGGCGGGCTGCTGCGGCTGAAGTCCTTCACCGCGCGCTACGGCGACGTGGTGGACGTGCGCGGAGAGGACGTGCACCTGGGACTGACGCGGGACGAGGTGTCACCGGCGCACGACGGTCCGGCGCAGGTGCGGTCAGGTCACCCCGAGTCCGTGCTCTCCGCCGAGTTCGCGACGCCCGGCGAACTCGTGGTGCCCCTGGCCCGCGAGGAGGCCCATCCTCACGTGGTGGTGCACGAGGCGGGACAGGTGCGCATCCACAAGGTGGTGCGGACGGAGGTGCGGCACTTCTCCGTGCCCGTGCGCCGCGAGGAACTGGTGGTGGAGCGGGTGTCCGAACAGGCCGTGGACGCCGAGGGTCCGCCGGCGCCAGAGGCCGTGGCGTCCGCCCGGCCGGTGCTGGAGGGGCTGGTACCCTTCGAGGCGGGCACCTTCGTCATCCCCCTGCGTGAGGAGCGGGTGGAGGTCACCAGGTCCGTGCATGTCTGGCAGGAGGTTGCGGTTTCCCGTTACACCGACGAGGTGCTCCGGCAGGTTCACGCCACCGTTCGGAAAGAGACGGCGGAGGTGGAGGGGCGGGGCGAGGTGCTCCACGACGGCCCGTTGGACGGGCTGCACTCCTGACTGACGCGCCGCACAGGGGGTGTGTGACGGGGGCTCGGGACGGCTGCACGCTTGACCCATGGAGAGGTGTCCCCTAGAAAACCAGGGCTTTGCCGTGTCAGTTTCCGAGAAGGGAAGCCCTGCATGCGACGACTTGCCCCGATGCTCCTCGCCGCGCTCGCCGTCATGGTGGCCGCTTGCGAGAAGAAGACGCAGCCTGCTCCTTCGGGTGAAGGAGGTACTCAGGCCGCGCAGGGGCAGGGGGCGGCACCCGGGGGCGCTCCGGCGGACGCGAACACCATCCTGCTGGGCCAGGTGGGCTCGCTCACCGGTGGCCAGGCCACCTTCGGCATCTCCACGCGCAACGGCATCGAGCTGGCCCTCAAGGAGGCCAACGCCGCGGGCGGGGTGAAGGGCAAGAAGCTGTCCATCCGCGTCTACGACAACCAGAGCAAGCCCGAGGAGGCCGCCCAGGCCGCCACGCGCCTGATTACGCAGGACAAGGTCGCGCTCATCCTCGGTGACGTGGCGTCGTCCAACTCGCTGGCCATGGCGGAGAAGGCGCAGGCGGCGGGCGTGCCGATGATTACGCCGTCCTCCACCAACCCCACCGTCACCGACAAGGGGGACTACATCTTCCGCGTCTGCTTCATCGACCCGTTCCAGGGCTTCGTGATGGCGAAGTTCGCGCGGGAGAACCTGAAGCTGAACACGGTGGCGGTGCTCCAGGACAACAAGAGCGCGTACTCCATTGGCCTGGCGGAGGTCTTCACGCGCAAGTTCACGGAGATGGGCGGCAAGGTGACGGCCGTGGAGAGCTACAGCCAGGGCGACACGGATTACCGCGCCCAGCTCACCGCCATCCGCAAGTCGCAGCCGGAAGGCATCTACGTGCCGGGCTACTACAGCGAGGTGGGCATCATCGCCCGCCAGGCGCGCGAGGTGGGCCTCAAGGTTCCTCTGATGGGCGGCGACGGCTGGGACTCCGAGAAGCTCTTCGAGCTGGGCGGCAGCGCCATCGAGGGCAGCTACTTCTCCAACCACTACTCGCCGGACAACCCGGATCCGCGCGTGCAGAAGTTCATCGCGGACTACAAGGCCGCGTACGGCGCGGTGCCGGACGCCCTGGCCGCGCTGGGCTACGATTCGGCCCGCGTGGCGGTGAACGCCCTGGAGCGCGCCAAGGACCTGAGCGGCCCGTCCGTGCGTGACGCCATTGCCCAGACGAAGGACTTCCCGGGCGTGGCGGGCACCGTGACACTGGATGCTCAGCGCAACGCCGTGAAGTCCGCCGTCGTCCTCAAGGTCGAGGATGGCAAGACGCAGTACGTCACGACCATCAATCCCTAATGGCGCAGCTCCTCCAGCACCTCATCAACGGCCTGGCCGCCGGCACCATCTACGCGCTCGTCGCGCTTGGCTACACGATGGTGTACGGCGTCCTGAAGCTCATCAACTTCGCCCACGGCGACGTCATGATGGTCGGCGTCTACATGGGCTACGCCACCGCGTTCGCGCTCGGGCGCGACATGCGCAGCTCCCTGCTGGGCGTGGCCGTCGTGTTCGCGGTGGCCATGCTGGGCTGCGCGCTGCTCGGGTTCTTCATCGAGCGCTTCGCGTACCGCCCCCTGCGGGAGAAGCCGCGCCTCACCGCGCTCATCACCGCCATCGGCATCTCCTTCGCGCTGTCCTACGGCTTCCAACTGGACCTCGGCTTCCTGCCGGGCGCGGCGCCGCGGGCCTTCCCGGAGGTCATCGAGCCGGTGGAGTGGCTCGTCATCGGTGACCGGGACGTGGTGGTGTGGAACTGGCAGGTCATCAGCTTCGGCATCGCCGTGGCGCTGATGGTGGGCCTGCAGTATCTGGTGTTCCGCACGCGCTTCGGCCGGGCCATGCGCGCGGTGTCCTGGGACCACCGTGTGGCGGCGCTGATGGGCATCCCCACCGACCGCGTCATCGCGCTGACGTTCATGCTGAGCAGCGCGCTGGCGGCGGGCGCCGGCCTGCTCTACGCCATCAAGGACACGTCGGTGAGCCCGCTGATGGGCCTGTACGTGGGCCTCAAGGCCTTCGTGGCGGCGGTGATTGGTGGCATCGGCCACGTGCCGGGCGCCGTGGTGGGCGGCCTGGTGCTGGGCCTGGTGGAGGAGTTCGTGGTGGGCTACGCGGCCAGCACCTGGCGTGACGCGGTGGCCTTCGGCTTCCTCATCCTGGTGCTGCTGGTGAAGCCGGGCGGCCTCTTCGGCCGCGTCGCCGCGGAGAAGGTCTGATGGAGACGCCGGCGATTCCCGTCCCCGAGGCCCGCTCCGCTGTCCCCGCGTCGCTGCGCGGCCTGCTGCCCGTGCTGCTGGCGCTGCCGGTGCTGGCGCTGTTCCAGTGGCTGATGAGTGATGCGCCCTTCGCCTCCTACCTGCTGTCGGTGGTGGGGGTGAACATCATCCTCGCGGTCAGCCTCAACATCGTGAACGGGATGACGGGGCAGTTCTCCATCGGCCATGCGGGCTTCATGGCGGTGGGGGCCTACATCTCCGGCGTCCTGTCGCTGAACCTCAAGGACGTCGCGCTGTCCTTTCTGCCGGTGGCGGTCAGCGACCAGGTGTTCTTCGTCGTGTCGCTGCTGGTGGGCGGCCTGGCGGCGGCGCTGTGCGGCTTCCTGGTGGGCCTGCCCTCGCTGCGGCTGCGTGGGGACTACCTGGCCATCGTCACGCTGGGCTTCGGTGAAATCATCCGCGTGGTGGTGCAGAACACGGACGCGTTCGGCCGGGCGCTGGGCTTGTCCGGCATCCCCCAGACGTCGTCGCCGGCCATGGTGTACTTCTGGGTGTTCCTCACGGTGCTGGTGGCCCGGCGCATCACCGGGTCCAGCCACGGACGCAGCCTGTGGGCCATCCGCGAGGACGAGGTCGCCGCCGAGGCCATGGGCGTGGACACCACGGGCTACAAGGTCCGCGCCTTCGTCATCTCGTCGTTCTTCGCCGGCATCGCCGGCGCGCTGTTCGCGCACTTCGTGCCCATCATCAACCCCGGCTCCTTCACCTTCGTGAAGTCGATGGAAATCGTCGTCATGGTGGTGCTGGGCGGCCTGGGCTCCACGACGGGCGCCATCGTCGCGGCCACGTTCCTCACGCTGCTGCCCGAAGGCATGCGCTCGCTGTTCACCCTGCTGGGGGCCGAAGGCAGCCTTGCGCAGAAGGTGGACCAGATTCGCATGCCCGTGTACGGCCTGCTGCTGGTGGCGCTGATGCTGGCGCGGCCCCAGGGCCTGTTCGGGACGAAGGAGATCTGGGACGTGCTGCCGCGGTGGATTCCGCGCAAGCGCAGGGGGCTGGCGTGAGCGCGGCCGTGCAGGAGACGAAGGCGGAGGCCGGAGCGCCATTGCTCCAGGCGGACGGGGTGAGCATCCAGTTCGGCGGCCTCAAGGCGCTGACGGACTTCAACCTCTCCGTGCGGCAGGGCGACCTGCAGGGGCTCATCGGCCCCAACGGCGCCGGTAAGTCCACGGCGTTCAACGTGCTGACCGGCGTGTACCAGCCCACCCAGGGCGAGGTCCGCGTGGGCGGGCAGCGGGTGAACGGGTGGTTGCCGCATCAAATCAACCACCTGGGGCTGGCGCGCACCTTCCAGAACATCCGCCTGTTCCGCGCGCTCACCGCGTTGGACAACGTGAAGGTGGCGTGCCGGGCGCAGGGCGCGCTGCACCCCGAAGGCGTGGGGCTGGGCGCGAAGATGAAGGGCGCCTTCATCAACTACCGCGACTGGTGGCGCGCGCTGCTGCTGACGCCGCGCTTCCAGCAGGAGGAGCGGGAGTTGACGCAGCAGGCGGAGCACCTGCTGGAGGTCATGGGCCTGTCGCACCGCCGCGACGAGGAGGCTCGCAACCTGCCTTACGGTGAGCAGCGCCGGCTGGAAATCGCGCGCGCGCTGGGCACGCAGCCCAAGGTGCTGCTGCTGGACGAGCCCGCGGCGGGCATGAACACCCGTGAGAAGGCGGACCTGATGGTGCTCATCCGCAAGCTCCGGGACGACTTCAAGCTGGGGGTGCTCGTCATCGAGCACGACATGAAGCTGGTCATGGGCATCTGTGAATGCATCACCGTGCTGGACCACGGCGAGACGATTGCCCGGGGCGCGCCGGCGCAGGTGCGCAACGATAGGAAGGTCATCGAGGCGTACCTGGGTGACAGCTATCTGGAGAGCCACGGAGGGGCGGCGTGAGCGACGCGCAGGTGAAGACGCTGGGGGAGCGCCAGGCCTTCCCGCCGCTGCTGTCAGTGGACGGCATCAAGGTGCACTACGGCGCCATCCAGGCGCTCAAGGGTGTGTCGCTGACGGTGGGCAAGGGCGAGGTGGTGGCCCTCATCGGCGCCAACGGTGCGGGCAAGACGAGCACCCTGCGCGCGGTGAGCGGCATGCTCAAGCCCAGCGCCGGACGCATCCAGTTCAACGGGCACGACACCACGAACATGAAGGCGCACCAGCTGGTGCCGCGCGGCATGGCGCACGCGCCGGAAGGCCGGGGCGTGTTCCCCAACATGTCCGTCCAGGAGAACCTGGAGCTGGGCGCGTACCTGCGCACGGACACCTCCGGCATCCAGCAGGACCTGGAGAAGAGCTTCACGCTCTTCCCGGTGCTCAAGGAGCGCCGCAAGCAGATGGCCGGGACGCTGTCGGGCGGCGAGCAGCAGATGCTGGCCATTGCTCGCGCGCTGTTGAGCAAGCCGCAGCTGCTGCTGTTGGATGAGCCTTCGCTGGGGCTGGCGCCGCAGGTGACAGAGGCCATCTTCCGCACCCTGCGCGAGGTGAATGCCACGGGCGTGAGCGTGCTGTTGGTGGAGCAGAACGCCCATCTGGCGCTCAACGCCGCGCACTACGGCTATGTGTTGGAGACGGGCGAGGTCGTGATGGCGGGGCCGGGCAAGGCGCTCCTGGAGAGCGCGGAGGTCCGGCGTGCGTATCTCGGCGAGTAGTGGAGGGTTCTACGTCCTCTCGCCGACGCTCCGGTAGAGTCCGGCGCGCAATGAAACTGGCTCCCCTCCCAAAGTCGGGTAGTCAGCAACCAGGAAGTTCGTCTAGCGTCCGTCGACGCACTGCGTTCAACCACACTCAGGAAGTGTGCCCATGTCCCCGTTGTCCCGCCTTGTCGCCAGCCTCGCCACCTTGTCGCTGATTGCCGCCGCGTGCGCCGGTCAGCAGAAGCCCGATAACCGGGAAGCCACCTCGACCATCGAGGAGGTCGCCAACGAGGGTGGAGAGGAGACCCCCGCCGTCGCGTTCAACGTCCTGGATGCTCCCGAGGGCTTCACCGTGAAGCTGCCGGGGCCCCCGCCGCAGGCGCAGCGCAGCGAGGCCGCCCTGCCGAAGCGGACGGACAAGGCCACGCTCGTCACGTACGCGGCCAATGAGGGCGGTGTCAGCTACATCGTCAACGCGGTGGACTACCCGGAGGCGTTCGTCGCCACGGTGCCCGCCGAGGCGCTCATCAACGGCGGCATCCAGGGCATCGCCGGGCAGGTGGGTGGCGAGCTGAAGAGCTCCGAGGACATCACCCTGGATGGCTACCCGGGCAAGGCGTACATGCTGGCGTCGCCCAGCGGCGAGGTGAAGGGCCGCAGCTTCCTGGTGGGGCCGCGCGTCTACAACCTCATCACCGTCTACAACGCGGGCATCGGCGCGCCGGGCGCGGACGAGTTCCTCACCTCGCTCACGCTGGTGAACCCGCCGCCGAAGATTGAGATCCCGGAGGCCGACGCGGGCACGGACGCCGGGACGGCCGGTGCGGCCGATGGCACCGGGGCCGCCGTGGAGGGTGGCGAGGACGCCGGGAGCGCGCCGGACGCGGGCGCCCGTCGCCGCCGCGCCAAGTAGACCGTTGTCCCTGGGACACGCTTCCATTTTGGGGAGCGTGTCCCGCGATACCGCGCTGAAGGACCCTGGGCGTTAGGCTCTCCCGTGACAGGAGGCCGCCATGTGGGACCCGGCGCAGTACTCACGCTTTCGCGATGAGCGAAAGCGCCCCTTCTTCGATTTGCTGTCGCGGGTGGACGCGGCGTCGCCCTCGCAGGTCGCGGACCTGGGGTGTGGCACCGGGGACCTCACGCGCGTGTTGGCCGAGCGCTGGCCGTCCGCCCAGGTGTCCGGTGTGGATGCGTCTTCGGAGATGATTGAGGCGGCCCGTCGCGGTGCGTCCGTGGGCTCGGTGCGTTTCGAGGTGGCGGACCTCGCGGACTGGGAGCCTCCCGCGCCGCTGGACGTGCTCGTGTCCAATGCGGCGCTGCACTGGCTGCCGGACCATGAGGTGTTGCTCGGGCGGTTGGTGGCGAAGCTGGCGCCCGGCGGGGTGCTGGCCTTCCAGGTGCCGGCCAATTTCGATGCGCCTTCGCACCGGCGTGTCGACGATGTCCGGGCCCTGCCTCGCTTCGCCTCCGCCCTGAAGCCGGTGCGGCGCAGGCCGGTGGAGTCCCTGCCTGTGTATGCGTCCTGGCTGTTCGGCCTGGGGCTGACGGTGGAGGCTTGGGAGACAACGTACCTGCACGTGCTCCCGGGCGAGGACGCGGTGCTGGAGTGGCTGCTGGGGACGACGCTGCGGCCCGTGCTCGCGGCGCTCGGGGAGGAGGAGGCGCGCGCCTTCGTGGAGACGCTGCGCCCGTTGCTGCGCGAGTCCTATCCCGCGCAGCCGTATGGGACGCCGTTCCCGTTCACCCGCCGCTTCGTGGTGGCGCGGCGGGTGACGTGAGTTGGGTTACTGGGGCCAGTGGAGAATCTTGCCCGCGTTGCCCGCGACCCAGAGGTCCGCGGGACTGGTGCCGGCGATGTCGTTGAAGCGCAGGTTCGTGTTCTCGAAGACAATCTGCCACCCCGTGCCGTCGTACCGGTAGATGCGGCCGCTGAACGCGGTGACGTAGACGGACTTCGAACCGAAGGCGACGACGGAAGTCAGTTCTTCCTTGTGAGTGTCGGGGAAGGACAGCTTGCTCCAGTTGCTGCCGTCCCACTGGAGGACCGTGTTCTTCCCGCCCGTATGGTCACCGACGGCGAAGGCGACCTTGTCGTTCACCACCCAGACGCCGCGAAGTCGGCCCAGGCCTGAGATTGCGGTCTCCACGTTCTCCGTCTGCCACTGACTGGTGTTGGTGTTGAACCGGTAGATTCGAGGTTTGTTGGACCCTCCATCGAAGCCGCCCACCGCGAACAGCAATGACCGGGAACGTCCGTGGACGTCGTGCAGCGGCCCGACAGTGGTCGTTCCGAATTTCAGCTCATTCGCCCCGGTCTCTCCAGTCCACGTGAAAGTCAGGCCTTGGTTCGCTGAGCCGGAGTTCTCAGTGACCCCATGAATCTCAAGGGTCCCTTCGCGGCGGAAGCCGACGAGCCCTCGGATCCATCGGGTCATGTCATGCGTCTGGGTGCAGGCATTCTGACTCCTGTCCACGAACGAGAGGTGTCCTCCCGAGGAGCCGAGATAGCCGCGGCCCTGGTTGGCCATGTCCACCCAGACGGCGTTCCAGCCCCTGTTGTTGTCGCCGCAGTTGGTCGCGTTGGTCTGGAATGTGGTCGAGCCCGGCGTGAGTATCGCGACGCCGCCCTGATTGCCCACGACAGTCACATCACCTGGGACCTCTGTGAAGATGGAGCGCCACTGTTGGTCGGTCGCGCCCACGTCGCGTGACACCCAGTTGGCACCACCGCTCGGGCAGACCTCGGGGCCTTCGACATTCCCGTCGCAGTTGTTGTCCAGGCCGTCGCACAGCTCCGGCGCGCCAGGGTAGGTGAACGGGTTGCCGTCGTTGCAGTCGCCACCAGCCTCGACGTAGCCCGCGCCAGGCGAGACGCAGGACGACACGGCCGTGCCATCACCAAAGGTGTCTCCGTCGCCGTCCAGGAACCAGTCGTTGGGCGTCATCGTGGCCTGGCAGGTGGTGGCGATGCCGGAGGCGTCACAGACGTAGACACCGGGGCACTGGGCGGTCGCGGTGCACGCCGTGTTGAGGTCGGTGAACGTCTCGTCAATCTGGTCGTTGCAGTTGTCGTCGACGCCGTTGCAGAGCTCCGTCGCTCCTGGCCGGATGCTGGCGTTGTTGTCGTTGCAGTCGTCCGCGGGACCCGTGACATAGCCCTGCGGGATACCGGCGCAGAAGGCGACGGGAGCGGCGTTCCGGTCGCCGTGTCCGTCCTGGTCCACGTCAGGGTAGGCATACGCGGCCAGAGGCATGTTGCAGAGGACCTCGCCGTTCCCACCGCAGGCACGGACGCCCTCACAGCCTTGGCCCTCCGTGCAGCTCTGGCCCAGGCGCAACTCCACCGTGTCCGACTGCCCGTTGCAGTTGTCGTCGACGTCGTTGCAGAGCTCCGTCGCGCCCGGGCGGATGTTCGGGTTGGTGTCGTTGCAGTCCGTGCCGCCCGTGAGCACGGAGACGTACCCGTCGCCGTCCCCATCCGTCGCCTGGAGGGACAGGGCCACCGGGACGGGGGTTCCTGGCGTCAGCGTCACGGACGTGGACCGCGTCACCACGGGGCTCGCGGCCTCACAGGTCTGCTCGAAGGCGCGCGCCTCCACCTGGATGGTCGAGCCCCAGCCGCTGGGCGCAATCACCGCGACCGTCAGCGAGCCTCCGGTGCGCTCGCCCTTGCCGGCAACGGTGGTGGATAGCTCCTTGCCGCTGCCCTCGTCGCGTGCGTTCACCTGCACGCAGCCGGGCAGAAAGCCCGAGTAGTCCACCGTGACTTTGGCAGCGCCAGGGCTTTCGTCCTTCTTACAGCTGGCCAGCGCGAGGAGAGGGAGGAGCACCAGAACGCGTCGCATGCGGGCACTCTATCGCGTCCGTGCCCCGCCGCTGCATCCTCGCGAGCCTGCACCTATCTCTTGGACGGGAAGTCGGAGTGGACCACTTCCATGCGTACATCCGCGGCGATACTGGCGGGCGTCACCAGCTCCAAATCCAGGGGAACCCGCTTCCCGTAACGTTCGCGGAGCTGCTGCTCCAGGCCTTTCACACGGAGCGAGTCCAGCCGTTCCATTTTCCCATACTCCACGCCCGCACCCTGGGCGTAGGCCTTGCGCACCAGCTCCGAGCAGTACATCGCGTCGTCCCCCCAGCCGAAGTGCCAGTCATAAGGCTTGCCCAGGTGCGCCTTGGCCGCCGTCACCGCCTGCTGGCGCTGCGCATCGCTCAGTTCCCGAGGACGCAGGACCAGGATGCCGCCCTTCACGCCCCGGGCCTTCCACTTCGAGAACCGGATTCGCTGCACCGGCTGCACGGCCTCCACGACCCACGCGCCCTGTTCGGTCACCTCCACCATGCCCACATGGGACAGGGGGCTCTGCGTAGCCTTCTGGATGGCCTGTGACTGAGAGGAGCGCGAGGTGTGCAAGACGATGTCTCCCGTCTGCAACCTGGCCTCCAGTCCCTCATGTGGCGCCGCGCCCGCGTTGTGGGCCCCGAACCACACCATCAGCATGACCATCCACCGCATTGACGAGTCCTTTCAGGTGCTTGGCTGCTTCCGGAGTGCGGAGGGTGCAGGCGGGATGCCAGCCGTCACGAGGGCGCCGCTACCCCAGCGTGCGGGTGAGGGGCACCTCCACTCGGGGCAGGTAATGGCCGCCCTTGCTCTCGAAAAGCACCAGTTGGTCCACACGCCCCTCGCCCAGTGACGTGTCCTTCAGCGCCTGGACGCATGCGAGGAGGGCGGCGTCTCCGCGCGGGTGTTTCGCGCGGGCCAGCGTGAGGTGCGCGGTGTACTCGCGATGCTCGGGCTCGAAGCCGAGCGGCCGGAGCACCTGGGCGGTATCCGCCTGCAAGGCCTTCAGCGCGTCCGTGGCGCCGCACACATCCGCCCAGAGCACGCGCGGGTGGGCCGGCGCGCCAAAAGCGCCGCCACCGACGACGGACAGCACGAAGGGGGAATGCCGAGCTCCGATTGGAGCCAGCGCTTCGCGAAGGGTGGGCAGGCGTGCGTCATCCACATCCCCCAGGAACACGAGCGTGAGGTGGAGGCCTTCCAACTTCACCCAGCGGGCCTGGGGGGCCAGGGGGCGCAGCCGGTGCAACTCCTCGGTGGTGCGCGCTTCGATGGCGGGCCCCAGGGTGACGGCGGTGAACAGGCGCATGGCTCACGGCTCCTGACATCATGAGCGAGACACAGTCCTTCGATTCCCTTCAGCATAGGAGCCGGTGGGGCTCGCCCTTCTCGTGTCCGGAGCCACCAGGAGCGCTGCGGGGGCGCCTGCCAGTTCGAGCCGGCGGCGGGCTGTTGTCGTGCCCCACCGCCGGCCCCTGATGCGACAGGGACTCAGTACGCCTTGGAGAACACGATGCGGCCCGGCGAAGGCTCGCCGGTGACGACGCACTTGCCCGGCTCCTGCTTGAGGTCGAAGGGACGGCAGCGCGTCGTCAGGCCCGTCTCCTCCTTGATGCGCGCCTCCACCTTGGGGTCCAGGTTCCAGTGCGCCAGCAGGAAGCCCTGGTCCGCCTTCTCCTTCAGCTCCTCGTAGGAGTTGACCTCGAAGGTGTGCGAGTCGCGGAAGGACTTCGCCTTGGTGAACAGGTCCTTCTGCATCGCGTCCAGCATGGCCTGCGCCTTGGACACGGCCTCGTCCAGCGACACGAACTCCTTCTGGCGCACGTCACGGCGGACCATGACGCAGGAGTTCTTCGCCAGGTCCTTGGGCCCCAGCTCGATGCGCAGACACGTGCCGATGAGCTCGTGCTCGTTGTACTTGAAGCCCGGGCTCTTGGTGTCGTCGTCGTCCAGCACCACGCCCAGGCCCGCCTTGCGCAGGTCCGCGGCCAGCGCGTTCGTCTTCTCCAGCACCTGCGCCTTCTCCGCGTCGGAGGCCTTGCCGAAGATGGGGATGATGACCACGTGCGTGGCCGCCAGCTTCGGCGGGACGATGAGGCCGGCGTCATCCGAGTGGGTCATGATGAGGCCGCCGATGAGGCGCGTGGACACGCCCCAGGACGTCTGCCACACGTGGTGCATCTTGCCGTCGCGGCCCTGGAACTGGGTGTCGAAGGCCTTGGCGAAGTTCTGTCCCAGGTTGTGGCTGGTGCCGGCCTGGAGCGCCTTCTTGTCCTGCATCATCGCTTCGATGCTGTAGGTGCGCAGCGCGCCGGCGAAGCGCTCGGACTCCGACTTCTGGCCGGTCAGCACCGGCATCGCCATGTAGTCCTCGGCGAAGGTCCGGTAGACCTCCAGCATCTGCCGGGTCTCCTTCTCCGCGTCCTCCTCCGTCTCGTGACAGGTGTGGCCTTCCTGCCAGAGGAACTCGGTGGTGCGCAGGAACAGGCGCGTGCGCATCTCCCAGCGCATCACGTTCGCCCACTGGTTCAGCAGCATCGGGAGGTCCCGGTAGCTCTGGATCCACTTGGCGAAGCTGCGGTTGATGATGGTCTCACTGGTGGGCCGGATGACGTAGGGCTCCTCCAGCTTGGACCCACCCGCGTGGGTGACGACGGCCAGCTGCGGGTTGAAGCCCTCGACGTGCTCGGCTTCCTTCTTCAGGTAGCTCTCGGGGATGAGCAGCGGGAAGTAGGCGTTCTTGTGGCCCAGGTCCTTGAACATCTTGTCCAGGACGCGCTGCATGTTCTCCCACAGCGCATAGCCATTGGGCCGGATGACCATGCAGCCCTTCACGTCCGAGTAGTCGGCGAGCTTCGCCTTCTGGACCAGGTCGACGTACCACTCGGAAAAGCCCTTCTCGCGGGGCGTGAGCTTCTCGGCCATGTGCGGAGCACCCTTCAAAAGTCGTGGAAAGAGGACGGTTGCCTACGCCGGGCCCACCCGGAAATCAACGGCCCCGTCGCTCGGACGGGCGCTGGGTCCCTTCCTGGACGGGATTGAGTTTTTCGACCAATGGTCAGAATAATGAGCACCGGTTGAGTGCGCATCCAGGAGGCAGTCATGTTTCACCAGGTGGCCGACGACGTGCACGTGCTCGCGGTGGAGTTCCGCATCGGGGGACTGGATTTGGGGGGCCGGATGACGGCCGTCCGCCTGCCGGATGGGGGGCTGTGGCTCCACTCGCCCGTCCGCTTCAGTCCGGAGGCGCGGGCGGCGGTGGATGCGCTCGGGCCGGTGCGCTTCCTGGTGGCGCCCAACCTGATGCACCACCTGTACGTGCAGGACTGGGCGGCGGCCTATCCAGACGCGAAGGTGGCCGCGCCCGCGGCGCTGCGGCGCAAGCGGCCGGACCTGCGCATCGACCTGGAGCTGGGTGACACGGCCGAGGCCAGCTGGGCCGGCGTCCTGGACCAGGTGCTCGTCCAGGGGATGCCCAAGGTGGACGAGCTGCTCTTCTTCCACCGCCCCAGCCAGACGCTGTTCGTCACCGACCTGGCGTTCAACGTGCACCGGACGGGTTCGTGGTTCACCCGCATGTACCTGAAGCTGAGCGGCGCGTGGCAGCGGCTGGCGCCGACCATGCTGGTCCGCTCCGTCATCAAGGACCGGGAGGCCGTGCGCGCGTCGCTGGCGCGGGCCCAGGCCTGGGATGTGGAGCGCGTGGTGGTGTGCCACGGTGACGTGGTGGAGCAGGGCGGCCGGGAGGCGGTGCGGAATGCCTTCGCCCGGTTCTAGCGGCGGTGGCCGCAAGCCCGCGCCGGGCCGCCGTCGCGCGGCCGCGCCCACCCCGGCATCGGCTCCCACCGCAGAGCCCTCCGAGCGCGAGGCGCGCAAGGCGCGGCGTCAGGAGGGCCGCCGTCAGGCCATCCTCGTCGCCGCACGGGCGGTGTTGGTTCGGGGCGGGGTGTTGGGACTGACCCTGGAGGCCGTGGCGGCGGAGGCGGACCTGAGCAAGCCTTCACTTTTCTACTACTTTCGCTCCAAGGAGGACCTCGTGGGGGCGTTGGCAGTGGAGGGACTGGAGCGCGAGGTGAAGGTGCTGGAGGCGGCGGTGACGGCCGCGGCCAGCGGCGTGGAGGCCCTGGCCGCGCTGGTTCGTGCCCGGGTGGATTTGTACGCGGAGGACCTGGACGGCTTTCGCGTCGTCTATCTGTGGCCGCAGTTGACGGGGCGGCAATCCGAGGCGCACCAATCGCGGGTGCTGGCGCTGAGTGGACATCTGAATGACGTGCTGGAGGCGCGGCTCCAGGCGGATGCGCGCGCGGGCCGGCTGGCCCCAGGGCTCCAGCCGCGTCGGCTGGCCAACCTGGCCTGGACCGTGGCGCACGGGGTGCTTTCCCTGGGGGCTGGACTGGAGCACTCCGGTGTGGGAACGCGCTTCACCTTGTCTCAACTTCGTGACGAGGCCTGTGCGGTATTGCTGCGCAGTAGCGGCCGTTAGGGTGGCTGTGAAGGGTGGGAGGGGCGCGCTATGTAGAGAGCCTCCTTCCCGTCGTTCCTTTTTGGAGGCTTCATGCGGTCGTACCTTGCATCTCTCGGAGTTGCCGGCGTTGTGTCGGCGTGCCTTGTCTCCGGTTCCGCGTTCGCCAATTCCATGGGCATCAGTGGCCGAAGCGGCAAGCAGGGCTCGGGCTTCACTTGTGCAGAGTGCCACTCCGGCGGCAGCGCGCCCACGGTGACCATCGAAGGGCCCACCACGCTGGCGCCGGGCGCCACCGGCAACTACACGCTCGTCATCCGGGGCGGGCCGGCCGCAGGTGCGGGCTACAACGTGGCGGTGAGCGACAACGGCGGCACGCTCAACCCGGGCACGGGTTCGTACAAGCTGAGCGGGGAAGTCACCCACAAAAACATCCAGGCGTTCTCCGGCGGCGCGGCCCGTTTCGACTTCACCCTGGTGGCCCCGTCCACCCCCGGTACCGTCACCCTGTACGGCGCGGGCAACTCGGTGAACGAGAACGGCACCGACCAGGGAGACGCCTCTGCGGCCACCACGCTCAACGTCACCGTGGCGACTGGCGGCGGCAACGGCGGTGGTGATGATGACGGCGGTGGCTGCGCCGCCGCGGGCGGTATCCCGTTGCTGGGCGCGGCCCTGGTGCTGCTCGGCACCCGCCTGCGCCGCCGCCGCTAGGCTTCGTTGAAAGGAGGCCTCCGTGCGCGACAGCGCCGTCAGTGACCGGAGGCCACCGAGGCAGTGAACTCGTCGGGCAGGAATGCGTCGAAGGCCGGCACCCGTCGAATCTTCCGCCGGGAGTTGCCCGCCAGCCGCAGGATGGCCAGGGACACCAGCCCCAGGCCCACGGCGCTGCGCAGGGGCGCCGGACGGCGTGACCGGCGCCGGGCGCGGTAGCGCAGGAGTCCCACGGGCAGCAGGGCGGCGGGAATGGCCATCAGCGCCCACGAGCGCCAGCGGGACCGGCCAGACGAATCGGATGCCAGTGTCGGTTTCATGAAGAAACAGGTTGGGCGTGGGATGGAGCAGGGGGAAGGGTGGCCCGGACCGGACGCAGGCCGGCTCCCGGGTCGGGCCCCTCCCGTGGAGGGCGGGCACGGCCTCGCCCCCCTGCTTACTGATGGCCTGCCAGGCCGGCTGCCTGCCGGACGAGCCTGGGGGGCAGGGCGACAGGTCCGCGGAGGGGGCTTAACATCGCGCCCCTTCCGCCCATGCGCCTTCGCCGCCTCCTCCCCATCCTGTTCCTGATGGGGCCGCTCGCGTGTGCGACCGGCCCTGGCTACCTCGCCTCCACCGAGTCCGTCGCCGCCGTACGGCGCGCCCCGGGAGAGCTGCGGGTGATGACCTTCAACATCCAATCCGGCACCCGCGGCTTGGAGCGCGTGGCGCACGTGATTCGCGCCGCGGTGCCGGACGTCGTCGCCTTACAGGAGGTGGACGTGGGGTCCACCCGCGCGCGTGGCCTGGACCAGACGGAGGAGCTGTCGCGCCTCACCGGCCTGAAGTACCGCGCCCACTTCCGCACCACGGACTTGTTCGGCGGGGCCTACGGCATCGCCGTGCTGTCGCGCTTCCCGCTGGAGGCACTGGCGCAGTATCCGTTGCCGGGGCCGCGCGGCGCGGAGCCTCGCACCGTGGCGCATGCGGTGGTGGAGGTGGATGGGCGCGAGGTGAGCGTCTACCTCACGCACCTCATCCGCCGGCCCTTCAACAGCGACATCCGCGTGCGGCAGAGCGCGTACGTGGCGCGGCTGATGGCGCAGGATTCGCGGCCCAAGGTGTTGATGGGGGACCTCAACGACGGACCGGATTCACGCTCCACGCGGCTGCTGCGGCGGGCCCTGTATGACGTCGCCGCGGCGACTGGGGGCACGGGGGGCACGTATCCGCTGCCGCTCTTCCTGCCCACGCTGCGCATCGACTATGTGCTGGCGTGTGATGCCTTCACGTCCGTGGCCAGCCGGGTGCTGCGCGTGGACGTGTCCGACCACTACCCCGTGGTGGCGGACCTGCGGCTGAAGCCGGAAGCCGTGGCCGTGGTCGCCGAGCGCCCGGCCACCGGTACCGCGCCTTGAACGAGGCGCGGGCCAGCGCGGGCATCAGCCGACGTTGAAGCGGTACAGCACTTCGTTGTCGTTGCGCGTAAAGCCCTTGAGCACCTGGTGCTCGAGGTTCTGCGCGCCCAGGTACGCCTTGAGCTGGCCCTGACCCAGGGCGTACTCGGCGGACTTCACGCCGAACTGCCAATTGTTTCATGAGACGAAGCGGTGATGTGACAACCGCTCGCGTCCGCCCGTCCCTCAATCGAGCTGGAGTCCGCAGTCGCTACAGGCGCCTTCCAGCAGCGGCGCGGCGGTGCCACAGGCCGGGCAGGGCGGCTCGCCGTCCTCGGGGATGGGGGCCGCCGGAGCGGCGGTGCGTCCCATGGGCACCAGGCCTTCGCGCTCGATGCTGTCCATCCACCGCTGCTGGAGCAGGGCGGCCACGCGAGGGCCGTCCTCGGGGCGCACCAGCACCTGGAACTTCGGGCTGCAGCCCGGCTTGCTGCAGGCCTCGCGATGCACGAGCGCCGGCACGTCCGCGCCCAGGCAGGCGTCCACCAGCCGCCGCGCGTCCATCAGCGCCATCTCCGCGCAGGGGACCAGCTCCACTTCCGACAGGGCCTTCGTTGCGTCTTCAGGAGTCATCACCCGGGGGATTGGAGCGCACCCATGGGGCTACGTCCAGTCCGCCCGGGCCCGCGTGCCATGCCGCGCACGCGCCAGGTCACGACGCGCCGCGGCCGAGATGCCGTTCATTCCCCGGGCCTTCCCATGGCCCGTCGGGACATGCGCTCAGGCGGGCAAGCCTTGCCACCCCGGCACTTCTTGCCAGCCATCGCAGCAAAGCGCGCCGGTGTGCGGCCTCCAGGCATCGGCGTGGATTGCGCGGTGGCGGAGGGATGACTTCAGGCTAGCGTGCGGAGGGTGCCGCCCACGTCACTCACGCCGCGCACCGCGCGCCTCTTCCGGCTCCTGATGGTGGGCGCGGGCGTGCTGACGTGTGGTGTCTTCGGCCTCGCTTGGGTGGTGGACCGCTTCGGTCAGCGCGAACAGGCCGCGCCCGCCGACGTGCTGGTGGTGCTGGGCGCGCGCGTGTTGCCCGGGGGCGTGCCTTCCGGGGCGCTGCGCGCGCGCACCGAGCACGCGGTGGCGCTGTACCACCGCGGCGTGGCCCCCCGGCTCGTCTTCTCCGGCGGCGTGGGCGTGAATCCACCCTCCGAGGCGCGCGTCATGCTGGCGCTGGCGACGCGGATGGGCGTCCCGGCGGAGGCGTGTGTCCTGGAGGAGGGCAGTCACTCCACCGACGACAACGCCCGGCTCACGGCCGAGGTGCTGCGCGGGCTGGGGGCTCGGCGCGTGGTGGTGGTGTCGGACCCGTATCACCTGTTGCGCGCGCGCAACTACTTCCGGCTGTATGGCTGGGAGGTGGCCACCAGTCCTGCGCTGGAGACCGAGCGCAACCTGGACACGTTCGACCGCATCTATTGGACGGTGCGCGAGGCCGTCGCGCTGTTGCTGCATCCCCGCGTGCTGCTGGCGCGCGCGCCTACTCCTTCGGCACCGTGAGCGCGCGCAGCTCCAGCGCGCCACCCGGCAGGGCCACGCGGAGCAGCACGGACTCGCCGGGCTTCGTCTTCCGCAGCGCCGTCACCACGTCCTTCGCGCCGCGCACGGGCTTGTTCGCGGCTTCCACCACCACCATGCCCGGCAGCAGGCCGGCGTGTTCGGCCATGGAGGCGGGGGCCACCTCCGTCACCAATGCGCCGGAGGGCGGCAGCTCCTGGGACTCCGCCAGCGCTGGGTCCATGTCCATCAGGCTCAGCCCCACGCGATGCTCGGCGGGGCGCTGCGAGCCCCCGACGGCCGGCTCCTTCACGGCGACGCCTTCCAGGTCGGGCCGCGTGCCCAGCGTCGCCTTCACGTCGCGCTTCTTCGCGTCCCGGTAGAAGGCGAGCGTGAGCTCCGCGCCCGGTGGTTTCAGCGCCACCAGCCGCGTGAGCGCGCCCGCCGAGTCGATGGGCTGCCCATCCGCGGCGACGATGATGTCGTCCGGCCGCAGCCCGGCTCGGGCCGCCGCTGTCTCCGCCGTGACGTCGGTGACGACCGCGCCCTCCTGCACCGGCGCGCCCAGCGCCTCGCCCAAATCGGGCGTCATGTCCTGCACCATCAGCCCCAGCCAGCCCCGGGTGACGCTGCCCTTCTTCTCCAACTGGGGCAGCAGCGATTTGACGAGGTTGCTGGGCACCGCGAAGCCAATGCCCGAGCCCTCGCCAGCGATGGCGGTGTTGATGCCCACCACCTCGCCATTCAGGTTGAACAGCGGACCGCCGGAGTTGCCCGGGTTGATGGCGGCGTCCGTCTGGAGGAAGTCGTCGAAGGGGCCCGCCGCGATGTCGCGCTCCTTCGCGGCGAGGATGCCCAGGCTGGTGCTGGACGTCAGGCCGAAGGGATTGCCAATGGCCAGCACCCAGTCCCCCACACGCAGCGCATCCGAGTTTCCCAGCCGCACCACCGGCAAGGGCTTGCCGCCGTCCAGGCGTTCGAGCTGGAGCACCGCCACGTCGGTGAGCGGGTCCGAGCCCAGCACGCGCGCCTCCAGGTCGCGCCCGTCGGCGAGCTGTACCTGAATCGCCTCCGCGTCTTCCACGAGGTGGTGGTTGGTGAGCACCAGTCCCCTGGCGTCGATGATGAAGCCGGAGCCGATGCCCTCGCGCACCGGCGGCGCGAAGGGCGAGGGAGCCTCGAAGGGAGACAGCGGGTCCTCGGGGGCGTCGCCGAAAGGGGTGCCGTCGAACGGCAAGCCTCCGAAAGGCGAGGGACCGTCACCTCCCCAGGGCGTGTCCTTCGTCTCGCCGGGTGTGGGCGCGCCCAGCCGCACCTCCACGTTGACGACGGCCGGACTCACGGACGCCACCAGGGGCGCGACGGAGGCGAGCGCCACGGCGCGCCCGGCGGGCAGCGGGGGAGGCTCGGTCGGCTTCGGTGCGGAGGTCGCCGTGGAAGGAGGCGGCTCCTCCGCGTCCTTCCGGCAGGCCACCAGGCTCAGCAGCACCCCTACCGCCACCCCGCGCGCGTGTACCCTCATCGCCTTCCTCCCCTGTCGCAAGCTGCGACCGCCGCGCGACGCAGGGGGGCTGACCACCCGGGCATGAAGCCTGTCAGGCCGCCTGGAGGACTGGGGCCCCGCCGAGGGCCCGGCTGTCAGCCCGCGCGCTCACGCGGCGTGGGCGTGGCCGGGGCGCTCATGCGCTTCACCAGCTTCTCCAGGATGCGGAAGAGGGCCTTGCGGTCTCCCACGTCGAGGATGCCCAGGAACTGGTGCATGCCATGGACGACCACGCGGTTGAGCCGCTCCCAGGTCGACTGGCCGTCCTCCGTCAGGCGGCAGTGCACGACGCGGCGGTCGGTGGCGCTGCGCTCGCGCAGCAGGTGCCCCTGGCGCTCCAGCCGGTCCACCACACCCGTGACGGTCTTCTCCGTGACACCCAGCCGGCGCGCCAGCTCGCCCATGGTGAGCGGGCCGTCCTGACCCAGCCAGAGGATGGCGTGAACCTGGGGTGGCGTGAACTGGAGCTGCTCGCACATGCTGGCGATGGGGTCACGGAGCGAACTGCGCCGGCCCAGCGCGAGGAGCAGGTTCTGGAGCTTCTCCAGGTCCTCGGAAACGTCTTCATCCTCTTTGTGGAATTTCCGAGGCACGGAGTATCCCATAGCGGCCCCGCATGGGCGGGTCAATCTGTTGTCCTGTTGGACGCGGACCTGACGACAATGCAACGCGGGTTGTCCGGATATGCGAGGTGCTACGCCATGCGTCATCTGTTCCTGCTTTGTGCCGTCTCCACGCTGTTGTCGGGGGTGTCTGCTCAGGCCGACACGGTGCTGGTGTTCGCGGCCGTGAGCACCTCGGACGCGCTCCAGGAGCTGGCGCCGGCCTTCACCCAGACCACGGGCCACTCGGTGGAGTTCTCCCTGGGGGCCTCGAGCGACCTCGCACGTCAGGCCGTGGCCGGAGCGCCCGCGGACGTCTTCCTCTCCGCCGACACGGCGCAGATGGACGCGGTGGAGAAGGCGGGCCTGGTCGCGCAATCGACGCGCGTGGACCTGCTGTCCAACCGGCTGGTGGTGGTGGTGCCGGTGGACGCGAAGTCGGCGCCGTCCTCACCCGCTGGGTTGCGTGGGTTGAAGCGGCTGTCGCTGGCGGACCCGGAGGCGGTGCCCGCGGGCGTGTATGCGAAGGCGTGGCTGGTGAAGGCGGGGCTCTGGAAGGCGCTGGCGCCGAATATCGTTCCGGCGCTCAATGTGCGCGCCGCGCTGGCGGCGGTGGAGACGGGGCGCGTGGACGCAGGCGTCGTGTATTCCACGGATGCGGCACATTCGAAGCGCGTGCGCGTCGCCTTCCATGTGCCCGCGCAGGACGTGCCGCGCATCGTGTATCCGGCGGCGGCGCTGACGAAGGGCGCCGCGCCGGAGGCCGGGCGGGCATTCGTGCGCTTCCTTCAGTCGGACGCGGCTCGGAAGGTCTTCACACGCCACGGTTTCGGCGTTCCCAGCGCGCGGGCTCCCTGATGGAGGGCGTCGCGGCGTTGGTGTCCTTCACAATCTGGGTGGCGACGCTGGCCACGCTGCTCATCCTGCCGCCAGGGCTCGCGGTGGCGTACGCACTGGCGCGGTGGGAGGGCCCAGGCAAGGGCGTGGTGGAGACGGTGTTGACGCTGCCGCTGGTGCTGCCGCCCACGGCGGTGGGGCTGGTGCTGCTGGAGTTGCTCGGGCGCAACGGTCCGTTGGGGCGCGTGCTGGACGCGTGGGGCATGGAGGTCGTCTTCACGCCCAAGGCCGTGGTGCTGGCGAGCGCGGTGATGGCGTTCCCGTTGCTGGTGCGCTCGGCGCGCTCGGGCTTCGAGGAGGTGGACCCGCGGCTGGTGGCGGTGGCGCGCACGCTGGGCGATTCGCGCACGCGCGCCTTCTTCCGGGTGACGTTGCCGCTGGCCTGGCGCGGTGTGCTGGTGGGCGCGCTGCTGGCGTTCTCCCGCGCGCTGGGTGAGTTCGGAGCCACGGTGCTGGTGGCGGGCAACATTCCAGGCCGTACGCAGACGCTCTCCCTGGCCATCTTCCAGCGCACGCAGTTGGGGCGGGACGCGGAGGCGCTGCGGCTGGCGGGCGTGGCGGCGCTGCTCGCCTTCGTGGCGGTGTTCGCGACCGAGGCGGTGACGCGGCGGCGTGGGCGGAGGGTGCGCGCGTGAGCCTGGAATTGGACATCCGGTTGCCACTGGCGCGCTTCACGCTGGAGGTGGGCACGCGGCTGGATGGCGCGTCGGTGGCGGTGATGGGGCGCTCGGGCTCCGGGAAGACGTCGCTGCTGGAGGTGCTCGCGGGACTGCGGCGCGGCGCCCGGGGCCGGGTGGTGCTGGATGGCCGCGTGTTGTTGGACAGCGTTGCCCGAAGCGACGTGCCGCCCGAACAGCGCCGCATGGGCTACGTGCCCCAGGATGCGCTGCTCTTCCCGCATCTCACGGCGGAGCAGAACGTGCGCTTCGGCGTGCGGCCGGGGCGGGCCTCTCGCGTGGACGAGGCCGTGGAGATTCTGGAGCTGGCGCCGCTGCTGCGCCGCTACCCGGCCACGCTTTCCGGGGGCGAGAAGCAGCGCGTGGCGTTGGCGCGCGCGCTGGCCACGGACCCGGCGTTGTTGTTGCTCGATGAGCCGCTCGCCGCGCTGGACGTGGCACTGAAGGAACGCGTGCTGCCGTACCTGTTGCGCGTGCGCGACGAGGCCCGGGTGCCGATGCTGTACGTGACGCATCAGCTGGGCGAGGCGCGCGTGCTGGCGCGGGAGGCGTTGCTGCTGGACCAGGGGCAGGTCCGCGCTGCCGGGCCCGCGGCCGAGGTGCTGGGCGCGGCGGCGCGAGGCCTGCTCACCGGTGAAGGGGAAGGGGAGGAGAACATCCTCGAAGGAGTCCTGGAGCGCCCGGACGACGGCGGGCTGCGGCTTCGGATGCAGGGCGGGTTGTCGTTGTGGGTGCCGGACTCGCCCGCGTTGGCGCCGGGCACGCGCGCGGCCTATGCCGTGCCGGCCGCGGACATCCTGCTGTCCATCCAACCGCTGACGGGCGTCTCCGCGCGCAACGTCATGACGGGCACGGTGGTGAACGTGGAGCCCGTGGCGACGGGCGAGGACGCGGCCACCGTGGAGGTGGCGGGCGTGCGCTGGGTGGTGTGGCTCACGTCCGCGTCGGTGCGTGAGTTGAGCGTGGTGCCCGGCGCGCGGGTGTTCCTGGCGGTGAAGACGTCCGCGTGCCGGCGGCTGCGCTGACTCAGCGCGCAGCGCAGATGCGCTGAGAGACGGAGCCGCTGCGACGTGTCGTCCGTGGGCCGCGCGAGCGCCAGGTAGGGCAGGACGAGCGACAGCAGGACGGAGCGGTTCGCGTAAGGAGTGCATGCGTGCGGGGGCACCTCGTGAGCGCACGGCGCGCGCGGATGCCATCACCTTCGAGGTGGATTTCATGCTGAACGGACCGCGCGCCCCCCCCGGAGGCCCCTCGCGCCGGGGGGAGCCGGAGTCACTCCCGTCGCTCGCTGTTCGGAAATGTCGGGGGTTTTGCGCCACGAAATCTCCCGACATTTCCGAACAGCGAGCTGCCGAGGTGCGCCCCGGCCCTCGGGGCGCCTCGCCTCATGGCGCGCCTCAAAAGGGCTGGGCGATTGCGTCGCCGCGGTGGGCCAACCCACCGGCTGCATCGCGCGGAGAAATGGCCGCCAGGAGGAGGACTCTCTTGCCAGGCTGCGATGGACCGATCGCGCAGGTCGAGAGATTGCGTACCGGACATGGCAGGCGGTACCTCCTCTCTCTCAACAGTCTCCGCCTGCTCGCTTCATCCGCACGTCGCGATCAGAAGCCCCGCTTGCCGTCCGCCCAGTAGGCTTTGCTGCGCACGTCGCGCTTCGCGAAGCCGCGCCGGTCGAGCAGTTCCTGGCGCAGCATGATGACAGCTGCTGCCGGGGCCTTGGCCATGGAAGAAGACGACGACCTCGAGCGCTCCACGCGCTGGGTCCACCAGTGACGGCGTGTCGTGCCGGAAGGCCGTCGGGCCGACACGGAACTCCACTTCGTGGCCGGGCTCGGCGCGGACACCCTTGAGCGACTCGCCCTCGAAGCGCACGCGGCGCAGTCGAGGTGCCAGCGTCTCCACCGAAGTGACGCGGGTGGGCTTCGCGAACCACGGCACGAGGGTATTTGCGAGGACTGCGGGCATTTCCGGCATGGGCGCTTCAGGAGGACGATGATTTCATGGGTCGAATATTGAATATGAGAATCGTTATCAACTAAGGTGCCACGCGTGGAGGCCGGAATGGCACAGCGCCGTGTGCGTCTTGTCCTGGCCATCGGTGGTCTCCGGCTCCGCACCATCCGAGGGAGAGGGCCGTTGATGAAGACTCACACCGAAGAAACGATGCACACGAAGGCCAGCAAGCAGGGCCTGTGGGTGCTGGCCGCCGTGGCGATGGCGCTGGCCCTGTTGGTGAACTGTGGTTCGTCTGATGAAGACCCCACCCCGGTTCCCGACGCCGGACAGACGGACTCCGGGACGAACCCGACGCCGGACTCTGGAACGGAGCCTGAGGCGGACGCGGGCACGGAGCCCGAGCCGGACGCGGGCACGGAGCCTGAGTCGGATGCGGGCACGGAGCCTGAGTCGGATGCGGGCACGGAGCCGCTGTGCCAGAGCGACGTGCCCTGCCGCGAGCAGAGCATCGACCGGCTGAACCTGCTCACGACGCCGTCGACGACTGCGATGTACGAGGAGGAGGCGCCGGCGGGCGAGTTCCGTTCGTACATCGACGCCCGCGCGGGTGGCCTCACGGTGAACCAGTCCTACACCTACGCCCGCTTTACGTCCGAGGGCCTGGCCCGGGTCAACATCGACGACCAGACGTCGCTGGGCGACCACGGCTGGGACATCGCGTTCCGTCGTTACTACATCCGGCTGAACGGCGGCACGTCCGGCCCGTCCTGCATTGGCGTGGCGCGGCTGCCCACGGGCACCCGCTTCGAGACCGTGACGTCCGTGCCCGCGGACCTGACCTTCCAGTCCGACGCCTGGTACACCGACACGTGTGAGTTCATCCCGGACAACTCGGGGCTCTCCGGGCCGACGATGGCGCTGAGCAGCTTCTGGTCCTACCAGGGCTGCGTGAGGATGTCGGGGGATGTCTTCATCATCCGCCTGACGGACGGGCGCCACGTGAAGTTCGAAGTGACGTCCTACTATGAGTTGGCCGTGCAGGCGCATTGCAACGCGACGAATGAGTTGCCGTCGGGGACGCCGAGCGGCTCGGGTCAGCTCCGCGTGAAGTGGGCCTTCCTGCCATGAAGCTGCGGGCGCTGCTCCTGCTCATCCCTTTCGGGTGTGGACCTGTCCAGCAGGCTTCGCGTGAACCGCACGAACGGCACGAGTCGTTCGTGACGTGGGACGCGGGACTGCAAGCGGGAGCGCGCCCCACCTCGCCCTCGGCGATGCCTCCGCGCTTCGACGAGGGCGAGGCGGTGGAATCGGTCGTGTCCCCTGGGGGGCTCTTTCGCATCCACTTCTCCCGTTCGGGTTCCAACGCCGTGCCGGCGGCGGACGCGGACGGGAGTGGTGTTCCGGACGCGGTGGAGACCGTCGCGTCCGCGTATGACCGCGTCGCCGTCTTCTATGAAGGGCTGGGCTTCCGTCTGCCGCCGGATGACGGCTGGGTGGGGAGCGACAACGGCGGCGACGGCCGCTTCGATGTGTACCTGGTGGACTTCGGTGGCATCGCGGACGGAGCCTTCCGGCTGGACGGCTGTCTGGAGGCGTCGTCGCGCTGCACCGGGCACATGCTCCAGGAGAACGACTTCGCGGGCTACAGCTACCCGTCCTATGACGAGGCGGTGGACATCCTCGCCAGCCACGAGTTCTTCCACGCGGTGCAGGCGGCCTATCACCCGGGCCTGGGCAGCGTGGCATCGGAGGGCACCGCGGTCTGGGCCAGTGAGCGCTACCGGCCCGCGCTTGATGACCTGGAGCGATTCACCGCCGCGTACCTGTCGCGTCCGGACCGCACCCTGGTGCTGGACCCGGAAGGGCCGGCGGTGTCCTTCAGCTATGGCACGAGCATCTACTTCCAGTTCCTGGGCGAGCGCTTCGGGGATGGGGTGGTGCGCTCGCTGTGGGAGGAAAGCGTCGTGACGCCATCGGTCCGCTGGCCGGTGCTGGTGGAGACGGCGCTACAGCGCGACTGGGGCGCTGACTTCGACACCGCCTTCGCGGAGTTCGCCCTGTGGAACCTGGCCACCGGACCGCGCCGGGCACAGGGCGCGGGTTATGAGAACGGTGAGGGCTATGCGCTGCTGACCGTCGCGCCACGCACGCTGCCGGTGGCGGAGCCGTCCGTGCGGGTGGCGGCCGCGTCGGCGCGCTACTTCGAGGTGGAAGGTGGAACGTCTGCTGTCACCGCCTCCTTCGAGCCCACCGAGGGCGAGGACTCTCCCGCCATCCACCTGCTGGTGGCCGCGGTGACGCCGACGCAGGTGCTACGCGTCGCACGCGCGGACGGCGTGGGGACCCTGTCCGCTCACGTGGACGCCGAGGACGCCACGCACGTCATCGTCGCCGTGGTGGACGGACGGCGCGAAGGCCTGGGCCGGTATGGGCGGCTGTGCATCTCCGGGGAGGACTCCGGCGCGCCCTGCGCCACCGTGCCACCGACCGACCCGGACGGAGGGGTCGACCTGGACGGTGGCGTGGGCGGTGAGCCGGATGGCGGCGTCGACGCAGGTCCAGGAGGAGACCTGGATGGTGGTGTCGACGCGGGTGTTCCAGGTGAGCCCCCGCCTCCGTCGCAGCGTGACGAGGGTGGCTGTTCGTCGGCACCGGGCGGACTGACGTGGGCGCTGCTCCTGTTGCTGGTGGCGGCCTTCATCCGGCGTTGAGCAAGGTTCGTTCAACGCTTGTGCATGGAGCGGGACGGATTTCTTCGACGCCACCGCCCAGGGGATTCCCGACACGTGTTGTTGATGCGTCGGCCGCGACGGCCGTGTGCGTCATCCGCGTGACAGTCGGACAGGCGAGGTGCGCGCGGGAGACGGAAGCGGGAACATCCCGTATCGCGTTGGAAGCTATCTCCGATTAAGCGTCAACTCTCCACCGACGCGAATGACCCGGGAACGCCATGCTCAGTGCCTCAGGCCAGGACCGCTCGCCCTCCATCCGTGCCGTGGGGCGGGCACTCCCGCCGCACTACGCCAGTCAGGAGCAGCTCATCGCCGCGTTCCGCGAGATGTGGGCCACGCGCCACTTCAACCTGGAGCGGCTGGAGGACCTGCACCGCGCCGTCCGGGTGGGAGGACGGCATCTGGCGTTGCCCCTGGAGGCTTATCCGCCGCTGTTGACATTCCAGCAGCGCAATGACGCCTGGATTCGCTCGGCCACGGAGTTGGGCGAAACGGTGGTGCGCCAGGCCTTGGACGCGGCGGAGCTCACGCCCGGGGAGGTGGACCACGTCTTCTTCGTCACCGTGACGGGCATCGCCACGCCGAGCATCGACGCGCGGCTGGCCAACCGCATGCGCTTCCGGGAGGACTTCAAGCGCACGCCGCTCTTCGGTCTGGGATGCGTGGCGGGCGCGGCGGGCGTGGCCCGGGCGGCGGACTACCTGCGCGGCTTTCCGGAGCACACAGCGGTCGTCATCGCTGTGGAGTTGTGTTCGCTCACGTTGCAGCGCGAGGACCTGTCCATTCCGAACATCATCGCGTCCGGCCTCTTCGGCGACGGCGCGGCGTGCGCGGTGCTCCGAGGCGCGGCGGCCCCAGGTGCGCGAGGGCCGCGCGTGGTGGCGTCGCGCTCCGTGTTCTACCCGGACACCGAGCGCATCATGGGCTGGGACGTGGTGGACTCCGGCTTCAAGGTGGTGCTGTCCGCCAAGGTGCCGGGGCTCGTGAAGGACCACATCCGGGGCAACGTGGATGGCTTCCTCGCGCAGCATGGACTGAAGCGCGGGGACATCCGGCACTGGGTGGCGCACACCGGCGGGCCCAAGGTGCTGGAGGCCTTCGAGGAGGCGCTGGAGCTGGCGCCCTCGGCGCTGGAGCGCTCGTGGGCCTCCCTGCGCGAGGTGGGCAATCTCTCCTCCGCGTCGGTGCTCTTCGTGCTCGGAGAGACGCTGGAGTCCGTCCGCGCGCAGCCGGGGGAGTGGGGCGTGATGATGGCCATGGGGCCGGGCTTCGGCGCGGAGATGGTGCTGCTGCGATGGTGACCTCCACGCAAGCCCTCTTCCTGGGCTTCATGGTCGCGCTCGTCGTGGAGCGGCTGGTGGAGCTGGTGCTCTCCAAGCGCAACGCCGCCCGGGCCTTCGCGCGCGGCGGGGTGGAGACGGGGCAGCGGCACTACCGCTTCATGGTGGTGTTCCACACGCTGTTCCTGGTGGCGTGCGTGGCGGAGGTGTTCCTGCTGCGGCGCGGCTTCCCGGGCGCGTGGGGCTGGGCGGCGCTGGCGGGCGCGGTGCTGGCGCAGGGGCTGCGTTACTGGGCCATCGCCACGCTGGGCGACCGGTGGAACTCGCGCATCATCGTGGTGCCGGGGCTGGCGCCGGTGACGGGCGGGCCCTACCGCTTCCTGCGTCATCCCAACTATGTCGCGGTGGTGTTGGAACTGGCGTGCGTGCCGCTCATCCACGGTGCATGGTGGACGGCGCTGGTCTTCTCAGTGGGCAATGCGGCGCTGCTCTACGTGCGAATCCGCGCGGAGGAGGCGGCGCTGGGCGAGGTGTACGCGCAGGCGTTCTCCCATCGCCCTCGTTTCATTCCGGAGGTGCCACGTGGCTGAACGCGAACTGGAGGTCATGACGGAGATTCATCGCATCGTCACCGAGGAGCTGGAGTGGAAGGGCGCGGTGGAGCCCTCGCAGGACCTGGTGCGTGACCTCCAGTTGGACAGCCTGGGCCTCACGGTGCTGGCGGTGGGGCTGGAGAACCGCTTCCGCATCCGCCTGTCCGAAGAGGACGCGCAGGGCGTGCGCACGGTGGGAGACCTGGCGAAGCTGGTGGCGCAGCGGGTCGCGGCTCCGGTGGAACCCATACCGGAGGAGGCCCTGCCGTGAAGGACGCTGGCTCGCGACTGGTGGGCCCGGCGTTGCCTCCGCCCAGGCATCTGACGGTGAACGCGGCGCTCGCGGACACCGGGCGCACGTCGCCGCTGGGGCTCACCTTCGTGGACGCGGCCGAGCGCGAGGTGTCCATGCCCTGGGCGGACGTGTACCGCAGGGCGAAGCGCACCGCCGCGGGGCTGGCCCGGCTGGGCGTGAGCGAGGGTGACCGGGTGGCGTTGCTGCTGCCCACGTCGCCGGCCTTCATGGATGCCTTCTTCGGCACGTTGTTCGCGGGCGCGGTACCGGTGCCGCTGTACCCGCCGGTTCGGCTGGGGCGACTGGAGGAGTACCACCGCGCGACCTCGCGGATGCTCCACGTAACGGGCTCGGTGATGGTCTTGACGGACGCTCGCGTGCGCCTGCTGCTGGGGCCCAGCGTGGAGCGCGCGCGTCCCCGGCTGGGGTGCCACACGGTGGACGATGTGTCCCGGGGGGATGACGTGCTGGAGGTCCCGGTGCGGCCGGGCACGCTGGGGCTCATCCAGTTCTCGTCCGGTTCCACGGTGGATCCGAAGCCGGTGACGCTGACGCACGAAGCCCTGCTGGCGCAGGTCGCGGCGCTGGAGATGGCGATGCCGCTGGGGGCGGGGGTGCCCCGGGTGGGCGTGAGCTGGCTGCCGCTGTACCACGACATGGGGCTCATCGGCTGTCTGCTGTCCGCGCTGTACTACCCGGGAAGCCTGGTGCTGATTCCCCCCGAGGCCTTCCTCGCACGGCCCGCGTTGTGGCTCCGCGCGCTGTCTCGCCACCGGGGCTACATCTCTCCCGCGCCCAACTTCGCCTATGGCCTGTGTTTGAAGCGGGTGAAGGACGCGGAGCTGGACGGGGTGGACCTGTCGTCGTGGCGGCACGCGCTCAACGGCGCGGAGCCGGTGTCCGTGGACACGCTGCGCCGCTTCTCGGTGCGTTTCGAGCGGTGGGGCTTCTCCGCGCGGGCGTTGCGGCCGGTGTACGGGCTGTCCGAGGCGTCGCTCGCCGTCACCTTCCCGCCGGAAGGGCGGGGGCCGCGCGCGCTGGGCGTGGACGCGGGGCTGCTGGCGCGGGAAGGCCGGGTGGCGGAGGGCTCGCGTGAGTTGGTGAGCGTGGGCATGCCCGTGGCGGGCTTCGAGGTGGAGGTGCGCGGCGAGACGGGCGAGGCGCTCGCGGAGCGGTGCGTGGGCCAGGTCTTCGCGCGGGGGCCGTCCCTGATGGCCGGCTACTTCGCGGATGCGCAGGCCACGGACCGGACGCTGACGCGGGACGGATGGCTCGACACGGGCGACCTGGGCTTCATCGCGGAGGGCGAGCTGTTCCTCACGGGCCGGGCGAAGGACGTGGTCATCATCCGAGGCGCGAACCACGCGCCGCAGGCGTTCGAGGAGCCGCTGCAGAGCGTGGCGGGCGTGCGCGCGGGCTGCGCGGTGGCGCTGGGCTTCACGCCCGAGGGTGGCGAGGACGAGGCGCTGCTCATCCTCGCGGAGCGCTCGGGGCAGGAGGCGGATGACGTGGTCGAGGAGCGCATCCGCGCGGCGGTGGTGGAGACCACGGGCGTGCGGCCTCACACCGTGCGGATGCTCGTGCCAGGCACATTGCCGCGCACGTCCAGTGGCAAGCTGCGCCGCGCCGAGGCGCTGCGACGCTACCTGGCCGAGGACCTGGCGCCGCCGAAGAAGATGGGCGCGGTAGGGCTGGCGGTGGAGATGGCTCGGAGCGCGCTGGCGATGGTCCGCGCGGAGAGCGACACGTGAGGTATCAGGCCACCGGGCCGTGCACGGCGTCAGCGTGAGGCCCGCCGTCATGGGGATGCGAGTCCCGGAGGAGACCACGCCGTGAAGCGGTATGACGTCGCCGTAGTGGGCGGAGGGCCCGCGGGGCTGGCGGTGGCCATCACCACCACGTTGCGTGGGCTGAACACCGTGGTGCTGGAGCGTGGCACCGCGCCGGTGGACAAGGCCTGTGGCGAAGGGCTGCTGCCTCCCGGCATGGCGGTGCTGGAGCGGTTGGGCGTCCTGCCTCTGCTGGATGACCAGGGCAGCCATCCCTGCGTGGGCATCCGCTACGTCCAGGAAGATGGCAGCACGGCGGAGGGCCTGTTCCCAGGCAAGGGCGCGCTGGGCGTGCGGCGCGTGGCGCTGGCCACGGCGCTGGTGTCGCGGGCGCGCACGGTGGGCGTGGAGTTGCGCGAGCGCACGCAGGTGCTGTCCCACCAGCGGGATGGCAATGGCGTGGTGCTGCACACTGCCGAAGGCCCGGTGGAGGCCGCCATGCTGGTGGCCGCGGACGGGCTGGCTTCACCGCTGCGCCGCGCGGAAGGTCTGGAGGTGGAGCCGACGGGACCGCGCCGTTTCGGCCTGCGACGACACTTCCAGGTCGCGCCGTGGACGCCCTATGTGGAGATCCACTTCGCGCATGGCGTGGAGGCCTACGTGACGCCCGCGGGCGTGCGGCGCGTGGGCGTGGCCTTCCTCTGGGAGGACGGCGTGATGGACGGGCGGGTGAGCTTCGAGACGCTGCTGGCCTGCTTCCCCAAACTGTCGGAGCGGTTCTCTGGTTCGGAGCCGGACTCACAGCCCCGCGGCGCGGGACCGCTGGCCCGGGTGTCCCGAGCGCGCATCGCCGACCGCTTCGCGCTGGTGGGAGACGCGGCGGGCTACGTGGACGCCATCACCGGAGAGGGCCTGTCGTTGGCCTTCGTGTGCGCGGAGTCGCTGGGGAACCTCCTACCGGAGGCGCTCGTCCATGGCGCCACGCGCGAGGCGCTGATGCCCTACGAGCAGTGTTTCCAGCGGGTCTTCCGCAAGTACTCCCTATCGACAGGCGCGCTGCTCATGCTGGCGCGTCGGCCCTGGCTTCGCCGTCCTGTGGTGCGGCTGCTGGGAAAGACGCCCTGGCTGTTCGAGCGCATCCTGCACGCCGTCGTGACGTGAGCGGGGGCTGAGGGGCGCGGAGGCGTTGGTGTCCCCAGACGTGTGTTGCCGGTTGCCGGACGGGCGCAAACCCGGTCCACTGTCACGCCGAGACATGGACGTCGAGCCCGGGCCGCGCGGGCGTCTTCCCAGTCCTGTCTGGATGGAGCACCGCACCCATGTCCCTGGACCGTTTTTCCCGGCCCATGACGAAACGCCTGTCGCTGGTGCTGCTGCTGTCAGCACCGTGGCTTGGGGGCTGCCTCTTCGCGGGTCCCCGCCACCAGGGCCCGGTGACGGAGCACTTCGACGGTGAGCACTTCCAGAACCTGGAGCCCGTCAAGCGCCTGAGTCCGGAGGAGGTCTTCAAGGCGCTGCGCAAGGGGCCTCGCGGCCCGTGGCGGGACTACGAGGAATTCGCTCCAGGCAAGCCGCCTCCCGAGCGCGTGGGACCGGGACAACTCCGGGTGACGTTCATCAACCACGCCACCGTGCTCGTCCAGGCGGACGGGCTCAACATGCTGACGGACCCCATCTATTCGGACCGTCCGAGCCCGGTGCCCTTCATCGGCCCCAGGCGCGTGCGGCCTCCGGGCATCCGCTTCGAGGACCTGCCGCCCATCGACGTGGTGGTGGTGAGTCACAACCACTACGACCACATGGACTTGCCGACGCTGCGGCGCCTGGAGGAGGCGCACCATCCGCGCTTCATCGTGGGTCTGGGCAACAAGGCGCTGCTGGACGGCGAGGGCTTCCGGCACGTGGTGGAGCTGGACTGGTGGAAGTCCACGGAGGTGGCGCCGGGCCGCACGGTGACGGCGGTGCCGGCGCAGCACCGCTCCAACCGCGGGCTCACCGACAGCGCGGCGACGCTCTGGGCGGGCTACGTCCTCGCCACATCCGGCGGGCCGGTGTTCTTCGCCGGCGACACAGGCTTCGGTCCCCACTTCGCGATGATGGCCGAGCGCTTCGGTCCCATGCGGCTGTCGGTGCTGCCCATTGGCGCCTACCGGCCCACCGCCTTCCGTCCGGTCCACATGGGGCCGGTGGAAGCCCTCCAGGCGCACAAGGTGCTGCGCTCGGCCACGTCGGTGGCCATGCACTACGGCACCTTCGCGCTCGCGCTGGATGGCCAGGACGAGGCGAAGTACCACCTGCTGTGGCTGCTGGCGCGCGAGCCCGTCCGGCCGCGCTTCTGGGCCCTGGGCTTCGGCGAGGGCCGCGACGTGCCCGCGCTGGACTGAGTCAGCGGTTGAAGGGGGTCTCCTGAATCCAGTTGAAGCCCCGGTTGAGCAAGAGGAACTTGGACTCATCCACCCGCGTGAGGCGGACCTCGATGGCGGCCTCCTGGAACGTGCCCTGGAGGATGAGTTGGTTCGCGTCCGAGCGCGTGTAGGCGAGCACGAACTTCTTCGCGGTGTCGTCCTGGCCTTCGATGAGGGTGAGCGTCTTCTTCGGTGCGTCCTCCTCCAGTCCGAAGGACTTCACGGTGTCGTCCGTGCGCTTGATGTTCATCCGGCCGAAGCGACTGACGGTCACCGCCTTCCACCGCCGGGCGTCTCCGGACGTGGCATCCAGGCGTTGCCCGTCCTGGGTGAAGGAGTCGACCGTGTAGTAGCCGTAGAACGGGGGACGCGGCGCGGAGTCCCCGTACTTGCGGATGAACTCCAGCCGCGAGCTCCCAAACCCGTAGGCGATGCCGCCCACCACCAGGACCTTCATCACGAGTCCGGCGCCACTCAGCCAGCGCGAAGGTGGGAAAGGCGACTGGAGCGGGCGAGGCTGCGTGGCGCGGTTGAGCACCAGCACGTCGAGCAGCCGTCGGGCATCGGGCAGCACCAGGAACAGCGACATCAGCAGCAGGTGGGACGAATAGAGTTTGACGGGGACGTCGTAGAAGAAGTTGAGCGCCACCACGTTGACCATGACGCCCGCGACGACGAGCGCGCCCAGCGTCGTTGTGCGCCGGAAGAGCAGCAGGCAGCCGCCCAGGAACTCCGCGCCGCCCGTGAAGACATTGTAGCCCGTCGAGTAGCCCATGAAGTTCCACAGCAGGCCCATGGGGGAGAAGTCTCCCAGCGGCTGTGCCAGCCGCTCCGGGCTGGGGAAGGGGAACTGGGATTTGAAGAGCTTGGCCAGTCCGTAGGACAGCATGCTCATCGCGAGCACGTACCGGACGTTCGCGTGCAGCACGTCGTGGGCTTTCACGTACTCGGTGCGGCGTCGGTCGATGACGGACCAGACGCCCGTCACCACCACGGCGATGACGAAGTTCATCAGCACCTGCACGTAGTTGAACGTGGTGTCGCCGCTGCCGTTGGGCATCACGGTGATGTCCGTGGACAGCCGCAACATGTGCTTGCCGACCCAGGGCACCACGGCCTTCCAGAGCCCCTCCTGGAACGAGGTGATGAAGTCACCCAGGACGGGGATGAGGTCCAAGGGGAACGGGAAGAAATAGATGGCCAGGTAGGCGAAGGCGAAGCGGAAGGCCAGCCGCCGCGCGAGACTCCATGCTTCGGGCGCGGAAGGTGTCACGCTCGCCTCGGACGCGGCGGGCTGGGGCTCGGGGACCGGGGACAGGGAGGCCGTGGCGCTCATGGTGGGCTGGCCTGACAGTCTATCCGGAATATCCCAGGTACTTTCCAGTCGCCCCCGTCACAGCGGAGGCGCTCCCCTGACGGGCCTTTTCTCCGCGCCAGAGGGAGGCCCTGCCTGCTCAGAGCTTCATGCGCTTGAACACGGTCTCCGGAATCGTCCGGATGATGAGCATGATGAGCGCCCAGATGCCGGGCACGTAGACTTCGTTCTTCCGCGAGTCCGCGGCGCTCAAGAGTCCGCGCGCCACCTTCTCCGGCGAGGCGAACAGCTTGTTCTTCGGCAGGTGCGCCGTCATCGGCGTGTCGACGAAGCCCGGCTTCACTGTCACCACCGCGACATTGGATTTCGCCAGCCGGTTGCGCAGGCCCTGGAGGAAGACGTTGAGCGCGCCCTTCGACGCGCCGTACACGTAGTTGCTCTGCCGGCCGCGGTCACCCGCCACCGACGAAATCACCACCAGCGTGCCGGCCTTCTGCGCCTCGAAGCGGTTGGCCAGCACTGTGAGCAGCGACACCGCGCTCAGGAAGTTGGTGCGCAGCACCGCCTCCGTCGCCGCCCACGAGCGCTGCGCCTCTGCCTGGTCACCCAGCACGCCGTGCGCCAGCACCACGCCGTCCAGCCCGTCCAGCGCCGTGTACGCGGCCTCCACCAGCGCCTCGTGCGTGTCGAAGTCGTTCAGGTCCACCACCTGCGACGCGACCTTCGCCGCGCCGCGCGTGGCGGCGTCCTTCGTCACCGCGTCGAGGTTCGCCGCGTTGCGGCCGGTGAGGTACAGCGAGGCCCCGCGAGCGGCCAGGAGCCGCACCGTCGCCTGGGCAATGGCGCTGGTGGCGCCGAGGACGAGCACTTTCTTCATGGGGAGTGAATCTCGGAAAGAAGGTCAGCGGATGGCAAGCAGGGACCGCGGCGGCGGGGATGCCGTCTCGCCTCGCTCCGCGGCCAGGGAAAAGGGCAGGGACACCGGATTCACCCGCCGCCAGAACGACGAGGAGAACGACGGGTCCACGTACTGCATGAAGCGCTCCCGCTGCGGAAAGTACGCAGCGAAGTTCTCCGGGCTCATCCGCGCGTCCTTCGCCGGGTACACCGCGCCGCCCGCCTGCCGCGTCAGGCGGTCCAGGTCCTCCACCAGCTTCCACGTCTTCTCGCCGCGGTTGGCGAAGTCCATGGCCAGCGTCACGCCCTCGCGCGGGAAGGACAGCCACCCCGGCGAGGGAATGTCACCGAACGTCTTCAGCACGGAGAGGAAGCTGGGCAGTCCGCCGCGCGAGCTGCGCTCCAGGATTTCCTTCAGCGCGTCGCGCGCGGTGGAGTAGGGCACCACGCATTGGAACTGGAGGAAGCCGCGCCGGCCATAGATGCGGTTCCACGCGTAGATGGCGTCCAGCGGGTAGAAGAACGGGTCGTAGTGCGTCAGCCGCTGCTTCGGCTTGCCGTTCTGCCGGTGGTAGTAGAGCCAGTTGAAGGCCGACACCGACAGGCGGTTGAGGCAGAAGGCCGGCATGTCCATGGGCACCGCCAGCCCCACGCCGTGCGACAGGTGGCTCCTGGCCAGCGGCAGCCCGTCGAACTGCGGCGGCGCGAAGTTGCCCCGGTACAGGAGCCCCCGTCCCAGCTTCTTGCCCCGGGCCAGGCAGTCCACCCACGCCATGGTGAACTCGTAGTCCTTCTCCGACGCGCGGGCGACGTCGAGGAACCCATCCAGGTTCCCGAACGGCACCGTCTCCTGAAGCACGTACGGGTTGCTGATGGGCGTGAGCTGCACCTCGGCCCACGTGACGAGGCCGGTGAGGCCCAGTCCGCCAATCGTCGCGCCGTACCAGTCCGGATGCTCATCCGGCGCGCACACCCGGCGGCTGCCGTCCGAGCGCAGCAATTCGAAGCGCCGCACGTAGCGGCCGAAGGTGCCACCCCGGTGGTGGTTCTTCCCGTGCACGTCGTTGGCGATGGCGCCGCCCACCGTCACGAACTTGGTGCCCGGTGTCACCGGCAGGAACCAGCCGCGCGGAGCGGCCAGGCGCAGAATCGTGTCCAGCGACACGCCCGCTTCGCAGCGGACCACGCCGGTGGCCGGGTCGAAGGCGATGAAGCGGTCGAGCCCCGAGGTGAGCAGCAGCGTGCCCCCCGCGTTGAGGCACGAGTCGCCGTAGCTGCGCCCCAGCCCGTGGGGCAGCAGGCTCCCGTCCTTCCGGGGCAGCGCATCCGTGCGCCACACCAGGGCGTGCGTCTGCTGCTCGACTTGGGGGTAACGCCCCCAGGACTCCCGTGACTTCATCGCGCCAGACCTCTCACGTGGCGGCCCATAGCACCAGCGTGCACACGAGCCCCACGGCGTAGCTCACCCGGTCCCTCAGGGCGAAGACGAGCGGGTCCTCGTTCACCAGCCCGCGGTGAGCCAGCAGCCACACCCGGCCCACCCAGTACAGCATCACCGGGCAGATGAGCCATAGCCGCTCTGGGTGTGCGTACAGCGCCGTCACTTCATCGGAGGTGATGTAGAGCGCCAGCACCAGCACGGACACCTGTCCCGAAGCCGCGCCCAGGCTGGCGAGCTGCTCGTAGTCCTGGGCCAGGTAGCCACGGCCATGCGCGGACGTCTCATTGGACTGCCGCAGGCGCCGGACCTCGCTCAGTCGCTTCACCAGCGCGAGCGAGAGGAAGAGGAACATGCTGAACATCATCAGCCAGCTGGACGTGGGCACGTCCACCGCGAGCGCGCCGCCGAAGATGCGCACCGTGTACAGCCCGGCCAGCACCAGCACGTCCAACATCACCACCTGCTTCAGCCGCAGTGAGTAGGCCAGCGTCAGCACGTAGTAGGTGCCCAGCAGGGCGGAGAAGGCGGGCGGCAACAGCAGGCACACCGCGGCGCCGGCCAGCAGCAGCACGGGGGCCAGCATGACGCCAGTGCTCACCGAGAGCGTGCACGCCGCGAACGGACGCTGCTTCTTCGTCGGGTGTCGCCGGTCGGAGTCCAGGTCCAGCAGGTCATTCAGCACGTACACGCTGGAGGCGCACAGGCTGAAGGCCGTAAACGCCAGCAGTGCCTGAATCAGCCTGTCCGGCTCGGTGCCCTTGTGGGCGGCCAGTAGCGGCACGAAGACGAGCGCGTTCTTCGCCCACTGGTGCACGCGCAGCGCCTTCACCCAGGTGCGGAGGCGGGTGGCTGGGCGCTCGAAGACGCGGTGGACGTCGCGGCCCAGACCCTGGGCTTGTTTCAGCACCCCGGCTGGCGCGTGGACCACGACGATGCGGCGGCATTCACGCCACAAGGGCAGGTCCACCGCGTCGTTGCCCGCGTAGTCGAAGGTGCCCAGCAACTCCTTCAGCTTCGCCAGCTTGCGCGCGCCGGACAGGTTCACCGTCGCTTCGCTGGCGACGACGTCAGAGAAGAGACCCAGGTGCGTGGCCACGGCTTCGGCGATTCGCCGGTCCGCCGCGGTGGCCAGCACCAGCCGGCGTCCTCGGGCCTTCTCCTCGTGCAGGTACGTCAGGAGCTCCTCGTGGTAGGGCAGGCTGGCTGCGTCCAGGGCGGCGCGCCGGGCCACTTCCGCTTTGAAGAAGGCCTTGCCCTTGAGCACCCACAGCGGCGCCAGAAACAGCAGCCAGGGCGCTCGTTTGAAGAGGACGAGCAGGTTCTCGTGCAGCGTGTCCGTACGCACCAGCGTCCCGTCGAGGTCGACAGCGAGCGGGACGTCCGGAGGGTCCTCGGGAAGTGGTGTTTGCGGAAGCATGGGCAACGGTGTGACGGGAGCCGTCAAAAGGACGGGCAGGGTAGCGCAGGCGTCTTCCGGGTGGGCAGGCCTCCGCGGGCAGGCACGCCAGTTCAGCGGTCGGGTGGACGCTCAGTCCAGCCGGGCCACCAGGAGCGTCTGCAGGGGCAGGTGCCGGATGGGGCGGCTGTTCTCGATGCGGAAGCCCGCGTCGTCCAGGAAGCCCTCCACCTCGGCGGGCGTATAGGCGGCCGCGCCGGAGGTGAGGAAGTAGTGCAAGCCTATCAACGGCGCCGCGCTGGTGGGCGTGTCGGCATTCTCACGCAGGTACTCCAGCACCGCCAGCGTCCCCCGGGGCGCCAGTGAGGCGCGCACCCGTCGCAGCAGGGCCACGTTCTGTGCGGGGGACAGGTGGTGCATCACCTGGAAGAGCATCACCCCGTCGTACGGGCCGCCCAGCTCCGCGGTGAGGATGTCGCCTTCGCGGTGGGTGACGAGGTGGCTCAGCCCCGCCGAGGCGATGATTTCCCGGCCCACGCGGGCGCTGCCTTCCAAATCCAACACCGTGGCCTTCAGGCCCCGGTTGCGCAGGCACAGCTCGGCGGCGAACCAGCCGTGCGCGCCGCCCAGGTCCAACACCTGCTTCGCACCACGGGGCAGGGGGATGGCCGCCACGACCTCCGGAGCGGCCAGCCGCGCCATCTGGTGCATGGCGTGGATGTAGTCGCGCCAGCGCGCGTCGTCGGGCGCGAAGCCGTGGATGTCCACCGCCTGGCCGGTGCGCACCACGCCCTCCAGTCCGTTCCACCAGTCCCACTGCGCGTAGTTGAACTCCAGGAAGGCGCCCACGTAACGGGGCGAGCGCGGGTCCAACCATCGCCTGGCGCGAGGGGCCAGCCGGTAGCGTCCGCCGCGCTGACGCTCCACGGCCTCGCACGCGATGAGGGCCTCCAGCAGCGTGCGAGTGCCCTCCTGGGACAGCTTCAGCCGCGCCGCCAGCGTCTCCGCGGACAGGGGCCCGTCCGTCAGGGCTTCATAGACGCCCAGCCGCACGCCGGCCATCAGCGTCCGCGACGCCATCATCCCGAAGAAGGCATGGGCCACCGGCTGTGGGGCCAGGTTGAGCCAGTCCGCCACGCGCTCCAGCAGGTTGTCCGCTTTGAGCCCCAGCCTCATGCGTGTGCTCCTAACGCCTGCGCCTGTACCCGCCCACGGCGGCCAGGCCCACGAGGAGGAGCGCGGCCTGGCCCCCCAGCACGCAGCCTTGCTGGTCTGCCTGGCGCACGCCAGTGTAGCGGCAGCGCCCGTCATCGCAGGAGAAGCGGGGGGAACAATCCCGGCTGCTACGGCAGGACGTATTCACCCTGCCTGTACCGTCTTCCCCCTCGGGGTTGTCCCGGTCCGCGCCGCCTTCGCCAACGGAGGCGTCGGGGAGGCCCGCGTCGAGCCCGCCATCGGATTGGGCCATGGCCCCGAGGGGCAGCAGGAGGGGAAGGCAGGCCAGCAGGTGACGCAGGTGGGAGCGGAAGGGGAACATCGAGGTTGTCACCCTAAACCGCATGGAGGGTCGGATGCATCTTCCGCGGTGGCTGGAGCACCCGGGGGCAGATTGTCTGACCCTTCCCTTCGCATCTGGTACGGTACGCCCCGCGATGGCACCCCGAATCCTCGTCGTCGATGACAATCAGGAGCTGTTGTCCCTCCTCACGCAGCTCTTCGAGGAGGCGGGCTACGAGGTCATTGGTGCGAGCCGCGGCAAGCAGGCGGTGGAGCTGGCCAAGGCCCAGCCCCCGGCGGCGGCCGTGCTCGACATCCTGCTGCCCGACATGATGGGGTACCACCTCGCGGACGCGCTGCGTAAGGACAACCCCCAGCTCCCGCTCCTCTTCATCACCGGCGTCTTCAAGGGTGGCAAGCACGCCGTCGAGTCGCGCACCAAGTACCAGGCGGCCGGCTACTTCGAGAAACCCTTCGAGGCTCAGAAGCTGCTCGAGGCGATGACGAAGGTGCTGCCTCCGGAGAAGCCCGCCGCGGCGGCCGCGTCGCTCCAGGACGCCTTCGAGGTGGAGCTGGACATCGATGTGGAGGAGGAAGGCCCGCAGGACGCCATGGAGCTGACCGGCCGCATCAAGGTGACGGGCGGCGGCAACATCACGGCGGAGATTCGCGGCGCCAACCTCACGGCCAGCCCCATGCAGAAGGTGCCGGCCACGCAGGTGCGCCCGCCCACGCCGGGCCGTCCGCCGGACCCGCCGCCCCTGGGCGCGCCGGGCAGCCGCCGTGGTGAAATCCGCGACAACCTGCCTTCGCTCCTCACCGCCTTCTACCTCTCCCGCGAGACGGGCGAGCTGGGCGTGCAGAAGGGCAAGGTGAAGAAGGTCGTCTACTTCGAGAAGGGCACGCCGGTGTTCGCCCTCTCCAACCTGCTCGCGGACCGCTTCGGCCAGTTCCTCGTTCGCGTGGGGAAGATCAAGCCGGAGCAGCTCCAGGACGCGTCGGCGGTGGCCGCGCAGTCCAACCGCCGCACCGGTGACGTGCTGGTGGAGCGCGGGCTGCTCAAGGACACCGAGCGCCTCTACTACGTGGGCCAGCAGGTGAAGGCCGTCATCTACTCGCTCTTCGCGTGGGATGAAGGCACGTACGTGCTGAGCTTCCGGGAGAAGGCGAGCGCGGAGTCCATCAAGCTGGACGTGCACCCGGCCAACCTCATCGTCCGGGGCATCAAGAAGCTCTACAAGCCGGAGCGCCTGCGGCGCCTGCTCCAGCCGGAGGACCGCCTCATCCCCGCCGTGGCCCCGGCCTACCAGCTCAACGAAGTGGAGCTGGAGCGGTGGGAGGCGGAGCTGCTGCCGAAAATCGACGGCAACCGCACCGTGGCGGAGCTGCTGGCCTTCGCCAATCGCCCCGAGCACGTCGTCTACGGCTTCCTGGTGGCGATGATGTCGCTGGGCATCCTGGACAAGCGCGGGTAGCCGCCGCGCCGTCCGTCCCCGCCGTCATGGGCGGGGACGCCGCGCCGGGGCTCAGCCGCCGACCAGCCGCGAGCCAATCCAGAACAGGCCCAGCGCGCCGGAGCCCACGGCCACCACGCGCTGCACCCAGCGGGTGATTTGCGCGTTCAGCCGGGCGATGCCCTCCGCGAAAATCAGCCCCACCACGCCCATGCCGATGAGGATGCCCAGCGCGAAGCCGGGCAGGTACATCCATGCGGCCGCGCTCATGCTGCCACCCACCAGCAGTGGAGGCAGCGCCAGAAGCAGCGAGCGCACGCCGCTGACGGCCATCAGCGCGCCGGCGGTGGTGCTCACCGTGTGCACGTGCTGGTGCGGCTCCTGGGTGTGGCCGGGCAGGTGCGGGTGGCCGTGGTCCAGGCTGCTGGGGAACAGCAGGGCGGCCACCGCGAGGGCCACCAGCACGGCGCCGCCGAAAATCTCGGCCCAGCGCTCGAAGGTTTCTGAAAGGCCCACGCCCGCCAGGATGCAGAGCGCGGCGATGCCGCCCAGCATGACGGCGTGTCCCAGCGCGAAGCGCACGGCGGTGGCGATGGCGGCGCGGCGCCGGCCTCCCCCCAGTGTTCCGAGGGTGGCCATGGCGGCGCAGTGGTCCGGGCCCACGGCGTGGAGCATGCCTTGGGACAGGCCAAGCAGGAAGGCGAGGAGAATGGGCTGCACGACGCGGCACCCTAGCCGTGCTTCAATCGGGAGGCCAGCAGGAGAGGAGAACCGACCCTTCATGAGGATGATCACCCGACGGCTGTCCGCCGTCATGCCGCTCGCGCTCTGTCTGCTTCTGTCGCCTGGCTGCGACAAGGGACCCGACCAGCTCCGGGACGCAGAGAAGTCCTACCGCGACCTGATTGACCGCCGCGTGTCCCCCCTGGACCCGGCATGGGACCCCGTCATCAACGCCTTCGAGGCGATTCCCAAGGACTCCAAGGTCCGCCCGGACGCGGAGCAGCGGATCGCCGCCATCCGTCGCCTGCGGGGAAAGCTGCCGCCTCGCCCCCTGGCCACGCCGGGCGCCACAGGCCCCGGGACATCGGAGGTGGACACCAAGCGCGCCGCGTGTGAGGCCCTGGCGATTCGGCTGGGCCAGACGCCGGAGGGCGCGGACCGGGAGCCCTTGCACCAGGCCCTGGCGGACTGCCGGAAGGAGCTGGTCCGGCTGGAGGCCCACAGCCATCCGCCCGGGGAGCACGCCCATGACCATGGCGGTGAGCCGGGGCACCCCGCACACTAGCGGGACACTGTCGCTGGGCGTTGAGTGGCGCGGGCTTTGTGGTTAATGAGCCCGCATGCCCATGCCCCAAGCAGGTGACCAGGCCCCCGCCTTCCAACTCGCCGACCAGGATGGAAACCCGGTATCGCTCGCGCAGTTCGCGGGCCGGAGTGTCGTCCTCTACTTCTATCCGAAGGACGACACCCCCGGATGCACCGTGGAGGCGTGTGGCTTCCGTGACGAGCACTCGGCGCTGGAGGCCGCGGGCGCGGTGGTGCTGGGCGTGTCCGCGGACAGCACGGCGAGCCACCGGAAGTTCGCGACCAAGTTCAACCTGCCCTTCCCGCTGCTGGCCGACGTGAACCACACGTTGTCCGAGGCCTACGGCGTCTGGGGGGAGAAGTCGCTCTATGGCCGCAAGTTCCTGGGCATCACCCGGGCCACGTTCCTCATCGGCCCGGATGGCGTGCTGAAGCAGGTGTGGCCCAAGGTGAAGGTGAACGGCCACGTCGCCGAGGTGCTGGCCGCGCTGAAGGGCGAAGCTCCGGCGGCGGACGGTGCTGTGAAGAAGTCCGCCGCGAAGAAGGCGCCCGCGGGGAAGAAGGCTCCGGCGGGCAAGACTGTCTCGGGGAAGTCCGCCGCGACCAGGAAGGCGACGGCGAAGAAGGCGGCTCCGGCCGCCAAGGCACCCCGTGCGGCGAAGAAGGCCGCGACTGCGAAGAAAGCCCCTGTGGCGAAGAAGCCCGCGGCTGCGAAGAAGACCTCGGCTGGGAAGAAGCCGGGCGCTGAGAAGAAGACGGCGCCCGCGAAGAAGTCCGCGGCGGCGAAGAAGGCCTCCAGGAAGTAGCGCTCTGGGCGGACGTCGGCCCAGACGTCTTCCATCATGCAATCCGGCATGGGGCCCGGCGGCTCCGGGCGAGGAAGAAGCCCGCGACCTCGAAGTGGGCTTCCTCGACGAAGAAGAAGCCCTCAGCAGAGCGGGCGCCGGGAGCGCCGAAGATGGCTGCTCCCGGTCGCCGCTGGGGCTATATGTGGAGTTCGGGCGGTCCGTCGTCATGCGGACATGGAGTCACCCCGTGGTCTCCATGCCCGGCGTGCCCATCTTCGGGAAGTACGAGCAACCAGATTGAAGGGACTCGGAGGAGTCGACATGCGCGAGCGGAATATTCGGCGGTGGGGTTCGGCGGCGGCATTGGTGGCGGGCGCGGTTCTGGCCGTGGGCTGCCGGGGTCTTCCGGAGACCGGTGGCAGTCAGCCGGATGAGCCACGGGGCAGCCTCGTCGCCCAGCGCGGTGACCAGCCCGATTCGATGAAGAACATCGAGGGCGGCAACACCAACAAGCCGCTGCCGCCTTGGACGCTGCCGGCGAACCGGGGCTACAACGGCACCATCGACCAGATTGGCTCCAGCATCGACCCGCGCACGGCGAAGAACGACGGCACCCAGGGTCGCTCCATCGTGGACGACGCCGGGAAGATGATGGGTGACCGGTACCACGTGGAGGGCGGCGCCGCGTACTCGCCCGCGGCCCATGGCTTGGGTGGTGAGGACGGCGCCACGCTGGGCGGCAAGCGCGGCGGCCACTACAGCGGCTACAGCCCGCTGGGCTGGCAGGACCGCAGCGGCCCCTACCGTCGCTGACGTCACACCGGGGCGGGCTTCTCGTGCCGCCCCTTCCAGCCGCTCCCGGTGCAGGGCGCCGGGAGCGTGCGTGGCACCCCGGCCCCGCGCCTTCAGCGGGAGGCCAGCATCACCTCGGTCGGGTCGCGGCCGGTGAAGGAGCTGACGAGCCCCTCGGCCAGCGCGTGATGCTCCGGGCTCCCCAGCAGGGCGAGCCGGTCCTCCGCCGGGTGCGCGAAGCGGGCACTGAGCGCGTCCAGCCGCCGGTGCGCCTGCGCGATTCGCTCCCGTGACACGCGACCGGACTCCACCGCCTTCACCAGGGCTTCGATGGCGCGGCGCTGCACGTCCGCGTTGTGGCACACCAGGAACAGGTCCACGCCCGCGAGCGTGCCCTGCACCGTGGCCTCCTCCACGGAGTAGTGGCCGGCAATGGCCTTCATCTCCAGGTCGTCGCTGACGAGCACCCCGTCAAAGCCCAGCTCCTCGCGCAGCACACCCTGGAGCACGCGCTGACTCATGGTGGCGGGCACCCCCGGGTCCAGCGCGTCGAAGAGGACGTGCGCCGTCATCAGGGACGCCAGCCCCGCCTGGGCGAAGGCGCGGAAAGGCACCAACTCCACGCTGCGCAGCCGCTCCAAATCGTGCGGCAGCCGCGGCAACGTCAGGTGGCTGTCGGTGGTGGTGTCGCCGTGGCCGGGGAAGTGCTTGCCACACGAAGCCACGCCGCCCGCCTCCAGTCCCCGCGCGAGCGCTACGCCCAGCCGCGCCACTTCCTCCGCCTCGCGGCTGAAGCTGCGGTCGCCAATGACGGGGTTGGCCGGGTTGGTGTCCACGTCCAGCACCGGCGCGAAGTCCCAGTCGAAGCCCAGCGCGCGCAGCTCATACGCCAGCAGCCGGCCCACGCGCTCCACCTGGGCCGCGTCGCCGCGTTGCCCCAGCTCCCGCATGGGCGGCAGTGCGGTGAAGGGCGCGCCGCGAAGCCGGGCCACGCGGCCGCCCTCCTGGTCCACCGACAGGATGAAGGGCCGGCCTGCGCGGGTTTTCAATGCGTGGCACAACGCGGCCGTGTCCGCGGCGCTGACCACGTTGCGCTTGAAGAGGATGGCGCCGTAGATGCCGTCATCCATCAGCGCGGCCAGTTCGCTGTCGATGTGAGTGCCGGGAAAGCCCACCATGAAGAGGCGGGCACAGTCGCGGTAGAGGCTGGAGGAGGTCGTCACGGCGCGCAGTCTGGCAGAAGCCAGGGGCTGGGCGCTCGGGGGGAACGCGGTTCTCCTGGAAGCGTCGGCTGCCTGTCAGGCCGCAGGGCGGTGAGGCGCGCTACTGGAGGATGGCACCCTGGGCGAAGCGCTTCACCACCACCAGCAGCTCGTCCAGGGAAAAGGGCTTGGGCAGGAAGGCCGCGCAACGCAGGTGCTTCCAGTAGTCTGGCGGGCTGGCGCTCATCATGACCACGGGGATGTCACGCAGCAGGGGATTGCGCTCCATGGCCTCCAGCAGGGCCGGGCCGTTCATCACCGGCATCATGTAATCGAGCAGCACCAGACAGGGGTGCTCCTCGGCCATCCGCTCCAAGGCCTCCTTCCCATTGAGCGCGATGGCGGTCCGGTAGCCTTCGTCGCTCAGGAGGTCGCGCATGGCCTCGACGATGCCGAACTCGTCATCGACGATGAGGATGGGGCCCATGCCTAAGGCTCCTGGCGCCCGCCGCCGGGATGCCGGGGCTCGGACCACGTGGTCGACCGTGGCACGCCGGTCATCATCGCCTCGACATTCGTGAAGGCACCCGTCACCTCCATCCCCTTCGTGCTGATGCACAGCTCGCGCAGGGAGGTGTCGTGCGGGCTGTTGCGCAGCTTCAGCACCGTGACGAAGCGGCGCAGCCGGGAGTCCAGCTCGGCCTGGCGGAGGAAGAGGATGTTCTCCGCCACCATGGAGATGCCCCTCATCGGGAAGGTCACCTCCGGGCCAAACGCGGAGAGCGATTCGACGGAATAGAGCAGCGTCACGCCGCGCATGCGGCACTCATTGACCAGCGCGGCCAGGAAGCGCGACACGCGGGACTGTCGGACGGCCGCCCTGCGGAGCGCGTCGTAGCCGTCCAGGAAGATCCGGCGCACACCGCGGGTCCGGATGATGTCCAGCAGTTGCACGCCCAGCTTGTCCAGCAGGTTCTCCGTGGGCGGCCGGAAGCTGACCTCGAAGTCGCCCCGGTCGATGAGGGGCTTGAGGTCGAGCCCGATGCCCGCCGCCTGCGCCACCATCCGCTCGGGGGAGTCGTAGAAGGCGAAGTAGTGGACGCGCTCGCCCCGCCGGGCGCCCTCCGCGAGGAAGTTCAGCCCCATCAGCGTCTTGCCGCTGCCCGACGGCCCCAGGAGGATGGTCGTCGAGCCCTGGGCCACGCCCCCGGTCAGCATCGCGTCCATCCCGGGGATGCCAAACGCGCACTTCGCGTCCAGCGGCGGCCCCGGCGGAGGCCCGGACTCCGCGAGCGTCTCCAGGCGGGGATAGATGATGATGCCGTCCTGGGTGATGTCGAAGCTGTGCTTGCCCAGCAGATAGGGGCTGCCCCGGAATTTGCGCACGAACAGCTCGCGCACGGCACGCGCGCCGAACATGCGCTGCCGGAGCAGCAGCAGCCCATCCACCATGGTGTGCTCGGCGCGCAGGCCTTGTCCTCGGCCGGTGGTGAGGATCAACGTCGTGCAGCCCATGAGGCCCGTCACCACCTGGAGGCCGTGGATGAACTTCTTGATGGCCTGCTGCGACGGCGCCACCTCCTCCGCGGCCACCAGCCCGTCCAGCACGAGCAACGTGGCCTGGTAGTTTTTCGTCTCCTTGCGGATGAGGTCCGCCAGCGCGTCCAGCCCACCCTGCTCCAGCACCGTGAAGGCGCTCAGATAGGTGATGGCGTTGGGCAGCAGCGTGGGGTCGAAGTAGGACAGCGAGGAGAGGTTGCCGACCAGCTCCGTGTGCGACTCCGCCAGCAGCGTCAGGTAGAGCACGCGCCCGCCGTGGCGCTTCGCGTGGTGGAAGCACACCTGGTTGGCGAAGATGGTCTTCCCCGAGCCCGGAAGGCCCATCAGCATGTAGGTGCGGGTCTTGCGGAAGCCTCCGTGCAGCACGGTGTCGAGGCCTGGAATGCCCGTGGAAATCCGCTCCGCCACGCGTGGAGTGCCTTCGGTCATTTCGCGTTCCCTTTCCTGGGCCCGGCCCGGGTGTGGCCCCGCTGGAATGATGAGAGCAGTGCGCTCGCCTTCTCTGGGGAACACTCCTTGCCACAGCGCTTCTTCCGAGATGCCGCTGAATCGCGCGGGCCCCAGCGGCATTCAACAGAGGTGGACCGTCTCAGAAACTACGCTGCACGGTCCTCGCGGTGCCGCCCGTGGGGCCAACGTCGCTCGCGATGCGATACCAACTCACGCCATCCGTTGAATAGCGGAACCCGAATGCATAGGCGTTCCAGGGCGTATACGCGAGCGGTTCCGCGGCGAGGTTCCAGCGGTACCGGTAGTTGTTGCCCACCCGCCCCTGATAGGCCAGCCATTGGTGCTGCGTGGCCGCGCCGTCCACGCTGAACTCCACCTGCGCCTGGATGAGCGCCGGACGCGCGGTGGCGGCATCCGTCACGCCGGGCACGTACACGTCCGCGTCCACGAACTTGCAGGCGCGCTCCATGACGTAGCTGTCGATGACGATGGGGTCCGCCAGCCCGTCGCGGTGCTCGCAGTCGCGCGCGAAGCTGCCGCCCCAGTCACCGGCCCACACCACAGCGGAGGGCGACTGCGCTTCCACGGGGAAGACGTAGTTCTGGCCGTAGTTGCTGTCGTACTTCGGCGCGCAGGTGCGGCCGGAGGTGAAGAACCATGTCTCCACGCTCGTGGCGTCCGAGGGCACTGTCACCTCGAAGGGCTTGTTCACGAACGAGGTGCTGCCCGTGGCCTGCTTCACGCTGCCGCTGAAGAGCTGGCCACTGGGGAGGAAGCGGACATAGGCCAGCGTGTCCCACGCCTGCTGGCCGGCGTAGGTGCTGTGGTGACAGTCCGTCATCCGGTAGAGGTCGTAGTCGACGACGAGCGCGCCGCCGCGGACGATGGCGCCGTGCTGCGAGTGCGTCCAGCCGTTGAGGAAGCGCACCGTGGCGGTGGGCGTGGTGAGCGGCGCCTGCTGTGACTCCGTGGAGCTGGCAGACGTCTCCTCCTGCTGCTGAGGCGCTCCGCCACAGGCCGCCATCAGCGGCAACGCGAGGGCCAGATACTTCCAGACAGACGTCTCCATGTGGGTTCTCCAGAAGACTTGGATACCGCCACTTAACAGGACTTCCTTGCGCATGCGCTGCTGGCCGCCCGCACTGTCAGGGGGCGTGCGGTTTCACGGCGGACAGCTCCTCCATGCCGTCACAGGCGGTGGCGAGCACAAGGGGGGGACAGCATGGCCAGTCGGATGCGGAAGGAGGACATGGAGGCTCCAGGCGGGGGTGATTTCAGGTAAAGCTTGATTTTTCACGGAAGGTGCGCCGGGCAATCCGGTGCGGGCGGCCGGGTGAGGCCGGCGGCTTCACTTGTCCTGCCTTCGCTGGGTGTGACATGGGGCCTGCAGAACCCGAGGCTCCTTCCGTGCCTCCGCTCATCGAGGCCCCGAATGGATTTTTCCGCGCTTGCGCTATCTCCCCCCCTGCTCCAGGTCCTGGAGGAGCTCGACTTCAAGACGGCCACGCCCATCCAGGCGCAGAGCATCCCGGTGCTGCTCCAGGGCAGAGACCTGGTCGGCCAGGCGCAGACGGGCAGCGGCAAGACGGCGGCCTTCGCGCTGCCGCTGCTCCAGAAGGTCCAGTTGCAGCACCGCAAGGTGCAGGCGCTGGTGCTGTGTCCGACGCGTGAGCTGTGCGCGCAGGTGGCGGGCGAGATTCGCAGGTTGGGGCGGCGGCTGCCCGGGCTCCAGGTGCTGGTGCTCGCGGGAGGCCAGCCCATCCGCCCGCAGCTGGAAGCACTGGAGAAGGGCGCGCACCTGGCGGTGGGAACGCCGGGCCGGGTGCTCGATGTGCTGGACCGCGAGGCGCTGGAGACGCGGCAGTTGTCCACGGTGGTGCTGGACGAGGCGGACCGGATGCTCGATATGGGCTTCCGCGAGGACATGGAGCGCATCCTCGGGGCCATGCCGCCGCGGCGGCAGACGGTGCTCTTCTCCGCCACCTTCCCGCCGGACATCGAAGCGCTGAGCCGCGATTTCCAGCGTCAGCCCGTCCGCGTCACGGTGGAGACCGCCACCGCGGGGCCCGACATCCAGCAGGTGCGCTACGACTGCGAGCCGGGAGACAAGCAGGTCCTGCTGCTGCGCATCCTCCGGCACTACCAGCCGGCGTCCGCCATCGTCTTCTGCAACCTCAAGGCAACGGTGGTGGAGTTGAAGAAGTCGCTCTCCGCGTCGGGCGTCAGCGTGGACGGGCTCCAGGGGGATTTGGAGCAGTTCGAGCGCGACCGGGTGATGGCGAAGTTCCGCAACCAGAGCACGCGGGTGCTCATCGCCACGGACGTGGCGGGACGCGGCATCGACGTGGAGGCGCTGGATGCCGTCATCAACTTCGACCTGCCCATGCAGGCCGAGCCCTACGTGCACCGCATCGGACGCACCGGACGGGCGGGGCGCGCGGGCCTGGCCGTCTCCATCGTCACGCCTCGGGATGGCCGCAAGGTGGACGACATCGAGCTGGCCACCAGCGTGAAGCTGGAGCGTGGGGACGTGGAGTCACTGCCCTCGGCGGACCCTCGCAACGCGGTGTCCCTGGAGTCGACGTGGGACACGCTCTACATCTCCGCCGGACGCAAGGACAAGATGCGGCCCGGCGACATCCTGGGCGCGCTCACGGGCGAGGCGGGCGGACTCAACGCGACCGACGTGGGCAAGATTGAAATCCAGGACCACGTGGCCTACGTCGCCGTCGCCCGACGCGTGTCGCGGGTGGCCTTCCAGCGGCTGAGCGAGGGCCGCATCAAGGGCCGCCGTCACAAAATCGAGCGCGTGAAGTAGCCCTGGCGTCTACGCGGCGCCGCGCAGGGACATCTCCTCGCGGAAGGCCTGGATGACCTCTTCCTCCGTGGGCAACTCGCCACAGCGCTTCTCCATCAACTTGGAGAGGACAGCGACGTAGGCCTCGCCGAACAGCGTGGTGAGCGCGGTGGCGGTGGTGGCGGAGATGAGCGCGCCAATCGCCGTGCCCGGGCCAGGGACGAGCTTCAGCAGGCCGGATACGATGGACTGTCCGGTGAAGGTGGCGCCCAGGCCAGTGATGCTCGCGCCCACCAGCGTGGAGAGGAAGGCCTCCGTCAGCGGGAGGCCGAAGACGCTACTCACCCCCGCCAGCATTCCGACCTGCGTGGGGACGAGCAGGGCGGCGTCGGCGAAAGGGATGGGGACGGCTCCAATGAGGCCGGCGGCGGCCGCGGCGCTGGCGACGATGCCGTGCGCGCGCTTGCGCTTCTGGCTGATGCTCACGCGCTGGGCGGCGGCGAAGGCGTTGCGCTGGGCTTCGGGGACCAGCTCCATGGTGAGCTCGACGAGCTCCACCAGGCCCTTGGGCTGGAGCGTATGGCCCTCGTCGTCCGTCTCCTGGAGCGCGCGCACGCGCATGACGTTACGGGCCATGGGCAGCAGCTTCTGCACCTCCGCGCGGAAGCCCTGGTCGCTGCGCGCCTTGGTGACGACGACCACCACCGGCATGTGCCGCGCGAGCATCTCCGCCGCCTTCACGTCGCCGTCCTCCACGCGGCGCGAGTCCTCGCTGATGCACAGCCATGCGCAGTGCAGGTGGCGCGTGGCGTCCGCGTCCTTCGCGCGCGCGGCCACCAGTTCCTCCAGCAGCTTCAGCGTCTCTTGAAAGGCGCCCAGCTCCAGGCCGCGGGTGTCGAGGATGCTGACGGGGATGCCGTCCTTCGTGTACTCGCGCGTCTCCTTCGTGACGGGGCGGCCCTGGCCGGTGTCCGCGATGCGGCCGTGGAACACCGCGTTGACCAGCGTGCTCTTGCCCACGCCGCTGCGGCCCGCGATGACGATGTTGACCCGGCCGCGCTTGCGGAAGGCCTCTTCAACCTGCTTGCGGATCTCCTCCGCCAGATGGATGTCCATGGGCTGCCGCTGCCTCCGCTGGTGAGCCCTCCCGCGTTGACGGGAGGGGGCTTCAGCGTAGCGGAAAGGCCGCGCGGGTCGACGATGGACCCATGGAGGGCCGCATGCCTGCTCTGCGGCAGGCGAGCAGGAGAGCGCCCACCATCCGCCCGCCGAGGCGCGGAAGCCGCCGCCCCGGCGGGGCCGGGACGGCGGCCTCGATGGGCGCTCTCAGGTGACTTCGGTGGTGGGCACCGCCTGCGCCGCCACCGGCTCCATGGCTGGCGCGGGGGCGGGCTGGCGGCGCGGTTGCCGCAGCCAGGCGTGGAGGCGCTCGAAGCGGAAGGTCTCATCGTAGGGGCGCAGCAGGAGGATGAGCGCGCCGAACATGATGGCCACGAAGCTGATGAGCCCGTGGAACACGGCGATGCCCAGGTGGAAGGCGATGCCCAGCGGCAACAGCACTCGCCGGAGGGACGGGCTCAGCAGTGGCCCCATCGCGAGTCCCAGCTCCAGCAGGAGGACGGACCAGGTGAGTAGCGCCACCACGGGGCTGCTGAGCACCGGGAGCATCAGGCGAGCCAGCCAGGCGGGGGCGCCAATCAGGGGGTCCAGCAACCAGTAGTACAGCGCGGTGCCGTCCACCCACTCCGCCACCTTGAACTTGCCCACGGAGGCATGGAAGTAGATGCCCGCGACCTGGAGACGGAGCATCACCCAGGCGGACCGGGCGATGAGCCGCTTCGGCTCGTCGTTCAGGCCGGCTTCGGAAGGCGCGCTCCAATGCCAGCGCCGGTCGTCCGTCAGCGTCAGGGGCAGCATCAGCAGTGCCAGGATGGCGGCAATCTGGTCACCGCCGTCCGTCAGCGTCGCGGACCAGTGCAGGCTGACGGCCACCCACCAATGCACGAGCCCCGTGAGGCGCGGGCGCCAGCCGGAAGCGACGACCACGAGCAGCAGCACCGCCGTCCAGCGCGCGACCTCCAGCCAGCCAGCGGGGAGCACGCAGAAGAGGGATGCCGCCCGGAGGCCATCGCAGAGAGGCGTGTTGGAGATGCCCGAGACGGGATGGAACATCGTCGTGGAGTGGCTGAAGGCGAGGGTGCCCGCCGTCGCCAGCGCGATGAGTGTTCTCGCCAGGCCGTAGACGTTGGTCCACGGAGAAGGCCCCGCCACCCAGGCGCGCGCGCGGTTGCCAAGCTCGGTCAGCATTCGACGTTCAACCTCAGGACCTTCGAGGGGAGGGTGATGGGCTTGTCCTGATGGGTGCGGCTCCAGGCCCACGGGATGGTCCGCTGGAAGACGAGCCCCAGCTCACCGCACATCGTGGGGCGGGGGCTCTTGTTGCGGAGCGTCTTCGCCACCGGAGCGCGCTCGAGGCAGGCGCTGGGAGCTTCGTTGCAGGCCACCTGTTCGAGCGCGGCGGCCTCGTTGGTCAAGATGCCCAGCTCCACGCTCTGGGCCCGCGAGACACGGTCGATGCCGAAGGCATTCTGGAGCTGGAAGTTGGGGGCATTGCTCGCCCAGACCCATTGACCTTCCGGCGTGCGGAGGTAGGGCAGCGTCCGGTCCTCACGTGGGTCTCGCGTGAAGAAGGCCCACCCCTCCGGGAGAATCAGCTTCATGTCGAAGTGCTTCTCGAAGGGGAGGTGGATGGGGTTGTAGGGCAACGACGCGTGCACGGCGTACATCGTGACGCTGGCCCAGCCGAGGATGAGGCCCAATGCCAGCAGGCCCAGGCGGCGGGGCGAGGAGGTTCGGGGGGAGTGGGAAGACGCGGTCACGGCCGTGCTCGTGAAAGGGAGGGAAGAAGGGGAGCGCCCACCGGTGAGGGCGGCGGACACTCCCCAGGGGACTACTCGGCGGGAGCGAACTTCTTCACCAGCATGTCCACCCACACATCGCGCTTGAGCCGGCTGGCCTCGGACTCCATGACAGGCGTCATGTCGAACTGCGTGATGAAGAGGAACACGAGGATGATCACCGCGGCGGCGGTTTCGATGTAGACGGTCAGGCCGGCCTGCACGTGCTCCATGGAGCCGATACCCACGCCGCCTTCCTGGTCCGCGGTCTTGCTCAGCTCCTTCACGGCGGACATCACCAGGGTGCGCGTGTCGGTCAGCAGTTGGTCGACGACCAGGTGGTTGCCGCTGCGCAGGTCCTTGTTGAAGCGCTCGAAGAACGCGGCGTCCAACTCGGCCATCTTGGCGATGACTGACTCGGCGGCCTGTTCGCGCTTCGCCAGGGTGTCATCGCCCAGCCGCTCCTTGATTTCCGGACGCTGCCAGATGTCATCGAAGTGGTGGGCGTCCGGGCCCAGGCCAAAGGCCATGCCCTTGAAGAGGCTCTGGCCGGACTGCGCCGGGTTCTGGGCGACGCGGACCGCGGCGCCGTTGTCCGAGGGGCCGCAGCCCACGCCGAAGGTGCTCAACGAGATGAGGGCCGTTGCGGCCGAGGTCAATTTCAGGGTGGAGCGCTTCAAGGTGTTCTCCTGACGAGGTGTGGGTGTCCGCGACGCACCCCGGATGTCGGAGGGCGTCACGTACAAGTCAGGATTTTGGCAAAACTGGATTTATCTACAATCCCAAGAATCTCTTAATGTCGCACATTGGTGTATCAGTTTCCTGTATGTGGAAAATTACCTATCTGACGGGTTTGTCCCGCCAGGAGTCGGACGTGACGGCGTTCAAGCACGGGCGGCCCGCGCGGAAGATGCCGCCGGTGTTCGGCACGGCCCAGCCGCCCCAGGGCGTCTCCGACATGCTGCGGCGCCTGGCCTACAAGTACCCGGACCACTGACGCGGCACTGGACGGCGGCGTCGTGATGCGCCGGCTCCGGGCCTGGTGACGGCTACTTGCGCAGCAGCGTGCCTTCGAAGAAGAACGCCAGGCACGCGGCCAGGATGAGCCAGGTCCACAGCGGCACCGTCGGCTTGTCCGCGTCACCCGTGGAGGCCTTCACCGTCTCTTCTCCGAAGTAGGCGGTGAGGGTGTCCGTCGGCACTCGTCCCAGGTCGCTCTCGGAAGGGTCGAGCACGGCGGCGAAGGACAGGTCCGGCTGCACCTTCCCGTCCGCGCCCAGCACCGAGTACACGCCCGGCTCCGTCACCGGCCCGGCCACCAGCGCGCCTTCCGGCTGCTCCTTCACGGTGACTTCGGTGCCGTCCGGCGCGCGCACTGAGGACACCTTCTGGGCCCCCTCCGGGCGCAGCGTGGCGCTTTCGCCCACGCGCACGCGCACCTCCTCGCGCTCGTCCAGGGAGCCGGTGAGGTACGCGGCGAAGCGCTGCATCAGCGGCAGGAAGGAAGTGCGGATGGAGAAGTCGCTCCAGTCGCGGTCCACCGTGCTGGTGAGCAGCGCCACGCGCCCCTTGCCCTTGCGCGCCACGGCCACCGCTGGCGCGCCGTCCTCGTAAGTGGCCAGCACCTGACTGGCGCCGGCGGCGCCCGGGGAGTCCGCCTCCAGCAGCATGTACTTGTAGAAGCGTGCCCCCACGAGCCCTTCCTCCGCCTGCCCCGTGAAGGGCGAGAAGAGGACGTGCTCCACGGAGACCTGCGCCAGCCGCGCGCTCTTGGTATCCGCGTCCGGGTCGTCGCGCTCGGCGCTGGTGCGCACCAGGCGCAGCGGACGCGGCAGCACCGGGCCCAGCCGCTGGTTGTACGCCTCCGGGTTCACCCGGTCGCCCATGCTGATGAAGAGGCCGCCGCCGTTCTCCACGAAGGCCGCCAGCTTCTGCGCCTCGTCGGCGCTCGGCGCGGGCACGTTGAGCAGCAGGACCAGGTCGTAGGCGGAGAAGTCTTCGCGCAGGCCCACCTCCGCGTCGCGCGTGGCCACCTCCACCGGCGAGCCCGGCGCGGTGAGGGCCGCGTCCACGAAGAAGGCTTCATCCCGGTAGCGCGTCGCGTGGGGCGAGCCATTCACCACCAGCGCCTTCAGCGCGCGGGGCACCGGCAGCACGAACGAACGCCGGTCATCCTCCACCAGCGCGTCCGGCGCCAGCGTCACCTGCCCCAGCACCGTGCCGCCCTGCGGGAAGCGCACGGTGAGCGTCTTCTGCGTCGTGCCGCCCGGGGGGATGTCCACGAAGCCCTTGGCCAGCGTGGACTCGCCCACGCGCACCGCGGCCTCCAGGTCCTTCACCGGCTCCGCGCCGAAGTTGCGCACCGTGAAGGTGAACTGGAACGTGCGCGGGCCGGCCTGCAGCGCGGGCTCTACCTTGAGGTCGACGATGGCGCGGTTGTTCAGCACCTCGTGGCCCTCGGCCGCGTCGCGCAGCACCACCTCCGGCTTCACGGGCGCGCCCGTGGGGCCCTTCACCGTGGGCGGCGGCGCCTCCAGGCGGAAGGCCGCGGCCGTCATGTCGGAGACCAGCACCAGCCGCTTGGCCGGCATGGGGTTCTCCTCCAGCGCGCGGGCCGCCATGTCCAGGCAGCGCGACAGGTCCGCGGTGCCGTGGGTGGCCTTCGCTTCATCCACCAGCGAGCGCAGACGGCCGCGGTCGAAGCCCGGCGGCGGCGGCGCGGCTGGGGACTGCGTGCACACCAGCACGGTGGCGGGCTCTTCGGGCAGCAGGTCCTTCAGCGCGTCGCGGGCCTCGTCGCGGGCGCGCTCGAAGAGCGGCGTGCCGTCCGACCAGCGCATGGACAACGACGCGTCCAGGATGATGGCCGTGGCCGCGGGGCCCTTCACCACCTGCGCGGCGGCCGCGTCACGCGTCAGCTCGGGGCGCGCCAGGGCGATGGGGATGGCCAGCAGGATGAGCGTGCGCAGCGCGTACAGCAGCAGGCGCTTGAGCTTGAGGCGGCTGGCGGTGCGCTTCTGGCTGCGCATCACGAAGGCCAGCGGTCCGAAGGGGTGCGGACGGGGACGGCGCCGGTCGAACAGGTGCACCAGCAGGGGGATGAGGGCGCCCAGCGCGCCCAGCAGCATCCACGGATTGCCGAAGGTCACCGGCGCCTCCCGCGCCGCGACAGGTACCGCAGCAGCACGTCATCCAGCTTGTCGTCCGTGCGCACCAGGTCGTAGTCCACGTCCGCCTCGGCGCACGCGGCCTTCACGTTCGCCAGGAAGGCGTTGAACTCCTCCAGGTAGCTCTCCTTGATTTCGCGCGGGTTCACCTCGATGCGGCCCTGGCCCTCCATGTCGATGAAGAGCGTGGGGTCGTCGAAGGGGAACGTCAGCTCCGCCGGGTCCACCAGGTGGAACACGGACACATCGTTCTTCCGCTGGCGTAGCGCGAGGATGCGGCGCAGCGCGTCCTGGTTCTCGTCCAGCAAGTCCGACAGGACGATGACGCTGGAGCGCCGGGGCAACACCTCTGCCAGGTGGTCCGCCGCGCTGCCCAGGTCCGTGGTGCCGGTGGGCTCGGTGTGCTCCAGCGTGTCCAGCAGCACGTTGAGGTGCCCGGCCGACGCGCGCGGCGGCACGTCCTTCCACTTGCCGCCCGCCAGCAGCGCCAGGCCCGCCGCGTCCTGCTGGCGCACCAGCAGGTAGCACAGCGCGCCCGCCAGCGTGGTGGCCACGTCCAGCTTGCTCAGCGCGCCGCTGCGGTAGCCCATGGAGGCGGACGCATCCACCACCATGACGGCGCGCAGGTTCGTCTCGTGCTCGAAGCGCTTGACGTAGTACTTGTCGAACTTGCCGTAGGCCTTCCAGTCAAGGTGGCGGAGCTCGTCGCCGGGGGCGTACTCCTTGTGCTCCGCGAACTCCACGCTCTGCCCCTGATGCGGGCTCTTGTGGAGGCCGGACAACACGCCCTCCATCACCGCGCGGGCGCGCAGCTTCACTCCCTGAAGGCGGGCCAGTGTCTGGGCGTCGAGCAGCATGGCGCGGGCTTGGCTAGCCCTTCACCACCGTGAGGAGCTGGTCGATGAGCTTCACGGAGGTGATGCCCTCGCTCTCCGCGGTGAAGTTGGGCAGCACGCGGTGGCGCAGCACGGGACGGGCCAGGGCGCGCACGTCCTCGACGGTGGCGACGAAGCGGCCGTGGAGGATGGCGCGCGCCTTGGCGGCCACCACCAGGTACTGGCTGGCGCGGGGGCCCGCGCCCCAGGACGTGTTCTTCGCGATGAAGTCCAGCGCGCCCGGCTCCTTGGGCCGCGTGTGGCGCACCAGCTCCACGGCGTAGCGCACCACGTGGTCCGGCACCGGCACGCGCCGCACCAACTCCTGGAGCGCGAGGATGCGCTCGGGGGACAGAATCTTCTCCAGCTTCGGCTGCGGACCGCCGGTGGTGCTCTTGACGATTTGCACCTCTTCGTCGGCGGTGGGGTAGCCCACGTCCACCAGGAACATGAAGCGGTCGAGCTGGGCCTCGGGCAGCGGATAGGTGCCCTCCTGCTCGATGGGGTTCTGCGTGGCGAAGACGAGGAAGGGCAGCTCCAGCGGGTACGTGCGGCCACCGGCGGTGATGCGGTACTCCTGCATGGCTTGCAGCAGCGCGGCCTGCGTCTTCGGCGGGGTGCGGTTCACCTCGTCCGCCAGGATGATGTTCGCGAACAGCGGACCCTGGAGGAAGCGGAAGGTGCGCCGGCCGGTGGTGCGGTCCTCTTCCAGGATGTCCGTGCCGGTGATGTCCGACGGCATCAGGTCCGGCGTGAACTGGATGCGATTGAAGGACAGGTTGAGGACGTCCGCCAGCGTGGAGATGAGCAGCGTCTTGGCGAGGCCCGGCACACCCACGAAGAGGCAGTGGCCGCGGCTGAAGAGGGAGATGAGCAGGTGCTCCACCACCTCGCGCTGACCGACGACGCGCTTTTCAATCTGGGCGACGATTTCGTTGCGGGCCTGGGCGAGCTCCTCGACGGCACGGAGGTCGTCGCCTGAGGCGTCGGGCACGGGCAGAGAGTCGGGGGCGGCGCTTTCCATGGAAGGGTTCTCTTAATTCGTGGGCGGCGCTGGGACCAAAGGATTCCGCCACCCCTGTGCCAGGGCGTGCGCTGCCAACCGTTCGGGGGGAGACCTATTCCGCTGCCGCACACCCCGGCACGCTGGGGCACATGGGCGCGCTGATCGCCTGCACGCCCCCCTGCCATGTGACAGTGCCCCTGGGCTGGGGGGGAATGCCGGGGGCTGGACACGCTGCTTAGGTTCCCAGGGCCTCGCTTCCGGTGGACGGGAGCAGGCTCCTTGGAGCGTGTCATGGGGTCATTTCGGCGGCGGGGTGGGCGTGGCAACCTCTGGACGGGGCTTCTTCCAGTTGCCCTGCTGTGGGTGGCGGGAGGGTGCGGAGAGAGCCGCGGGGACGGGGGGACTTCGGTCGAAGCGCCGCGTGACGGCGACGAAGCCACACCGGGGGTGGCCGTGACGCCCACGGCGCCGCAGGACCCCAGCGGGCTTCCTCAGCGTCCGATTCCGGCCGCGGCCTCGCCGTGGAACCTGGTGGTGGGTGGGCCCCAGGACGACGTCGGGACGGGCGTGGCCACGGCTCCCACTGGAGATGTGGCGGTGGTGGTGTACAGCACGCCGCGCCAGGACGGTGAGCGCGAGCCCGTGGAAGGCGAGAAGCTGGCGCTGACGCTTGCGCGCTACGCGGCGGATGGGACGCCGCGCTGGTCACGTGAGTGGGGGCGCAACCGCTTCTCCGACACGCGCGTGGCGGCGAGCGACGCGGCGACGTTCCTGTCGGGCAACGCGTTCCTCTACTCAGCGGACTTCGGACTCGGCGAGGCGCAGGACGGCTTCCTGGTGAAGTTCGACACGGAAGGCACTCCGGTGTGGCAGCACCGCGTGGGGCAGAAGGTCTACGCCATCGCCGCGGACGCGCAGGGCGGCGTGCTGGCCGCGGGCGAGGAGTGGGAGGGGGAGTTCATCGAGGACCCCGTGCTCACGCGCTACGCCGCGGACGGCTCCGTGCTGTGGACGCGGCGATTCCACGGCGCCAACATGGACACCGCGCTGCACGCGGCGACGCTGGCGCCTTCGGGACAGTCAATTCTGGCCGGACAGCTCGTGGACGCGCTGGAGGTGGACGGTCAGACGTTCGGCGCGCCCGGTGTGCGCGGCTTCGTGGTGCTGACGTTCGATGCGTCCGGGCGCTTGCTGTGGGGCAAGGAGCTGCCGGGCGTGAAGGGCCGCATCACCTCGGTGACGGTGGCGGCGGATGGCACGCTCGTGGCGGCGGGTGACTTCAGCGGCCTGCTGGCGTGGGGCGAGGCGTCGCTCGATTCCTCGGGGGCCTTCGTGCTGACGGCGGGCGCGGATGGCAGCGCGGGTTGGGTGCGCCAGCCCGTGTGTGGGCCGGTGACCGAGCTGGGCGCGTCTGTCGCGGTGGAGGACTCGGGCGGCGTCGCGGTGACGTGTGGCAGCGTGCTGACGCGCTACGCGGCTTCAGGGGCGTGGCTGGGTGAGCAGACGCTGGAGGCGCAGCCCTGCGCCAGCGGGGTGTGCTCGCTGACCATCGCGGGTGTGGCCGCGGTGCCGGGCCGTGGGCTCGCGGTCACCGGTTGGCAGCGCGATGGGGCGGGCGACACCTGGAATCAGGACGCCTTCCTCAGGCTCGTGGTGCCGTAGCGGCCGGGGCCGCTACAGTGCGCGGCCATGTCCGCTCCTGCCGCAGAGGTCCTTCTCGAGGTGGAGGGTGCCGTCGCTACTCTCACCCTCAACGACACCGCCCGACGCAACGTGATGACGCCCGAGCTGGGAGACGCGCTGTGCGCGCGCGTCGCCGAGCTGAAGGGGCGTGACGATGTCCGGGCGGTGGTGCTCACCGGGGCGGGAGGCGCGTTCTCCGCCGGTGGGGACCTGAAGATGCTGGAGCGGCTGCGCCAGGTGTCCTTCGAGGATGCGCGCGCGTTCATGCTTGGCTTCTATGCGCGCTATCTCAGCGTGCTGGACCTGCCGGTGCCCGTCATCGCGGCGGTGGACGGGCCCGCGATTGGCGCGGGGCTGTGCGTGGCGCTGGCGTGTGACGTGTGCCTCGTGGCCGAGGACTCGAAGCTGGCGCTCAACTTCGTCCAGTTGGGCCTGCATCCGGGCATGGGCGCCACGTACCTGGCGCCGCGCCGGGCGGGAGCGCAGACCGCCGCGGAGCTGCTGCTCACCGGCCGCCGCTTCGATGGCAAGGAAGCGGTGAAGCTGGGACTGGCGCTGGAGGCGGCGCCGGCGGGACAGGTGCTCACTCGCGCCAGGGAACTCGCGGGACGGATTGCCGCGAACGCGCCGCTCGCCGTGCGTGCGCTCAAACAGCGGCTGGGGCTCGACAGGGCGGAGCTTCAGCGCGCGCTGGAGGAGGAGGCGCGCTTTCAGGCGGAGAGCTACGGCAGCCAGGACCTGGGCGAGGGACTGGCCGCGGCGGCCGCACGGCGCGCCCCCGTGTTCCAGGGGCGCTGAGTTCATGCCTCAGTACACGTTGTACTTGCGGCGGAGCGCCTCGTGCTCCTCCGCGTTGCGCGACGGGCGGAGGATGCGCTGCGCGTCGTGCAGGTAGTACCAGTACTCGCTCGGCTTGGGTAACATCGCGGCCTGGAGCGAGGCCACGGTGGGCGCGCCGATGGGGCCGGGCGGCAGGCCCTTCTTGTGCCGCGTGTTGTACGGGTCCTGCGGATCCCGCAGGCGCTTGAGGAAGGCGACGCGGTCATTCCACTGCGCCAGCTCGTAGCGCGACGTGGCGTCCACGCCGAGCGGGTAGCCCTTGTCCACGCGCTTCCACAGGATGCCGGCGACCAGGGGGCGCTGGTCGGGCAGCGGCTCCTCGCGCTCCAGCATGGAGGCCATCACCACCACCTCGTGCAGCGTGCGACCGCTCTTCGTGATGGCATCGCGGTTGGGCGCGTAGAAGCGCTGCGCGAAGGCGTCCAGCTGACGCTGGATGAGCGCCTCCACATCGAACTTGCCCGGAATCACGCCGTAGGTCTCCGGGTAGAGGTAGCCCTCCAGCGTGCCCGTGGAGGGCAGGGGGAAGGGCGCGGTGAAGTTCTTGGGCTTGCTGGCCGCGGCGATGTACGCGCCCGGCTTGATGAAGCCCGCGGCCACGAGCGCCGCGTCCGTGTCGCGCAGGCGCCAGCCCTCGACGACGACGAACGGGACGTCCTCGGGAATGGGGTTGTCTTCCAGCTCCGTGGCCAGCTCGGCCAGCGTCATCGACGCGCTGACCTCATGGCGGCCCGCCTTGGGGGAGAAGCTGCCGCGCCGGTACAAGTGCCAGCGCCACACCCGCGCGTCGCGGATGAGGCCTTGCGATTCGAGCAGCGTGCCCAGGCCGCGCCCGGACGTTCCCTTGGGCACGGTGAACTCCACCACGTCCGCGCCAGGAGGCGCCGCGGCCGTGCGTGCCTGCTGCTCAATCCAGAAGAAGGCGCCCGCGCCGGACGCCACCAGCAGCACGAAGGCTGCACCCAGGACCCAGAGAATCCGCTTCATTCGCGGCGCACGCTATCACCGGATTCGGGCCGTGCCTGGGTTCCGGCATTCAGATGTCACCTCCTGGGCGCCAGGCGGGCCGGCGGTCAGGCGGCCGGTGCCGCCCCGAGCTTCAGGTCCCGGTTCAACCCGGTGTCCCGGCTCACGCGCCAGATTTTTTGATCCAGGTAGTAGTGGTGGAGCGCGAAGCCCCAGATGAAGCACTCCATCAGGTTGCGCAGCGTCAGCCCCGCGCCCAGGGGCACCTTCAAGTCGAAGCCGCCGCAGCCCGGGTGCGCGCCGAAGCCGCAGCCCAGGCCTCGGTACAGCAGCGTGAAGACGATGCCGCACACCGCGTAGAGGATGAAGCGCTGGCTCACCTTCGGCGCCCAGCCGAACGGCGCCGGGTCCACGCCCGCCGCGTGGTAGCGGTTGCGGTGATAGAACCAGACCACGCTGTGGTACTGCACGTTGTGGAACGCCGTCACCGCCACGGCGAACATGATGAAGTCCATGCGTGCCGCGAACGGAGGCCAGAACACCACGGCCGACAGTCCCATCGCCGCGCCCATCATCAGCAGCTTGGGACCATTCACCTTCAGACCCGCCCGGTGTCGCTGCACCTGCCGGCCCGCGTAGAGCACCACCAGCGCCAGCACGGTCGCGAAGCAGGCTCCGGCCACCACCGGCTCCCATGTGGGCGGACCCACCAGGCCCAGCTGCTTGCGCGCGCCCGGATGTGACACCGCGAACGCGACGAAGGGCGCCAGCAGCCCCGTGTACAGCGTCACGCTGTCGAGCCGCCGGTCCAGTGGCAGCGACTCGCCGCTCTTGCGTTGGTACAGCACCATGATGCCGTAGTGCTGCCGCACCACGTGCCAGTAGGCCCAGAGCGCCGCCGCCGTCATGAAGAGGGCGAAGGGCAGCTTCGTGCCCAGCAGCGCAGACAGTCCGAACGACACCGGGCCCGCCGCGAACCACGCCAGGCTGCCCAGCAGCAAGCGCCGCCGTGTCTGCCATTCCCGCGCATCCAGATAGGTCCGCGATACCGTGGCGAACAGATGCGGCCCATCCAGCGCGAGCACCCATGCCCACCACAACAGCAGGCTGCTGACGCCGCCCTAGACATGGAGTCCGACCAGCGCCAGGCTCACCCCGAGGCCGCCCCCAGTGGAAATCAGGTCGTGCCGCCGGTCGACGAGCCAGCCCGCGCGTGCGGGGCCTGGGACTGCGAGAGGGATGGCGCTCATGAGGGCTCCCGAGGGACGCCACGGAGGATATAGGAGGGTGCAGGTAGGTGGTCTGCCCACCTGTCGACGCCATTCGCGGGGCAGGGGACTGAGGGGTCAAAACCTACTTGAGCGGCGGGGCGCGTACCGCGATTGTCCTCGCCATGGATCAAGGCAGGCGCACCACGGACAGGAAGGCAGTTGGCCTGCTGGTGAAGCTGAAACATGAGAGCGTGGGGAGCTTCGCGGAGGAGTTCGCCACCAACCTGAGCCCGGGTGGGATGTTCATCCGCTCGCGCACCCCGCAGGCGGTGGGGACCCCCGTCAAGTTCGAGGTGCAGATTGCGGGAGGCGTGCGGGTGCTGCGTGGCTCCGCGCTGGTCCGCTGGGTCCGCGAAGTTGGTGACCCCGCGGGGCCTCCGGGCATGGGGTTGCAGTTCGAGGAGCTGGACACGGCGAGCCGCGCGCTCGTCGAAATGATGTTGATGCGGAAGACCGTCGCGGATTCCAGCGCGCCCGCCGTTCAGCCCCTGCCCGCCATCGCGCCATCCGTGGCGCCCGCGATTGCACCGTCCATCGCGCCGTCCGTGGCGCCCGCGATTGCGCCGTCCATCGCGCCCGCCGTCGCGCCCATAACGCAAGCCCGTCCCGCGCCTCCGGTCCAGGCCCGTCCCGCGCCCCCTGTGCAAGCGCGCCCCGCCGCCGCGCCCGCGGATGTGGGTGGCATCGCGCTCGACTCCCTGTTCGATGACCTGGAGCCGGAGGGTGGTTCCTCCGCGCCGAGCCTGGACGAGCCGCTCGACCTGGTTCCGTCGGTGGTGGAGGAGCCGAGGACACCGCCTCCGAGCCGCGTGCCCATCTCCTATTCGCCGCCGCCTCCGGTGGCCGTGAATGACGTGGACATTCCGCTCGACGAGCTCATCGCCAGCACGCCGCCTCCGCCCGTGGCCGCGCTGGACATCGATGAGTCCCTGCCGGGCTTCGAGTTCGAAATCGAGAGCCCGTCGGGTGATGCGCCCGTGGCCATGGGCGCGCCGCTCGACGAGCCGCCCATCGAGGTCGGCATCTCCCTGGAGGTCGAGCCGTCGTCCGCGCCAGCGGGTGGTGGGGCCCTGGAGTTCGAGCTCGACCTGGGTGACGCCGTCGCTGAGCCGCCTCGTGCGCCCGCGGTTCCACCCGTGCGCGTGGTACCTCCGCCGGCGCCTGTCTCCAGTGGCGGCAGCTTCGAGTTCGACCTGGACCTGAGCGATGCGGAGGCCGCACCGCCGCCGCGTGCCCCGGTGGCACCCAAGGCACCGCCGGCTCCGGTCACGTCTCCCGCGGGGAGCGGTGGCATCGAGTTCGATTTCGACCTGACCGAGGACGTGAGTCCGCCTCCGCCCGTGGTGCCTCCACCGCCGCGCGCACCGGCGGCGCCTCCTCCCGCGCCTGTCTCGGCGGGGGGCGTCTTCGAGTTCGACTTCGCCCTGTCCGATGACGCAGGGAAGGCGCCGCCTCCGCCGCCGCGCGCCCCCTCTCCGGCCAGCGCGGGGGGCGGTGGCATCGACTTCGACTTCGACCTGTCCGAGGACGTGGAGGAAGTACCTCCCGTCGCGCCTCCACCGCCGCCGCGCGCGGCGCTGGTTCCTCCGCCCGCGCCGGTGCAGCCGCCCATGGCGGCTCGTCCGCTGCCTCCGCCGCCCGCGGCTCCGCCGCCTCCTCCTCAAGGGCTTCCCCAAGTGCGCCGTGAGGCGCCTCGGGCACCGGAGCCGGCTGCGACGCCCTCGGTGCTCACGCCCGCCGTGGCCAAGGCCGCCGCGCAGGCGCCCGGCCTGGATGAACACGGCCTGCCGAAGACGGTGTTCCTGCCTCCACCGGTGCCGCTCAACGGCACGGGGCCTGTCATCGGCATCGACCTGGGCACCACGAACTCGTGCGTGGCATTGCTCTCCAACGGCCGACCGCTCGTGCTGCGCTCGCGCGAGGGCTACAACACGATTCCCTCCGTCATCTCGCTCAACGCGCAGAACAAGCTGCTGGTCAGCCACCGCGCGAAGAACCAGTTGGTGCTGCGTCCCCAGCACACCATCTACGGCGCGAAGCGGCTCGTTGGCCGTCCCTACGACAGCGCCGTGGTGAACCAGGTCCGCGAGCGCTTCCACTACGACATCGTCCCTGACTCCGCTGGCCGCGCCGCCGTGCGTCTGGCGGACACGGCCCTGTCGCTGGAAGAGGTGCAGGCCATCATCCTCCGCGAGTGCAAGGAGATGGCGGAGACCCACCTCAACCAGAAGGTGGAGCGCGCGGTGGTGACGGTGCCCGCGTACTACTCCGAGCCGCAGCGTGAGGCCGTGCGCAAGTCCGGCATCCTCGCGGGCCTCAAGGTGGAGCGCATCCTCAACGAGCCCACGTCCGCGGCGCTCGCCTACGGCCTCAACCGCGACCTCAACAAGAAGGTCCTCGTCTACGACCTGGGCGGCGGTACCTTCGACGCCACGATTCTGAAAATCGAGAAGAACGTCTTCGAGGTGCTCGGCACCGGCGGCGACATCTTCCTGGGGGGTATCGACTTCGACAACCTCATCGTCGACTACCTGCTGGCGCGCTTCCAGGAGAAGGAAGGCATCGCCTTCACGGGGGACGGCATCGCCTTGTCGCGCGTGAGTGACGCGGCCGAGCGCGCGAAGATGGGGCTGTCCGAGCGCAGCACCTTCGAGGTCCACATCCCCATGTTGATGATGGACGACTCGGGCAGGCCGCGTGACTTGCGCGTGGTCCTCAGCCGGCAGGAACTGGAGAAGATCTGCGAGCCGCTCCTCAGTCGCACCATCGACGTGGTGCGCGACGTGCTCCTGGACGCGAAGCTGAAGGCCGCCGAGGTGGACGACATCATCCTCGTGGGCGGCATGAGCCGCATGCCGCTGGTGCGCGACAAGCTCAAGTCGCTCTTCGGCAAGGGCGCGCAGGCCAGCGTCAACGCGGACGAAGCCGTGGCCCTGGGCGCGGCGCTCTACTCGGGCTCCGTGGACAAGGTGAGCAGCGTGGTGCTCATCGACGTGCTGCCGATGACGGTGGGCGTGGCCATGCCCGGTGGCGCCTTCAAGCGCGTCATCGAGCGCAACAGCCCGCTGCCCGCGCAGCGCTCCTTCGCCATCAACACGACGAAGGACAACGAGGTCTTCCTGGAGCTGTCCATCTTCCAGGGCGAGGACAGCCACATCTCCGCCAACGAGTACCTGGGCACCGTGCGCATCGAAGGCCTGCCCAAGGGGCCCAAGGGCTCGGTGCGCGTGGCGGTGACGCTCAAGCTGGACTCCGAATGCGTGCTGCACGTGGAGGCGCGTGAGTACTCCACGCGCAAGGAAGTGAAGGCCACGCTGGCCACGCGCTACTCGCCGGAGGAACTCCAGAAGCAGCTCCAGGTCAGCAAGGAGTCCGTGAAGGCCGCCGAGGAGCGCCGCGGCGCCGACCTCAAGGAGCGCGCGGGCGGCTTCTGGAGCTTCGTGAAGAAGGCGCTGGGCAGGAAGTAGCGTGTCGCCATGACGGCCACCGCGCCCCGGTACATGACGCGCTTCAGGTGCCTCGCGGATGCCTGCGAGGACACCTGCTGCGCGGGGCTCGTCGTCCTCGTCAGCGAGCCGCGTTTGCAGCGCCTGAAGCAAGCGGTGGCGGGCACGCCGGACGCGGAGCGGGTGGAGACCTTCATCCGGCCGGAGCCCGACGCCAGCCCCGGCGACGAGGCCGTCATCGCGAAGCGCGAGGACGGGCACTGCGTGTTCCTGGATGCGCGGAAGACGTGCTCACTGCACCGCGCCTATGGTGAGACCGCGCTGCCGGATGCATGCGCCACCTTCCCGCGAGTCGCCACGCGTTGGGCGCACGGGCTGGAGGTGACGGGCTCGCTCGCGTGTCCGGAGGTGGCCCGCCTGTGCCTGCTGGCGGAGGACGCCGTGGACACCGTGCCCGTGTCCGAGGACCTCGCGCTTCGTCCGGAGAGCGCGCGGTCCCTGGGCGGCGGCGATTCCGAGGACGCGTGGACGCAGCACGCGGCGGCCGTGCGTTCCACCGCGTTGTCGGTGCTCCAGCGCCGCGAGCTGCCGTTCGCCGCGAGGCTCTTCGCGTTGGGGCAGCTGGGCCTCAGATTGGACGGCTTCTACTTCCGGGGCACGGAGGTGTTCCACGGCGACGCGCGCGAGGGCGCGGAGGCCCTGCTGGCGGAAGTGCTGCGTACCTTCTCCCTGCCCGAGGCGCTGACCGCGCTGCACGGTGGCTTCGCGGCGCTGTCGCTGCCCGGAGGCCCGTGGGTGGGCATCTGCGCCGCGGTGCTGAAGTCTCGCCTGGGTGCGGTCCGGAGCGAGCGGTTCCTCACGCTGGTGGAGCTGGTGCTGGAGTCCTACGGCGGCGCGGACCTGCTGCCCGACGACGCATGGCGCCGCTACTCGGAGCGCCGCGCGCGGCTATCACCCGGGCTGACGCAGCGGGTGGAGCAGTACCTGCGTCACCACGCGATGAACCACTGGCTGCGCCACCCGTTCACGGACGCGCCGCGCGTGCTGGACTACGTGTTCCGCATGGCGCTGCGCGAGGCCGTCCTCTGTTGGACGCTCTTCGGGCACCCCACGGTGGTGGCGCTCTGTGCGGAAGTCGCGGCGGACACGGCCGAGTCACGGGCCCGGCTCGATGCCGCCGCGGTGGAGTGCTTCCAGCTCATCGCCAAGCACGTCGAGCAGGCGCCCCAGCTCCACGCCCTGGCCCAGGGACTGGCGGGGAGCGGGGGCGACGAGACGCTCGGCCGGATGCTCGTGCTGCTCAAGGGGCTCTGACGCTCAGGGCTGCGCGCGGGGCGTCACGCCGAGCCGCCGCATGGCCTCCTGGAACACCGAGTACTCCTGCGCGCCCTGGAGCCCGAAGCGCTCCCCGAGCACGAAGGTGGGCACCGCGTTGACGCCGATGGTCCGCGCCTCCTGGATGGAGTCCTCCACGGCCTTCGTGTAGCGGCCCTCCTCGACGACGCGCTGCACTGCGTCCGGGTCCAGGCCCGCCTCCTGGGCGGCGCCGCGGAGCGTGTCCCACTGCCAGAGGTCCTGGCCCTCGCTCCAGTAGCGGCGCAGGAGGGCGGCGTGGAACGGCTCCAGCCGGCCCTGCTCCCGGGCGTACTCGGTGGCCTCGTGGGCCCGGCGGGTGGACGGGGTGAGGTCCCGCATCACCAGGGTGAGCCCGGCTGCCTGGGCGCGGAGCTTCAGCGGGTTGTTCGGGTCCTTCATCTTCTCGCGCACGTAATCCGGCAGGGGGAGTCCCTCGGGGGGCGTCTCCGGGCGCAGGTAGAAGGGACGCCAGTCGACCTGGACGTCGTACTCCTTCTTCAGCTTCTGGACCTCGGCGTAGCCCACGTAACACCAGGGGCAGACGTAATCGGACCAGACGCGGACGGTGATGGGCTCGCTCATGGGCCCGTGTCTAACCGCGTCGAAGCGCCGCGTCATGGCGGAGTGCGCCGGGGATGCGCGTGGGTGGTACCCCGGGTACGCGGAGGTGGACAGCGCGGGCCGTAGCAGGCAGCGTCCACCCCCGACAACCGTGCCCGTGACGCACCCCTCGGGTGGGGTGACGGCGGGGCGACTGAACCAGGAGACTCCCTTGCCGCTGTCGCTTCTCGCGGCCCTGGCCTTGAGCGCCACTCCGGCGCCGGCCCGGCCCCAGCCGTTCACCCACCACGACATGATTTCGCTGCGCCGGCTGAGCAGCCCGCGCGTCTCGCCGGACGGCAAGCAGGTCGCCTACGTCCTGCGCACCACGGACATGGAGGCCAACCGCGGCCGCACGGACCTGTGGCTCGTCGGCGTCGACGGAAACGCCGCGCCGCGCCAGCTCACCTCGCATCCGGACGCGGACTCCGAGCCCACCTGGGCGCCGGACGGCAAGAGCCTCTTCTTCCTGTCCTCGCGCGGCGGCTCCTCGCAGGTGTGGCGCCTGCCCATCGACGGCGGCGAGGCCGTGCAGGTGACGAAGCTGCCCCTGGACGTGGGCGCCTTCCGCGTGTCGCCGGACGGCACGCGCCTGGCCGTGGCGCTGGAAGTGTTCCCGGACTGCCCCACGCTGGAGTGCACCCCGCAGCGCGAGGAGGAACGCTCCAAGCGCAAGGCCACCGGCCGCACCTACGACAAGCTCTTCGCGCGTCATTGGGACACGTGGAAGGACGGACGTCGCTCGCACGTCTTCGTCGTCCCCGTGGCCGGCGGCGCGCCCGTGGACGTGATGAAGGGCATGGACGCGGACAGCCCCTCCAAGCCCTTTGGCGGCGCGGAGGAGTACACCTTCACGCCGGACGGCAAGAGCATCGTCTTCGCCGCGCGGGACGTGGGTCGCTCCGAGGCCTGGTCCACGGATTTGGACCTCTTCGTCGCGCCGATTGATGGCAAGGCGAAGCCGCGCAAGCTGACGGAGAAGAACCGCGCCACCGACACCAGCCCGGTGTTCAGCCCGGACGGCAAGACGCTGGCCTACCTGGCCATGTCGCGCCCTGGCTTCGAGGCGGACCGCTACCGCGTCATCCTCCGCACCTGGCCCGGCGGTCAGGAGCGCGTGCTCACCCAGGACTGGGACCGCTCCGTCGGCAGTCTCGCGTGGAGCGCGGACGGCAAGACGCTCTTCGCGAGCGCCGGGCACGTGGGCCAGCAGCCCATCTTCGCGTTGGATGTGGCCACGGGGAAGCCTACCCAGTTGACGAAGGATGGCGCCGCGGACGCGCCGCAGCCGGCCGCAGGTGGTCGTCTGGTCTACGTGTATGACGACCTGGATTCGCCCGCGGACCTGCACGTGATGAACGTGGATGGCTCGGAGTCGCGCCAGCTCACCCAGGTGAACCAGGACGCGCTGGCCCGCATCCGCTTCGGTGACTTCGAGCAGTTCTCGTTCCCTGGCTGGAACAACGAGACGGTTCACGCCTACGTCGTGAAGCCGGTGAACTTCGACCCGAAGAAGAAGTACCCGCTGGCGTTCATCATCCACGGTGGGCCGCAGGGCTCGTTCGGCAATCACTTCCATTACCGGTGGAACCCGCAGGTGTACGCGGGGCGTGGCTACGTGGCCGTGATGGTCGACTTCCACGGCTCCACCGGCTACGGGCAGGCGTTCACCGACTCCATCTCAGATGACTGGGGTGGCAAGCCGTTCGAGGACCTGCAGAAGGGTCTGGCCGCGGCGCTCAAGCGCTACAGCTTCATCAACCAGGACAAGATGTGCGCGCTGGGGGCGAGCTACGGCGGGTACATGATCAACTGGATTGCCGGTAACTGGCCGGACGGCTTCAAGTGCCTGGTGAACCACGACGGAATCCTCGACGAGCGCATGGGCTACTTCGACACCGAGGAGCTGTGGTTCCCGGAGTGGGAGCACAAGGGTACGCCGTGGGAGAACCCGGAGGGCTACAGCAAGCACAACCCGATTGAGCACGTCGCGAAGTGGAAGACGCCGATGATGGTCATCCACGGCGGGCAGGACTTCCGCGTGGTGGAGACGCAGGGCCTGGGCACCTTTACGGCGCTCCAGCGGAAGGGGATTCCCTCCAAGCTGCTCTACTTCCCGGAAGAGAACCACTGGGTGCTGCGCCCGGCCAACAGCGTGCAGTGGCACGACGAAGTCCTGGGCTGGCTGGACCAGTGGACGCGCAAGTAGCCGCTGCGTGATGTCGTAGGACTCGGGGCTCGCATCGTGAGATGCGGGCCCCGCTGTCGTTCAGGGCTCAGGGAACGCCGAAGCAGGCGCCGATGCAGGCGGTGCGAATCTGCGAGCAGGTCTTGCTGCCGACACAGTCCCCGCACGCGGCGAGCTGGTCCCTGCGGCGGTCCTGGTCCTGCCGCTCCATCCAGGCTTTGAGGTCGTCCTCGCACGACTGGACGTTGAGCGTGTCCGTGAAGCACTCCTTCCGTTTCTCGCAGATGGTGTCCGTGTCGCTGAAGCAGCCGGTCAGCAGCGCGCTCACGGTGACGACGAAGGTCAGGGTCAGCGTCCGAGGCATCATGCGAACCATCATGCCTCGTGCGCGTGCCCGTCTTCATCATCGGGATTCAGGTGTGTATGGCGTGTGAAGGTGCGCCGCGTTTCGGGTCAGGGCTTCGGCGGGGGCGGGTGCGCCGGGCCGGAGCCGCCCACGCCCGTGTCGCCTCCCAGCTTGCCCAGCATGTTCCAGGCCTGGTGCCGGTGGGCGGGCACCTGCTTGCTGAGGTCGTCGAGCAGGGCGGCGAGCTCGGGCGTGGCCTTGGGCATGGCCTTCTGGGCGGTGAGGACCATGCCCAGGACGGCGTCATGTCCCGTGACCTGTGAGGCCAGATAGGCGGAGTCGAAGGGGGCGCCGCGGATGACCTGGAGCTGCTCCATCGTGGCCTTGTCCTTGGCCATGGAGGCTTCTTCCGCGTCGTTCATCGGCTTGGGGGATTCGGCCAGCTTCAGGCCCTTGCTGCGCGCGTAGGACGTGAGCTTCTGGTCCAGCGCGGTGTGCGCCTTCATCATGATGGTGCCGAAGGCCTTCACGTCTGGATTCTGGGAGCGTTGCTGGGCGAGCTGGCCCGACTTGATTTCGTGCTGGTTCGCCAGGTGCAACCGGTCGAGCAGCGCCTTCTCGTCCGTGGGGGCGGTGTAGCCGCGGTACGTGGCCATGCCCTTTTGAACGGACACCGTGTCCTGTTGGGAGGGCGGGCTGTCGGGCATGCCGGACTGAGCGAATGACGCGCCCTGGGTGATCAGCGAGGCGGCGAGGACGAGCCCCGGGAGGGGATGCTTCATGGGGTGCTGCTCCTTGTGCGTGAGGAAAGGCGGGCGCGCACGTTGGAGCGGCGTCGGAGCGGGATGCACGGCGCGAGAAGACGCGTCCGTGCGCCACTTCACGGGAAGGGAGGGCAGGGTGCGGCGGATGACGGTGGCGCTGCCCACGTGGCCGACCCACTGCGTTCAGTGCTTCACCGGACGTGGCGAGTCGGGCGCGGGCGGCGCATGGTGTTGCGGGGTGGACGACGTTGGCGGGGGATGAACAGGACCGGCGATGTCCTCGCGGTGTTGCCAGGGCCAGCGTCCCTCCAGCTCCACGGTGAGGGTGAAGCTGAGGAAGGTCCGGATGAGGACGATGAGCCCGAGCACCAGCACGCCATCCAGTGTGGGGCGCTGGCTCACGGTGCGGATGATGTCGGCGGCGACGAGGAACTCCAGGCCGAGCAGGATGGCGCGGCCCAGGTTCAGCCTGAATCGGCGGTAGGCCTCACCGGCGGGGAGCTGCTGCCGCGTGGCGAGCACCACGAGGGCGAAGGCGGCTCCCAGCACCATGCTGCCCACGCCGGCCCACTCCATGAGTTGGGCGGCAAGCGAGATGAGGGAATGGACCTCCATGGAGCCTCCCGTGCGGGAAGCTAGGCATGGTGGAGACTTCAGTCACGGAGCGGCCTGCGTAAGATGCGCATGCCCGCTCCCGTGAAGCTCCAGGGATGGAGGCGACGAGAAGGTTCGCCGAAGCCGCAAGGCCGTCGTCACGCCGTTGGCTGTCGAGGCGAAGGAATCGGGCGTCGAGGCGTAACGGAGCCCGTTTCAGTTCCCCGCGTCCGGCTTTTCGGGCTGCGCTTCCTTCGGTGCCTCCGCGTCCGGCGTGCCCGACACGTTCATCTCCGACAGCCCGCTCTCGTCACGCAGGAACTGCTGGGCCACGCGGTCCACCTCTTCGACCTTGAGGCCGGTGAGCAGCGCGCTCGCCTGCCGCGCGCGGCCCGCCAGCGCCGTCTCACCCATGGAGCCGTGGATGCGCGTGAGGGCCAGGTGGATTTCCGGGTCGAACGGGTCCGACGCCAGCGCCTCCAGGTAGGCCGTCTTCGCCTTCGAGTAGTCCTTCCGGTACAGCAGGATGCGGCCCAGGTGGACGTTGGTCGACGGTGAGCCCGGGTGCACACGCAGGCTGCCGCGCAGCACGCCCTCCGCCTCGTCCAGCCGCCGCAGCTCCAGCAGCGCCAGCGCGTACTTGTTGGACACGGACTCGTACTTGTCGCCCACCAGCTTGTGCGCCTTGGCGTACTCCTCCGCCGCGGCCTTCACGCGGTTGCGCTCGCGCAGCAGCTCGCCCAAATGCGCGAACTTGCGCGCCGGCACCTCCGTCACCTCCTGGAAGTCGCCGAAGGAGATTTCACGCCCCTTCTTCTCGCTCTCGTCCTTCACCTTGCCCTTGGCATTCTCCTTCAGGACCACGCGGTCCTCGCGCGGCAGGAGTTCGGTGGGGAAGGGCTGCTTCTTGATGTGCGCCAGCCAGGACTTCTCGAAGAGGGCGAAGGGCATTCCCATGGCCGTCTCCACCGCCTTGCGGTCCTTCTGCCCGGCCTTCAGCTCCTGGATGATGGCGCGCAGACCCGCCGTGCCCTTGACGCTGTGCACGTAGTCGATGGCGTAGAACACCTCCGCGAACGCGGTGGCCGCGTCCTCCGCCGTGGGCAGCAGCGCGATGGACGGGTGCATCTTCTCGAACGGGATGAGCGTGTCCGCCTTCACCCGCTTGCCCAGCAGCGCCTGCGTGGACGGCGTCATCGCCAGACCCGCCTTGCCGCGCCAGCGCGACTCCAGGAACTTGGCCAGGCCCTCATGCAACCAGATGGGCACCGTGTTGCGGCTCATCTGGCTGATGACCAGGTGGATGTACTCGTGCGCCAGCGTGTCCTGCCAGTCGTAGCCGCGCGCCACTGCCTTGGGGCTGGTCACCATCAGCTTGTTGAACTTGCAGATGGCGATGGTGCCCGTGGTGCCAATCTGCTTCTCCGTCAGCGTGCTCACTCGCGCCAGCTCGCGCGCGTTGCTCACCACCTCCACGCGAATCTTGCCGCCCGGCGGCGTCCAGCCGAGGTCCTCCTTCATCGCCCGGTGGATGCCCTCCAGCGTCTCCAGCGCATAGGGCACCAGCACCGCTTCCTTCCCCTTGGGGTACTGGAAGATGAAGTGCTCGCTCTCCGCGCGCTCGTGGCCCTTGATGATGGCGCGCGTGTCCTTGGCCAGCCGCAGGTAGCTGCCCGGCTTGTCCTCGATGTTGGCGCCCTCCAGGAGCGCCACCGCGTCGTCGTAGCGGCCTTCCTCGAAGGCCACCCGGCCCTGGAAGTACTTCAGCGGCTCCACGTCGGCGGGGAGGAGCTTCTCCACCTCGGACAGCTCGCGCCGGGCGCCGGGCACGTCCCAGTCGTCCAGCTCCGTCTCCACGCGGCCCAGCCGCTCCTTCACCTCGTCCTTGAGCGAGCTGGACTGGGCCCACGCCGCCTGAGGCACGCAGAGGAGCCCCACGGCCATCGCCGCGACGAGGGCCCCGAATCCGGAGGAATGCTTCAGCGCGTGGCGGCTCACTTCACCAACTCCTCGTAGTAGCGCTTCACCTGCTCCCGGTACTTCTCCGGAGCCCCCTGCTTCATCGCGTCCAGCAGGTCCTTGCGGAACTCCTTCGGCGCCTGGAAGGCATCCTCGTCCGGCAGCTCCACCTTCTGCTTCGGGTCTCTCCCGTTGCCCTGTTGGCGGCGGCCCATGCCCATGGGCAGCGGGAGCCCGCCCTTGCCGCCGCGCTGGCCTTCCTGCATCTGCTGCTGGAACTGGCGCAGGCCTTCCAGCGCCGCCTGCTGCTCGCCGTAGCCACGGCCGGGGTCCTTGCCCTGCATCCGGCGGGCGGCCTCACCCATGCGCTGGCCGGCGCCCTCCATCTGCTGCGTGGCCTCCTCGCCGAAGATGGGGGCCATCTGCTGCATCTCCTCCATCTGCTGACGCAGGCCCTGCGCGCGCTCCTCCAGCTGCGACTGCTGTTCGCCCAGTTGCTGAAGTTGCTGCTTCTCCTGCTGCGACAGCTGCGAGCCCGGAGGAGGGAAGAGCGACTGGAGCTGCCGGTTCACCTCCGACACGTTGCGCGCGTCGCGGTTGAGGCGCTGCGCCAGCTCCGTGGACTGCTTCACCACCTCTTCCGGGTTGCCGAACATCTCGTCCAGGTGGCGCTGCTGCTCGCCCATCATCGCCAGCTGCCGGGCCGCGTCCTCCGCCCGCGCCGCCGCCTCCGCCGCCAGGTCGTAGTCGTTCACCTTCAGCGCGTTCTCCACGTTCTGGAGCTCGGACTGGGCCTCCTCCAGCGGACGCGCGGCGCGGCTGTTGAGCTGACTGGGCTCCAACGCCTTGTAGTCCTCCTGCGCCTGCTGCACCTTGCGCATCAGGCTGTCCTTCATGGACTCGCCCTTCTCCGACAGCCGCTCGCGGTTCTGTGAGCGGGCCTGGTCGCGAAGCTGCTTCGTCTGGTCCGCGACGCGCTGCTGCTCCTGCACGGTGCCCTGCAGCTCCTCCATGAACTTGCCGAACTTCTCCGCCAGCTCGGGGTGCTGCTCGCCGCCGAACTCGTCGCCCGCCTGGTCCAGGTTCTCGAGCATCTCATCCATCTGCATGCCCAATTCCTGGAGCTTCGCCAGGGCTTCGTCCGCCTTGCCCTCGCGCATCAGCTTCTCCACGTCGTCGAGCGCGCTGCGCAGGTCCTGGTCCTTCATCATCTCGGACAGGGCCTCGGCGTTGAGGTGCTCGTCGCGGATGCCCTTGCGCATCTCCGCCATGCGCTGCATCAGCTCCTGGATGCGGGACTTGAGCTGCTGAATCTGCTCCATCACCGCCTGGCGCGCGGCCTCGTCCGGGTTGGACTTGTACTGCTCGATGAGGTTCGCCAGCTCGCGCCGCTCGTTGGACAGCTGCCTGGCCATCTCCTGGAGCGCCTCCAGCTTCTGCCGGTCCAGCAGCGACTCCAGGTAGAGGATGTCCTTCTCCAGCTCCGTAATCTCCTCGTTGACCACGGCGGTGAGGCGGTTGCCCGTGCCCCAGTCCTCGCCGCGGGCGCGCTGGGTGCGCAGGTAGAGCCGTCGCAGCTCCGCGGTGCCGCGGATGTGGCTGCCCAGGGACTCGGAGATGTTGCTCAGCGCGGAGACCAACTCGATGGGCACGTCGCGCTCGCGCGCCAGCTCCTGCGCCAGCGTCTTCATGTCGGCGACGAGGCTCTCACCGCTGGTGTCCACCGTGGCCCCGGCGGTGATGGCCTGCGGGTCCTTCTGCTTCGCGCGCTCCGGGCCTTCCAGCCGGTCCGCGAGGTGGTCCACCATCCGGCCCCACAGCTGCTCCGCCTTCTCCAACGCTGCGCGGCGGTGCTCGGCCGCGGAGTACACGCGCAGCACCTGCGTGCGGCTGACGCCCTTCTTGGGGCCCTCCACCGCGTCGTTGTCCTGCGCCTCCACGTAGTAGGTAATCCGGTCACCCGGGTCGAGCTTGAGGTTGCCCAGGCTCCACGAGTACGTGCCCCGGTGGCGCCGTCCGTCCTCGCGCGGCAGCGGCACGCGCGTCTCCTGCTGGGCGCCGGGCGCGCGGAACACGAGCGCCATGCCGGACAGCCCGTAGTCATCCGACGCCTCGTACTTGAGCGCCACCTGGTCGCCCGGGTCGATCTCCAGCTCCACCGTGGGCGTGAGCAGCGACACCTCGGGCGCCTTGTCCGCCTCCACGGTGAGGGCGATGTCCGGCCCCACCGCGAGCGCCTTGTCCCGCGCGCCGTAGAAGGCGAAGCGGTAGTGGCCGGACTGCTTCGCGATGAAGCTGCCCTCCAGGTCCCGGTTACTTGTCACCTTCAGCGGCAGCGCCTGGCCGTTGACCACCAGCTCCGCGCGCTCCACCGGACGGTCCGAGCGCGTCTTCAGCAGGATTTCCGTCCCCGCCGGCGCGCTGACTTCACCGTTCGTTCCGGGCACCGTGCGCGGGGCCAGCCCCGTGTACGCGGGGTAGCGGTACGTCAATTCGATGTCGCCGGTGATGGGCTCCACCTGCGCCTGGGCCTTGGGGCTCGCCGCCACTTCGCGGATGCGCGCCATGCCGGCGGACCAGCGGTCACCGAGCACGACCATCAGCACCAGCAGGGCCAGCAGCGCGCCGCCCGCGCCGAGGGCCACGTGACGCACCGGGCGGCTGTCCACCACGCTGCGGACATCCACCGTGCGCGCCCGCGCGTCCATCTCCCGGAGGAAGGCGCTCGCGAGCGCCGGAGAGCCGCTGCCCGGCGCGTCCGGCTCGCGCATCAGCTCCACCGCGGCCAGCACGTCCAGCGACAGCTCCGGGCGCTTTTCGCCCACCAGGCGCGCGGTGAGGACGTCGTCTCCCACGCGGCGGCGCGCCAGCCACAGGCCGAAGACGCACGTCACGGCCACGCCCACCGGTAGCGCCGTCCACAGCAGGGACGCGCCCGCGCGCGGCGCCACCAGCGCCAGGAAGCCGCCGGCCACCAGCAGCAGCGCCACGGTGGCCACGCCCAGCATGCCGCCCTGGAGCCACAGGTACCGGCGCTGGCGGCCCTGGACGGTGGCGAGCAACGCCTCCACGCCCGGGGCTTCCAGGGGAGGGCGGGCTTGTGACGCGGGAGGTGACGGAGGGGGAGGGGACGGA